>NZ_JBEORH010000014.1:0-131479 GCF_040302165.1 Nocardioides sp. NPDC127503 | reverse complement strand
GGTCCAGGCTGCGCGCCGACTCGATCCGGCGCTGATAGGAGAGCCGGTAGGCGTCCTTCTCGATCTGGGACGGGTTCTTCCGCGACGGCGACCCCTTCGGGAACTTCTTGCGCGCCTCCGGGAACAGGTTGGGCTGCTGCGGGATCGGCTTGTCGGCGTACTTGTCCCGGTCCTGCTTGTCCGGCACCGGCACCCCGATCGCACCCTTCGTGCCCGGGAAACGCTGCTTGGGGTCACCCTTCTCCGTCGGCCCGCCGATGTGCGGTGCCACGTAGTTGACCCACTGGAACCACGGCTTCTGCTCGGCCCCGGCCTTCTTCTTCGCGTCCGTCAGCGCCGCCTTCGCCTGCTGGGTGATGACGGTGGTCGAGTAGCCCTTCGGCTTCACCAGACGCCCGTTGACGTTGAACTTCGCGCCCAGATAGTTGTAGGTCGACGGGTCGACGGTCGCGCGCCACTCGTCCCAGCCCGGAGGCAGGTCGCGCTCGGTCCCCGCTTCGCCGTACTCGTTGAGGTACTTCCCGGTGAACACCGTCGAGTAGCCCGCCTCCTGCAACGAGGTGGCCAGAGTCGCGGAGTCGTCGAAGGATGGATAGCCACCCTCGGGACCGTGGATGGTGTGGGCGCCGTGGTTGTGGGCGTACTGCCCCGAGAGCAGCGAGGCGCGGGCAGGCACGCAGATCGGCGTCGGCGCGACCGCGTCGGTGAAGGTGACGCCGCTGTCCCCCACGAGCTTCTTCACGCTCGGCAGGTAGTCCATGTCGAGGGAGGAGAGGTCATCGACCGTGATCATCAGCAGGTTGGGCTTCTCGACCGGCATCTCGAAGGCCGGCGTCGCGGTCGCGGGCTGCTCAGAGACGCGCTCGCCCGACGGCTGCTGGGTCGGCGCCTGACCACAGCCCGACATCCCCACGACCCCAGCAACCGCGAGTGCTGCTGCCGAAAGCGTCCAGACCCGTCTGGGTACCGCCACTGATTGTCCTCATCACGCTGGTCGTCTACTGGTCGTGCCGATGGTTCATCCCAGGTCAACGCACACGTCGCGCTCTCGCCATCCCCGGGCAGGACGCTGGTCCTATGAAGATGGCGCTGGTCACCGAGAGCTTCTTTCCTACCATCGATGGTGTCACAACCACGGTGAAGGCCATCGCCGACCGCATGATCGAGTCGGGCCACGAGGTGCGGTTCATCGCGCCCGGCCCCGGACTCTCGGTCTACCGCAACAGCAGGGTCGTCCGGGTCTCGCCGATCGCCAAGACCGGCAGGCAGGTACGCAACGCGCTGGAGTCCTTCGAGCCGGACGTCGTGGTCACCTTCGACCCGGGCTGGCTGGGCCGCAAGGCGCTCGCGTCGCCGACGGCGGCCGCCGCGACCACGCTGGTCGTCCAGCAGTCCCCTCTCTCGCCCAAGGCGGCGCTCACGTGGAGCACCTCGATCGCCGCGTACGCCGATGAGATCTTTGTCACAAGCGAGTACCTGCGCCGCATGCTCGCCGCGATCGACGTCGCCGCCGAGGTGTGGGAGCCAGGGGTCGACACGGCCGCCTTCTCGCCCAGTCTGCGCGACGACTGGCTCCACCGACGCTGGTCCAGGGCGAAGTCCCGGCCCACCCCGCTGGTCGTGGTCGGCTACGCCGGCAACCTCGGCAAGAGCCATGGCGTACGCCGCCTCGCCGAGCTCACCGCGGTGCCCGGGATCCGCCTCGTGATCATCGGCGACGGACCCCAGCGCGGCTGGCTCAAGCAGCGGGTCCCGCAGGCGAAGCTGACCGGTCCGCTGGGCACCGGCGACCTGGCCATCGCACTCGCCTCGCTCGACGTTCTCGTCCACCCCGGCGAGGAGGAGGGATGTGGCCACATCCTGCGTGAGGCCGCGGCCAGCGCCCTCCCGGTGGTCGCCCCGCGCGCCGGCGCGGCCGCCGAGATCGTGCAGCACATGGAGACCGGATTGCTCTACAACCCGGCCCGCGCTCGCGAGCTCGCCGACGCGGTCGCCTCGGTGGTCTCCGACCCCCGGCGGCACCTGCTCGGCGACCGCGGCCGGGAGCTGGTCGCGACGCGGCCGTGGACCGATGCGGTCGACGAGCTGCTGGCCCGTCTGGTCGCGCTGAGCGAGGATCGGTCCTCACAATCTCACGCCATCGCCTCGGAGAATGTGCACCCTGCTGTTAGGCTTGCCTAACCCGCTACCCCGATACTCGTCAGTAACCCCGCCCGCCCACGCAGCGACGAAAATGTCACATACTCCCTGCGTACAAGTTCGGGTATGAGGGGTAGTAGCGTGCGTGCCGTGGCAACCACGACTCTGATCAAAGGCGCGCGGTCGACGCGCTCGACGATCGCCCTGAAGCTCCTTATGGCGGCCAGCGGCATCGTCTTCATCCTGTTTGTGCTGGTGCACATGTACGGCAACCTCAAAGCCTTCAGCGGCGAGATGGCCTACAACGAGTACGCCGAGCACCTGCGTACGTTCGGGGAGCCGTACCTTCCGTACGGCGGTCTCCTCTGGATCCTCCGGGTGGTGCTTCTGGGCTCGCTGATCGCGCACGTCGGCGCCGCGGTGGCGCTCTCCATGCGTGCGCACGCTCAGCGGCCCGTCAAGTACGCGGTGAAGAAGAACAAGGCTTCGTCGCTCTCCTCGCGCACCATGCGCTGGGGCGGCGTGTCCTTGCTCGTCTTCATCATCTGGCACCTGCTCCACTTCACCATCGTGAAGATTAACGTGGGCACGGGCGGGCAGGCCGCAGAGATCACCGAGAACCCCTACCGGCTCCTGGTGAACTCCTTCCTGCCGGAGCAGTGGTGGATGGTCGCCATCTACCTCTTCGCGATGCTCGCGCTCGCGTTCCACCTGCACCACGGCACCTTCAGCGCCATCCAGACGCTCGGGTTCACCAACACCGCTGAGTCGCGTGCCAGGGCCCGCGTCGCCGGCTGGGTCGTCGCGATCGTGATCGCCGGCGGCTTCTCGCTGGTCCCCCTGTTCACCGTCTTCGGCGTCATCTCGTAAGGACATCTGACACATGGCTGCTGGAACCCACTACCTGTCCGGCCTCACCCCGACCAACGAGGCACCGGTCCAGAAATCCGACGACGCCGCGGGCTACTACGTGCTCGGCGACAAGCTGGTCGACCCGAAGGCGCCGACCGGTCCGATCGCGGAGCGCTGGACGACCCGCAAGTTCGAGAACCGCCTGGTCAACCCGGCCAACCGCCGCAAGCTGTCGATCATCATCGTCGGCACCGGCCTGGCCGGCGGCGCCGCTGCCGCCACGCTCGGCGAGGCCGGCTACAACGTGAAGTCGTTCTGCTACCAGGACTCCCCGCGTCGCGCCCACTCGATCGCCGCCCAGGGCGGCATCAACGCCGCCAAGAACTACAAGGGCGACGGCGACTCGGCCTACCGGCTCTTCTACGACACGGTCAAGGGCGGCGACTACCGCGCCCGCGAGTCCAACGTCTACCGCCTCGCCGAGGAGTCGGTGAACATCATCGACCAGTGCGTGGCCCAGGGCGTGCCCTTCGCCCGCGAGTACGGCGGTCTGCTCGACAACCGCTCCTTCGGTGGCGTGCAGGTGTCGCGTACGTTCTACGCCCGCGGCCAGACGGGGCAGCAGCTCCTCATCGGCGCCTACCAGGCCATGGAGCGCCAGGTCGCCGCCGGCACCGTGGAGCAGTTCACGCGTCACGAGATGCTCGAGCTGATCGTCGCCGACGGCAAGGCCCGCGGCATCATCGCCCGCGACATGGTCACCGGCGAGATCGAGACCCACCTGGCCGACGTGGTCGTGCTCGCCACCGGCGGCTACGGCAACGTCTTCTACCTCTCGACCAACGCGATGGGGTCCAACGTCACCGCCACGTGGCGTGCGCACCGCAAGGGCGCCTACATGGCCAACCCCTGCTACACGCAGATCCACCCGACCTGCATCCCGGTGACCGGCGCCCACCAGTCGAAGCTGACCCTGATGTCGGAGTCGCTGCGTAACGACGGCCGCATCTGGGTGCCGAAGAACGCCGAGGACTGCGCCAAGGACCCGCGCGAGATCCCCGAGGAGGACCGCGACTACTTCCTGGAGCGGATCTACCCGTCCTTCGGAAACCTGGTCCCCCGCGACATCGCCTCGCGCGCCGCGAAGTACATGTGCGATGAGGGCCGCGGTGTCGGTCCCGAGGTCGACGAGACCCAGCCCGACGGCACGGTGAAGAAGTTCCGCCGCGGCGTCTACCTCGACCTGGGTGCCGCGATCGAGCGTCTCGGCAAGGCCGCGATCGAGGAGAAGTACGACAACCTCCTCGACATGTACGAGCGGATCACGGGTGAGAACCCGTACGAGCTGCCGATGCGCATCTACCCCGCCGTCCACTACGTCATGGGCGGCCTCTGGGTCGACTACGAGCTCTCGACCAACATCGAGGGTCTCTACTGCACCGGTGAGGCCAACTTCTCCGACCACGGCGCGAACCGCCTCGGCGCCTCGGCGCTGATGCAGGGTCTGGCCGACGGCTACTTCGTGCTCCCGAACACCATCCGCGAGTACCTCGCCGACGGCCCGTTCGAGCCCATCTCCGAGGACCACCCGGCGGTCGTCGAGGCGAAGCAGTCGGTCCAGGAGCGGATCGACAAGTTCATGTCGATCAACGGCAGCCGCTCGGTCGAGTCGATCCACAAGGAGCTCGGCCTGATCATGTGGGAGTACTGCGGCATGGAGCGGACCGAGGAGGGCCTCAAGAAGGCCATCGGCCTGATCCGCGAGCTCAAGAAGGAGTTCTGGACCAACGTCAAGGTCCTCGGCTCGGCCGACTCCCTCAACCAGGACCTCGAGAAGGCCGGCCGTGTCGCCGACTTCATCGAGCTCGGTGAGCTCATGTGCATCGACGCGCTCAACCGGCGCGAGTCCTGCGGCGGCCACTTCCGCGGCGAGTCGCAGACCGAGGACGGCGAGGCGATGCGTCACGACGACGAGTTCGCCTACGTCGCGGCCTGGGAGTTCGGTGGCGAGGACGGCGCCCCGATCCTCCACAAGGAGGACCTGATCTACACCGCCATCGAGATGAAGCAGAGGTCGTACAAGTGAAGCTCACCCTCAAGATCTGGCGGCAGGCCGACGCGTCCGAGAAGGGTGCGCTCAAGACGTACGAGCTGGACGGCGTCTCGCAGGACATGTCCTTCCTCGAGATGCTCGACCTGCTCAACGAGCAGCTCCTGCACAACGACGAGGAGCCGGTCGCGTTCGACTCCGACTGTCGCGAGGGCATCTGCGGCATGTGTTCGCTGATGATCAACGGCGAGGCGCACGGCCCGGAGGTCACCACGACCTGCCAGCTGCACATGCGCTCCTTCAACGACGGTGACACGATCACCATCGAGCCGTGGCGCGCCTCGTCCTTCCCGATCGTCAAGGACCTGATCGTCGACCGCTCCGCGTTCGACCGGATCATCCAGAACGGCGGCTACATCTCGGCCAACACCGGCTCGGCCCCCGAGGCCAACTCGGTGCCGGCCCCGCGCGACAAGGCCATGCGGGCGTTCAACACGGCCACCTGCATCGGCTGCGGCGCCTGCGTCGCCGCCTGCCCCAACGGCTCCGCCTCGCTGTTCCTCGGCGCGAAGATCACCCACCTCGGTGAGCTGCCGCAGGGCCAGCCGGAGCGCTACTCCCGCGTGCAGTCGATGGTCGGCCAGCACGACGCCGAGGGCTTCGGTGGCTGCACCAACATCGGTGAGTGCGCCTCCGCCTGCCCCAAGGAGATCCCGCTCGACGTGATCTCCCAGCTCAACAAGGACCTGCGCAAGTCGCTGATCCTCGGCTGACCGTCTGGTCGCCACATGACAGAAGGGCCGCTCTCCCTCGGAGAGCGGCCCTCTTCTATGCCGAGACGTCAGGTACGTCGGCCGAGACGTCACGGTCATGCCAACTCGGCCGACGTAGGTGACGCCTCGGCTGGAGATCAGACGACGCTGAGCTTGACCTCGATGTTGCCGCGGGTGGCGTTGGAGTAGGGGCAGACCTGGTGGGCCTGCTCGGCCAGCTGCTGGGCGGTCGCAGCATCGGCCCCGGGGATGGTCACCTCGAGCTGCACGGCGAGGCCGAAGCCGCCCTGGCCGTTCTCACCGATGCTCACGTCGGCGACGACCTCGGAGTCGGTCATGTCTACCTTGGCCTTGCCGGCGACGAGCTTGAGCGCCGAGTGGAAGCAGGCGGCGTAGCCGGCTGCGAAGAGCTGCTCGGGGTTGGTGGCACCGCCGGCGCCACCCATCTCCTTGGGGATGCGGACGTCGGCGTCGATGAGACCGTCGGAGGACTGGACGTGGCCGTTGCGGGCGTCGCCGGTGCTGACTGCGGTGGCCGTGTAGATCGGTGTCATGTGCACAACTATATTGCGCACAACTCAATAGCGCAAGGGAGTAGACTGATTGATGTGTCCGGACGTACCTATCCGCAACTCTCGCTCGACCTTCAGCTCTGCTTCCCGCTGTACGCAGCGACCAGAGCCGTCACGAAGCGCTACGTGACGCTGCTCAAGGGGACCGGGCTGACCTATCCGCAGTATCTGGTGATGCTGGTGCTCTGGGAGAGCGAGGAGCCGCTCTCGGTGACATCGCTCGGCCAGCAGCTGCGGCTCGACTCCGGCACGCTGACGCCGCTGCTCAAGCGCCTCGAGACCGCTGGGCTCGTCCGGCGTGACCGCGACCCCAGCGACGAGCGCCGGGTGCTGGTCAGCCTGACCGAGGACGGCCAGGCCCTGGAGGAGCAGGTCGCCGGGGTGCCGCGGGAGCTCGGAGCGTCGATGGGGATCACCCGTGACGAGGCGCTCGCGCTGCGCGACCAGCTCAACGAGCTGGTCGACCACCTCGACACGGCCGAGTCCCCCTGAGGGCTATCCCCTCGTCAGCAGCCGCTGCACGCCGAGCTTGATCAGCAGGCCGCCGAGGAGAACGTCGACGGCCACGAGCACCGCGTGGGCGATGTAGTAGGGCTTCGGACGGGTCTGCTCCGGGTCCTTGGCGGTCTTGACGAGGTTGCGGCCGAAGTTGGTCCAGATCGCGATCGTCCAGACCCCGATGACCAGGAGGAGCGCGCCGTCAGTCTTCTCGAGCTTCATGGGTACGACTCTCTCATCCGTCGACCAAGGCCCGACCGTCAGCAGCCCGTATATCGGGCGATCACGTCGATGCAGCGTCGGAACTGGTCGGGCGTGGCCGGGTTTCTCCAGGCAAGCATCTCGAGAATCCAGTCGATGGCGAAGGCCGGCGTGAGCCCCGCCTCCGAGGACTCGGGATCGGCGACTCGGGCGTAGCCCTCTCGAAGCAGATCCAAGCGGTCGGCGAAAGACGTACGAGCCGATACCTCCCAGCGACCGACGTCGAAGGCGGGCAGGGCAGGTCCGGCGAACTCCCAGTCGATCACGCCGACGATCTCCCCTTCGTGGTTCAGGAGGTTTCCGGGCATGAAGTCGCCTTGAGCGAGCACGAACGGGACGGTGGGACGGTTCGTGATCTCCTGGCGTAGGAAGTCAGCACCACGCTCGAGAACAGCGGCCGCTGCCGAATCCAACGTCGACGCCACGGTGCGCGCGATGGTCTCGACGTCGCGCTCTTCGGGCCAGCGCAGCTCGTGACGTACGCCGCGATCGAGGTCCGGCTCCACGCTGTGGACCAGCGCCATCAACTCACCGGCGTCAACGATGCAGCGCTCGAGATCTACGGCGGACAGCCGACCGACGAGGTCCTCGAGCGACCGGCCCGGCAGATGCTGCTGAACCGAGAACGAGAGCACCTCGTCGTCGTCATCGAGATGCTCCAGGCCGAGGATCTCCGGCGTTGGCACACCGACCGCACGCGCCCGCTCCATCAGGTACGCCTCGTCGACGAACCACGGCATCGGGTGCCGTGCGATCCGGACGACCACTGCGACGTCCCCGCCGAGATCGACGCGGTAGGTCTCGTTCATCCCGCCGCCCGTAAGAGGCGCGAGCCGCTCGACGCCTCGGCCGCAGATCGATCGCACCACCGAGTCGATGACCGGGCGAGGCGTCGCGACCATCAGCTCGGTTCGGCCGGGGTCGCCCTCACGTGGGCGTTGCAGGCGGCGTACAGGATCACCATCGAGGTGTAGTGGATCCAGACGACCAGGATGAGGGCGATGCCGAATGCCTGGAAGGCCGGCTGCCCCTGAGTTGCCTGGAGCAGGAGGGTCGAGGCCTGCTTCAGGATCTCGAAGCCGATCGCGCCGAGCACGGCGCCGATCCACAGGGGGCGCTTCGGGGTGTCGTTCTGGGGAGCCAGGTGGAACATCGCGAAGAAGAGCACTGTGTTGGCTGCGAGGCCGAGCACCAAGGTGAGGAGGACGATCAGCCAGCCGAAGCCTTCGCCGAGACCGATCCACTCCAGGACGTTGACCGAGAAGGTGCGTACGAGGCCGGTGAACGCCACCGCCACCAGCAGGATCAGACCGAGCACGATGAGTGCGACCAGGTCGCGGGCCTTGGCCACCAGGAAGCCCGGCTGCTCCTCGTCAGGCACCAGGAAGACCGCCTCGAGCGCCTTGCGCAGCCCGTCGATGAAGCCGAGCCCGGCGTAGAGCAGACCGATGACACCGATGATCCCGACGGTGCCGGCCGCACTCTCGATGTCGGAGATCTTCAATTGCCCGGCCTCGTCGCCGACCAGCCCGGGCAGGACCTGGTCGATCGCCTCGACGAGGTCGCTCTCGGCTCCGGAGTAGACCTTGGCGATCTGGCCGACGGCGAAGAACGCGAGCGCGAGGATCGGGAAGGTCGACAGGAAGCCGAAGTAGGTGATCGCGCCGGCCTGTTGGGCGGCGCCCACGTCGCCGTAGTGCTCCTGGGTGCGGATCACCCGGTCCAGCGCCGGGAAGCGCGCACGCAGCTCGGCGATCTTTGCCTTGACCTTTTCCTTCATCCCGAGGTCCCCATCCGTCTTTCGTGGGCGGACCCGAGCCCGCCTCAACCGGTCAGTGCTGCTCTCAGCGCGAACTCCCGCGTCGGGCGCCAGCCATCCGTGTCGTCGTGGACATAGAGGTGGAACTCCTCGACCGACCACTCGCACTCGAAGTCGGCCAGCTCACCGAAAGCCTTGTCGAGGCTAGCGTCGGGAAGGTCGTGAGCGATCGTGACATGCGGGTGATAGGGAAACGTGAGCTTCTGGTCGAGCGGACCCTGCCGGACCGCGTTGGCCAGCTGCTCGCAGCCCGAGATGCCCTGCACCACTGCCACGAACACCACGGGTGAGACCGGCCGGAAGGTGCCGGTGCCGCGCAGGTGCACGCTGAAAGGGGCGACCCTGGAGGCCGCGGATTCGAGATGGCTCTCGACGTCCGGCAGCAGGTCGTCGTGGATCTCCGTCGGTGGCACAAGTGTGATGTGCGTCGGGATCATGGTCGCCGTCGCGTCCCCGAGAGACGTCCGGTAGTCCTGGAGCTGACTTGCCCATGGCTCCGGGATAGCGATGGCAACACCGATGGTGCGCATGCGCCGACCTTACTAGCCGAGCGGCGACGCGGGGGGCACAAAGCCAACCCGCTCGTAGACGTCGGCCAGGGTCTTGCGGGCGACCACGCCTGCCTTCTCCGCACCCTGCTGCAGGATGCCGTCGAGGTACGCCCGGTCCTCGAGGACCTCGAAGGTCTTCTCCCGGAACGGGGTGACGTAGTCGACGACGACCTCGGCGAGATCCTTCTTCAGATCGCCGTAGCCCTTGCCGGCGTACTTGCCGACCAGGGTGTCGATGTCGGCGCCGGTCAGCGCGGAGTAGATCCGGAGCAGGTTGGAGACGCCCGGCTTGGCCGCCTCGTCGAAGCGGATCTCCATCTCCGAGTCGGTGACCGCCGAGCGGATCTTCTTCGCGGAGATCTTCGGGTCGTCGAGCATGTCGATCAACCCGGTCGGCGAAGAGGCCGACTTGGACATCTTGATCGTCGGGTCCTGGAGGTCGTAGATCTTCGCGACCTCCTTGAGGATGTAGGGCTCGGGGAGCCGGAACGTCTTCTTGTAGCGGCTGTTGAACCGCTGCGCCAGGTCACGGGTCAGCTCGAGGTGCTGTCGCTGGTCCTCGCCGACCGGGACGTACGCCGGGCGGTAGAGCAGGATGTCGGCGGCCATCAGCATCGGGTAGGAGAAGAGGCCGACCGAGGCCGCGCCCTCGCCACCCTTGGCGGACTTGTCCTTGAACTGGGTCATTCGCCGGGCCTCACCGAACGAGGTGATGCACTGCATCACCCAGCCGAGCTGAGCATGCTCGGGAAGGTGGGACTGGACGAAGATCGCGGACCGCTCCGGGTCGACACCGGCGGCCAGGAGCTGGGCGGCGGCCCGCCGCGTACGCTCCCGGAGCACCTTCGGGTCCTGCTCGACCGTGATCGCGTGCAGGTCGGCGATGAAGAAGAACGGCTCGTGCTCCTCCTGCAGGTTCACCCACTGCCGGACCGCGCCGAGATAGTTGCCGAGGTGGTAGGAGTCGGCGGTCGGCTGGATGCCGGAGAGGACTCTGGGACGAGTCGTGGGAGCAGTACTGCCGGTCATGTGCCGCATTCTGTCAGCCACCCGCCGAAAGGCTCGAAATGGTGGGAGGAAGAGGATCGAGAACCGATCCGTACGAGCTGTGGACCCTGCCCGCGGCACCGACCTGCGTGCCGGCCATGGGCCTCGGCGCCCCCCGTGATCAACGTCGAGGACCGTGGTCGCCCGCGGTCTTCTTGAAGGCCGCGGGCAGGATCCGCATGACCCATCAACGACGGATTCTCGACGGAGTTATCGAACAGGTGCATCCAATTTCTTACGAGTTTGTGGACCTCCTGAGAGGCTCTACTCAGTGCAGATTCGATGATCCGTCAAATGCCCTTTTCCCGCCCGACACATGCCCCTGTTAGCCTGTTTGGTCGACCCGCGGATCCTCCAAGGGGTCCGCAGCCTCGGGCCAGCTGCCGAATCGGCCTCGAGGCCAGGCGACCCTCGAGGAGACTTGTGAACGACACGTCCGCTGCCAACGCACGCATGCTGCTTGCGACCGATCTGGACGGAACCTTCCTAGCCGGCGACCCCGAGGCGAAGGTCAAGCTGTACCAGACGCTGAGCCGCCGCGAGGACGTACTGCTGTCCTTCGTCACCGGTCGTGGGCTGGAGTCGGTGCTGCCGCTGCTCGCCGACCCGACCATCCCGACGCCGGACTTCATCATCTGCGACGTCGGCGCCACCATCGTGACCGGCCACGACCTGCTCGCCGTCGAGCCCATTCAGCAGGAGATCGCCGCCAAGTGGCCCGGCGAGCTCACCGTGCTCGAGAAGATCGGCGACCGGCCCGGCCTGGTCCGGCAGAACGTGCCCCAGGACCGCCGGGTCTCCTACTTCTGCGACCCCGAGGCCGTCACCGACGACCTCGCGCCGCTGGTCGCAGAGATCGGCTGCGACCTGCTCTACTCCGCCAGCCACTACCTCGACGTGCTGCCCGGCGGGATCAACAAGGGCCACACCGTCACCAAGCTCGTCGAGCACCTCGGCATCCCCAAGGACCGCGTGCTGGTCGCCGGTGACACCCTCAACGACCTGTCGATGTACGACATCGGCTTCCCGGGTGTCTGCGTCGGCGAGGCCGAGGACCTGCTGCTGGACGCGACCCGCGACAAGGGGCGTACGTTCCACGCCACCGCTCCCGGCACCGGCGGGATCCTGCAGGCGATCAGGCACTTCAACCTGCTCGACGACGAGCACATCTACGACCCGGAGAACGACGCCGACGACCCGGGGAAGTCCGACCTCGTCATGGTCTACCACCGGCTCCCCTATGACGAGGTGATCGAGGACGGAGAGGTCAAGCGCCGCCGGCCGAAGTCACCCAACGGCATCATCCCGACGCTGCTCTCCTTCTTCACCGAGCGCACCGGATCCTGGGTCGCCTGGTCCATCGACGACCCCAAGCGCGGCAAGTTCGCCACCCACACGGTCGTCGATCCCAAGCTCTACCCGGGCCTGGTGGCCTCCCGGCTGCCGCTGTCGAAGAAGGACGTCGACGTCTTCTACAAGCGCTTCTCCAAGGAAGCGTTCTGGCCGCTTCTCCACACCTTCTGGGAACGGGCGAAGTTCAAGGAGGAGGACTGGAAGGTCTACTGCCGGGTCAACCGGGCCTTCGCCGAGCAGGCGGCGGCCGAGGCGGCGTACGGCGGGATCGTCTGGATTCACGACTACAACCTGTGGATGGTGCCGGCCTACCTGCGGGAGATGCGGCCGGACGTGAAGATCGCGTTCCTGCACCACACCCACTTCCCCGGCGCGGACGTGTTCAACGTGGTGCCGTGGCGCCGCGAGATCATCGGCTCGCTGCTGCAGTGCGACTACATCTCGTTCCACATCCCCCGCCAGGTCGAGAACTTCGTCGACGTGGCCCGCGGCGTGGCCCCGGTCGAGGTCATCGAGACCGAGGACTCGGCGCCTCGGTTCCGGACGTACGGCTTCGCCCTCGGCCTGGACACCATGCCCTCGGTGATCGACGTCGGTGGGCGTCGGGTGCACCTGGGTGCCAACCCGGTCAGCGTCGACACGACGCGGATCGAGCAGACGCTGGCCTCCCCGGCGGTACAGAGCTCGATCGCTCGGGTGAAGGAGGAGTTCGAGGGTCAGCGGATCGCGCTGGCCGTCTCGCGGCTCGACTACACCAAGGGTGTGCTTCAGCAGCTCGAGGCCTTCGAGAAGGCGCTGCTCGAGGACCCGTCGTTGATGGGTGAGCTGTCGCTGGTGCTGGTGTGCGTGCCCGCGGCCGGTGAGATGACCGTCTACAAGACCCTGCAGAACCAGATCGAGCAGGCGGTCGGGCGGATCAACGGCCGGTTCTCCCGGATGGGCTGGATGCCGGTGCACTTCTACTTCCGGCCGATCCCGTTCGAGGAGCTGCTGGCCTACTACGCCAACGCCGACGTCATGTGGATCACCCCGCTGCGCGACGGCCTCAACCTGGTCGCGAAGGAGTACGCCGCGGTCCACGGCCTCCTCGGCACGAGCGGCACGCTGGTGCTCTCCGAGTTCGCCGGGGCGGCCGCCGAGCTGCGCGGCGCGGTGCTGACCAACCCCCACGACGTCTCCGACATGGTCCGGGTCTTCCTGCAGGCCGTCGACATGGACGAGGCCGAGGCCAAGGACCGGATGCGCGGGCTGTGGGACACCATCCGCCACCACGACTCCAAGGCCTGGGCCGACGGGTTCCTGGCGGCGGTCGAGGCGGCCACCGCCACGGACGGCAACGAAGAGGCGATCTAGGCCTTGCGCCGGTGGATGCTGGTGCTCCAGAGCAGCACCAGCATCCCGGCGGCGGCCAGTCCGGCGCCGACCAACGGCGCCTCGCGGACGCTCCAGACGTCGAGGGCCAGGCCACCGGCGAAGGCGCCGAGGGCGTTGGCGATGTTGAGGCTGGCGTGGTTCATCGCCGCGCCGAGCGTCACCGCGTCATCCGCGACATCCATCAGGCGTACCTGCAGGTTGATCACCAGCACCGACGCCACCGCCGTGGTCAGGAAGGCGACCGGCGCGAGCCACCACCCGGCCGGGGCGACCGCCCAGAAGAGCGTCAGCACCGCCACCATGCCGAGGCTGCTCGCGAGCAGCGAGCCCATCACCGACCAGCGGGCCAGCTCCCCCGCGACCCAGGTGCCGACGACCATCCCGGCGCCGAATGCGAAGACGAACCACGGCACCGCACCCTCGGCCAGGCCTGCGGTGTCGGTGACGATCGGGGCGATGTAGGAGTAGGCGGCGAACATGCCGCCGAACCCGATCGCGCCCGCGAGCATCGTCAGCCAGACCTGCTTGTTGGTGAAGAATCGGTTGGCCTCGCTGCGGCCGGTCGCGTTCGGGTCGCCCGCGAAGTGCGGCACCGAGAGCTGCACCAGGACCACGGTCAGCAGGGCGAGGCCCGCTGCGGCTGCGTACGGTGCCCGCCAGCCGGCCGTCTGACCGAGCCAGGTCGCGAACGGGACACCGATCACGTTGGCGACCGAGAGCCCGAGCATCACCAGGGCGACTGCTCGCCCGCGGTGCTTAGGTGCGGCCATCGAGGTCGCGACGATGGTCGCGACACCGAAGTAGGCGCCGTGCGGGAGCCCGTCGAGGAACCTCGCGACCAGCAGCATCTGGTAGTCGACGGCGACGGCGCTGAGCAGGTTGAACAGCGCGTAGGCCGCCATCAGCGACAGCAGCAGCCCCTTGCGCGGAAGATGCGCGACGAAGAACGACAGGATCGGTACGCCGACCACCACCCCGACCGCATAGGCGCTGATCAGGTGGCCGGCCGTGGAGGTTCCGACGCCGACGCCCTCGGCGATCTCGGGCAGCACGCCCATGGTGACGAACTCGGTCGTACCGATCGCGAACCCGCCTGTCGCGAGGGCGAGCATGGCGATCACGAACTGGACGGTGGTGACCGGTCTGACGGCGGTCTCGGTGCTGGCGGTGTCGGTCACTACTGCCTAACCTTCGGCGATTTGTGGGCTATTCCGTGAATCGGTGTGACGCGGGTCCCGGCACCCCCGGTTTCGTCAACTCTGGTTGACACGGGGTCGATGTCAACCTATATTGACAGCATGACGGATGCGAAGGACCTTGCCGAGTCGGCCGCGAGCGCCGACCCGAGCACTGGCTTGCGAGCCGCGCTCGCACTGCGTCGCCTGGCCGACTCGCTGGAGCGGCTGCAGGTGGCGAACGCCCGCCGACAGGGATGGGCCTGGCAGGAGATCGCCGACGCACTGGAAGTCAGCCGGCAGGCGGTCCACAAGAAGTACGCGAAGGAGATGTGATGTTCGAGAGGTTCACCAAGCAGGCCCGCGATGCGGTGGTCGCCGCACAGACGTACGGCACCGAGCTCGGTCACGAGCGAATCGGCGACGACCACCTGCTGCTGGCGATCGGCTCCAGCGCCGGCTCGTCCGCCGCTCGAGCGCTCGCCGAGGCCGGGGTCGACCCCGCTGCGCTGCGGGCCGAGATCGAGCGGGCCCATGGACGCCTCGGCAACGACGACGCGGATGCGCTGTCCACGCTCGGGATCGACCTGGACGCGGTGCGCTCCAAGGTCGAGGAGGTCTTCGGTGCCGGTGCCCTGGACAGCGGGAAGCCACGCCGCCGGCTCGGCGGACACATCCCCTTCACCAAGGACGCGAAGAAGGTCCTCGAGCTCTCGCTGCGCGAGGCGATCCGGCTCAAGGACCGCTCGATCGGCACGGAGCACATCCTGCTCGGCATCCTTCGCGCGGAGGGGGAAGGACATGCTGCACTACAGGCCCTCGACGTGGATGCTGCTGCGCTGCGCCGCACGCTCGAGCGCGGCGCGGCCGCCTGAGGCGTCACCCCCGCCTCCCGAGGAGGCGGGGGTCAGCCGGCCAGGTGGGACCAGGCTGGTGCCAGCTCGGTCCACGGACCCACAGCCGCGATCTCACCGTCGACCATGACGACGACGCGGTCGGCCTGAGCCAGCGCCGCACGCTTCGAGGTGGCTCCGATGACCGTCGTGTGCCGGTCACGCAACGCCCGCCAGAGCTCGATCTCGGTGGCCGCGTCGAGCGCACTGGAGACGTCGTCAGCCAGGAGCAGCTCGGTCTCGGCGGCCAACGCTCGCGCCAGGGCGAGGCGCTGGACCTGTCCCCCGGAGAGGCGTACGCCGCGGTGACCGACGATCGCGTCCGCGCCGCCCGCCTCCTTGACGTCGAGCTCGAGCCGCGCGTCGGCGACCGGGTTGTCGAAGGGTCGGTCGTGGCCCAGCCGGATGTTGTCGGCGAAGGTGCCCGACAGCACCCGCGGCACCTGGGCGACGTACGCCACCTGCCCCGGCCTCAGGAACGACTGCGTGTCCAGGACCAGCTCGTCGTTCCACCGGATCGTGCCGGTGTGCTCGATGAGGCCGGCCAGCGACGCCAGCAGGGACGACTTACCTGAGCCGACCTGCCCCACGAGCAGGACCAGCTCGCCGCGCGAGATCGTGAGCGAGACGTCGGAGACACCGATCGTGCCGTCGTCGTGGACCGCTGACAGGGCCGAGAGCTCGAGGGACTCGAGCGGCACCTGCTCGACCGGACCCGGATCCGGCGCGTCACCGGTGACCAGGTCGACGCCCGGCGGCAGATCCATCAGGTCGCGGCCACCGGCGAACCGGCTGGTCTCCTTCTGCCACGCACGCGTGCCGGGAGCCTCGGTGACGACCATGCCGGCCACCCGGCCGAACCAGTCGAAGCCCGAGACCGCGTTGGCGACCAGCAGCGCGGTGGCCAGACCCCAGCCACCGCCGAAGTAGATCCCCCAGGCAGCCACGACACCGCACTGCACCATCAGCGCGGGAACCCCGTCGAGGAATGCCTGCACCCGGTGTTCCTTCACCGCTGCCTCGACCCGGCCCGAGTCGACGTGCTGCAGGTGGGCGTGGACCTGCGGGGTGGCCGCGGCCAGCTTCACGGTGCGTACGGACTCCAGCGCGGAGACCACCGCGCGGCCGAACCGCGCGCGGGCGGCTGAGGAGGCCGCGGCCGAGCGGCCGGCGATCGGCCGGCCGACCGCGGAGGCCAGCGCCGAGGCGATCATGACGACCAGGAGCACGGCGCCCGCGAGCGCGGTGCCGGCGAGCAGGGCGGTGATCGTCGCGATGACGAGGCCGTTGACGAAGTCGACCCAGCGGTCGGCGTACCGGGCGTAACGGTCCGCGTCCATCGAGCGGGCGACGACCTCGCCCGGCGGCGTACGCGTCAGGCGGTGCTGGCGCGTCTGACCGTAGAGCACGGCCATCCGGGCCCGCAGCATGACCTCGATCCACCACCGCGGGTAGCGGTAGAAGGCGTCGGCCAGCATCAGCGGCGCGGCCAGCAGGCTGACCACGAGCAGCACCGACATCACCGTCGGCCTTCCGCCGTCCTGCAGCGACTCGACGATCCGGCCCCACAGGAGGCCGGTGAAGGCACCCTGCGCACCGGTCATCGATGCGAACAGGAACAGCAGCGCACCCGCGACACCCCACTCGGGACGCAGGAACAGGACGTGCAGCATCCCGCGGGCGAGGGACGGACCGGTGCCGACCTCGGGGACGTCCGGCGGAGCGCCCGAACGGCGCTTGCCGCCCAC
The DNA here is from genome assembly GCF_040302165.1 of Nocardioides sp. NPDC127503. Lineage (NCBI taxonomy): Bacteria > Bacillati > Actinomycetota > Actinomycetes > Propionibacteriales > Nocardioidaceae > Nocardioides > Nocardioides sp. NPDC127503. The sequence goes on along the minus strand of NZ_JBEORH010000014.1, from coordinate 114,374 downwards.
GTTGCCCTCGGCGACGTGGTCGAGGGTGGAGTGGTCGACAGGCTTGACAGCCGGCGAGGGTGAGTCGTGGTGATCGGTGCGGCTGGCCTCGAGCAGGTCGTGGAACGGCCCCGGCGTGGTCGCCAGCGAGGCCCGCAGGCCGTGCTGGATCACCCGGCCGTGGTCGAGCACGGCGACATGAGGCGCCCGCTCGATGGTGGAGAGCCGGTGGGCGATCAGGATGCCCGTACGCCCGGTCAGCAGCCGGTCAGCAGCCGCGACCACCCTCCGCTCGGTGAGCGGGTCCATCCGTGCGGTCGCCTCGTCGAGGACGACCACGCGTACGTCGCGCACCAGCAGCCGCGCGAAGGCGACCAGCTGCTCCTCTCCCGCCGACAGCGAGGTGCCGCCGGGGCCGAGCAGAGTGTCGAGCCCGTCGGGCAGGCCGGCGACCCACTCCGAGAGCCCGAGCCGGGCGACCGCCCGCTCGATGTCCTCGCGCGGACGCAGGTCGTCGAAGAGCGCGATGTTCTCCGCGAGCGTGCCGGCCAGGATCTCGGTGCGCTGAGTCACCACGCCCACCGAGGCGCGCAGCTGCTGCAGGTCGAGGTCGCGCACGTCCACGCCACCCAGGAACACCGAGCCGCGCGGCGGCTCGACGGCCCGCGAGAGCAGCGAGGCGAGCGTCGACTTGCCCGAGCCGGTGCGACCGACCAGGGCGATCGTGTCGCCGGCCGGCACCGTGAGCGAGATGCCCTGGAGGGCGAAGGTGCCCTCGGCGTAGGAGAAGGTCAGGTCGCGGAGGTCGACCTCGAGCGCGCCCCCGTCGTCGGGCACGGGCGCGCCGCCTTCGGGCTCCGGCTCGGAGCCCATCATCTGGCGCAGCCGGATGACCGCACCCAGGCCGGCCTGGATGTCGGGCAGATGGTTGGCGAGCATCGCGATCTGACCCACGAACGTGCTCGTGACCAGGAACAACGTCACCAGCGCGCTGATCCCGAGGCGGTCGTTCGCGGCGAGCGCCACGCCGGCGAGACCGATGCCGGCCAGCAGGGAGTGCAGGAGCACGCCGGCGCGGCGGCCGACCTTCGCCTCGACCGTGACGACCGCGCGGAACCTCTCGTGCACCGTCGCCGACAGCCTCGCCACCCGGGCGACCACATGGGCCTGGCCCAGGCTCGTACGCAGGTCGTCACGCCCCGCGATGCCCTCCTCGAGCACGGCGGCATGGTCGGTCCAGGACGCCTCCTCGATGACCTTGAGCTCGGAGATCTTGGCCAGCAGCCGGCGGATGACGAACCAGGTCACCGCGGCGAGCAGCGGGAACAGGATCGCCGCCGGCCACCAGGTGAAGCTGGCCACGATCCACATCGGCAGCGCCGCGAAGATCGAGCGGAACAGCATCCACAGCTGCCAGCGCAGCAGGTTGCCGACCTCGTGGGAGTCGTCATCGACCCGGTCGAGGATCTCGCCGACAGCCTGCTCGCTCAGCTCGGAGAGCGGCTGCCGCATCGCAGCTTGGAGCACGTCCTCGCGCAGCTTGCCCTCGGCCCGGTCGGAGACCCCGACCCACGCGATCTTCGCCGTCGAGTCGATCAGCGAGGCGCCGATCACGCACAGCGCCAGCCAGCCGACCAGGCTCGCGGTCGGGTTCTCCGCCAGCCGCCCGGCCACGACGGTGCCGATCGACTGGGCCACCATGGCCACCGCCAGCGCGATCAGTGCGGCGCCCGTCACCGACCCCTTCAGGCGTCGCCAGTCGACCTGCCGGCTCGGGTCGGCAGGGTCGGCGGGGACTCCGAGAGCCTTGCCTGAGGTGGGCGCGGGCGGAGTCGAGAGGGTCGCAGTCATCAGAAGATCACGGTATGCGCGACCACCGACACTCGCCTAAAGGTTTTCCGCCCGCACCCGACGTCAAACACCACGCTGACCTGCATCTATAGGAATCAGAAGAAAGATCTGGAGAGCAAGGTCACGTACGCCGGGAAGGTGTCCCGAAATGGGTACGACGGCCCGGCACGGAGTCCGTGCCGAGCCGTCGTGAGGTGGTTAAAGAGAGTCGATCGCCTCGTTGAGCGTCGCGGAGGGACGCATCACGGCGGTGACCTTCTCGGCGTCGGGCAGGTAGTAGCCGCCGATGTCGGCGGGCTTGCCCTGGACCGCGAGGAGCTCCTCGACGATCGTGGACTCCTTGGCGGCCAGGGTCTCGGCGAGACCCTTGAACGCGGCAGCGAGCTCGGTGTCCTCGGTCTGCGCGGCGAGCTCCTGGGCCCAGTAGAGACCCAGGTAGAAGTGCGAGCCGCGGTTGTCGGTGGTGCCGAGCTTGCGACCCGGGGAGCGGTCGTTCTCGAGGAAGGTCGCGGTCGCGCGGTCGAGGGCACCGGCGAGCACCTTCGCGGCCGGGGCGGAAGCCTGCTCGGCGTACTTCTCGAACGAGGGCACCAGCGCGAAGAACTCACCCAACGAGTCCCAGCGGAGGTAGTCCTGCTCGACGAGCTGCTGCACGTGCTTCGGAGCCGAGCCGCCCGCACCGGTCTCGAACAGACCGCCGCCGGCGATCAGCGGGACGATGGAGAGCATCTTCGCCGACGTACCGACCTCGAGGATCGGGAACAGGTCGGTGTTGTAGTCGCGCAGCACGTTGCCGGTGACCGAGATGGTGTCCTCACCGTTGCGCAGGCGCTCGAGGGAGTACGCCGTGGCGAGCTCGGGCGAGAGGATCTTGATCTCGAGACCCTCCGTGTCGTGCTCCGTCAGGTAGGTCGTGACCTTCTTGATCAGCTCGGCGTCGTGGGCGCGCGACTCGTCGAGCCAGAAGATCGCCGGGGTCTTGGAGTCGCGGGCGCGGCTGACGGCGAGCTTGACCCAGTCGCGGACCGGGATGTCCTTGGTCTGGCAGGCGCGCCAGATGTCGCCGGCCTCGACGTCGTGCTCGATCAGCACGTCGCCGGCCGCGTTCAGGACCCGGATGGTGCCGGCGGCCTCGATCTGGAAGGTCTTGTCGTGGGAGCCGTACTCCTCGGCCTTCTGCGCCATCAGACCGACGTTGGGGACGGTGCCGATCGTGGCCGGGTCGAGCGGGCCGTTCTTCTTCACGTCGTCGATGACGGTCTGGTAGACGCCGGCGTAGGAGGAGTCCGGGATCACCGCGAGGGTGTCGTCCTCGCCGCCGTCGACACCCCAGAGCTTGCCGCCGTTGCGGACCAGGGCCGGGATCGAGGCGTCGATGATGACGTCGGAGGGGACGTGCAGGTTGGTGATGCCCTTGTCGGAGTTGACGTAGGACAGGCGCGGGCCGGCCTCGATGGCAGCCTTGAAGGCCGCCTCGATCTCGGCGCCCTTCTCCAGGCCGGAGAGGCCGGACAGGATCGCGCCCAGGCCGTCGTTGGCGGAGAGGCCGGCGGCCTCGAGGTCGGCGCCGTACTTCTCGAAGACGTCGGTGAAGTAGGCCTTCACGACGTGGCCGAAGATGATCGGGTCGGAGACCTTCATCATCGTGGCCTTCAGGTGCAGCGAGAAGAGCACGTCGTCGGCCTTGGCCTTGGCGAGCGCGTTCTCGAGGAAGGCGTGCAGGTTGGCCACGGACATGTACGTCGCGTCGACGATCTCGCCCGCGAGCACCGGCAGCTCGGCGAGCAGCGTCACCGTCTCGCCGTCGGCCTTCTCGAGCACGATGGAGAGCGTGTCGTCGGCCGGAAGGGTCACGGACTTCTCGTTGGACTTGAAGTCGTGGGAGCCCATCGTGGCGACGGTCGTCTTGGAGTCGTCGGCGAACGGCTTGTTGGTGTGCGGGTGGGCCTTGGCGTACGCCTTGACCGAGCCCGGCGCGCGGCGGTCGGAGTTGCCCTCACGCAGGACCGGGTTCACCGCGGAGCCCTTGACCTTGTCGTACTTGGCCCGGATCTCCTCCTCCTCGGGCGTGCTGGGCGCCTCGGGGTAGTCGGGGATCTGGTAGCCCTTCTCCTGCAGCTCCTTGACCGCGGCCTTGAGCTGCGGGATGGAGGCGGAGATGTTGGGCAGCTTGACGATGTTGGCTTCCGGCGTCTTCGCCAGGTCACCGAGCTCGCCGAGCGCGTCGTCGGCCAGGCCGAACTGGGCCAGGATGCGCGAGGCCACGGAGATGTCACGCGTCTCGACCTCGACCCCCGCCTTGGCCGCGTAGGCCGAGACGATCGGAAGGAAGGAGTACGTCGCCAGCAGCGGCGCCTCGTCGGTGTGGGTGTAGATGATTCGTGCGGCCATTGCTGTGGCTACTCCTGACAAGTTGCGATCTGCGTATGACTGAGGCCGGGGACCCGGACGAAGGAAAGTGTCTTGACATCAAGATAACAGAAAGGGTGATGAGACACCGCCCCGCCCCACCTAAGCACCACGATGTGCCGTCGCAAAAGAGTTACTGTGTGTCAACACCTCATGTTGTTCAGGTGACTGCTGATACCTGAGTGCTTCTCGGGTGTCGATGGGTCTGACCGACGTCAACAGACATTGAAGGGTTAAGGGGACATGACTGAGGAATCACTGTCGGCGGCTGAGCCGACCTTCATCCAGAAACTCGCAGCCGAGGTCATCGGGACATTCATTCTGGTGTTCATCGGTTGCGGCTCGGTCGTCGCAATCGTCGCCGGCGCCACCCACGCTGGCCCCGAGAATGCGGTCTGGGGCCTCGAGGTCGCCGCTGTCGGCCTGGCGTTCGGTATCGCCGTCGTGATCGGCGCCTACACCTTCGGCCGCATCTCCGGCGGCCACTTCAACCCGGCGGTAACGCTCGGTGTGGCGACCGCCGGCCGGATCAGCTGGAAGGACGCTGGCGCCTACATCGGCGCGCAGTTCGTCGGCGCCACCATCGGTGCGATCGTCCTGTTCCTCGTCGCGCTCTCCTCGGACTACAACTCGTGGAACGACGGCGGCCTCGGCGCCAACCGCTTCGGCGACGGAGCCGGCACCGGCCTCATCGGCGCGATCCTGATCGAGCTGGTCCTCACCTTCATCTTCGTCTTCATCATTCTCGGCGTCACCGACGTTCGGGCCGGGACCAACGCCACCGCTGCGCCGCTCGCGATCGGACTTGCGCTGGCCGCAATCCACTTCGTCGGCATCCCGCTGACCGGCACCTCGGTCAACCCCGCCCGTTCGTTCGGCCCCGCTCTCTTCTCGGGCACCGACGCTCTGGCCAACCTCCCGGTCTTCCTGATCGTCCCGGCTCTCGGCGGTGCCGTCGCCGGATTCGTCTACCCGCTGCTCCTCGGCAAGGACGGCTCCGAGATCGTGGGGGCCGGCCTCGCCTTCGGCGGCGACAACCTGACCCCGGCCCAGAGCGTCCCGGCCTGGGACTCCCAGGCTGTCGCCCCGGCGGCACCCGCGGCTGCTGCAGCCCCGGCTGCGTCCGCGGCTCCGGCGGCACCCGCCGCGCCCGCTGCCAACCCGACACCTCCGGCTGCGGAGACCGGCGACCGCACCATCGTCTCCGGCGGCGGCGGCCAGCCGGCGTGGCAGCAGCCGACCCAGGCCACCGAGGGCGACCTGCCGGTCTACGAGCAGGACGGCTGGCGATGGGACTACGCCAAGCAGGAATGGGTCCCGATCGAGCAGTAGTCTCGAGAAGCACGAAGGCCGCCCCTCGGGGCGGCCTTCGTTCTATCTGTACGTCTTATTCGCCTGGAACGGTCACCGCGAGGATCCACAGCGCGCCCGCTGTCAGCGCCAGCAGGGCCACGTCGAACCAGCGGTTGCGCACCGCCAGCATCCCGGCATCCTTCGTACGCAGCACCGCACGCCCCAGCGACGCGGCCCCCACCCCGGCGGCGAGGACGATGATCCCCACCCGCCAGTGGCCGAAGCCGACCAGCCCGAGACCGACGAGCGCCGCCGTCAGCACCCCGAGATAGACGAACCCGCCGATGGTCGAGGGGAAGCTGCGTACGTCCTGGGGGTCCGTCTTCTCAAGCTCAGGTGTCGCCACCACCGGGGCGGGAGCCTCCGGTGTGGGGCTGCGCCAGCGGGCGCGTTCCGGGAGCGGGGGGTGGACGGACACCATTTCAGAGCCTTTCGAGAGCCTTCTCGGCGCTGAGGACGATATTGGAGAGCAGCATGGCGCGTGTCATCGGACCCACCCCACCCGGGTTCGGCGACACCCAGCCAGCCACGTCCCAAACGTCCTCAGCCAGGTCTCCTGCGATCTTACCGTCGACCCGGGAGACACCGACGTCCAGCAGGGCCGCGCCGGGCTTGACCATGTCCTTGGTGATGATCCCGGGCACGCCCGCGGCCGCCACCACGATGTCCGCACTGCGGGTGTGGGCGGCCAGGTCGCGGGTGCCGGTGTGGCACAGGGTGACCGTGGCGTTCTCGCTACGGCGGGTGAGCAGCAGGCCCAGCGGACGCCCGACGGTCAACCCACGGCCGACCACGACCACCTCGGCGCCCTTGATCTCGACCCCGTGGCGACGCAGCAGCTCGATGCAGCCCACCGGGGTGCACGGCAGCGGCCCGTCCTCACCGAGGACCAGCTTGCCGAGGTTGTAGGGGTGCAGCCCGTCGACGTCCTTCTCCGGAGCGACCCGGGAGAGCAGCGCGAACTCGTCCAGACCCGTCGGCTGCTGCACCAGGAACCCCGTGCACGCCGGGTCGGCGTTGAGGCGGTCGATCTCCGCCTCGACCTCTTCCTGGGTCGACGTCCCCGGCAGGTCCACCCTGATCGACTCGATGCCGATCTCGGCGCAGTCCTTGTGCTTGGCGTTGACGTACCACCGCGAGCCGGGGTCGTCGCCGACCAGCACGGTCCCGAGGCCCGGCGTCACGCCCGAGGCCTTCAGCTTCTCCACCCGGTCGGCCAGCTCGGCCTTGATCGTCTTGAGGGTGGCGGTGCCATCCAGCTTCTGTGCAGTCACAGGGACCATCCTAGGCTCGTCCGAGTCGAGGCTTGCGAAGGCCCACGCGCGTCAGGGGATCAGCCGCTCGCAGCCGTACTTGACCTCGGCCCGGCAGGCGTCGGTGCCCGCGCGCCCGTAGACCGTGTCCCGGCCACCGCCGCCGTCGAGCACGTTGCCGCCGGCCGTCCCGTAGACGATGTCGCGGTAGACCGTGCCGTTGAAGTTCTCGATGCCGGTGAAGGTGAAGTCGTACGCGCCGTATTCGGTCGTTCCGGGCATCACCAGTGTGCGCCCGGTGCCGGCGGCGAGGTCGACGCGAGCACCACCGGTATCCGCGCCGCCGAGGGCGAGCTTGTCCGCTCCCGTGCCGCCGACCATGCGAATGCCGTCACCGTAGGGCGAGAGGATGTCGTTGCCCCCGTCGCCGTAGCCCGTCCCCTTTGCGACACCGATCCCATCAGCACCCGGACCACCGTGGCCGACGCCGCCCCACAGATGGATCCAGTCACGGCCGTCGCCGCCATAGACGACATCGCCCACAGTCTGGCCGAACACCGTGTCATCACCGGGACCACCGAAGAGTCGGTCGACGCCCTCGTGGCCTGTCGAGTCGTCGATCTTATCCGCCCCGAGTCCGCCGAAGATCCGGTCCTTGCCGAGGTTGCCGCGGATCGTGTCGTCGCCTGAGCCACCACACACAATGTCATTGCCAGCTTTACCGAGAATGACGTCGTTGCCGGCGCCACCGACGATCACGTCCACCCCAGAGGAGCCGACCAGTCTGTCCGCGGAACTGGTTCCGACGATGGTGGCGACCTTCCCGTCGCAGGTCGCGGCGGCACTCGCCGAATTGAGCGCGAAGCCCACGGGGATAGCGGTCGCGGCTGCGAGGGTGACGACTACGGCGGCACGGCGGATCATTCGTCGGGTCTCTCTTTCAGAAGTTGAGGCGGGCCCGACAGTAAACCCCGGGGCGTATGCACGCAGCCGATCCCGTGCCGTGTTACTCGGCGGTTACGGGATCGGCTGCGTAGCGATGATCAGTGGAAGAAATGCCGCGTGCCGGTGAAGTACATCGTCACGCCCGCAGCCTCGCAGGCCTTGATGGTGAGCTCGTCACGGATGGAGCCACCGGGCTGGACGATCGCCTTGACGCCGGCGTCGATCAGGATCTGCGGGCCGTCCTCGAAGGGGAAGAAGGCATCGGAGGCGGCGACGGCGCCGCGGGCGCGCTCGGCGCCTTCGGCGAGCGTGTTGGCGCGCTCGACGGCGAGCTTGCAGGAGTCGACGCGGTTGACCTGGCCCATGCCGATGCCGACCGAGGCTCCGTCGGAGGCGAGCAGGATCGCGTTGGACTTGGCGGAACGGCAGGCCTTCCAGGCGAAGGCCAAGTCGGCGAGGGTGGACTCGTCGGCGGCCTCGCCCGTGGCCAACGTCCAGGAAGCCGGGTCGTCGCCCTCGGCGTCGACGTGGTCGACCTGCTGCATCAGCAGACCGCCGGAGATCGGGCGGGTCTCGACCGCGGCGCGCTCATCGGCGGCGGCGATCAGGATGCGGATGTTCTTCTTGCCCTGCAGGATCTCGACGGCGCCGTCCTCGTAGCCCGGAGCCACGATGACCTCGGTGAACACCTCGGCGACCTGCTTGGCCATCTCGACCGAGACCGGCCGGTTGGAGGCGATCACGCCACCGAAGGCGGAGACCGGGTCGCAGGCGTGCGCCCGACGGTGCGCCTCGGCGATGTCGGCGCCGACGGCCAGGCCGCACGGGTTGGCGTGCTTGATGATCGCGACCGCCGGCTCGGCGAAGTCGTTGGCGGCGCGGCGCGCGGCGTCGGTGTCGGTGTAGTTGTTGTAGGACATCTCCTTGCCGTGGAGCTGCTCGGCACGGGCGAGCCCGGCGGGTCCGAACCCGTTGAGGTAGAGCGCCGCCTTCTGGTGCGGGTTCTCGCCGTAGCGCAGAACGTTCGCCTTCTCGTACGTCCCGCCGACCCACGCCGGGAAGCCGGTGCCCTCGGAGGTGTCGGTGAGCACGGAGCCCATCCAGGAGGCGACGGCCACGTCGTACGTCGCCGTGTGGACGAACGCGGCCGCGGCGAGGGCCTTGCGCTGGTCGTAGGTGAACCCACCGGCAGCGACGGCAGCGAGGGTGTCGGCGTACTGCTCCGGGGAGGTCACGATCGCGACCGAGGGGTGGTTCTTGGCGGCGGCGCGGACCATCGAGGGGCCGCCGATGTCGATCTGCTCGACGACCTCGTCCGGCCCGGCGCCGGAGGCGACGGTCTGCACGAACGGGTAGAGGTTGGAGACGACCAGGTCGAAGGGCTCGACCTCGAGCTCCTTGAGCTGCTCGACGTGGGACTCGAGGCGGCGGTCGGCGAGGATGCCGGCGTGGACGCGCGGGTGCAGCGTCTTCACGCGGCCGTCGAGGCACTCGGGGAATCCGGTCAGGTCCTCGACCTTGGTCACCGGCAGGCCCAGCTTCTCGATCAGCGCCGCCGAGCCGCCGGTCGAGACGAGCTCGACACCGGCGTCATGGAGCCCGCGGACCAGGTCCTCGAGACCGGTCTTGTCGTAGACGGACACCAAGGCCCTCTTGATGGTGATCTGATCGAGCACAGCAATCTCCTCATCGGTCGACTATTTCGATGAGGGCACCCAGGCGGTCGATGCCGTCTCTTTCACACTCCCCGGTGGTCCCCCACCTGCGCCAGTCGTGTGCTCGTCACTCTAGCCGCTCAGGCGCGGCCGAACCGAACCCGCCGGCCGTCCAACGTGTAGCCCTCGCGGGCGATCCGCCCGACCGTCTCGACCAGCATCGAACGCTCGACGACCTTGATCCGCTCGTGCAGCGTCTCCTCGGTGTCGTCGTCCTCCACCGGCACGGTCGCCTGGGCCATGATCATCCCCGTGTCGACCCCGGCATCGACGATGAACAGCGTCGCCCCGGTGACCTTCACCCCATAGTCCAGCGCGTCCCGCGCCCCGTGCATCCCCGGGAAGGACGGCAGCAGCGCCGGATGGGTGTTGAGGGTCTTCCCCCCGAACCGGGCGAGGAAGGAAGCCCCCACCAGCTTCATGAAGCCCGCGGAGACCACGAGATCGGGCTCGTACGCAGCCACCGACTCGGCCAGCGCCGCGTCCCACTCTTCGCGCGATCCGAAGTCCTTGACCCGGTGCACGAAGGTCGGGATCCCGGCGTCGGTCGCCCGGGTCAGCCCCTGGATCCCGTCGCGGTCGGCCCCGACCGCGACGACATCTGCCCCGAACTCCGGGGTGGCACAGGCGTCCAGCAGGGCCTGGAGGTTGGTGCCCGAGCCGGACAGGAGGACGACGAGACGCAGCGACATGTTGCGAACTCTAGGTCACTGATCGCAAGCAAACAGGCGGCGGCTGCCGCGTCCACCGCTCCGCAGCAGGCGCCTTGGTTCAGCGAACCGTACGCACCTGGCGAGCACAGACAGCGGGGCACTGGTCCTTCGTCATGCGAAAGCCGAGCACCCCTGAGGCACGAAAACGATGGGATCGGTGTGGGTAGCTGGTCTCTCCCTCCCCGGGGTTGGGCATCTCGGGGCCGAAGTCATGTGCAGGGAGCGCTGGCCGGCGACGCTACTGGGCATGAACAGGCTCATGAAAGTGGTCGTGTGGACGATAGGCATCACCTTCGGCCTCTTCTTCCTCGCCATCTCGCTGATGTTCTTGGAGTCAACCGGCGGCCACGATGGGTGGCTGTGCGAATGGGGCATCGACATCGACGGTGCGGGGACTCTGACCAGCGGATGCGGGTAGACCAGCCTGTCCTCATCTTTCTCCCGGGCTTCAGCGCGAATACCCAACCGCCGTCACGACGTGGGCGCAAGCGCTCGGTACCAGAGTCGCAACACCCTCGAACTCACCCTGAAGGCTGCGAGCTCTAGGCCGCCGGGTCGGTCGGGAGGGAACGCCGGTGCCACCAGGTCATCGCGAGCCCGGCGAGCAGACCGGCCAAGCCGAAGAAGGCGATGGCGTTGACGAGCACCTGCCCGGCGTACGGCCCGACGTCGAGCATCCGGCCGGGACCGACCGCGCCGCCGGCAATGCCGGAGGCGATGGCGACGAGGAGGCCGGCGACGACGCCGGCGCTGACGCCGCGGAGCGCGCCCTCGGACCAGCGCAGGGTGGGCCGGTGGCGCTGTACGCGGCAGACCGCGACGAAGGCGGTGAGCGGGCCGAGCGCCATCACCGCGGCGACCCAGGCGGGCGGGGCGCCGTTGTCGGGCAGGGCGGCGAGCATGGGGAACATCGGCAGCGGCCCGAGGGTCACCGCGGTCGGCGTCACCGTGGTGCCGACGCCGACGGTGAACCCGGGCCCGAGGGCGTACGCACTGGAGAACAGCACCGCGTTGGGCAGCACCAGGACGGCGAGCAGGGAGTAGAGGATGATCCCGCCGAGGTCGAGGTGGAGCTGGGAGACGACGTTGATCGAGGTGGTGAAGTCGGCGAAGAGGGCCGCGAAGAAGACCAGCGTGCTGACCGCGAGCCACCAGACCAGGATCGACCTGACCATCACCAGTACGTCCACGGCCGCGCGCGGCAGCAGGGTGATCCACAGCGCCGCGCGGCCGGAGCCGACCGCGATCGCGGGCAGGGCCACGACCACGCAGAGCCCGACCGACCAGGAGAAGACGCCGACGATGCTCGGCGCGGTGGCCGGGGTGCCGGCCATGATCGCGGTGACCAGCGCGGTGCCGGTGTAGCCGAGCGTGAAGAGGCCGGCGACGACCGGGACGGTCAGGTCACGCTCGCCGTCGGCGAGGGCGTTGACGTCCGGGCCGTGCAGCGAGACCGAGTCACCGACCCGGACCGCGACCTGCCACATCGTCCAGGCGAGGACGAGGGTCAGCCCGAGTGGGACGACGGTGATCGCGACTCCGGAGACGAGGACGCCCGAGCCGTGCCCGAGCAGCCATCCGAGCGCGGCGACACGCAGGGCGTCCGACGGCTCGCCGTGGGCTCCCATGTCGCTGATGAACCAGCCGAGGATGCCTATCGCCAGGCACACCACCAGCGTGGCCCCGGCCGTGCCGATTCCGCCCAGCAGGGCGACCGCGACCAGCGGGCGGCGGTGGCGGAGATCGTGGAGATCATCCGCGACTCGCCCGCGGTCAGGGGTGCGTGGAGGCAGCAGGGACGACATCGCCACTCATCCTCGCAACCCGCGTCGTCTCGATCTCGGCGACGCGCCGCCAGGGGCGTTCACCGGGTTGGTCACAGCGGTTGATACCCGCCTGTGCATCTGCGGCTATTGCCGTTCATTCGACCGAATCACCTACAGTTGACCGCTGACATGGGCATGACCACGGCAGACCACGAGACCTTCGAGGCGTTCTATCAGGACGTCCGTGGACGCCTCCTTCTCCAAACCTGGTCGCTGACCGGGGATCTGGAGGCCGCCAAGGCCGCCGTACGCGGTGCGCTGGTCGTCACCTGGCACCACTGGCGCAAGGTGAAGCCGATGGACGACTTCGAGCGCGAGGACTGGGTCCGCCCGATCGCCTGGTCCAAGGCGATCCGCAACCACTCGGTGCCGCTGCTCCACCGCGACCAGACGATCGCGCCGGAGGCCCGACACGCCCTCTCCGCGCTCCGCGGGCTGCCGCTCCACGACCGCAAGGTCTTCCTGCTCGGCCACCTCACCAGCGTCGACCTGGCCCAGCTGGCCCGCGAGGTCGGCACCCCGATCAGCCGCACCGAGACCGACCTGCAGGCCGCCAACGCCGCCATCTGCGACGAGCTCGGGATCGTTCCGGAGCAGCTGCAGTCCATCTTCGACCCGCTCGTTGACGTGCTCACCGAGCAGCCCTGGCCGAAGACCTCCACGATCACCACCGCCGGCGCCGTACGCCGCCGGGTGCACACCGCCATCGGCGCGGCCGCGGCGATCGCCGCCCTGGTCGGCACCGGCTTCTTCGTCACCCAGGACGCCGAGAGCGAGCCGCGGCTCAACACCCTCTCGATGCAGTCGGCAGCCGAGGAGTTCGAGGTCGAGCCGAGCCAGATCCCCGGCAAGAAGCTGACCGCCAAGGACCTGATGACCGAGGAGGAGGTCGCGAAGATCTACGGCGGCTCCTGGGCCGTCGACATCTCCTCCGACAACCTCGAGGGCACCGGCCTCACCATCCCCTGCCAGGCCGACACCTCGGCCGACAAGCGGCCGATGGCGAGCCTGGCGCGCACCTTCATCGCCAAGGCGAAGGCGACCACCGCCGGCACCACGATCGAGTCGTCGGTCGACGCGAAGGCGGCGGCTGCGGCGTACAAGAAGATGCAGGGGTGGTACGCAGCGTGCGCCGAGCCCCGCTACCAGCTGATGTTCACCGAGTCGGTCGACGGCATCGGCGACCAGGCGACCCTCTTCACCTACCGCGACTGGGAGAACAACCGCGCGGTCACCTACGGCGTCGCCCGCACCGGCAACCACACCGCCGCGGTCACCGTGAAGACCGAGGGCAAGTCCACCACGACCGCGGCCAAGACCTCGACCATGCTCGGCACCGCCGTGCACAACCTCTGCTCGATGCCGGGCGCGGGTGCGTGCGTGGAGACCAAGCGACCGCGAGCGACAGTGGTCCCGATCCCCACGGGCAAGGCGCCAGGGCTGATCAACGAGACCGATCTGCCCCCGGTCAGCACGATCGGTGACCCCTGGGAGGGCACCGAGGCGAAGGCGGCCAAGACCAACCCGGCCCAGACCCGCTGCGACGAGACCCAGTTCAACGCCAAGGGCATGGCCGGCGCCCAGACGCGCTCCTTCGTGATCCCCGAGACGAAGAAGAAGCTCGCGCCGATCTTCGGGCTCACCGAGACGGTCGGCAAGTTCGGCTCTGCCAAGGAGGCGCAGGCGTTCAACGTCGCGATCAAGGGCCGGCTGGACAAGTGCAGCGACAAGCAGCTCGGCAGCCACGTCACCCAGGTCGCGACCGAGTCCATCAAGGACGGCGCGATCACGGTGTGGTACATCCGGGTGGAGCTCGAGAACACCTCGATCTACTACCGGATGGCCGCGATCCGACGCGGCGCCAACGTCGCCCAGATGAGTTTCGTCCCCGACGGCAACGCCGACATCAGCAACTCCGAGTTCGTCAGCCTCGCCAAGCGCGCCGCGTACCGGCTCGACTATCTCTGAGCCCGGTTCGCTCCGGATGCAACCGGACCCGCCTCCCAAGCATCTGACCCAATGAGACTGGCGTCGTAGCGCCAGATCGGGGACGGCCAGTCTGGGAGGCAAGCGATGGACGAGGACGAGTTCGACGCGTTCTACAACGTGTCCTACCGCCGCGTGTGCGCTCAGGTGTACGCCATGATCGGCGACTCCGACGAGGCCGCCGAATGCGTCCAGGAGGCCTTCGCCCGCGCTTGGGCCCACCGACGGAAGCTCTCCTCGGTCGACTACCCCGAAGCCTGGGTCCGCACCACCGCCTACCGCCTCGCGGTCGGCCGCTGGCGCAGAAAGAAGTACGCAGGCCGCGTCACCGACAGAGCCGTCGGTGTCCGCACGGTGATGCCCGCCGTCGACGAGACCCATGTCGCCCTCGTCGCCGCGCTCAAGAAGCTCCCCGAGGCGCAGCGCCAAGCCATCGTCCTGCACCACATCGCCGATCTGCCGGTCCACCAGGTGGCCGCCGAGGTCGGCGCCCCCACCGGCACCATCAAAGCCCGCCTGGCTCGAGGACGAGCCACACTGGCCGAGCTGCTCGCCGACGAACAACCCGGCGCCGTCTGGAAGGAGGCCTGAGATGAGTGACCCGATCTCGCGTCTGGACCAGTTCCGCGCCGACACCCCTGGAGCACCGATGAAGTCCGCAGCCGAGGTACGCCAACGGGGTGACCAGATCCGCCGCCGCCAGCGTGCGATCGTCACCGCCGGAGCCGTGGCCCTGGCCGCGGTCGTGGCCGGACCGATCATCTTCCTCTCCGCCGGGTTCGGCGAACGCGCCATCGAACCGGCACCGGCACCGAGCGAGACGCCGAGCACGATCACGCCCAGTCCGTCCGGATCCGCCTCCGCGGGCCCGTCCACCCTGACCCGCGCCAACCTCCCGGCCGCCAAGGACCTGGTCGCCCCCCTCGAGGCCTCCTGGGGCGAGACCAAGACCTACGACGGGGAGGGCAGCGACGCCTACAACCCGTGCCTCACCAAGACGTTGGGCGAGTCCGCGGCCGATGTCACCTTCCGCCGCGACTTCGCGATCGGTCCGTCGCTGAACGCCGGCGTCGACGATTACGGGATCATGAGCGCGGTGGTCGCCGAGTTCCGGTCTCCCGAAGCCGCCGAGGACGTCCGCGCCGACCTCTCGACGGCGGCCGCCTCCTGCACCCCGCTCGACGCGAGTCCGGCTGCTTCGTTACCGGTCGCAGGCGGCGTCATCTCGCGCGGCGACATCAACGTCGTCACCTACGTCTCCGACGATCCTGGAGCGAACGCTCGCCCCGAGGTCGCGACGGCCGTGGTCGTCGCCGAAGACCGGGTGCTGGTGCTGACGCGTCAGCGTGGCGCGAAGGAGCAGGTCTCGTCAGAATTCCTGCAGACCTCCCTACAGACTTCCGCGGTCAACGCCGCCCACCGGATGGCCGGCGCCGAGCCGCCTGCCCCGCCCGACTCCCCTGCTTCATCTGCGTCGGGCTCGGCATCCTCGTCGGCATCCTCGTCCGCGCCCGCGCCAGCGGCGATCCTCAGCGACGCACATCTCGTCGTGGCCGGGTCGCTGCCGGGACTGCCGATGGAAGGTGAGTCGTCCGCGGTGTGGCAGCAGGTCGCGCCGCAGCCGACCCCGACGCTCTACTGCCAGGGCGCCTGGCTCTCGTCGCTGAAGGCCGCCGAGTCGGTCAGCCGGGAGTTCCGCCTCGAGAACAGCGGCCAGATCGGCAAGGTCAACGTGACGGTGCTGGAGTTCGCCGAGAAGGCGAGCGCCGACGCGGCCTTCGAGACGGTCCACGGCTGGCTCGACACCTGCCCGGCATCGATGGACGACGCGAAGCTCTTCACCGCCAGGCCGGTCGAGTCCATCGCGATCGGCACCACCCCCGAGGTCGACCGAGCCGCGCAGACGCTCGCCGAGTACGCCGCCGACTGCGGTGGCGAGGGCTGCGACGCCACCTGGTACGACCACCAGACCGTCGCCCAGCTCGGGACCCGGCTGGTGCTCGTCACCCACGCCGAGGCCGGTGGCCCCTGCCCGCCGACCAGAGCCTGCCCGCCGGAGGAGGCCTCGGACTACACCGAATGGGACAACCGGGTCGCCCAGACGGTCGAGGCCACGGTGGACCGCGCCTTCCAGGACCTGCCCTGATGAGGACGCAGTGCAATTGACCTTTACGCTCACACACGCCACCGCAGACACTGGCGCACGGGCAAGAGTCATGGAAAGCCAGCCGGGGAGGCGAACGATGGACGAGGACGAGTTCGACGCGCTGTACAACGCGTCGTACCGCCGCTTGTGTGCTCAGCTGTACGCCATGATCGGCGACTTCGACGAGGCCGCGGAGTGCGTCCAGGAGGCCTTCGCCCGCGCTTGGGCGCATCGTCGGAAGATGTCCTCGGTCGACTACCCCGAAGCCTGGGTCCGCACCACCGCCTACCGTCTCGCGGTGGGCCGCTGGCGCCGGAAGAAGTACGCCGGGAGGGCCGCCGATAGAGCCGTCGGCGTCCGCACGGAGATGCCCGCGGTCGACGAGTCCCACGTGGCTCTCGTCGCCGCGCTGAGGCAACTCCCCGAGGCGCAGCGCCAGGCCATCGTCCTGCACCACATCGCCGATCTGCCGGTCCATCAGGTGGCCGCCGAGGTCGGTGCGCCGACCGGCACCGTCAAAGCCCGCTTGGCTCGAGGACGAGCCGCCCTCGCGGAGCTGCTCGCCGAGGACAATCCCGGCGCCGTCTGGAAGGAGGCCTGAGATGAGTGACCCGATCTCGCGTCTGGACCAGTTCCGCGCCGATGCCCCCGGAGCACCGATCAACTCTGCGGCCGAGGCACGGAGGCGGGGTGACCAGATCCGCCGGCGGAAGCGCACCGTGCTCACCGCGAGCGCGGCGGCCGTGGCCGCCGTCGTCGCCGGGCCGATCATCTTCCTCTCCACCGGACTCGGCGACAAGGGCATCGACCCCGCACCGGCGCCGAGCGACACCGCTGCCGCGCCCAGCGCGTCCGCCTCGGCCCCGGCCTCCGATCTCAGCCGGGCCAATCTGCCGACCGCGGACGATCTCGTCTCCGACGACCCCTATCCGGCGTGGGTCCAGCAGCAGACCTACGACGGCGAGGGCACCGACACCTACAACGACTGCCTCACCGAGTCGCTGGGCGACTCGGGCGCGCTGGCGACGTACCGCCGCGACTTCGTCGCAGAGCCCGGGAAGGAGATGGCGGACGCAGCCGGCACGCTGAACGCCGTCGTCGCCGAGTTCGGCTCGGCCGACGAGGCCGAGAAGGTACGCACCGACCTCTCCGACGCCGCGACCTCGTGCCCCGGCGTGGACGGAGCAGAGGTGGCCGGTTCGCTCCCGGTCGAGGGCGACGTCATCTCGGGCGGGGACATCGACGTGGTGACGTACCAGCCCGACGACCCCGAGATGAACGCGGTCTGGGAGACCGCGACGGCCGTCGTGTCCGCGGACGACCGGGTGCTGGTGATGACCCGGAAGCGGGGCGTGCAGGACTACGTTCCGCCCGCCACCCTGCAGACCTCCGCCGTCAACGCCGCCTACCGGATGGTCGGCGCCACGCCTCCAAGCGATCCCTCCGCCGACCCGACGGAGACAGGACCGCCCGCGACGGACGGGCTCAGCGCCGCCAATCTGATCGACGGCAGCACCCTCCCCGCGCTCGACCGCTTCGAGAGCCCTCTCGGCTGGAACCAGTACACGCCCACCCCCGACGTGCCGACCCTCGCCTGCCAGAAGGAGTGGCTCTCCTCGCTCGACGCCTCGGCGAAGGTCGCGTCGGACTACCGCTGGGACACCGACAGCGCCATGGTCGGCCAGGTCCACGTGGCGGTGCTGGAGTTCGCCGACGAGAACGCTGCGGGCGCTGCGTACAACGAGGTCATGGAGTGGATGGAGGTCTGCCCGGCGAACAAGCTCGGGGTCGACCCGGACGTCACCGCGCTGCCCATGGATGTCAGCTCCGAGCTCGATGCCGGGCCGAAGCGCGCGGCACGCTCACAGGCGACCTACCCTGGCCTGGACGGTGGCGACAACCTGTGGTTCGAGACCGAGCTGGTCGCGGAGTACGAGACCCGGCTCGTCCTGGTCGGCTACGCCGAGCTCGCCGGCCCCTGCCCGCCGAGCACCGGCGACAAGGACGACCCGTGCTACCAGCCGGACCAGCCCGACTCGTGGCCCGGCCGGATCCTCGCGATCGAGAAGGCGGCGGTCACCGCCGGGATCAGCGACCTGCGCTGACGGACACAACTCAAACACGATATGGTTGATCGTCTTTCATGACTTAGCGCGTGGAGACTCCTGTCACAACGCGCTCATCCGAGGAAGACACGTACTGGTCATGGCGTTTGGGCCCATCAGAGCCCCGACCCGCATCAACCTTGGAGAAGCCTTCTCGTGTCCACCGCCCCCACTGCACCCGCCAGGCGGCGGTTGCCGCTTCCGTCCTTCTCGGTCCAGATCATCCTGGGCCTCGTCCTCGGCGTCGCCCTCGGTGCCGTCGCGCGCGCCATCGGCCCCGGGGCCGGCGACGAGGCCAACTGGCTGACGACCACGCTCGCCACGATCGGCGACTCGTTCGTCTCGTTGCTCAAGGCCGTAGTCGTACCTCTGATCTTCACCGCCATCATCGCCTCGATCGCCAACCTGCGTACGGTCAGCAACGCGGCCCGTCTCGCGGGCCAGACGCTGCTGTGGTTCGCGATCACCGCGGCGATCTCGGTCGTCATCGGCATCGGTCTGGGGCTGCTCTTCCGGCCCGGCAGCAACACCGCGGTCAGCACCGCCGACGCGGCCGAGGCCGGTGCATCCGCCTCGTGGCTCGACTTCCTCCAGGGCCTGATCCCGGGCAACTTCCTCGGCCTCGAGGCATCGACCAGCGTCGAGCAGGTCGGCGGGAGCCCGCTCGCGGAGACCGCGTTGAGCTTCAACGTCCTCCAGGTGCTCGTGGTGGCCCTCGCGATCGGCATCGCGGCGCTCAAGACCGGCGAGAAGGCCGAGCCGTTCCTCGCCTTCAACCGCTCCTTCCTCGCCATCGTTCAGAAGGTGCTGTGGTGGATCATCCGGCTGGCGCCGATCGGCACCCTCGGCCTGATCGGCAACGCGGTCGCCTCCTACGGCTGGGACTCGCTGAGCTCTCTGGCCTGGTTCGCGGTGGCCGTCTACGTCGGCCTGGCACTGGTCCTGTTCGTCGTCTACCCGGTGCTGCTGCGCGCCAACGGGCTCAACCCGCTGGCCTACTTCCGCGGCGCCTGGCCGGCGATCCAGCTCGCCTTCGTCTCGCGCTCCTCGGTCGGCACCATGCCGGTCACCGAGCAGGTGACGGTCAAGAACCTCGGCGTCCCCCAGGAGTACGCCTCGTTCGCCGTCCCGCTGGGCTCGACCACCAAGATGGACGGCTGCGCGTCGATCTACCCGGCCATCTCGGCGATCTTCGTCGCCCAGATCTTCGGGATCGACCTGGGCATCACCGACTACCTGCTGATCGCCTTCGTCTCGGTCGTCGGTTCGGCAGCCACCGCGGGCCTCACCGGCGCCGTCGTGATGCTGACGCTCACGCTCTCGACCCTCGGCCTGCCGCTGGCCGGTGTCGGCCTGCTGCTCGCGATCGACCCGATCCTCGACATGGGACGTACCGCGGTCAACGTCGCCGGACAGGCGCTCGTGCCGACCATCGTGGCCAAGCGCGAGGGCATCCTCGACGTCGACCGCTACCGCTCCGCCTCCGCGGAGGGCCTGCTCGCGGACGAGCAGCCGGCTTCGGAGACCGTCGCCGCCTGACCTTCCCAGCCAGACCGTCACAGCCCGAGCAAGCGCCCCGGCAGCCATCCGGCTGCCGGGGCGCTCTGTCTCACTCCGGGTAGGACGAAGCGGCTCGCCCAGCCCGAAGGGCCTCGGCCCACCACGCCAGCTGGGCAAGCATCCCCTTGGCGTAGACGGCCGAGTCCGGGTCGTTGGGGCGACCGTCCTCGTCGAGACGCTCCCAGTAGCGCGGGAACGAGAGACGGGCCTGGAGCGGGTGGGCGTGCAGCTCGGTGAGCACGTTCTCCAGATGCAGGGTGGCATGCCGGCCGCCACTGTCACCGCCGTAGGAGACCAGCGCGACCGGCTTGGCCTGCCACTGGGTGAAGTGCCAGTCCAGCGCCGACTTCAGCGAGGCCGGGAAGCTGTGGTTGTACTCAGGGGTGACGATGATGAAGCCCTCGGCGGCGTCGAGCGCGTCGGTGAGGTCGGTCTGGCCGTCGGGCCGCGGATAGTCCGCGCCGGCCATCTTGGGCGACTCGGCGGGCAGGGACAACGGGATCTCGTGGTCCGCAAGGTCGATCAGCTCGACCTGGAGGCCGCCGTACGCCTCGGCCTGCTCGGCCACCCAGGAGCCGAAGATCGGGCCCCCGCGGCCTTCCCGGACGCTGGCGGTGATGACTGCGATACGTAGTGGTTGGGTCATGCCATCCAGGTTCACGCGGGTCGGCGAGCGGCGGGAGACCGAGCCGAGGCTGGCCCCAGCAGGGCCACCATGACCGCCCGGCTGAGCCGTAGGCTTGATGACATGCCAGCCAACGCGGGAGCCCTCGGCTCGTTCATCCGGGACCGCCGCGACCAGACCACGCCGGAGAGCGTCGGTCTCCCGGAAGGCGTACGCCGCCGGGCCCCCGGCCTGCGGCGGTCCGAGCTGGCCACGCTGGCCGGGATCAGCGTCGAGTACCTGGTCCGGATCGAGCAGGGCCGCGACCGGCATCCTTCACCGCAGGTCCTGCGGGCCATCGGTGACGCGCTCCGCTTCGACGCCGCGTCCCACGAGCACTTGCGCACCCTCGCGATGGCCTCCAGCGGCCAGTGCCTCGGGCCGTTCTCCTCCGGTCGTGACGTACGCCCCGGCGCACGCGCCCTGGTGGAGCAGTTCGAGCCGGGCATCGCCGTGCTCACCAACCGCCTCGGCGACCTGCTGGCCCACACCTCCACGTTCGACCTGCTCGCCCGACCCCTCGGGATGCTCGACCACGCGGAGCCCAACCTGACCGCGTACGCCTTCCTCCACCCGCGCGCCCGCGAGGCGTTCCCCGACTGGGCGCGGGTGGCCGACGACCTGGTGGCCAACCTCTACCGCGGCCCCAACCCCGTCGCCGCGCGGATGATGATCGAGGCGATGTCGGACCGGGCGGGGCCGGAGTTCACCGACCGGCTGACCCGCCACGACCCGCCTCACGGCGGCGTGTGGCGCTGGCTGCATCCCGACGCCGGCGAGCTGCGGTTCGACGTCGAGGAGCTCGAGCTCCCGGCCGCCGACAACCAGCAGATCCAGGTCCTGATGCCTGCCGACGATGCCACCGCCGAGGCCCTCGACGCGATGCGGCGCCGCCGCTCGGGAGCCCTGCGCGCGGTCTGACCTCAGCTCGGCGGGATGTAGAGCTTGTAGCCGGGAGGCAGCTTGTCGGGTGACCTGGAGCCGTTGTAGATCCGCAGCTCCTCCTCGGTGATCCGGAACCTCTTGGCAACGCTCGCGTAGGTGTCCCCGGCAACGGTCGTGTAGACCGTCTCCCCGGTGCCGGGCTCGGGGTTCGGCTTGGGCTTGGGCTTGACCGCCTTGGCCGGGATCTCGATCGTCGTGCCGGCGAGCAGCTTGGTCGGGTCCTCGTAGCCGTTGTGCGCCATCAGCTCGTCCGCGGTGACGCCGAACCTCTTGCCGATGCTGACGAACGTGTCACCGGCGACGACCTTGTACTTCTTCAGCTTCGGCTTCGCCTTGGGGATCTTGATCTCGCTGCCCGCCAGCAGCTTGGTGGGATCCTCGTAGCCGTTGTAGGCCATCAGCTCGCCCACCTCGACGCCGAACTTCTTGGCGATGCCGGAGAAGGTGTCACCGGGCGCCACGGTGTACGTCTTCCCGGCCGGCTTCGCGGGTGGGCTCACCACGAGCTTGGCCCCCGCTCGGATCTTGGCGGGGTCGGCGATCTGGTTCCAGGTCGCGAGGTCGCTGACCTTGACGCCGTACTTCTCCGCGATTCGGGAGAGCGTCTCCCCTGGCTGGACGGTGTGGGTCTTCCGGGCGGTCTCCGCCTGAGCCGTCGATGCCGCCGCCACCGGCGTCAAACCGGCACCCAACGACGCGATCGAGATCGTAATCCCGACACCGACCACACCCGAGATCAAACGTGCCATTCGCTTGGCCATGCTCGTCACATTAATCCGTGCGGAGGCTCGAGGGTGCGCATTCGGAGCAACTCCCCCGGAGACGACGACCGCCCCGCGACCATGACGGTCGCGGGGCGGTCCTGACGTAGGTCAGAGGGACTGCAGGATCTCGCGAGCGAGAGCAGCGGTCTCCGACGGGGTCTTGCCGACCTTGACGCCGGCGGCCTCGAGGGCCTCCTTCTTCGCCTGCGCGGTGCCGGCGGAGCCGGACACGATCGCACCGGCGTGACCCATGGTCTTACCCTCCGGCGCCGTGAAGCCGGCGACGTAGCCGACGACAGGCTTGGAGATGTTCTCCTGGATGTAGGCCGCGGCCCGCTCCTCGGCGTCGCCACCGATCTCACCGATCATGACGATGAGCTTGGTCTCGTCGTCCTTCTCGAACGCCTCGAGGGCGTCGATGTGGGTGGTGCCGATGATGGGGTCACCGCCGATGCCGATGGCGGTGGAGAAGCCGAAGTCCTTCAGCTCGTACATCATCTGGTAGGTCAGCGTCCCCGACTTGGAGACGAGACCGACCGGGCCCTTGCCGGTGATGGTGTGCGGGGTGATGCCGGCCAGCGACTCGCCCGGCGTGATGATGCCGGGGCAGTTCGGGCCGATCATCCGGGTGGCCTTGCCCTGCAGGTAGGACCACACCTCCGCGGTGTCCTGGACCGGGACGCCCTCGGTGATGACCACGATCAGCGGCATCTCGGCGTCGATGGCCTCGATCGCGGCGTCCTTGGTGAACGCCGGCGGCACGAAGAGAACCGACACGTTGGCGCCGGTCTCCTTCATCGCCTCCGCGACCGTGCCGAACACCGGGAGCTCCACGTCGGCGCCCTGGGCGTCCTTGTGGGTGACCGTGGTGCCGGCCTTACGGGCGTTGACGCCACCGACGATCTGGGCGCCCGAGTCGAGCATCAGGGCGGTGTGCTTCGCACCCATGCCGCCGGTGATGCCCTGGACGATGACCTTGCTGTCCTTGTTGAGGTAGATGCTCATGTTTCTCTCTCCTGACCTCAGGCGTTGGCCAGCTCGGCGGCCTTGTCGGCGCCGCCGTCCATGGTGTCGACGATGGTGACCAGCGGGTGGTTGGCCTCACTGAGGATCTGGCGACCCAGGTCCACGTTGTTGCCGTCCAGACGCACGACGAGCGGCTTGGTGGCCTCGTTGCCGAGGATGTCCAGCGCGCCGACGATGCCCTTGGCGACCTCGTCACACGCGGTGATGCCACCGAAGACGTTCACGAACACGGACTTGACCTGCTCGTCGTTCAGGATGACGTCGAGACCGTCGGCCATGACCTGCGCGTTGGCGCCGCCACCGATGTCGAGGAAGTTGGCGGGCTTCACGCCGCCGTGAGCCTCACCGGCGTACGCGACGACGTCGAGGGTCGACATGACCAGACCCGCGCCGTTGCCGATGATGCCGACCTGGCCGTCGAGCTTGACGTAGTTGAGGCCCTTGTCCTTGGCCTTGGCCTCGAGCGGGTCCTCCTCGTCACGGATGACGAACTGCTCGTGGTCCTCGTGGCGGATCTCGGAGGCGTTGTCGTCCAGCGACACCTTGCCGTCCAGGGCCTCCAGCTTGTCGCCCTCCAGGCGAGCCAGCGGGTTGACCTCGACGAGCGTCGCGTCCTCCTCCACGAACACCTTGTAGAGGCTCTCGATCATCGCGACGGCCTGCTCGAAGACGGGCTCCGGGAAGCCACACTCGGCCGCGATCTCGCGCGCCTTGGCCTCGTCGACACCCTTACCGGGGTCGATGCCGATCTTCTTCACGGCGTCGGGGTTGGTCTTGGCGACCTCTTCGATCTCCACACCACCCTCGACGGACGCGATGCAGAGGTACTGCCGGTTCGACCGGTCCAGCAGGAAGGAGAAGTAGTACTCCTCCACCGGCGGGGTCGCCGGAGTGATCAGCACCCGGTTGACCTTCAGGCCCTTGATCTCCATGCCGAGGATGTTCGAGGCGTGCTCGAACGCCTCGTCCGCGGTCTTGGCCAGCTTCACGCCGCCGGCCTTGCCTCGGCCACCGGCCTTCACCTGCGCCTTGACGACGCAGAAGCCGATCTCCTCGGCGGCCTTCCTGGCTTCCTCAGCCGTCTCGACGACGACACCTTCGGTCACGGCGACGCCGTGCTTGGCGAAGAGCTTCTTCGCCTGGTACTCCATGAGATCCACTGATCCACCTGGTCTGTGTGTTGCGGTACGGGGGCCGTACCGCATGGATCAGCGGTCGACGCCCTCGTCTTCAGATGTGTCCGTCCAGCACCATAGACCCCGCCGAGCCGGACTTACGAGCCCAGGGCACACGACGTGACGTACGCCACTAGCGCGGCGTGAAGCCGGACACACCGGACATATACCAACAAATCGGCAACCTTGGGTAACAGTCCGTAGCCCTACGTAGCGACCCCCGTTTGACCCCGTACGACGCAGCCCGCGGTCCGGGGACCGGCGGGTTTCGAAGGCGTATCGAGGCGCAAATGGGCCGAAGACACGCGTTTCGGGTGACATCAATAAGTCGCAATCGAGTTCCGAATCTGGCGGAAATGCGCAGATCAGCGACTGATTCGGCCGTCGCCGAAGGTGAAATCAGCGAAACGGGCGTGCCACATTTCTTGACCCCGCCCTCCGGTCCGTTACAGTCATGGCTCGCCGTCTGACCCCGAACAGCGGAGATATGAACTGATGGGCAACCACCGAGCCGACGTCACAAGTGACAGTCCGCGTTCGGTCACCCCTTCCCCCGGAGCAACCACGAGCAGCAGCAGCTACGTTGGGAAGCGGCGCGCAGCGCCGGCGACCGACAGCCCTGCCTCCAGGCCTGCCCCGCGAGCGACCGGATCGACCTCCTACGTCGGGAAGCGGCGCGCCGCGCCGTCCCCCGCCGTTGGGACCGCGAAGCCAACCCCCGCCCCTGAGACTCCTGAAGAGCCGGTAGCCAAGGCCCGGCCCAACCGCGTGGTCCTCGAGCAGACCGGCAAGCTGCCGGTCGTCGGGTCCCCCCGCGACTACGAGGCCACCGACGGCCGCATCTCGACAAGTGAGCTGCGTGCTCTCGTCGAGGGCGACGGCCCCGCCTTCCCGGCCTCGTTCCCGACACCGCCGCCTCCCGCGGCGACCCCGATCGTCCCCGTGCAGCGCCGAGCGACCCAGATCGACCCGGTCCTGGCCGACCTGCTCTCCTCGATGGGCATCGACCCGGACAAGGTGACCCCCGAGGTGCTCGAAGACCTCGGCGTCGGAGGCATGACGACCTCCGAGCTCACCATGTTCCTGACCCAGCCGACCAAGCCCGTGCCCACCAAGGCGAAGCCGAGCAGGTCGGTCTCGACCAAGACGCCGCCGCGCGGTGTTCCGGCAGCTCCCGCGCCGGTTCTTCCCGAGCCGGTGGCGCCTGTCGCTCCGGTCGCCCCCGTCGCTCCTGAGCCGACCTTCGAGGCGCCCGAGCCGACGCACACCCCGAAGCCGCTGCGGATGGCCAACACCTTCGCGCCGCTGACCGGCAAGATCCGCGCCGTTCGCGAGGCCCGCCAGATCCCGGCTCCGCCGGTTGCTCCGGTGGCCCCGCCGGCTGCTCCGGCCTACGAGCCGGAGATCCAAGAGCCCCGCGGGTTCCAGGAGGCGTTCGACGCGCCGCCGACGTCGTTCAAGATCGACACGACCTCGTTCCCGGCCCCGCCGGTGTCGCTGCCGCAGCAGATCGACTTCGACTCGATGGCGATCGACCTTCCGGCCGAGACCTACACCGTCGACGCGCCCTACTACGAGGCGCCGCAGCCGCACGAGGCTTACTACCAGGACGACTACGCCGACGGCTACAACAGCGACCCGCAGCAGGCCGAGACCTACTTCCGCGCCGACACGGGCAGCATCGACCTGCCGAGCATCAGCGAGATCGCGACCTACCGGCCCGAGCTGCACGACCTCCCGGCGGTCGAGACCACCGGCACTATGGTCGGCATCGGCGTCCCCGCCCGTCCCCGCACCCGGCGCGCCTCAGCCGCGGCTGCCGGTGGCCGCCCGACGGTCCCGCTGACCGCCGGCGCCGCCGCTCTCGCCGCCGCCATCGGTGGCATCGCGCTGACCGGCGGTCCGACGATGGTCGCCGCCGATGACGTACGCCTCGTCGGAGCCACCGCGCTCGGTGGCGACAGCGACATGGTCGTCGTCGGTGACCGCTCCGCGACCGTCACCCGCAACGACGAGCGCTCCGAGGCCGACACCGCGGCCAGCGACCGGGAGAAGGCGCTCCAGGGCGTCGACGTCCAGGCCGACAAGCAGGACAAGTTCCTCAAGTCGAACATGTGGGAGCTGCCGATCCCGGCGGGCGTCTACCGCATCACCGGCACCTTCGGCTCCTCGGGCTCCAACTGGTCCAGCACCCACACGGGTCTCGACTTCGCGGCCCCCTACGGCACGCCGATCCACGCGATCGCCCGCGGCACGGTCACCGAGACCGCCTGGGGCGGCGCGTACGGAAACCGGACGATCATCACCCTCGAGGACGGCACCGAGATCTGGTACTGCCACCAGAGCGACTACGGCGTCTCCGTCGGCCAGACGGTCTCCCCCGGCGAGGTCATCGGCTACGTCGGCTCCACCGGTAACTCCACCGGCAACCACCTCCACGTGGAGGTCCGCCCCGGTGGTGGTGACGCCGTCGACCCCGACGCCGCCCTCAACGAGCACGGCGTAGACCCGAGCTGACGCGCGCAGCGCGTCCTGATGTAGCCGAGTCGGCGCAACTGCACGCCTTGGAGCGAAGCGAAGCGAGCGAGGCGTGCGGTTGCGCCGACTCGGCGCGTCATCATCTAGTCAGAGCTTTTCGACCGGCGCGTAGCGAAGCAGCAACCGCTTGACGCCGGTGTCGCCGAAGTCGATGCTCGCGACCTGCTTGTCGCCCGAGCCCTCGATGGTGACAACGGTGCCGAGGCCGAAGGAGTCGTGGGTGACCCGGTCGCCCGGGTCGAGCGAGGGCACCTCACGGGCCGGCTTCGACTTGGCGGCGACGTCGGCGCGCAGCGCGGCCGAGGAGAAGTTGCGTCGTCCGGCAGCCGTGGGCTGACCGAGACGCTGGCCCCCGCCCCAGGTGTCGTTGGCGAAGTTCGGCCGGCCCCAGGAGGACATCTCCTTCTCCGTACGCCGCCAGTCGACCAAGTCGACCGGGAGCTCGTCGAGGAAACGGCTGCCGGGGTTGTGCGAGGGCGCGCCCCAGGCGGACCGGACGACGGCACGCGAGATGAAGAGCCGCTTCTCGGCGCGGGTGATGCCGACGTAGGCCAGGCGGCGCTCCTCCTCGAGCTCGGTGCCGTCACCGAGGGCCCGGGAGTGCGGGAAGACGCCGTCCTCCATGCCGGTGAGGAAGACCGCGGGGAACTCCAGACCCTTGGCGGTGTGGAGCGTCATCAGGGTGACCACGCCGTCCTCGTCGTCGGGGATCTGGTCGGTGTCGGCGACCAGGGCGACCCGCTCCAGGAAGTCGCGGAGGCCAGGCTCGACGGTGCCTGCGTCGACGTCGGCCGGGTCGGCGCTCGGGGCCGCGACGGGGTCGTCGGAGAACTCACGGGCCACGGCGACGAGCTCGGCGAGGTTCTCCACGCGGGTCTCGTCCTGCGGGTCGTCGGACTCCTCGAGCGAGGCGAGGTAGCCCGATCGGTCGAGCACCGTCTCCAGGATGACGTCGGCCCGCTCGCCGGCGGCGACCATCTGCAGCAGCTCTTCGACCATCGCCACGAAGGCCTTGATGTTGGTCAGGCTGCGGGTGGCCAGACCGGGAGCGTCCTCGGCCTTCTGCAGCGCGTCCCAGAAGGTCAGGCCGTCGCGCTCGGCGAGCGCGTTGACGCAGGCCACGGCGCGGTCGCCGATGCCCCGCTTGGGGGTGTTGAGGATCCTTCGGAGCGAGACCTGGTCGTCGGGGTTGGCCAGGGTGCGCAGGTAGGCGAGCGCGTCGCGTACCTCCTTGCGCTCGTAGAAGCGGACACCGCCGACGACCTTGTAGGGCTGGCCGGTGCGGATGAACACCTCCTCGAAGACACGCGACTGGGCGTTGGTGCGGTAGAAGACGGCGACGTCGGCGGCCTTGAGCCCGCCGTCGACGAGCTTGTCGATCTCGTCGGAGACGAACCGGGCCTCGTCGCGCTCGTCGTCGGCGACGTAGCCGACGATGCGGTCGCCGTTGCCGGCGTCGCTCCACAGCGCCTTCTCCTTGCGACCCTTGTTGTGCTTGATCACTGCGTTGGCGGCGGTGAGGATCGTCTGCGTGGAGCGGTAGTTCTGCTCCAGCAGGATGGTGGTCGCGTTGGGGAAGTCCTGCTCGAAGTCGAGGATGTTGCGGATGTTGGCGCCGCGGAAGGCGTAGATCGACTGGTCGGCGTCACCGACGACCATCAGCTCGGCCGGCTCGGCCCGCGGGGTGTCCTCGGCGTAGGAGTCGGTCAGCGCGGTGTCGTCCATCCGGTCGGCGCAGAGCTCGTGGACCAGGGCGTACTGAGCGTGGTTGGTGTCCTGGTACTCGTCCACCAGCACGTGCCGGAACCGGCGCCGGTAGACCTCTCGCACCTCCGGGTAGGCCCGGAAGAGCTCGACGGTCGACATGATCAGGTCATCGAAGTCGAGGGCGTTCGCCTGCCGCAGACGCTTCTGATACTCCTTGTAGGCCGCCACGTAGGTCTGCTCGAGGTGGTTGCGCGCGTCCTTCTCGGCAGCCTCGACGTCGCGCAGCTCGTTCTTCTGGTCGCTGACCCAGTTGAGCACCTGACCGGGCTGGTAGTGACGCGGATCGAGGTCGAGATCGGTGAGCACCAGCTGCATGAGCCGCTTCTGGTCCTGGGCGTCGTAGATGGAGAAGTTGGACTTCAGCCCGACCTTGTCGATCTCCTTGCGGAGGATCCGCACGCAGGCGCTGTGGAACGTGGAGACCCACATGATCCGGGCGCGCTTGCCGACCAGCGCCTCGACGCGCTCCTTCATCTCGGCCGCAGCCTTGTTGGTGAAGGTGATCGCCAGGATGCTGCCGGGGTGGGCGCCGCGCTGAGAGATCAGCCACGCGATCCGCCGGGTCAACACCCGGGTCTTGCCCGACCCCGCTCCAGCGACGACCAGGAGGGGCGCGCCCTGGTGCTGCACAGCGGCCTTCTGGGGCTCGTTGAGCCCGTCGAGGAGCTCCTCGGTGCTCGGGCCACGTCGTTTCGTACGCGGCTCGTCGGCCGGCTGCGCCGAGGCGAAGGCCTCGAGGCCCGGAATGGTTGCGACAGGGGTCTGGTCAGGCGTACTCATGCTGCCTCCAGCCTAGGGGCTGGCACCGACAAGTCGCGGGTCGGCGGGCCCGTGGGGATCGTCAGGCAGCGACGTGCGCGGAGGACCAGAAGACCGCCACGCAGACGTTGATGATCGTCAGCCCGAAGATCGTCCAGTAGAGCCCGTCAGAGATCTTGGGCTTGCGCAGCTGCGACATCACCAGGCCGAGGATGACCAGGCCGATCACGAGCTTCACGCCGACCTTGGCGTGGTCGACCGGACCGTCGCCCATCTCGAGGACGCCGACGAGCAGCAGACCGGCGAGGAACGCGGTGCCGGAGCCGTCGCGCATGAGGCCGTTGGCGACCTTGTCAGGGGCCTTGATCTGCACCAGCAGGCCGCCGAAGAGGGCCGCGAAGCCGAGCAGGTGAATGACGAGCAGGATGTGCCGCACGATCTCCATGGGCAAAGACTAGAGCCACCGCCTCGGAGCCCACCACGGGGTACCGCTTCGGCACGTTTTCGAACGATCACACGATTTTGGTCACATTCGCCTTGGGGAATTCGGCGGCGTCTGCCTACTCTCACCGTGACCGCCACCATCGCTCTCGGCTCCGCAAGGAGGATTCTGACGTGTCATCACCCAACCCGACCCTGCCCACCGGCGGGTCCAGACCCCTCGATCAGCTCCGCCAGACCATTCGCTTCGACGTACCGGCCTCGCTGGTCGTCTTCCTCGTCGCCGTGCCGCTCTCGCTCGGCATCGCCGTCGCCTCCGGTGCTCCTGTCGCCGCAGGCCTGATCGCCGCCGCAGCGGGCGGCATCGTCGCCGGCCTCTTCGGCGGATCACCACTACAGGTCAGCGGCCCGGCCGCGGGCCTCACCGTCGTCGTCGCAGAGACGGTCGCCGAGTTCGGCTGGGAGGCGACCTGTGCGATCACGGTGATGGCCGGAATTCTCCAGGTCATCCTCGGCGCCACCCGGCTCGGGCGCTACGCGCTGGCGATCTCGCCGACCGTGGTCAGCGCGATGCTGGCCGCGATCGGGATCTCGATCGTCCTCGGCCAGCTCAACGTCGCCCTCGGCGGCCGCTCCCAGTCCAGCGCGTTCGAGAACCTCAAGCACATCGTCGGCAACGCGCAGGAGCCCAACATCCACGCCATCCTGGCCGGGCTCGGGGTGATCGGCATCCTGCTCGCCTGGCCTCGGCTACCGCAGCGGGTCCGCGCGGTGCCCGGCCAGCTGGTGGCCATCGTCGCGCTCACCCTGCTCGCCGCGGCATGGCTGCCCGGCGCCGAGCGCGTCGAGCTCGGTGGTGACCTGCTCGACGAGATCGGCTCGGTCGCGCTCCCGGAGGGCACCCCGCTCGCGGTGGCCGGCGCGGTGCTGACAGTCGCTCTGATCGCGAGCGTCGAGAGCCTGCTCTCGGCGGTCGCCGTGGACAAGCTGCACGGCGGCCCGCGCAGCAACCTCAACCGCGAGCTCGTCGGCCAGGGTCTGGCCAACTCCGCGTCCGGTGCCCTGGGCGGCCTCCCCGTCACCGGCGTCATCGTGCGCAGCTCGACCAACGTCGCCGCCGGAGCCCGCACCCGCGTGTCCGCGATCCTGCACGGCGTCTGGGTGCTCCTCTTCGCCCTCGTCCTGGTCGGACTCGTGGAGCAGATCCCGCTGGCCGCCCTGGCCGGGCTGCTGATCATGATGGGCACCGGCCTGGTCCGGCCCGCCGACATCTCCCAGGCGCACGCCCGCGGCGAGCTGTGGATCTACGGCCTGACCATCGCGGGAGTGCTCGCGCTCAACCTCATCGAGGGTGTCCTGATCGGCCTGGTCGCCGCTCTGGTCCTGGTGCTGTGGCGCCTGGTCCATGTGCGGATCGAGGTACGCCCGGCCGGCCTGGCCGCCGACGGCCGCGAGAAGTGGCTGGTCGAGGTGCACGGCAGCCTCTCGTTCCTGGCGACACCGAAGCTGGTGAGCAGGCTCGACGCGATCCCGGAGGGCCAGGTCGTCGAGCTCGACCTCCTCGTCGACTATCTCGACCCGGCCGGGCGCGACCAGCTCGACCACTGGCGTGTCCGCTACGAGGCCGCCGGCGGCACCGTGCTCGTGGAGCACTCCGGACCGCACGGCGACGAGGCGCCGCGTCAGGAGCGCGCTCTCAAGGCGCCTCCGATCAGCCCGCGCGGTCTGCTTCCGTGGAGCGCCTGGCAGGACGTACGTGCCGACCGCGCCGACGGACACCACCCGCTGGCCCTCGGCGTCCGGGAGTACCACCGCCGCCACGCGGCACCGCTGCGCCCGGTCTACGAGGGGCTCGCCGACGGCCAGGAGCCGCACGCGGTCTTCCTGACCTGCGTCGACTCCCGGGTGGTCCCGAACCTGATCACGTCGAGCGGCCCGGGCGACCTGCTGACGGTGCGCACCATGGGCAACCTCGTGCCCGAGCCCGGTAGCCCGGACAGCTCGGTCGCGGCGCCGATGCTCTTCGGCGTGGACGACCTCGGCATCAACACCGTCGTCGTCTGCGGCCACTCCCGCTGCGGTGCGATCACCTCGGCGCTGGAGAGCACCCGTGCCGGCACGGTGCCCGCCGGGCCGGTCGGCGACTGGCTGCGTCACGCCACTCCGGCGATCCAGGAGTGGCAGGCCGGGCACCCGGTCGGCGCCGCGGCCGCCGCGGCCGGCCGGAGCGAGGTCGACCAGGTCTCCCAGGTCAACGTCGCGGTGATGATCGACCGCCTCGGGGAACTCCTGGCAGGCCGGGACGTACGTATCGTCGGGCTGTTCCTGGACATCTCCGACGGGACGATGCAGATCCTGCGCGGAGACGGGTTCACGACGCTCACCGACGCCGAGACCGACGAGCTCGCCCATCTGATGGAGGCACGCCCGCCCGAGCCCGCGTAAGAGATCTAGAGCAGGCGGCGGTCGTTGGCCCAGCGAGTGAGCTCGTGACGGCTGGACAGCTGCAGCTTGCGCAGCACGTTGGACATGTGGGTTTCGACCGTCTTGATCGAGATGAACAGCTCGCCGGCGACCTCCTTGTAGGAGTAGCCGCGGGCGATGAGGCGCATCACCTCGCGCTCTCGTTCGGTCAGGCGGTCGAGATCCTCGTCGATGTCGGCGATGGCGATGGTGCCGGCGAAGGCGTCGAGCACGAAGCCGGCCAGGCGCGGAGAGAAGACCGCGTCTCCGCCGGAGACCCGCTGGATCGCGGCGACCAGCTCGGCGCCGGTGATGGTCTTGGTGACGTAGCCGCGGGCACCGCCGCGGATGGTGCCGATGACGTCCTCGGCCGCGTCGGAGACCGACAGCGCGAGGTAGCGCGGCGAGCCGTCGACGGCGGGCGCTTTGCGCATCACCTCGACACCGCCACCACCGGGAAGATGTACGTCGAGCAGCACCACGTCGGGCTTGCCCTCGGCGATCGCCTTGACCGCGGTGTCGACATCCTCGGCCTCCCCGACGATCCGGATCACCGGCGACCGGCTCAGCTCGGCGCGTACGCCGGTGCGGAACATCGCATGGTCGTCGACGATGACGACCTTGACCTCACTCATCGTCGTTCCTCTCCAGAATGTGTATTGCCGGTCCGCGGCTGCTTCAGCCGCACCTCGGTGCCGTCTCCCGGAGACGATCTCACCACAGCGCTGCCGCCGTGGCGCGACATCCGGTCGATGATGCTGTCGCGTACGCCATGCCGGTCGGCGGAGACCTCGTCGACGACGAAGCCGGCTCCCCGGTCGCGGACGAAGACCTCGAAAGCCTCCTCCGTCGCCTCAGCGTAGACGTCGACCCGTCCGGTGCCGGCGTGCTTGGCGGCATTGGTGACCGCCTCGCGGGTGGCGGCGACGATCGGGCGCACCGTCTCATCGAAGGGGCCGTCGCCAACGACCACCACGTCGACGGTCACGCCGTGGGCGTCCTCGACCTCGGCGGTCGCCGCCTTCAGGGCGGCCGCGAACGTCTCGTCGGCCTCGGCCGGGGTCGAGAAGAGCCACTCCCGCAGGTCGCGCTCCTGGGCGCGGGCGAGCTTCTGCACCATCGCGGGATCGGCGGAGTTGCGCTGGATCAGCGCGAGGGTCTGGAGGACGGAGTCGTGCAGGTGAGCGGCCATGTCGGCGCGCTCCTGGCTCCGGATCCGTTCCTCGCGCTCGCTGCCCAGGTCGCTGGCGAGCTGGTGCATCCACGGCCCGACGACGAGGAAGCCCGCGCCCAGCACGATCAGCCCGGCGATGATCAGCGCGGTGGCGTTGCCGAAGTCGAGCTGGCCACCGGCGAGGATCACCGCGAAGAGCATCAGCCCGACGCCGACCCCGACCCGGACGTACGCCCGCCAGCCGCCCTTGCCGAAGACCATCCGGACCAGGTCGAGGCGTCCGGTGCCGTCGATCCAGCGCTCCCGCTGGGCGGCGTCGGCCTGGCGCCACAGCAGCGCGACCCCGGCCACGCCGAGCATCGCCGGCCAGATCAGCGCGCCGGCGCCGAGCACGGTGTCGAAGAGGACCACGGCACCGAACCCGAGGGCGAGCAGTGCGATCGCCGGCCCCTTGTCGACGCCGCCCGAACGCGCGGCCGGGCGGCGGCCACCGCGGGTCGCACTCTCCCCACCCGGCGTGGACTGCTCCAGGAGGGGCGCGGCCGGGACGAAGATCCACAGGGCGGCGTAGAGCAGCACGCCGAAGCCGCTGAACACAGCGGTCACCACGAAGAAAGCACGCACCGCGAGCACCGGCAGACCGAGGTGCTCGGCCAGGCCCGCGGCCACGCCGCCGATCACCGACGCGTCGGTGTCGCGGTAGGCGCGGCGCACTGCTGAAGCGGAGCCCGAAGCCATAGGCCCCCCGCGCTCCGGGGGCGGTGCCGGCAGCTCTGCCATCGCATGGGTTGTCGTCATGATGACATCCATCGTCACACCAACCGCTGGCGCATGCCATGAGGATTCACCCTGATCCTTGCTCATCGAGAACTCAGGGCCGTCCCTGATGGTCTGCGGGGTGCGGAGGAGTCAGAGTAGGGGTGTGACGATCCCGCCCGAGGCGCCGCTGCCTCCTACCCCGGAGCCGCCACCGCCTGTCTCCGAGGCGCGCACCCGCCCCAGTGGCGAGCAGCTGCGCAATCTCAGTGGCCTGCGGCGTACGACCCATGCCTCCCCGGAGGGACGGCACATCGCCGGCGTCGCGGGTGGGATCGCACGCCACTTCGACGTCGACCCGCTGCTGGTGCGGGTGCTGCTGGTGGTGGCGGTGTTCTTCGGGGGCGCCGGCGGGATCGTGTACGTCGCAGCCTGGGTGCTGGTGCCCGAGGAGGGCGCCGAGGACGGGATGATCCCGGTCGGGCCGCCTGCCCGCAACCTGCTGCTCTGGATCGCCGGCGGGATCGCGGCGATCTCCCTGCTCGGCGACGCGTTCGGCGACACCAGCGTCCCCTGGTTCTGGCTCGCGGTGCTCGGCGTGGTCGCGCTCTGGTACACCAACCGCGGCAAGTGGGGCCGCAAGCGCGGCGGAGATCCCATGCCCCGGGCCTCGTCGCCGGTCGACCCGAGCAAGGACGTTCCCGCAGGTCAGACACGCTATCTTCCGGCCCCATGGGCTCCCGGTTCCTACGATCCAAATGCCCCGCTCACCCCGACCGGTCGTCGGCGCCCGCCGCTGCTGTTCGGCCGGGCCATCGCGGTTGCCGCATTGGTGGTGGGCGTACTGGGGCTGCTCGATGTCGCCGACTGGGCGCCGGTCCCGACCAGCGCCTACCCGGCCGCGCTGCTGGCCGTCTTCGGTGGCTTCCTCGTCCTCGGTGCCTTCTGGGGCCGGGCCGGCGGGCTGATCTTCCTCGGGCTGATGGCCCTCGTCGCGCTCCCCCTGACCATGATCGACCCCTCCACCCTGGAGACCGGCAGCAGCGTCGAGATCCACCCACGAAGCGTCGCGGCCCTGGAGAGCTCTTACGTGGTCGACGCGGGCGCGATCGTCGTGGACATGAGCGCCATCGACCCGGCGACGCTCGATGGCCGCAACCTCGACATCACCAGCTCGTTCGGTGAGATCACCGTGATCGTCCCCGACGACGCCACCGTCGCGGTGGAGGCCAGGGTCGGCGCGCTGGGCGAGGCCCAGGTCTTCGACGAGACCCGCAGCGACATCGGCGGGTTTGCCCTGACCCGCACCCATGTCGCCGATGAGGAGGGCAGCGAGCCCGGCCTGGCCGACGACGCCGACCTCCAGCTGAGCGCCACCGCCGATGTCGGTGCGATCAACGTCTACGAGGAGAGCGACCCCAGAGCCGCACGCTTCGTGGCCACGACCGAGAGGAGCACCCCATGAGCTACGACTACGCTCCCCCGCCACGCTTCGAGGACCGGGCCGTCGACGAGAAGCCCACCGGCCGGCACCCCGTCAACATCGGCCACCTGGTCATGGGGCTGGCCTTCCTGGCCTTCGTGGTCGTCTGGGCCTTGATCGTCACCGGCACGGTCGACATCGACAGCATCGAGGACCTCCGCTGGCTCCTCCCGCTCCCCTGGATCGTCGGCGGCTCCATCGGTCTCCTAGCCGCGCTGCTCAGAAAGAGCTGACTCGCCACTAGGAGACGCTGGAGATCTCTCCAGCCCACCGCCCGATCAGCTCGGCCTCGTGCGGAGGCGGACCGGGAAGGCGGCGGCTGGCCGCCTCGGCGCGCAGGCCGTCGCAGACCAGAGCGAGGTAGCGGCGGCGCAGGGCGGCGCTGCGTACGTCATCTCCTACGTCGATGCGACCGATCTGCTCGAGGAGGACGGTGATGTCGGCGCGGGTGACGTCGGGTCGGAGGATGCCGCTGCCACGGGCACCGCGCAGGAGGCGGTTGGTGGTGTGGACGGCGAGTTTGTCCAGGTCACGCAGGCCCTGGTCGAAGGTGACCTCGTCGCGCAGAGCGAGAGTGAGCCGCGGGAGTCCGTCGTCGAGCACCTGGCGCAGGAAGCCCGTGAACGCGTGCCATGGGTCGTCGGTGTCGCTCAGAGCCGCCTCCGCGAAGGCGATGAAGCGGCGGTAGTTGTCGGCGGCGACCGCCCGCAGCAGCGCCTGCTTGTTGGCGTAGCGGCGGTAGAGCCCGGCGACCCCCATGCCGGCCTCCTCGGCGACCGCGGCCATCGTCGCGCGGGGGTCCCTGAGCAGGACCTCCCGAGCAGCGATCAGGACCGCGCGGTCCGCGTTGAGGGGCGGCATGCCCCACACCCTACGTGCGGGCGCCAGGCTCAGGCGGTATGTGCCTGTGTGATGTCGGCCAATGCGGCGATCGGCCGGTTCGGGTAGTCGGCGAACACCCCGTCGACGCCGGCCTCGAAGAGTCGATTCGCCTGGTCACGTCCTGCTTTCAGGGTCCACACGAACACCATCAGGTCGTGCCGGTGGGCCTCGTCGGCCAAGCCGGTGGGCGGCTGCCCCTTCTTGCGGACCATCGACTTCTTGGGGCCGATGGCCTGGGCGTACGTCGCGATCTCAGCGCAGTCGACCGCACCCCACTTCTTGTCGACCAGCTGCACCAGCGGAAGGTCTGTGCGGGTGCTCATCTCGCGTACCCACGCCTCGTCGAAGCTCTGCAGCCACAGCCGCTGCGTGGGCAGGCCCGGGAGGCTGTTCCAGCCGTCGACGCCGTGGTCGGCGAGGGTCTGCAGCAGGGTCTCGGTGACGGGCAGGCCGATGGAGGCGAAGTACGTCGGGTGCTTGACCTCCACGTGCAGACCGACCCGCCGCCCGCGGCGCTGGGACTCGTCGGCGACGAGCAGCAGCAGCGTGTCGAGGGTGATGATCGGCTGGCTCGTCGTCGGCGCCCCGAGGCTGAGCAGCTCGGAGAAGGTGAAGTCCTCGGTGAACCAGCCGGTCCACTTCTTGCCGCTGATGACCTTGGTCGTACGCCGCTCCGCGAACTCCGGGTGCGAGGCCACGTCCGTGGTGCGGGTGAGCTCGTTCTCGTGGCGGAGCACCATCACTCCGTCGCTCGTCATCACCACGTCGGTCTCGAGCGCGTCCACGCCCTGACGCAGCGCCAGACGGTAGGACTCCAGGGAGTGCTCCGGCAGATAGCCGGGTGCTCCGCGATGGCCGATCACAAGGGGGCGGTGGGCCGATGCCATGGCGTCAAGCGTGCGTGGCGGCAGCGACGCCGCGGCGGGCGCAATGTGAATGGCACGTTACGAGCGGCGGGCCGTTCGGTTCGGCACCCTGGGGGTTGATCTCAAGGAGTGTCCTCGCCGGACCACACGACGTTCTCGCGGATCAGCCGGGCGGGGACGCCGGCCACAGCCGTACGCGGCTCGACCTTCTGGTTGCGGACCATCGCGCGCATGCCCACGACGGCACCGTCGCCGATCTCGGCGTGGCCGGTGACGATCACGTCGCGGCCGAGCCAGACGTGCTCGCCGAAGCGGATGTTGGCGCCGTACGGATTGATCCGCTGCCCCGTCTCAGCGTCCTCGAGCCGGTGCATGTCGTCGGTGGCGACGTAGACGTTGGCCGCCCAGAGCTGGTCGCGGGCGGCCACGATCGAGCCGCCGTTGCGGGCATCGATCTGCGCGCGCGAGGTCGCGACGAGACCACCGGAGAGGATCACCGCCGAGCCGCCGCCGCAGTAGATCTCGCCCCAGACCATGCTCGTGTCCGGGCCGATGAAGATGGTCGGCGAGTCGCCGCCGACCAGCAGCGCCTGCATCGAGGTGATGTCGGTCGCGACCACGATCAGCGCGTCGGAGAACGGGTAGAACCCGAGCAGCTCGATCAGCCGCTCGTCGAGCGGGAACCCGTCGCGCAGGTAGAGCGCGTTGCCGCCCTCGTGCCACCACTCCGGCAACGGCCCGGTGATCTCGCTCAGCTCGAGCCCGACAAGAACCTCCGGCTCGAGCCCCGCGGCGATGAGCCGCTCCCGATGTACGTCGGTGAGCGGCTCACCCCTGGTCCAGGACATGCCGGGAACCTTAACCCGGTTAGCTCGGGTACATCCCACTGGTCACGTTGAGCCAGGTGCCGGTGATCGCGCCGGCTCCGTCGGAGGCGAGGAAGGTCGCGGTGTCCGCGACCTCCTTCAGCCGCGGCGACCGCTTGGTCATCCGCAGGCCGTCGAGGTTCGCCCGGATCCCGTCGAGGGCCTCCTCCGGGAGCGGTGTCCCGAGGACCCGCTCGAACTTCTCCGGGGTGAAGGTCTCGGTGATCCCGGCGGTCCAGATCCCCACGACGCGTACGCCCGAAGGGCCCACCTCCGCGGCGAGATCGCGGACCAGCGCGTCGAGGGCACCGTCGGCGGCGCTGGTGCCGCCCATACCGGGCGCCGAGCCACGTGCGGAGCCGGAGTCGAGCGCGAGCACGACGCCGCGACCCTGCTTCACCATCTGCCGGGCGGCTGCGCGGGCGGTGTTGAAGGAGCCGACGATGCCGCGTACGACCGGCTGGGTGTAGTCGGCGGCCGAGATCTCGAGCAGCGCCTGCCCCTGGATGTCGCCGCGGTCGGCGACGTTGAACGAGATGTCGAGCGAGCCGGTCTCGGCGACGACCCGGTCCACGAAGGCGACCACGGCGTCCTCCTCGAGGATGTCGACGACCCCGTAGCCGGCCGCGCCGACCTCCTCGGCCTTGGCCGCGAGGGTGGCCTCGGTGCGGCCCGCGAGATAGACCTTGGCGCCCGCGGCGGCGAAGGCCTTCGCGGTCGTCGAGCCGATGTCGCCCGCGCCGCCCCAGACGATGGCGGTGCGGTCCTGAAGCTGTGCGTTCATGATGTCTCCTGAGCTGTCCTCACGCACCTGGTGTGCGTGATCTGCCCGTTAGGACGTACGCCGGGCCAGCAACTCATCGGGTAGGCGGAAACTTCTTTCAGGTCAGCGCCTGCGGGAGCCCGAAGGCGGGGAAGAGATGTGGCTCGAAGGTGGTGATCTGGGCGAGCCGGCCGTCGACGATCCGGAGCACGTCGAGCGTCTGCGGGCGGTAGATCGTGGTGCCCGGGCGGCGTACGTAGCCCGCGACCGCGGGCATCCGGTTGGCGCTCGCCGGGATGAACCGCCACTCGCCCAGGTAGGTCGGCGAGGACGGGTCGAGATTGGGCAGCACGAACGACAGCAGCGCGTCGCGGGTGGTGAACCAGAACGGGTTCGGCGGCATGGTCAGCACGGCGTCGCTGGTCAGCAGGTCGGCGATGCCCTCGCGCCAGTTGCTCGCCCCGGCCGCGATGTAGGCGTCGATGACCTTCCGCTCCTCCTCGGTCGGCCCGTCGGTACGCCACGTCGACCGGTCCTCGGGCAGATGGCGGCGCAGCGCGGGCTTGGCCCGCTGGAGCAGCGAGTTCACGGTGGCGCCGGTGACGTCGAGCGCGGCCGCGGTCTCGGCGGACGACCAGCCGAGCACCTCGCGGAAGACGAACACCGCCCGCTGCTGCGGGGTCAGGTGCTGGATCGCGGTGAGGAAGACCAGCTCGATCGTCTCCCGCGCGACCGCCTCCTCCTCCGGACGCTCCGGCTCGAGCAGGGAATCCGGGAACGGCTGCAGCCACTCCAGAAGCTCCGGCGGCTCACCGGTGCCGTGGTCGAACCCCGGCAGGGCGGCGTACGTCCTCGGCCGCCGTTCGTTTCGACGCAGGAAGTCGAGGCAGGTGTTGGTCGCGATCCGGTAGAGCCAGGCCCGCAGCGCCTCCGGATCGGTCAGCTGTTCGCGCCGCTCCCAGGCCTTGACCAAGGTCTCCTGCACCAGGTCCTCGGCCTCGTCGAAGCTCGCCACCATCCGGTAGCAGTGCACTCGCAACTCGCGCCGGTGCTTCTCGGCGGCGTCCACGAACGGGTCGGTGGTCACGCTCATGGCTGGTGAGCGTAGGCCCCTGGTCCACACTCCCGAAGCGAATTTTGCAAGCAATGTCAAACCGATGCAACGCAATCCATCCGGACGACGTACCACGTATGTGGGGCGGTCCTCCCAGGGTCCCGGCCGAAGTGCTCACGGCCGGGGCCCTGGTTTCTTCTCAGCTCATCGGACCACGATCAATGACAAGCGTGCTTGACATCAATTCTGATGTCAAGCACGCTTGTCATTGACGCAGCAGAGCAGGAGACGAGCAGCATGGAGAGCAGAGTGAAGGACCTCCGCACAGCGGCGGGCCTGACACAACAGGCGTTGGCCGAGGCGGTCCACGTCTCCCGGCAGACGATCAACTCCATCGAGGCCGGGCGCTACGACCCCTCGCTCACCCTGGCTGTCCACCTGGCTCGCTTTTTCGACACCAACGTGGAGGAGCTGTTCCATGTCCCCTAACCAGGAACGCGTACGCCGGCTACCGCTGTCCAAGTGGAACATCACCTCGCTCGCGGTGTTCGCCGCCCTGATCCTGGCCGCCGTGATTCGGCAGGTCTGGCCCGTCGCCACGGTGTTGTCGATCGGGCTCGTCGTCGGCATCATCCTCGCGATCGCCGCCCGCGCACGGCCGTCGGGCGACTTCGAGCGAGTCAGCGCCTTGGAGTTCCACGACGAGCGCGACCGTTTCATCGCCATCCGGGCGCTCGCCGTCGTCGGAGCGGCCTCGCTCGCGCTGCCGTTCCTCGCCCTCGCCGGGTACGCGATCGTCGACTACACGGCGTTCGCCAACAGCGCCCTGACCACGCCGGCCCTTCTCTACTACCTGTTTCTCACGGTGCTGTGGTCAGCGTCGAACTGGTACTTCTCCCGACGCTGACCACCAGCCTCAGCCGAGAGCGCGGAGCTTGGGGAGGATCTCCTCACCGTAGAGCTTGAGGAACTTCGCCTGGTCCGGGCCCGGGGCGTGGAAGACGAGGTGGGTGAAGCCCATGTCGAGGTATTCCTTGATCCGGGCGACGTGCTCGTCGGGGTCGGTCGACACGATGAACCGCTTGGCGGTCGCCTCGGTCGGGAGCGCGTCGGCGAGACGCTGCATCTCGACCGGGTCCTCGACGGAGTGCTTCTGCTCGGGGGTGAGACCGAGAGCACCCCAGAACCGGGTGGCCTCCATCGCCTGCTCCAGGTCGTGGTCGAAGGAGACCTTGACCTCGATCATCATGTCCACGTCCTCCAGCTTGCGCTCGGAGAGCTCGATGCCGGTCCGTACGGCCGGGAGCAGCGTGTCGGTGTAGAGCTCGGCGCCCTTGCCGGAGGTGGTGATGTAGCCGTCACCGGCACGGCCGGCGTACTTGGTCGCTGCCGGGCCGCTGCCGGCCAGGTAGATCGGGACCGGCGTCGACGGCTTGTCGTAGATGGTCGCCCGGTCGAGCTGGTAGTAGTCGCCCTCGAAGGTGACCCGGTCCTCGGACCAGAGCTTCTTGATCACCCGCACTGCCTCTCGGAACCGCGCGAAGCGGACCTTGCCCTCGGGCCACTCGATGCCCAGCGGGGCCTCGTTCATCGCCTCACCGGTGCCCATGCCGAGCACGACGCGGTCGGGGAAGAGCGAGCCCAGGGTCGCGAAGGACTGCGCCACGATCGCCGGGTGGTAGCGGAAGGTCGGGGTGAGCACCGAGGTGCCCATCACGATCCGCTCCGTACGCGCACCGAGCGCGCCCAGCCAGGTCATCGCGAACGGCGCGTGACCGCCGTCGTGTCTCCAGGGCTGGAGATGGTCTGAGATGAAGACCGAGTCGAAACCCTGCTCCTCCGCCATCACCCCGTAGTTCAGCAGCTCCGTGGGTGCGAACTGCTCGTTAGACGCCTTGTATCCGAACCTGATCTCCGTCACACGGTCACGGTAGCCTCCTCGGCATGAAGCTTGCGATGCCCTTGACCTACTTCGGCAACCCGCGGGAGACCGCTGACCAGGTCGTCGGCCTGGAGAAGGCGGGGCTCGACCAGCTCTGGGTCGCCGAGCCGTACGGCTTCGACGCGGTCTCGCTGCTCGGCTACCTGGCTGC
This sequence comes from Nocardioides sp. NPDC127503, assembly GCF_040302165.1. Taxonomy (NCBI): domain Bacteria; kingdom Bacillati; phylum Actinomycetota; class Actinomycetes; order Propionibacteriales; family Nocardioidaceae; genus Nocardioides; species Nocardioides sp. NPDC127503. Next base: position 72,054 of record NZ_JBEORH010000014.1, on the reverse strand, counting down.
CAAGACCGACACCGTCGAGCTGGGCGCGGGCATCCTCAACATCTACAGCCGTACGCCGGGAGCGCTGCTCCAGACCGCTGCCGGTCTCGACAACGTCTCCGAAGGCCGCGCGATCCTGGGCCTGGGCGCGAGCGGGCCCCAGGTCATCGAGGGCTTCCACGGAGTGGCGTACGACAAGCCGTTGACGCGCACCCGCGAGATCATCTCGCTGCTGCGCGCCGGGCTGCGGGGCGAGCGGCTGAAGAGCGACGGGCTCTACAAGATCCCGCTGCCGGCCGACCAGGGCACCGGCCTCGGCAAGCCGCTCAAGCTCCTCAACAAGCCCGAGCGCGCCGACACCCCGCTCTGGGTGGCCGCGCTGGGCGACAACAACGTCGCCATGACCGCCGAGGTCGCCGACGGCTGGCTGCCGTTCCAGTTCCTGCCCGACAAGGCCCGCGACGTCTGGGGCGAGGCGCTCGACAAGGGCCTGGCCAAGCGCTCGGCCGACCTGAAGCCGCTGGAGATCTCCGCCGGCGGCCTGCTCGCGATCACCGACGACCCCGACGAGGCCAAGCGCCACCGCGACACGATGCGCGGACTGCTGGCGCTGTACGTCGGCGGCATGGGTGCCCGCGGCAAGAACTTCTACAACGACATGGCCGTGAAGTACGGCTTCGGTGACGCGGCCAAGAAGATCCAGGACCTCTACCTCGACGGCCACAAGCGCGACGCCGAGGCCGAGGTCCCCGAGGCGTGGCTCGAGGCCGGCAACCTGGTCGGACCGGAGTCGTTCGTGAAGGAGCGGATCGCGGCGTTCAAGGAGGCCGGCGTGACCAGCCTCCAGGTGACGCCCGCCTTCGGCACCGACGGTCTCGCGTCGATCGCCCAGGTCAAGGAGTGGCTGGCCTGACCCCTGGCCAGCTGTGAACTCCCTTACACCCACGGCGGTCCCGGCACTCCCGATGTGACACTGCCCCCACGGGCATTGGTTGCATGGACGCATGTCTGAGCGGATCGTCAGCGCCATCACCGGGCCCGTCACGAAGTGGGTCGTGCTCGGCTTCTGGCTGGTGATGCTGGTCCTGATGGGGCCGCTGACGGGCAAGCTGGGCGATGTCGAGTCCCACGACAACTCCGACTGGCTCCCGGCCAACGCGGAGTCGACCCAGGCGATCGACGAGCTCGCCAAGGTGCAGGACCCCGACGACCTGACGACGACGATCGTCTACCACCGCGGCGGTGGCCTGACGAAGTCCGACTACACCGCGATCGTGCTGCAGATCCCGGAGATCGCCTCGCTCGATGGAGTGGTCACCCAGGAGAGCAAGCCCGATCAGCCGGTGATGCCGGCGATCGCCTACCCGACCGGGGAGAAGAAGGGCCAGAAGCACGGCCTGGTCTCCCCGGACGGCGAGGTCGCGACGGTCTCGCTCGTGGTCAACTACGCCGACGAGGACCCGACCGCGCTGCTCGACCTGCGCGACGACCTGGTCGAGATGACGAAGATCGACGGCGTCGACGTCTACATCGGCGGCGCGGGCGGTTCCACGGCCGACCAGATGGAGGCCGGCGCCGGGATCGGCGGCGCCCTGCTCTACGCCGCCGCCGGGGTGGTCATCGTGATCCTGCTGATCACCTACCGCAGCCCCGTGCTGTGGTTCCTCCCGCTCGTCTCGGTGCTGGTCGCGCTGGTCGTGTCGATGGGCGTCGTCTATCTCTGCGCCATGTACGCCGGGCTGACCCTCAACCAGATGAACCGGGCGATCCTCGATGTGCTCGTCTTCGGTGCCGGCACCGACTACGCGCTGCTGCTCATCGCCCGATATCGCGAGGAGCTGGGCCGTCACGAGGACCGGCACAAGGCGATGGCGGCGGCGCTGCGCGGGTCGGCACCCGCGATCATCGCCTCGGCCGGCACCGTGACCGTCGGCATGCTCGGCCTGATGGTCGCCACCATGGGGTCGACGGCCAGCCTCGGCCCGGTCTGCGCGATCGGCATCGTCGCCGGCCTGGTCGTGATGCTGACCCTGCTCCCGGCCCTGCTGGTGATCACCGGTCGCTGGGTGTTCTGGCCGGTCAAGCCGGCGTACGGTACCTCCGGCGAGAAGAGCGGCGGCATCTGGACACGGCTCGGCGGCTGGATCCGGAAGCGGCCCCGGGCGGTCTGGATCGGCACCGCCGCGGCGCTGCTGGCCTGCTGCGGCGGGCTCTCGATGCTCAACATCACCACGCTGGACAGCTCGGAGACCTACACCAAGGACTTCCCGTCGCTGATCGGCGACCGGGTGCTCGAGGAGCACGACCTCGGCGACCCCTCCAACCCGATCCAGGTCGTCTCGGCACAGGGCACCGAGAAGGACGTCGTCGAGGCGCTGACGAAGGCCGGCTACGAGGGCGTCACCCCGGTCACCGACGGCACCCACGAGGTCGCGCTGACCGCGGTCCCGCTGTCCACCGACCCGATGTCGAAGGCGTCGTTCGACACCGTCGAGGACGTACGCAGCGTCGTCCACACCGTCGACGGCGCCGACGCGCTCGCCACCGGCACGGCCGCGATCCAGCTCGACATGGCCTCGGCGACCGACCGGGACACCAAGGTCGTGATGCCGCTCGTGCTCGGGCTGGTGCTGATCATCTTGATGATCCTGCTCCGCTCGGTCCTCTCCCCGCTGCTGCTGATGGCCACGGTCGTGCTCAGCTTCGGCGCCGCGCTCGGCCTCTCGGCGGTCATCTTCGACGCGATGGGGTTCGCCGGGCAGGGCCGCGAGTTCCCGCTGTTCGTCTTCGTGTTCCTGGTCGCACTCGGCATCGACTACAACATCTTCCTGATGCACCGGGTACGCGAGGAGGTCGTCGAGCACGGCGACACCCGGCGTGCCTCCCTGGTCGCCCTCTCGGCGACCGGCGGCGTCATCACCAGCGCCGGCATCGTCCTGGCCGCGACTTTCGCGGTGCTCACCACGCTGCCGCACGTGAGCTTCATCGAGATCGGCCTGGCGATCGCCCTCGGCGTACTCCTCGACACCCTCGTCGTCCGCTCCATCCTGGTCACCGCCATCAACCTCGACCTGGGCGACATCATCTGGTGGCCGAGCAGGCTGGCCCGCGGGCGAACGAAAATTCGTTCGCCTCATCCGGCGGCCGGTCGGAGGCCGATGCCCTCGCCGCAGCCCCCGCCAATGCGTGGCCCGCGACCCCCTCGGGACCTCCGGGGCCGACCTGATCTTCGGGGCCATCCGCAGCAGCCGCGGCCGCGCGATCCTGGTCGGTACTGATGGCCTGCTGCGAATTCCGCGAAGTGTCTTTACGATGTGCCTACGACTCGGGTCGCTCGGCCCGGTCGCTCCACTTCACTGACATGCGGGGCGTGCGACATGGGGCCAGACGACCAGGACAAGACGAGACCCGGTACGCCGCGGCCGACGCCGCCTCCGGCGCCTGAGCCGGCGAACCCGATCGACCCGGACGCGACCCGGATCCCCGGCTCAAGCCCTACTCCGCCGCCGCCTCCGCCTCCCCCGGCATCGGCTCCTCCGTCGTCTCCCCCTCCGTCGTTTCCCCCGCCTGCCCAGCCGCCGTCGGCACCGCCCCCGCCGCCGCCCAGCGGCTACGGGCCGCCTCCGGGGCAGCCGCCGGTTGCGTACGCCTCCGGTTATGGGCTGCCGCCGCACCACCAGCAGCCGAAGAAGAACAACAAGGGGCTGCTGATCGGGCTGGGTGCCGCCGGCGCGGTGGTGCTCGTCGCGCTGCTCGGCACCGGGGCCTGGGCGTTCTTCACCGGGCGTCTCGGGTTCGGCCCGCTGAGCGCGGAGGACAAGAAGGCGGTGGTGGCGATCGCCGCGGACGCGCCGAAGCCGACCTGGGCCTCGGCCGGGGACGCCAAGTGTGCCGCCGAGCAGCTGGTCAAGGACGAGCGCAGCGACGCCCTGCGCAAGGCCGGGCTGATCCAGATCTCCGGTGAGTCGGTGACCTACACCGGCGCGTGGCGGGGACAGCAGGCGACGACGTACTCCGAGGGCCTGCTCTCCTGCTCCGGCGACTGGAGCAAGACGATCGGCAAGGAGTGGGCGCTGACCGACACCGACTGCCTCGGCGACGTCGACGAGACCGCGATGGCCGGCCTGATCACCACCCAGGTCATGGAGGTCGAGGACGCCGGCGTCACGAAGCAGGCCGAGAAGGCGGTGGCCGCGCTGGACGAGTGCTACGTGAGCGACGAGCTCACCGCGCCGGCCGCGACGGCGACTCCCGCCGTGCTCGGCGTCGACTTCGCGGTCACCTCGCCGACCGTCGAGGGCAGCGAGGTGGTCGTACAGGCGAAGTCCGCCGACTCCTCCGAATGGGCCCCGGTGGACGGCGGCAAGATCAACATCCCCGTACGTGAAGGCGGCCAAGAGGGTTGCGCGACCTTCCAGGCCTCGATCAGCTACCCCTGGGGCACCACCAAGACCAGCGAGAGCGAGGCCTGCGGGAAGGCTAAGGACCGCCGACTGTGGTGGACCAAGGACAAGTCGTGCGCCCAGCCGAAGTACGCCCCGTGCAGCTCCTGGACGCTCCACTACGAGGGCTACGAGCTCCTCTCCAGCGTGACGATCAAGCTGAAGCTCAACGGCGGAGACTGCCGGTCGGCCTCCGGCTCGTGCTCGGACACGGCCTTCGTCACCAAGCCGAGTGGCACATGGACCAACTGGACCGCACCGAAGGGCTGGAAGGACCGGTTCACCGCCGAGGTCGACGGTCTCAAGGCCGTCCTCCCGAACTAGCCCAGCCCAACTAACGCCTTAACAATTGGTCTCGCCCGTGGCGTTGCCGCACGACGATCGTTAAGGGGACGCTAGGGTTTCGGCAGAGGTCTGGAATCGGGTAAAAAAATCAGGGCGAGGTTCTAAAGATGGTTGCGTTCCCCCAGGAAGGCGAGCAGTTCGGTCGCTACGTGATCGAGCGGGTCCTGGGTCAAGGTGGCATGGGTGTCGTCTACCAGGCGAAGGACCCGGCACTGCGACGCAAGGTGGCGCTCAAGCTGGTGCTGCCCTCGCTCACGGTCGACAAGGACTTCATCACCCGCTTCGAGCGGGAAGCCAACATTTTGGCCAAGCTGCGCTCGCGCAACATCGTTCAGATCATCGAATACGGCGAGGTCGAGGGCACGGTCTACCTCGTCACCGAGTACGTCCCTGATGGCGACCTGCACGGCTGGCTGAAGACCAAGGGGCCGCTGGAGACCGTCCAGGCGCTGCGCCTGGTCGGTGACGTCAGCGACGCGCTCTTCGACGCCCACCGCGCCGGCGTGGTCCACCGCGACGTGAAGCCGTCCAACGTGCTCCTGTGGGAGCGCCAGGAGGGCGAGCTCGTCCCCTACCTCACCGACTTCGGCATCGCGACCGAAGGCGACTCCAACGTGACCCGGGCCGGCTCGGTGGTGGGCTCGCTGCCTTACATGTCGCCCGAGCGTCACATGGGTGAGCAGGCGACCGCTTCGGGCGACATCTACGCCGCCGGTTGTCTGCTGTGGGCCTGCCTGACCGGCAAGGCGCCCTACGTCGGCACCGACTTCGAGCTGATGAGCGCCCACATCAACAGCCCGGTGCCGAGGCTGCCCGCCTCGACGCCCGGCGCCGACCTGATCAACCCGATCATCCAGCGGGCGCTGGCGAAGAAGCCGGAGAACCGCTTCCGCACCGCGGCCGAGCTCTCCAAGGCGCTCGACAAGGCCGCCGACCGGCTCGAGGAGTCCGGTCTCGGTGGTGGCGTCATCGGCGCTGTCGCCGGAGCAGGCGCCGCCGATCTCGGCTCCCGTCCTGGGGTCACCTGGGACACCACCGCGGACGGCAACTCCGGGGCCGGCGCCAACGCCCCCGAGGCAGAGGCCCAGCCGACGATCGTCAAGCGCCCGGGCGAAGGCACCCCGACTCCCGCCCCGCTCGCCAACGAGACCGACTCCACGGTCGTGCACAGCGGCAAGGGCCTGCCCCACGCTGCCGCCGCTGCCGCTGCGTCCTCGACCGGCGGCACCGGCGGAACCGGCGGCGGCCAGCCCGAGTGGCTACCGTCGCACCACTCCAGCGCCGGTCAGGGCGACGGCGGCGACAAGAAGAAGCTCTACGCCATCGTCGGCGGCGGGGTCGCCGCGGTTCTGCTCGTCGGCGTCGGCATCTTCACCCAAGGCTTCGGCATCTTCGGTCTCCACGGCGACGACGGCAAGGCGGCGGAGGCGATCGCCAGCGGCGTACCCAAGCCGGGCTGGGCCACCGAGGACCAGATGACCTGCGCGGCGGAGACCCTGGTCGGGAAGGTTCCCGCCGCCGAGCTGCGCTCCCACGGAGTCGTGGACGCGGGCGACGACTGGACCTACACCGGCGAGTGGCCCGCGGACGACGCGATGAACTTCAGCCGGGGCCTGCTCGACTGCACCGAGTCCTGGGCGACCGAGATCGGCGACAACTGGAAGGTCGGCGACACCCGCTGCATGGAGAAGGAGGTCGACAAGACCTCCATGGCCGGCCTGATCGCGGTCGACGATCTCCTCAAGGACGGCGACCCCGGTGCCGCCGGCCCGGCCAAGGAGAAGGCCGTCAAGGCCCTCGACGCGTGCTACGTCAAGGCCGACGCCCTCGGCGCCAAGGTGACCCCCAAGCCCGCCTACATGCAGGTCGACTTCGACGTGCAGGAGCCCACCGCTCCCGGCGGCGAGTCGGTGATCGGGATCGCCAAGACGGGCAGCAGCAGCTACGAAGAGCTCAAGGGCTCCTCCTACGAGCTCCCCGTCGCCGAGGGCGGCGTCGAGGGCTGCATCGCGGTCAAGACCACCGTCGACTTCGCCTGGGGCACCGAGAAGGCCACCGACGCCGAGACCTGCGGCAAGGCACAGCCGAAGAAGCTCGAGTGGGTCAAGCAGGACCAGTGCACGGACAAGGCCTACAACGCTCAGAAGGTCGCCTGTAACACCTGGACGCTTCACTTCGAGGGCTTCCAGCCGGGCAAGAAGTTCGACGTCAAGCTCACCATGAACGGTGGCAAGTGCTCTGACGCGAAGGGGGCGAAGTGCGTCTGGCCCGGCACCCCCGACGGTGAGGGCAAGGGCGCCGTCATCAACTGGTCGGGCCCGAAGGACTGGAACGCCAAGTTCGTCGCCACGGCCCCCGGAGCGAGCGCCCAGATCGACAACTAGTTCGACAACTGGGCGGTGCCTACTAGGCTGCTTGGTGATGAGCGAGCAGCCGACACCTCAGCAGATCCGCCGGGCGCTGGCCCGGGCCGAACGCGGCGCAGCCCTGGACGTGGCGGAGGCTTCGGCACTCCTCGCGGCGAGGGGCGATGACCTCGAACGACTGACCACCGCCGCGGCGAAGGTACGTGACGCTGGACTGGTCGCGGCCGGACGCCCCGAGACGGTGACGTACTCCCCGAAGGTCTTCATCCCGGTGACCAAGCTGTGCCGGGACCGATGTCACTACTGCACGTTCGTGGAGACGCCGGGACAGGCGGAGCGGGAGGGCCGCGAGCCCTACCTGAGCCCCGATGAGATCCTCGAGATCGCTTCCGAGGGCGCGAAGCTGGGTTGTCTGGAGGCGCTGTTCACCCTCGGCGACCGGCCCGAGGACCGGTGGCCCGAGGCGCGGGAGTGGCTGGAGTCCCGTGGCTATGAGTCGACCCTCGACTACGTGCGCGCGATGGCGATCCGGGTGCTCGAGGAGACCGGGCTGCTCCCCCACCTCAACCCCGGGGTGATGTCGTGGGAGGAGATGAACCGGCTCAAGCCGGTCTCGCCGTCGATGGGGATGATGCTCGAGACCACGAGCCGCCGGCTCTTCGAGACCAAGGGTGAGGCCCACTACGGCTCGCCCGACAAGGACCCGGCGGTGCGCCTGCGGGTGCTCGAGGACGCCGGTCGCCTCTCGATCCCGTTCACCTCCGGGCTGCTGGTCGGCATCGGCGAGAACCTCACCGAGCGGGCGGAGACGATCTTCGCGCTGCGGAAGGTGCACAAGGCCTACGCCGGGCTGCAGGAGATCATCGTGCAGAACTTCCGCGCCAAGCCGTCGACCGCGATGCGCCATGTCGACGACCTGGGGCTGGATGAGTACCTGGCCGCGATCGCGGTCACCCGGATCGTCCTCGGACCCAAGGCCCGGGTCCAGGCGCCGCCCAACCTGGTCGACCTCGACGAGTGCCGGGCGCTGCTCGGCGCCGGGATCGACGACTGGGGCGGCGTCTCGCCGCTGACGCCCGACCACGTCAACCCCGAGCGCCCCTGGCCCTCGCTGGACGCGCTGCGCCAGGTCAGCGCCGAGGCCGGCTTCCAGCTCAGGCCGCGGCTGACCGTCCACCCCGAGTACGTCAACGGCACCCTGCGCGACGGCCAGGCCTGGATCGACCCGCGCGTCCTCTCCCACGTCGAGGCTCTCGCCGACGAGGACGGGCTGGCCCGTGACGGCATCCGGCCCGAGGGGCACCCGTGGCAGGAGCCCGACGGTGGCTTCACCGCGGCCGGGCGGGTCGATCTGCACGCCTCGGTCGACACCGAGGGCCGCATCAACGACCGGCGCGACGACTTCGAGACGGTCTACGGCGACTGGGACGCCGTACGGGAGGCAGCCACCGCGACCGGCGCTCCGGCGATACTCCACGCCGAGGGGCACGAGGCTCTCGCCGCAGCCGAGAAGGACCCCGGCAACCTGTCCGACGAGCACGCGCTGACCCTGATGACCGCCGAGGGCGACCTGCTGCGCCAGGTCACCAAGCTCGCCGATGACCTGCGCCAACAGGTCAACGGCGACACCGTGACCTACGTCGTCAACCGCAACATCAACTTCACCAACGTCTGCTACGTCGGCTGCCGGTTCTGCGCCTTCGCCCAACGCAAGACCGACGCGGATGCGTACTCCCTGGATCTGGACCAGGTCGCCGACCGCGCCGAGGAGGCGTGGAACCTCGGCGCCACCGAGGTCTGCATGCAGGGCGGGATCGACCCCGAGCTCCCCTCGACCGCCTACTTCGATCTCGTCCAGGCCGTGAAGCAGCGGGTGCCGGAGATGCACGTGCACGCCTTCTCCCCGATGGAGATCGTCAACGGCACCTCCCGCACAGGGCTGTCCATCGAGGACTTCCTGATCAAGGTCCGCGAGGCCGGGCTGGGCTCGCTCCCGGGCACTGCCGCCGAGATCCTCGACGACGAGGTCCGCTGGGTCCTGACCAAGGGCAAGCTGCCCGCGAAGACCTGGATAGAGATCGTGTCGACCGCCCACCGCGTCGGCATCCCGACGACGTCGACGATGATGTACGGCCACGTCGACAACCCACGCCACTGGGTCGGCCACCTCCGCGTCCTCGCCGGCATCCAGGACCAGGCCCGCGAGCACGGAAACGCCGGATTCACCGAGTTCGTACCCCTCCCCTTCGTCCACACCAGCGCCCCGATCTACCTCGCCGGCGCCGCCCGCCCGGGCCCGACGATGCGCGACAACCTCGCCGTCCACGCGCTCGCCCGGATCATGCTCCACGGCCGCATCGACAACATCCAGACCTCCTGGGTCAAGCTCGGCGTCGACGGCACCAGGGCGATGCTCCAGGCCGGCGCCAACGACGTCGGCGGCACCTTGATGGAGGAGACCATCTCCCGGATGGCCGGCTCCGAGCACGGTTCGGCAAAGACCGTCGCCGAGCTCGAGGAGATCGGCGCAGGCATCGGCCGGGACGTACGCGAACGGACGACGTTGTACGAAGGCCGATGACCTCATGCACGTCGTGTTCTACCGGAACCTCAACCTCGGTCATGCCGGGTCGCCGAACCGGGAGCAGCTGGAGGGTGCGCTCGAGCGGGGCGGCGCCTTGCGCGTGAGGTCGTTCCAGACGAACGGGACGGTGTTGCTCGAGGCCGAGGCCCCCGAGAGGGTCGTGGCTGCGGCAGCCGGCGAACTGGGCTCCCTGGCAGGGTACGACGACGCAGCCATCGTGAGGCCGCTGGCAGATCTCGAACGCGTGCTTGCGCTGGGGGTGTTCGAGAAGCACCAGTCCCCCCGTACGTACCGCGAAACCGTGACGTTCTTCCAGGGCGGCACGGAGCCGAGCTGGTCGATGCCGTGGACCAACTCCAAAGACGACGTCGACGTGCTGCACATCGGAGACGGGATCGCCCTGAGCCTGATCCGCAAGCCCCGCAACTCCGCGGGGAGTCCCACCCTCGAACTGGAGCGGGCCACCGGTGGCGTGGCCACGACGAGGACCCGCGGCTCCATCGACCGGCTGTTGAATGCCGCCGAAACGTGGAAGTAATCCCCCAGTCAAAGCCGATGCGTAGGCCACCGGGGAGTGGCAGGGGGTATCGGAAACGGCTAACCTCTACGATCCTCGCTGAACCGTCTCGAGGAAGAGTGAGATGTCCGAACCCGGCAGCACCGCTCAACAACAACCGAAACCCACCGAGCTCGCCAACGCGGCGGCTGAGGAGGCCCGTCGGCGTCGGCTCGGGCTGCCCCCGATGCCACGGCGGCGGCGCGACCGCAGCCGCCCTGTACGCCTGGCGCTGCGCTGGCTCGTGAGCGTCGGCGTGCTCGTCATGGTGGCCTTCCTCGGCACCTCGGCGTGGGCGTACTTCACCGGTGAGATCGGGCCGATGCGCGGGGACGAGAAGGACGCCGCGCGCACTCTCGCCCTCGCCGGCGACACCCCGGCCTGGGCCGACCCCGAGCAGATCCGCTGCGCCGCGGACGCCGTGGTCAAGGACAAGGGCAGCGCCGCACTCGCCGATGCAGGAGTGGTCACCAAGACCGGCGGCGGGTTCAGCTACGCCGGCGAGTGGCCCTCCGCGCTGGGCTCGCAGTGGTACGCGGAGCTGCTCGGCTGCGCCGACGGTGGCGCCAACAGCTGGAGCAAGCAGGTCGCGGGCGCATGGACGCTCGACGACGCGCGATGCCTGCGGGAGGTCGGCCGCCCAGCGATCGCCGGCGTCCTGGCCGTCACCAACCTGCGGCTCACCGACGAGGACCTCGCCGCCAAGAACGTCGACGCGATCACCCACCTCGACAGCTGCTACGCCCGCACCCCCGAGGCGCCGGTCGGTGCCGCCGCCGCGGGCTACCGTGAGGTCACCCTGAAGGTCACCGCCCCGGCGGTCACCTCCGGCATCGCCTCCATCGACGACGGCGCCGCGCAGCCGACCGCCGGCGAGGACCCGGAGCTCACCTACACCCTGCCGGTCGCCAAGGGCGGCAGCGAGGCGTGCGTGCAGGCGACCACCAAGGTGACGTACGCCTGGGGCACGGTCCGCACCGGCGAGCCGGCCAATCTCTGCGGCAAGGCGGCCGCGGCCCGGATGGAGTGGCGCACGTACAAGCACGCCTGCCCGAAGGGCATGCCCAAGTGCGCCTACATGGCTGCCTACGTCGAGGGCCTGTCGGACAACCAGAGCGTGAAGGTCACCTACCGGCCATCGGGTGATTTCAAGTGCCCGGGCAAGAAGCCGGCCTGCAGCGTCACGGTCAAGGCCGACGACGCGGGCAAGGCTCGGGCGCCGGGCATCCTGGTCACCGGCAAGAAGGGCAAGGTCGTCGCCAGTGCGGGCAGTCTGAAGGCGACCTATCCCGGCTCGTAGGCTGGTGCGCGTGCCTTCCGACCTCACCTTCGGCGCGACCCGCGGGCCCAGCCCTGACCCGGCTCGACGCCCGCCGGCCCTGCCCCGCAAGCGCCGCCGGACCCTCGTCGACCTCCCCGGAGGGACGTACGCCGCCGGCGACTCGTTCGGCGAGGGCTACCAGGCCGACGGCGAAGGCCCGGTGCACTCCGTCGACCTACCGGGCTTTCGTTTGGACGCCACCGCGGTCACCAACGAGGAGTTCGCCCGGTTCGTGAAGGCGACCGGCCACGTCACCACGGCCGAGCGAGAGGGCTTCTCGGCCGTCTTCCACCTCGCCTTCGACGGCTCGCCGCGCGACATCCTGGGCCGCTCACCAGAGGCGCCCTGGTGGCTCGGCGTACGCGCCGCCTCCTGGCGGGCACCGGAGGGCCCCGGCACCAACATCGGCCGCCGCGGCAACCACCCGGTCGTGCACGTCTCCCACGACGACGCGCTGGCCTACTGCGAGTGGGCCGGGACGAGGCTGCCGACCGAGGCCGAGTGGGAGTACGCCGCCCGCGGCGGTCTCGCCGGCTCGCGGTTCCCGTGGGGTGACGACCTCGAGCAGGACGGCACCCACCACGCCAATGTCTGGCAGGGAGCCTTCCCCGACACCAACACGGCCGACGACGGGTTCGTGACGACCGCTCCGGTGCGGACGTACGACCCGAACGGCTTCGGGCTGTTCCAGATGATCGGCAACGTCTGGGAGTGGTGTGCGGACTGGTTCTCGCCGACCTACTACGCCGACCTCGTCGACTCAGGCTCCTCTGCAGACCCGCGGGGCCCGGCCGAGGGCCTGACCCGCGTCATGCGCGGCGGCTCCTACCTCTGCCACGACTCCTACTGCCACCGCTACCGGCTCTCGGCCCGCTCCAGCAGCCCGCCCGACTCGACCGCGGGCAACCTGGGGTTCCGCTGCGCGGCCGACCTGGACGGTCAGTCCGCCGGGTAGAACTTCTTCGGGCAGGTGTCACCCGCACAGGTCGCGTACTTCTCGCTCAGCCCGCGCAGCTCGGCCAGCTCGTCGGCGTACTCGGGGAGCAGCGCGAGCGAGCGGATCTGGTAGGGGTCGTCGGCGAGGTTGTAGAGCTCTTCGCTGCCGTCGGAGAAGCGGGCATAGGTCCAGTCACCGAAGCGGATCCCTGAGTAGATCTGCTTGTAGCCGTCGTTGACCCGCCAGGCGGAGAGCGGGATCACCCGGTTCTGCGCGGGGGCGTTGAGCCACGGCATGATGTTGACGCCGTCCTGCGTCCGCCCCGGCTCGGCGCCGGCGACCGCCATGATCGTGGTGGCGATGTCGGGGTTGCCGATCCCGGTGGCCAGGGACCGTCCGGCTGGGATGCCCGGGCCGCGCAGGATCACCGGGATCCGCTGCGTCTCGCGGTAGTGCATCAGCTTGCCGTTGATGTTGTGGCCGCCGGTGGTGTAGCCGTTGTCGGAGGTGAAGATGATGATGGTGTTGTCGAGCTGACCGGTCTCCTGCAGACGGAGTACGTGGCTGGCGACCGCCCGGTCGAGCGACTGAACGGCCTCGACCCGCTGCTCGTGCGCGATCCGCAGCTCGGCGCGGCCCTGTGCGTCGAACTGCTTGCGGGAGGCCGAGATCCGCGGCGCGTCGGTCGGGGTGCGGAACATGTAGGGAGTGTCCGGCAGCTCGAGACCGTCGAAGGAGTGCTTGTCCTCCTCCGCAGGTCTGGTCGTGCTGGTGCCCTCCGGGTCTTCCGGCTCATCGGGCCCGCCGTGGTGCGGCGCCACGTAGTTCAGCCACATGTACCACGGCTTGTCGGCGCGCTCGGGCGCCGAGATCATCTCGTTGGCCTGGTCCCGCATCACGTACGTCGTGTAGCGGTTGTAGGTCGTGAGCTTGCCGTTGTGGTTGACCCGCGGCCGGATGAAGTTGTAGGTCGACATGTCGGTCGTCGCCCGCCAGTCGGTCCACCCGGGCGGCACGTCCTTGGCGGTCCCGTTGAGGCCGTAGCCGTTGAGGTACTTGCCGGCGAAGAGGGTGTCGTAGCCGGCGTCCTGCAGCGCCTCGGGCAGCGTGCCGGTGTGGTCCATCGACTCGTAGCCACCGCGTTCGCCGTTGATCGTCACGGTGTCGTGGTTCTGGCTGTACTGCCCGGTCAGCAAAGACGCACGGGCCGGCACGCAGATCGGCGTGGGAGCGATCGCCTCGGTCAGCGAGGTGCCCTGCGCGGCCAGCAGGCTGCGGGTGTGGGGCATGAACTCGAGGTCCTCGTAGGCGAGATCGTCCGCCGTGATCATCAGGATGTTGGGCTTGGTGGAGTAGGGCGCCCAGTCGGGCGTCGCCGTCGGCGTCGAAGGCACCACGCCCTCGTCGTCGCGCGCGAAGGCGTTCCCGGCCAGAGACCCCAAAGACCCCAGCGGGCCGGCCGATTCAGGCATCACGCCGAGCGCGATCGAGGCGCCGGCGAGCACGGCAACAGCCGCCACCGCCAATCGGGCGCGAGGCGCCATCTGGTCTGCTCCCTTGGTCGATCCCCGCGTCGTATGTTCCCGTCCGGTTCCACTCCATACCGGACCGGGTTAACGTTACCGAAGGGGGCCGTCATGGCCCCAATGCCCGGCTGATCAGGAGACTCAAGTGAGCGAATCGCGCGAGAACTACGGCGACTACAGTGTCGACGACGAGGACCAGATCACCGGGGAGGACGCGCTCTCCGGGGACGTTCTCGAAGGTGAGGTGCGCGACGAGCTCGACCACGGCATCGTCACCGCCGACCACTACTCCACCGACTACGGCAACACGCCCTGGGAGGAGGAGCACCGTGAGTGCATCGACCAGCGCCGCCACCAGGAGGTGCCGGAGCCGGATCCCTACGCGGTCGAGTACGACGATGCCGAGGAGAGCGACGACCCCGACGGCCGCGAGGTCGGCAACAAGCGAGCGGGCCGACTGGTCGACCCCGACAACGGTGAGGGCGAGGATGCAGAGTCCGAGCTCTACGGCATCGATGCCGGCATCGACGGCGCCGGCGCCTCCGCCGAGGAGGCCGCCATCCACATCATCGACGACGACGCCGACAGCGACGGTGGGGACGACTATCGCTAGGCCGTGAGGTCTTCGATCTCCAGCACGATCTCGACCTCGAACCCCTCAGAGCTCTCCAGGTAGAGCGCCGTGTGCTCGTCGCCGCCGGCGTGCGGGTAGCGGTCGGCGTACATCTCGTGCCAGCCGTGCTCGGTCGACGCCGCACGGATCCTGTCGAGCTGGTCTCGGTCGTCGATCATGAACGCGATGTGGTTCACGCCGGGCCGGAGCCGGTCCTGCGTGCCGTGCTGGTCCTTGGAGTGCTCCATGAAGACGTACGTCCCGTCCGGTGCCTCCCAGAAGTGGCCCTTCTCTCCGGCCTCCCAGCCGAGCTCGCCGAAGAGCCAGCCCCACTCCCCCGACGCGGTGTCGAAGTCGTCGACCCAGAGGTCCCAGTGGTGGATCGCCCGCATCTTCGTCTCCTCGGTTCAGGCGATCATCCGACGATCGCGACGTTCTTGACCTCGATGTCGTGCGCCTCTTCGCCATAGTTGTGTACGGCGGTGGCCATCGTCTCCAGCACAGCGGCGGCGCGTCCGGAGGCGTCGATCATCCGGCGTGCGGCGCGGTCCGCGGCCTGCTTCGACCCTGTCTCGGCCGACCAGCCGGCAGTGATCTGGTCGACCTCGTCCATCAGGTCGGTGAAGAAGCTGCGCAGATCTCCGGCGGCAGTCTTCAGAGTCGTCTCGAGGTCCTCGATGCTGGCTTCCTTGACGATCAGGCTGTTGTCGCTCATCAGATGTTCCCCAGTCGCTGCTCGAGATTCGAGGCCTGCCCGTGCGCCTCGTGGACAATCTCGTTCTGGGTCGTCGCGTGCTGGACGTCCACGTCGCGCAGCGCGGCGGCGTACTCCTGCATCAGCGTCGCCAGCCCGCCGACCTTCTCGTACCACGTCTGCAGGGACTCCACGAGACCTCCGGCGGCGCTCCCCATCATCCCCGGCACGGCGCTCTCGATGTTGCCGGAGAGGGTGGTCAGCAGCTTCTCGAGGTCGGCGATGCTGTCTTCGACATGCTTGGCCGCAGCGGTCTGTTGACCGACTGTCAGTTGAATGTTCACGGGCGCCCCAGAGTATTCGATGTGCCGGTGAGCCTGAGGCTACATTGTCCTTCGGCGTACGTGGGTTGGGTACAGACTCGGAAGGCTCGGTGGATGGCGTCGTACGACTTCGAGGTGGATCTGGAGTCCCTGGCCAAGGCTGCTCAGGGGCTGGCCGAGACGGTGCAGCTGTTCAAGGACAAGGACGTCGAGGATTTGGTTCCGTCTGAGGACGCCTGCGGCTCCGAGGAGGTCTGGGGCGCGGTCGAGGAGTTCAAGGACCGCTGGGAGCGCGGCATGAACAACCTCTGCGAGGACGTCGGCGAGATGTCCGGCCGCATCGGGAAGATCGCGATGAACTACTTCGAGCTCAACGAGACGGGCAAGACGGAGATGGACAAGGCCAAGTCCGCCGCGACCGACCTCACCATCACCGGCGGAGGGAAGTAGCCGGTGCCCGACTTCACCATCAAGGGCAATCCCGGTGAGATCCGCTCCCGCGGCCAGACCTGCGCCGACAAGGGCAAGTTCTTCGACCAGACCGGTGACGCCCTCACCAAGATCGACACCCAGGGCTGGATCGGCCGGGCCGCCGACAACTTCCGCGACGCCCACGACCGCGAACCGAACCGCTGGTACGAGGCCGGCACCGGCTTCCGCGCCGCCGGCAATGCCCTGATCGAGTACGCCTCCGCGCTGGAGACCGCCCAGCAGAACGCGGCGACCGCCAAGTCGGAGTACGAACGTGGCGAGGGCGTCACCACCCAGGCCAAGTCCGACTACGCCGACTACTCCAGCCGCTTCGACCAGGCCCGCTCCGACGCGCTGGCTGGCGGGATGACGTACCCCTACACCAAAGACCCCTTCACAGACCCCGGTGCCGAGATCCGCTCAGGCGCGCTGGAGATGTTCGAGACCGCCAAGAGCGACCTGAAGATCGCCGCCACACGCTGCGCCCGAGAGGTACGAGTCGGCTGCAAGGACGCCCCAGAGAAGCGCAACTGGTTCGAGTCCGGACTCGCCTTCGTCGGCGGCATCTTCGAGGGCGCCGGTGAGGCCGTCTGGGATCTCGTCAAGATGGGCTACAACATGGGCCCGCTCCACGACATCATCGAGCTCGCCACGGGTGACCTCACCGCGGAGGAGCTGGCCGCCCAACAGTCGATGATGCTCGAGGACGCCGAGGCGCTGTGGCAAGCCCTCAAGACCGATCCCCTCGAGTTCGGCAAGCAGCTCGGCAAGGGCCTGCTCGACTGGGACACCTGGGCCGACGACCCCGCGCGCGCGATCGGCCACCTCGTCCCCGACATCGTCGCCGGCGTGCTGACCGGCGGAACCGGAACCGTTGCCACCCGTGGCATCAAGGGCGGCGCCGACGCCCTCGATGCGCTCAGCGACATCGCGGGTGCGGCCCGGGGTCTGCGTGGTCTCGATGATCTAGGCGACCTGAAGTCGATCGATAACGGTCTGGACGGCCTAGGCGATCTCAACAAGCTCGACGAGATTCCCACCGGCCGCGAGTACCAGATGATGGACGGCAGCGTGCACAAGACCGACTTCGCCCCCGAGCAGATCGGATCGAACCGGGCGACGATCGACGCAGTGCTGGACCAGCATGGGACCGACCGAGACTCGATGACCAGCCTCGTCAACAAGCCCACTTCACAGCTCACCGACATCGAGGCGCAGCTACTGCGCGACGTACGTGACGATCTGCCGCGGCCCGAAGCGGACACGATGATGCAGAAGGTCATCGGTCAGCCCTCCTTCGACAAGGACGGCAACCTGGTCCAGTCGGGCGCAGACGACTACATCCTGGGAAACAAGTCCGGGTTCGATGTGACTCAGGTACGTGGCTCGGTGGCGATCGCCGACGACGTCTCACACCTCGGGACCCCGGAGGAGATCAGGCGGGGATTGCGCCTCGACTACAGCGGCACGCCGTTCCGGGAGGGTGATCCGGGTACACATGTGCTCAGGTTCCGCGCCGATGAACCTGGAGGATTCGAAGTCCCAAGGAACTCGACTATGGGCGGAAGCACCAAGTTCGACACGTGGACGGACCCGTTCACCGGCAACGGCTTCACCAAGGCGACAGACGACTTGGTCCCAGAGTTGTACGCCAACAATGTGACCATGCGGGAAGGCGCTGAGATGTGGGAGATCCTGGACAACGGAAACCAACGCTTGGTCGCCGTTCTTCAGAACAGGGAATGGATCCCGCAGGGGAACTGAGAGGCTGACATGCGAACGTCTGGAACCTACTTCGACTACCGAGGGCACGAGCTCAAGCAGTCCTTCCTCGGCGATGACTGGGTAGCGGTCGACATCCCAAATCCGGACGAAGCCCGCTTTCCCGATGCGCTTGAGTTCGGAGAGACGAGGGGCCAACAGTGGGTGAAACTCCCATTGGCCGCCGTCGAAGGGCGGCGCAAGGAAACGGTTCGAGCGACCTGGCGTGGAGCCGAGGTCACCGTCGACAACCACGTGACGAACACCGAGGTTCTCTTGGGTTTTGTCGGCCCGCCACAGCAGGCAGAGGATCTCGGTATGGAGGGTGACCAGTACATGGGCTGGACGGTCATCGCGCCGGCCGACGAACTCGAGAACGTCTCCGTCGACGTCAGAAAATTCTAGGAGCCGTTCGTGCCTTCAAATCGCATCGTTCTGCAGAAGCTGCTGACTGGCGAAATGGCTGGTGCCGTGGTTCAGGATGGCCTGGACGAAGTCGCCGGGACCGTCGTCGATGCGGCTGATGCATCCAGTCTCCGAACACCGGCCGAGATCCTCGCCGCGTACGGCTTCGATGAGCAGGCTTCCACTGAGCCTGAGTTCATCGACGTGGTTCGGTTCGTCCAGCCAGTCCTGGGCAGGCTCTCCGTCCCGTCCGCTCAAGACACCTCTCGACCCTGGCCCACATACCCGACCGGATTCCTACGTGCCAGCACCTTGGTCCCGGTCTGGAGCCTGGCGAGAACGCGATACCCGGTCGGTGCTGAATACTGGCGGATCCGCTCAGACGGCGAGCAGAAACCTCTCTCGATCTACGCCGGGACCGGTCGCGGCTGGCGAGGGGCGAAAGGATGGCGCCCACCGGCGAAGTTCGTCGGCACCAAGGCTCGGTGGCAGGGAGTCGAGTACGTCGCCGATGTCGACGGCGACCAGGTGCTCCTGACCCTCGGTGAAGACGACGGAGCGGATGGTTTCGAGATGGTGCGTCCACGCATCTGGGTACGAGCGGTCCCGATCGATGAATGTGAAGTCTTCGAGATCGTCGCGACCGCGAACGTGGGCGAGACGCCTGCACGCGTGCTCGAGGCCGACGGGACCAACGCACGCGTCGAGCTCGTTTCGGATGACCCCGAGGGCGCCGATCGAATCGGCGCCACTCTGACCGAGCCCGGGATCTTCGAGGCTGTCGTCCCGATGGGACGGCTCGCTGGGTTGCAGGTGGTCACAAACGAGCTTGTGCCCGCGGAGCCCGCCCCTCACTCCTCGGACACGCTGTAGATGGGCATCTTGATCGAGGGCACCAAGGTCTACGAGGACGACGAGACGGTGACGTACACGTTCTTCAGCCCCGGCACCGACCGGACCGGCCAGGTGTCGATCACCAAGTCCGACATCCGTTCGCGACTCTCGACACTCGATACTGACCTCGGCCCTGCGGGCGCGAAGATCCTCATGAAGGCCTACAAAGACGCTGCCGCGACGGGGACCTGGCCGGACAAGGTGCTGTACGCCGCGTAACACCCGAAACCGAGTCGCGGGAGGGCGAACCCGCGTGTGAGGATCGGGGCGTGAGTGACCTGAAGACCTTCATCGCCGGGCTGCCCAAGGCCGAGCTCCATGTCCACCACGTCGGGTCGGCTTCGCCGAGGATCGTCGCGGAGCTGGCTGCGCGGCATCCGGGGACGGTGCCGGCGGATATCGAGCTGCTGCGGGAGTACTTCACGTTCAGCGACTTCGCGCACTTCATCGAGGTCTACCTCTCGGTCGTCGACCTGGTCCGTACGCCGGAGGACATCCGCTATCTGACCTACGAGATCGCGCGCGACCTGGCGCAGACCCAGCAGGTCCGTTATGCCGAGCTGACCTGCACGCCTTACACCTCCGTGCGCCCGGACCTGGTCGTGCGCGAGCCGGGGACCGGGCACACCGGGATGGCGATCGAGGCCTACACCGAGGCGCTCGAGGACGCCCGGGTGGGCGCCGAGCGCGACTTCGGGATCACGCTGCGCTGGATCTACGACATCCCGGGTGAGTCCGGGATCCCGGCGGCCGATGCGACCCTGGCGTACGCCGTCGACCACGGCCCGGAGGCGCTCGTCGGGTTCGGGCTCGGTGGGCCCGAGGTGGGGGTTCCCCGGCCGCAGTTCGAGAGGCATTTCGACGCGGCCCGTGCCGCGGGGCTCCGCTCGCTGCCGCACGCCGGCGAGACGACCGGACCGCAGACGATCTGGGACGCACTGACCGTGCTGAAGGCCGAGCGGATCGGCCACGGCACCTCGGCGGCCCAGGACCCAGCCTTGCTCGCCCACCTCGCCGAGCACCGGATCCCGCTCGAGGTCTGCCCCTCGTCCAACGTCGCCACCGGTGCCGTCGCGACGCTCGAGGAGCACCCGCTGAAGACGTTCGTCGATGCCGGCGTGCCGGTCACGATCAACTCCGACGACCCGCCGATGTTCGCGACCACGCTCAACCAGGAGTACGAGATCGCGGCCGGCCTCCTCAGCCTCGACACAGCCGGCATCGCCCACCTCGCCCGTGCCGCCGTCGACGTCTCCTACGCACCCGACGACCTCAAGGCCCGGCTGCGCGCCGCGATCGACACGTACGCCACGTCTTAAGCGCTTGACGCGGCTCGGGCCCGCCCGTTTGCTGGTCGGCATGAGTGAGCTGACACTGGCGGTCAACGGGATCGAGCTGTGCGTCGAGACGTTCGGGAGTCCCGAGGACCCGCCGATCCTGCTCGTCGGTGGGATGAGCGCCTCGATGGACTACTGGGAGGACGACTTCTGCCGGGCGCTGGCCGCGGGCCGGAGGTTCGTGATCCGCTACGACCACCGCGACACCGGCCGCTCGACGACCTGGCCGCCGGGAGAGCCGGGCTACACCGGGCGCGACATGATCGCGGACATCCCGGCTCTGCTCGACGCCTTCGGCCTCGACAAGGGCCACGTCTTCGGCATCTCGATGGGCGGGGCGCTGGCCCAGTGTGCGGCGGTGCTGTATCCGGACCGGGTCCAGACGCTGATCCTCAACGAGACCTCACCGGCCTTCGACGGCGTACCCGACCTGCCGCCGATCGGCGAGGAGCTGGCCGACTTCTTCGCGAAGGCCGCCGAGAGCACGGTCCCGGATCCCGACGACCACGAAGCTCTGGTGTCGATGCTGGTCGAGGACCAGCGTGCGTTCGTCCCCGAGGGCTACGACGAGGTCAGGATGCGGGCGGTCATCGAGCGGGTCGTACGTCGCACGCCGGACATGCGGCCGAGCTTCGCCAACCACCAGGCGATGAGCGACGGCGAGCCGGTCGTGGCGACCTTGGCCGACATCGCCGCCCCGACGCTGGTCATCCACGGCACCCGCGACCCGCTGTTCCCGATCGGCCACGCCGAGATCCTCGCCCGTGACATCCCCGACGCGACGCTCCTCGTCCTCGACGGCGTCGGGCACGAGCCGCCCCCGCCCTCCACCTGGGATAAGGTCATCCCAGCGATCATCGATCACACGAGCTAGACCTGCTCGATCTTCCCGAGCACGTCCCCGATCGCGACCGTCCCACCCACGTCGGTGCCGCGGGAGAGCACGCCCGAACGATGTGCGGCGACACGGGTCTCCATCTTCATTGCGTCGATGACCGCGACGTCCTGGCCCTCGGTGACCTGCTCGCCGTCGGGGACGAGCCAGTCGACGAGCACACCGGGGACGGTGGCCTCGAGGACGGCCGGGTCGGCGGCGGCCGCCGGTCCGGCATCGGCCGTCGCCGCACCGCCCGCCGCGAGACCACGCAGGAGCTCATCGGGGAGCCCGAGCATCACCCGGCGACCGTCGATCTCGATCGGCACCCGCCGAAGCGGCTGCACGGGCGCGGGCTCGGGTCGCCGCTGCGCCTCCAGGCGCGGCATCAGCGTGGTCTCGATCCACTGCGTGTGGACGGCGAACCCGGAGGTTGAGAAGGCCGGATCGTCGAGCAGGACACGAGCGAAAGGTACGACGGTCGCGACCCCCTCGACACTGAGCTCGCGAAGCGCGCGGCGGGCGCGTACGACGGCGGTGTCCCGGTCCGGCGCGTGCACGATCAGCTTGGCGATCAGCGAGTCGAAGGCGCTCTGCACCGTGTCGCCCGCCTCGATCCCGGCATCCCAGCGGACGCCAGGCCCGGCGGGGACCCGCAGGCCCGTCACGACGCCGGGACTCGGCAGGAAGCCGCGGCCCGGGTCCTCGGCGTTGATCCGCAGCTCGATCGCGTGGCCCGTCGGCGCCGGCGTCTCCGAGAAGGAGAGCCCTTCGCCCGCGGCGATGCGCAGCTGCTCCGCGACGAGGTCGACGCCGGTGACCGCCTCGGTGATCGGGTGCTCGACCTGCAGCCGGGTGTTCACCTCGAGGAACGAGATCACCCCGTCCTCGCCCATCAGGAACTCGACGGTCCCGGCCCCGCGGTAGGAGACCGCCGCGCAGATGTCGCGCGCGGCGTCGTGGATGCGGCGGCGCTGCTCGTCCGTGAGCCCCGGGGCGGGTGCCTCCTCGACGAGCTTCTGGTTGCGGCGCTGCAGCGAGCAGTCCCGGTCGCCGACGACCACGACGTGTCCGGTGCCGTCGCCGAGCACCTGCGCCTCGATGTGCCGTGGGCGCTCCAGGAACCGCTCGACGAAGCACTCACCGCGACCGAACGCGGCCAGCGCCTCGCGCGAGGCGGAGTCGAAGGCATCGGCGACGTCATCGAGCTCGCGGGCCACCTTCAGCCCGCGGCCACCGCCACCGAAGGCGGCCTTGATCGCGATGGGGAGCCCGTGCTCGCGCGCGAACGCGACCGCCTCGTCGGCCGACTCCAGCGGTCGGTCGGTGCCCGCCACCAGAGGTGCGCCGACGCTCTGCGCGATCCGGCGTGCGGTGATCTTGTCGCCGAGGCTGTCGATGCTCTCGGGACTCGGTCCGATCCAGATCAGGCCGGCGGCCTCGACGGCG
This sequence comes from Nocardioides sp. NPDC127503, assembly GCF_040302165.1. Taxonomy (NCBI): domain Bacteria; kingdom Bacillati; phylum Actinomycetota; class Actinomycetes; order Propionibacteriales; family Nocardioidaceae; genus Nocardioides; species Nocardioides sp. NPDC127503. The sequence continues at coordinate 49,177 of NZ_JBEORH010000014.1, read as the reverse complement.
CGCGCGAACTCGGCGCTCTCCGACAGGAACCCGTAGCCCGGATGCACCGCGTCGGCGCCGGAGGCCTGCGCCGCGGCCATGAGCCACTCGATGCTGAGGTAGGACTCGGCGGCGGTGGACCCACCGAGCATGTACGCCTCGTCGGCAAGACGCACGTGCAGCGCGTCGGCGTCCTGGTCGGCGTAGACGGCGACCGACACGAGGCCGGCCTCGGCAACCGCCCGCACGACGCGGACGGCGATCTCTCCCCTGTTGGCGATGAGCACCCTGCGCATGTCAGTCTCCTCGGGTCTCGGACGTCGACCCAATGGGCACAATCGGCACAGTGGGCGCGACGGGTCGGAAGCGGATGCGGACCCCGGGCGGCAGCTGCCCGGCCAGGTCCAGGTCGCGGTCGATGACCGCGCCGATGATCGGATAGCCGCCGGTGAGCGGGTGGTCCGGAAGGAACAGCACGGGCTGGCCGTCGGGCGGGACCTGGATCGCGCCGGTCACCGCCCCCTCACTCGGCAGCTCGCCGGTGACGGAGCGTTCGAGCGGGACGGCGCCCTCGAGACGTACGCCGACCCGGTCGGAGCGGGGCGTGACGGTCCACTCCTGCTCGACGAGGGTGCGTACGCCAGCCGGGGTGAACCAGTCCTCGCGCGGGCCGAGCGCGATCCTTAGCTCGACCGTGTCACCGGGTGCGGGCAGCGGGTCGGCTGGAGCCGGGCAGGGGTCGACCGCGTGCGGCGCGGCGGCGGGGCCGCGCAGCGGCACGACATCGCCTGCGCGCAGGGGCCGACCGCCGAGGTCGCCGGGGCCGAGGCCTGCGAGCGTGTCGCTCGAGAGGCTTCCGAGCGCCGGCGCGAGGTCCAGGCCGCCACGTACCGCGACCACGGCACGCAGGCCGGCGCTCACCGCGCCGAGACGCAGCTCCTCGCCGTCCTCGATCGCGGCGGCCACGCCGTGCTCGACGGGGAGCGGCGGGCCGTCGGTGCGTACGATCGTCGTCTCGGCGGGTGCGCCGGCGACCGCCACGACCGCGGGGCCGGTGAAGCGCAGGACCGCGCCGCCACCGGCGAGCTCGAAGCCTGCCGCTCCAGGAGCGTTGCCCACGGCGCGGTTCGCGGCCCGCAGGGCGCGGCGGTCGGCCGTTCCCGACGCGGAGACGCCGAGCGCGGCATGGCCGGGGCGGCCGAGATCCTCGAGCACCAGCTGCAGGCCGGAACGTACGACCTCGACGGCGAACGGATGCTCCGCGGCGTCGGCCGGCACAGCGGGCGCAGCGACCGAGACCGACTCACGCTCGAGCCGCTCGAACCGCACAGTCATCCCGGGCGCGAGCAGGGCGGGCGGCTCCCGGTGCAGGTCCCACATCGGCGCGTCCGTACGCCCGATCAGCTGCCAGCCACCCGGGCTCTCCCGGGGGTAGACGCCGGAGAACGTCCCGGCCAGCCCGACCGAGCCGGCCGGGATCCGGGTGCGCGGAGAGGAGCGCCGCGGTACGTCGAACAGCGGGTCGTCGCCGACGAGGTAGCCGAAGCCGGGCGCGTAGCCGGTGAAGGCCACCCGCCAGTTCGCGGCCGTGTGGCGCGCGACGACCTGCTCGGCGCTGACCCCGAGCAGCTCGGCGACCTCGTCGAGGTCCTGCCCGTCGTAGCGGACGCCGATCGTCACCGAACCAGCGGTCGGAAGGCCGCCGTGGACGGCTTCCACCCGACCCAGCTCCTTGGCGAGGCTCGCCTCGTCAACCAGCGTCGGGTCGAACCGGACGAGCACCGTCCGAGCCGCAGGCACCAGCTCGACGACGCCGGTCGGCGGTGCGGCCACGAGCGCCGCGTGCAGCCGCATCGCGCCCTCGAGGTCGTCCTCCTCGACCAGCAGCGCCTGGTCCGATGCGATGAGAACGCGCCTCACGCCAGATACTCCGCATCCCGTACGTCGGTGATGAACATGTGGCCGGGCGCGTGGGTGAGCGCGAACGGCGGACGCGAGTCCATGATCGCGGCCTGCGGCGTGACCCCGCAGGCCCAGAACACCGGCACCTCGCCGTCGCGCACCTCCGGCGGGTCCCCGAACTCGGGAGCAGCGAGGTCGGCGATGCCGAGCGAGGCCGGGTCGCCGACGTGCACCGGCGCACCGTGCACCGCCGGATAGCGCCCGGAGATGCGTACGGCATCGGCGACGCGATCAGCAGGGATCGGGCGCATCGAGACCACCATGTCGCCGCGCAAGCGCCCGGCGGGCGCGCACGGGCGGGACGTCCGGTACATCGGCACGTTGCGGCCGAGCTCCTGGTGACGGATCGGGATCTCGGCGTCGGCCAGGCCCGCCTCGAACGTGAAGCTGCAGCCGATCAGGAACGAGACCAGGTCGGGGTGCTCCTCCCACGCCGCGCTCGCGTCGGTGACCTCCTCGGTCAGCACGCCATCACGCCAGATCCGGTACGCCGGGATGTCGGTGCGCAGGTCGGAACCGGGCGCCAGCGTCGACTCGTACGCGCCCGGGTCGAGCACCTCGAGCACCGGGCACGGCTTCGGGTTGCGCTGCGCGAAGAGCAGCACCTCGAAGGCCCAGTCGGCCGGCACGGAGATCAGGTTGGCCTGCACCAGGCCATGGGCGACGCCGCTCGTCGGCGCGACCTCGCCTGCCCGGTACGAGGTGCGCGCGGCGCGAGCCGCGGCGAGCTGGGTGATGCTCGCGGTCATGCCGCGGCTCCGGCGAACGGCGCGATCACGATGCCCTCGGCCTCGAGCAGAGCCCGGGTCGCGGCGGCCATGCGGATCGCCCCGTCGCTGTCGCCGTGCACGCAGATCGAGTCGGCGCGTACGGCGACGTCGGTGCCGTCGATCGCCTCGACCACGCCCTCGCGCGCGAGCCGCAACATGCGGGCCGCGACGACGTCGGCGTCGTGCAGCACCGCCCCGGGCTCGGCGCGCGAGACCAGCTCGCCGCCGGGTGTGTAGGCGCGGTCCGCGAAGGCTTCCGCGGCCGTCGCGAGCCCAGCGCTCTCGGCTACCTCGAGCACGACGCCGCCCGCGAGCCCGAGCAGCACGAGGGACGGGTCGATCGCCTTGACCGCGGCGACCACGTCACGCGCCTGTCGCTCGTCGCGGGCGATCGTGTTGTAGAGCGCACCGTGCGGCTTCACGTACCGGACGGCGCCGCCGACCGACAAGGTCAGGCCGAGCAGGGCGCCGAGCTGGTACTCGACGTGTGCCTGCAAGGTCGCGGAGTCGATGTCCATGGCGCGGCGTCCAAAGCCCTCGTAGTCGCGGTAGCCCGGGTGCGCGCCGATCGTGACGCCGTTCGCGACGGCGTCGGCGAGCGTCGTACGGATCCCTTCGGGGGTACCGGCGTGGAAGCCGCAGGCGACGTTGGCGCTCGAGACGATCGCGAGCATCGCCGCGTCGTCGGCGACCACCCGGTCGGGTGCGTTCTCGCCGAGGTCGGAGTTCAGGTCGATGGTTGCTGCCACGTTGTTCACGGTGCTCACGCTCCAATGCCGATGAAGGCGAAGATCGGGCCGATCGAGACGATGCCCATGTACCAGCTGAGCAGGGTCGCGATCGTCCCCAGAGCCAGCAGCCACACCGGGTAGCGGTAGCCATTCAGGACGTCGCGCTGACGGAACCAGCCGATGTACATGAAGATCGTCATGCCGATCGGGAGGATCAGACCGTTGAAGCCGCCGACGAAGACCAGGATAGCCGCGGGTGCGGCACCGATCAGCAGGTAGAGGACGAGGGAGACCAGGATGAAGGCGACGGTCGCGAGCTGCAGCGGCCAGCCTGCTCCGAGCTTCTTCGAGAAGGTCGAGATGAAGGTGGCCGAGGTGTAGGCGGCGCCGATGACGGAGGTGATCGCCGCGGCCCAGAAGATCGCCCCGAAGATGCGGATACCCGCGTCACCGAGCACCGCGCCGAACGCCTGACCGGCCGGGTTGGCCGCCTGGCTCGAGAAGTCGAGGGTGACGCCCGAGGCGACGACACCGAGGATCGCGAGGAAGAGTACGTACCGCATGATCCCGGTGACGAGGATGCCGCTCATCGAGGCACGGTGCACGGCCGGGACGTGCTCGGGGCCGGTCAGGCCGGAGTCGAGGTAGCGGTGGGCGCCGGCGTAGGTGATGTAGCCGCCGACGGTGCCGCCCACGATCGTGGTGATCGTCGCGAAGTTGAGCGTGTCCGGCACGAAGGTCTGGCGCAGCGCGTCGCCGACCGGAGGCTGCGAGGCGATCGCGACGAAGAGAGTCAGCGCGATCATCGTCATTCCGAGCGCGAGGACGACGATGTCGACGACGCGGCCGGCTCGCTTGTACATGAAGATGCCGATCGCGAGCAGCGCCGAGAGCAGGCCGCCGACCTTCGGTTCGATGCCGAGCAGGGCGTTCAGACCGAGCCCGGCACCTGCGATGTTGCCGATGTTGAACGCCAGGCCACCAATCACGATCAGCGTCGCCAGCACGTGACCCGAGTACGGCACCGCCTCGTTCGCGAGGTCGCCGGCTCGTTTGCCGGCGACGGTGATCATGCGCCATACGTTCATCTGCAGCGCGAAGTCGATCAGGATCGAGGCCAGGATCGCGAAGGCGAACGCCGCGCCGAGCTGCGCGGTGAAGGTCGCGGTCTGGGTGATGAAGCCGGGGCCGATGGCCGAGGTGGCCATCAGGAAGATGGCGCCGAGGATGGGTCCTCGGCGGGAACGGGCGAAGCTCTTAGCGCGCTCGGCGCTGGTCGTCTCTGTCATGGGGGACTCCTGCCATCAACGGGCTGTGTGGCTGGGGCCACACTCTTTGTGTAGTACAAGATGGCATAGATTGTTCTACAACAACACCAGCCATTGTTAAAATGGCGTTTCGATTGTCCGCGGATGCGGTTCCCCTAGGATGCGGTCATGCCCGATGTCGAGGACACCCTGACGAACGCCCTGCGCCGGCGGATCATCGACGGCGAGTTCGCGCCTGGCACCCGGCTGTCGGAGATCTCCCTCGCCGAGAGGCTCGGGGTCTCGCGCAACACGCTCCGCGAGGCGTTCCGCGTACTGGCGGAGCAGGGGCTCATCGAGCACGTACCCCATCGCGGGGTCTCGGTCGCCTCCCCCACCGTGGCGGACGTCGTCGACATCTACCGAGCGCGGCGCTACGTCGAGCCCGCCGCCCTGGCCGCGGGCTCCCCACTGCATCCCGCGGTCACGGCCATGCGCGAGGCAGTGGACCTGGGCGAGACCAGCCTCGAGGCGCGCGACTGGCGCACGGTTGGCACCGCCAACATGGCGTTCCACGACGCCATCGTCGCCCTCGCCGACAGCCCGCGCCTGGAGCGCCTGTTCCGCGACATCGCCGCCGAGCTGCGGCTCGCGTTCCTCGAGATCGACAACCCCGAGGCGCTGCACGCGCCGTTCGTCACACGCAACCGCTCCCTGCTCGAGACCTTCCTCGAGCAGGGAGGACCTGCGGCCGCTGAGGAGCTGCGCGGCTACCTCATCCTCTCCGAGCAGACTGTGCTCGGAGCGTTCACGCGACTACGTCGCGGCTGACGAGGGCACGCAGGCGCTCGTCGCGCGGCCAGGCACCGGCCCAGACGAGGACCGCGGTGACAATGGCGAAGACGGTGTTGAAGGCCGGCTGCCCGAAGACCAGGTTCACCGTGACCGCACCGCCGAGGTAGGCGGTGATCAGGATCGTCCCCATCGCCCGGGTGGCTGGGACGTGGTAGGCGACCAGCGACAGGCCGAGGACGACGCCGCAGACGACGGGGAACCAGCCCGGAGCGCCGATCTTGTCGTTGAAGTCCATGACGGCCTCGGCCCGGAACAGGTGGATGACGATGTCGAAGCCGAGGAACAGCGTGACCAGGACGGTGATGACCCAGCCGGCTCGTTGTGCGTTGGTGCTCATCTCGATCTCCTCAGAGGTGGGTGGTGATGCTCTTACCCACGCGTCGAGCGTGCACCGTCGATCTCGACATCCCCCTTCACTTTTTCTCGAGAGCAGCGGCGGCGACCTTCAGATCGGCGACCAGACCGTCGTACGTCGCCTGCCTCTCGTCCTCCGCCCTGAGGACGGCGGAGGGGTGGGTCGTCGCGAGGACCCAGGGGTCGAGGGTCTCCGTGGCGATGGGCTCGGGCCATTCGAGGAGGTGGCCGCGTGACTCACCGACACGGAAGGACGAGCCGTACAGCGCCTTGCCGGCGGTGCCGCCGAGCAGGACGACGCCGCTGGGACGTACCAGATCCAGCTCCGCCGCCAGCCACGGAGCGCAGGCGCCGACCTGCTTGCTCGTAGGCGACTGGTGGATGCGGCGCTTGCCCGCGAGTCGGTGGCGGAAGTGCTTGACGACGTTCGTCGTGTACGTCTCCTCCGGCTCGATCCCCGCCTCGGCGAGCGCCTCGTGGAGGATGCCGCCCGCCGGACCGACGAACGGCTCGCCCTCGCGGTCCTCGCGGTCACCGGGCTGCTCGCCGAGCAGCATCAGCGGCGCCGGCGTACGCCCCTCGCCCATCACTCCCTGGGTCGCATTCCTATAGAGCTCGCAGCCACGGCAGTCCTGGACCGCGCTGCGCAGGTCGGACAGCGTCGGTGACTCCGGCACCCACTCCGCAGCACTCACGGCGTGAGCGGGTCGTGGCCGACGTTCATCAGCCGGTGCCGCCACTGCGCATCGCCGGCGGTCGGCTCCCACTCGCCGGTGTCCCCGCCACGTAGATCGGTGACCTTGTCGACGACCCGCTGCATGACGTCCACGTCGTCGGGGGTGAGGTCGGCGCGGCGCTTGCCCAGGATGTCGGCCACCCGATGACCGAGCTCGCTGCCCGCCCGGTCCGGTTCGGTCTCGGTCGTCTCCCCCGCGCCTTGCACGGCGAGCCACTGCCGCAGGTCGCGCGAGGTCATGTTCACCGCGCGGTGGAAGTTCTCCCAGAGCCTGTCGTCGACGATCGTCTCGGCCATCTCGTGCCTCCTACCTGATCGACTGCTCCGATCCGGTACCCAGCGCAGCGGCCGAACACACGGGGCGTCACCCCAGGAGCGCCTGGGCCTCCGGAGAGTCGTAGAAGCTCGAGAGCCGGCGGCGGATCAGCTGCTCGAGGACGCCGGCCTCGGCGAGCGCCTCGATCACCGGCGGACCGAAGCGGAGCGCCTCCTCGACCAGGTCGTCGCGGCCCAGACCCCACTCCTCGAGGAGCCGGTCGAGGGTGAAGCTCCCATAGGTGTCGAAGAAGAAGTCGACGCCCGTGTCGACCAGGGCCTGGAGGTACTCGGAGTCGCGGACGTCGAGCCAGACCTGGTAGAGCCCGACGAAGAGCGCGACCAGCTGCTCGTCGTCGATCAGGTCGGCGAGCTCGCGCACCGGGCGGGTAGCGAGCGCGTCCCAGACCTCCAGCAGCGCGTCGTGCACCTCCTCGTCGGTGACCGAGCTCGCGGCGGTGTCACTGAGGTAGCCGAGCAGCGCCCCGGCACCCCGCTCCGCGAGCTCGCGGGCGCTCTGGTCGACGGCCGCGCCGACCGGGGTGCCCTTCACCGTGTCAGCCATCCGGCCGGCGACGCGTTCGGCGATCGAGAACCCGAGCGAGCCGCCCGGAAGGTTGTCAGCGAGCCTGCGGCCGGTGTCGACGGCGCCCCGCGCGGTGCCGCGCATCAAGGTGCCGACGCCGGCCTGGATCCCGGAGTTCTCGGCCAGGCTGCGCAGGACCTGCTGGCGCAGCGTACGCATCTCGACGAGGGCCTCGACGAGCTCGGCGATCCGCGGCCGGCTGACCACCTTGCCCAGCGGTGTGTCGTTGGCGGGATGCGCCTTGAGCCTCGTCGCGAGCGCCCCGGCGACCTCCGGGATCGCGCCCGGGAGCCGGAAGGTGCTGACGTACTTCAGCGCGACCTCTTTGATCAGGTCGCGAGGCATCACCTGGTCGAGGGTCAGCTCGCTGGCAGCGCGCAGCGCGAAGTCGATCTCGCCGGTGACGAGATCGAGGAAGCGTACGCCACGCATCGCCGCCATCTCATGGGCGACGTGGGCGTCGAGGAGTCGTCGAGCGAGATCCGGCTCAGTCATGGACGACATTGTCCACGGACGGAGCCGGTCCCCGGCTCATTCCCACTCGATGGTGCCCGGGGGCTTCGAGGTGATGTCGACGGTGACCCGGTTGATCTCGCTCACCTCGTTGGTGATCCGGGTCGAGATGCGCTCCATGACCTCGTAGGGAAGCCGGGCCCAGTCGGCGGTCATCGCGTCCTCGGAGGTGACCGGGCGGAGCACGACGGGGTGGCCGTAGGTGCGGCCGTCGCCCTGGACGCCGACCGAGCGGACGTCGGCGAGAAGCACGACCGGCATCTGCCAGATATCGCGGTCGAGACCGGCGAGGGTCATCTCCTCGCGGGCGATCGCGTCGGCCTCGCGCAGGATGTCGAGCCGCTCCTTGGTGACCTCGCCGATGATGCGGATGCCCAGGCCCGGGCCGGGGAACGGCTGGCGCTGGACGATCTCGTCGGGCAGGCCGAGCTGGGAGCCGACGGCACGTACCTCGTCCTTGAAGAGCTCACGCAGCGGCTCGACCAGCTCGAACTCGAGGTCCTCGGGGAGGCCGCCGACGTTGTGGTGGGACTTGATGTTGGACGTGCCGGCACCGCCGCCGGACTCGACGACGTCGGGGTAGAGGGTGCCCTGGACGAGGAAGGCGACCTTCTCGTCGCTGTCGCCCAGGATCTCGACCTCGGCGCGCTCGAAGCAGCGGATGAACTCGCGCCCGATGATCTTGCGCTTCTCCTCCGGGTCGGTGACCCCGGCGAGCGCGTCGAGGAACTCCTTCTCGGCGTCGACGATCTTCAGCTCGGCGCCGGTCGACTCCCGGAACGCCTTCTCGATCGCGACCGACTCGTTCTTCCGCATCAGGCCGTGGTCGACGTAGACGCAGGTCAGCCGGTCACCGATCGCCTTGGCGACGATGGCTGCGGCGACCGCGGAGTCGACGCCACCCGAGAGCGCGCAGATCGCGCGGTGGTCACCGATCTGCTCGCGGACCCGCTCGATCTGGTCCTCGGCGATGTTGCCGATGGTCCAGGTCTGGCGCGCGCCGGCGATGTCCCACAGGAAGTGCTCGAGCACCTTCTGGCCGTGCTCGGAGTGGAGTACCTCGGGGTGCCACTGCACGCCCGCCAGCTGCTTCTCGACGTTCTCGAAGGCCGCCACCGGGGTGTCCGCGGTGCTGGCGAGCACGGTGAAGCCCTCGGGCGCCTCGGAGACCGAGTCGCCGTGCGACATCCACACGTTGTGGGCCGGCGGGATGTCCTTGAGCAGCGTGCCGGAGACGCCGACGGTGACCGGCGTACGTCCGTACTCCCGCGCGCCGTTGTCGTCGACGGTCCCGCCCAGGCCCTGGGCCATCAGCTGGAATCCGTAGCACATCCCGAACACCGGGGTGCCCGCGGTGAACAGGGTGTTGTCGATGGCGGGGGCGCCCTCGGCGTACACGCTCGAGGGGCCGCCGGAGAGGATGATCGCCTTCGGGTTCTTGGCGAGCATCTCCTCGACCGGCATCGAGTGCGGCACGATCTCGGAGTAGACCTTCGCCTCACGAACGCGGCGGGCGATCAGCTGCGCATACTGCGCACCGAAGTCCACCACGAGAACCAGATCGTGCTCTTCCGCCCCAGGAGCCTGCGTCATGCACGAATCCTAACGAGCGCGTACGTCGCCCGCGAAATGCACCAGGGCCCGACCGGGGAGGGAGGTGGTCGGGCCCTGATTGCCCGAGGCAGAACTGTCCCGGACGAAAGACCCGGCATGTATTAGGGAGGGAGCAATCCCGGGTCTGATCACTCCAACGAGCCCTTTTAACCACGGTTACGGGTCAACTAAAAACTTCCTGCCAGAAAATTCCTGCGCAGTCGGTGTCACTACGGCAACAAGTTGGTCACCGTACGTCAACGATGGGCAGCTGCAGGGCGGCCGGCGCACTCGCGGGCACCGCAGGCGAGGCCGGCGTGACGGGCTGGATCCGCGCGTAACCGGCACCGAGCTCCGGCCGCGGGTCGGCTTGGTCCTTGTTGGGCCAGAACGCCATCGCCCGCTCGGCCTGTGCGGTGATCGTCAGCGACGGGTTCACGCCCAGGTTGGCGGAGATCGCGGAGCCGTCGACGACGTGCAGGCCGTCGTGGCCGTAGAGCCGCTGGTAGGGGTCGATCACGCCGGTGTCCACCGAGTCGCCGATGGTGCAGCCACCGATGAAGTGGGCGGTCATCGGCTTGTTGAACGGCTCCCCGATCGTGCCGCCGGCGTACCCCTGCTTCTCGCCCGAGCTCATCACCCCGGCCATCTTCCGCACGGCGTCGAGGCCGGCGGGGATCCAGGTCGGGTTGGGCTTGCCGTGGCCCTGCTTGGACGACATCCGCCACCCGAAGATCGTGCGCTTCGGGAAGGTGGTGATCGAGTTGTCCAGCGCCTGCATGACCAGCGCGATGACGGTGCGCTCGGACCAGTGCTTGAAGTCGTAGAACGTACGCAGCGACCGGCGCTGCAGCCACATCTCCTTGAGCCACCGGCGGAACCGCCGGGGACCACCTTCGGTGAGCACCGTCTGCATCGCCGCGATCGCGTTGCTGCCGTGCCCGTAGCGGACCGGCTCGATGTGGGTGTGCTCGTCGGGGTGCCACGAGGAGGTGATCGCCACGCCCTCGGTGTAGTCGATGGCGTTGTCAGGGGCGATCGCGCCCAGGATCGACTCCGAGTTGGTGCGGGTCAGCTCACCCAGGCGCGGGGAGATCTGCGGGAGGTCGCCGGTGCGCTTGAGCTTGTGGAGGAGCTTCTGGGTGCCGAGCGAGGCCGCAGAGAAGATCACCTGGTCGGCGGTGAACCGCTTCGTGCGGCCGATGCCCAGCTTGGCCTTGGTGGAGCGGGTCTCGATGACGTACCCGCTCCCGGTCTTGGCCGGGTAGACGCGGGTGACCGTGGTCAGCGGGTGCACCTCGGCGCCGTTCTTCTCGGCCAGGTAGAGGTAGTTCTTGACCAGGGTGTTCTTCGCGTTGTGGCGGCAGCCGGTCATGCACTCGCCGCAGTTGGTGCACGTACGCCGGTCAGGACCCTCCCCGCCGAAGTAGGGGTCAGTAACCTCCTGCCCTTCCACATGGCCCGGGCCACCGAAGAAGACGCCGACCGGCGCCTTGTGGAAGGTGTCCCCGCGTCCAGCCTCGGCCGCGACCTTCTGCATGACCTCGTCAGCAGGAGTCAGGTGGGGGTAGAGCGTGACGCCGAGCATCCGCTTGGCCTGCTCGTAGTAGGGCGCGAGCTCGTCCTTCCAGTCGGTGATGTGGCTCCAGGAAGGGTCCTCGTAGAACGGGTCGAGCGGCTCGTAGAGGGTGTTGGCGTAGACCAGCGAGCCGCCACCGACCCCGGCGCCGGCCATGATGACCGCGTCCTTGACCATGTCGATGCGCTGGATCCCGTAGCAGCCGATCGCCGGCGCCCAGAGGTACTTGCGCAGGTCGAAGGAGGTGTTGGGCAGCTCGTCGTCGCTGAACCGGCGACCCGCCTCGACCACTCCGACGGAGTAGCCCTTCTCGGTCAGGCGCAGCGCGCTGACCGATCCACCGAAGCCCGACCCGATGATGAGTACGTCGTAATGGGTCATGCGCGGCCCAGCGACTTCAGCACGCGCAGCGAGGCCGTCATGAACTTGGCGTACGCCTGGTCGCTCATCCCGAACTGGGGAGCGAAGCGCAGGATGGCCTGGGACGCGACCGACTGGGTCTCGGTGTAGCGCAGGATGCCCTCGACACCCTGGCGACGGCCCTGGCCGGACTCGCGCATGCCGCCCATCGGGGCGTCGATGCTGGCGAAGGTGGCGCCGAAGGCCTCGTTGATGTTGATCGTGCCGCACTTGACCTGGCGGGCGATGCGGCGGGCGCGCGAGGTGTCGCGGCTGTAGATCGAGCCGTTGAGGCCGTACTCGCCGTCGTTGGCGCGCTCGATCGCCTCCTCCTCGCTGTGGAAGCGGTAGATCGAGACGACCGGGCCGAAGGTCTCGTTGCCGAAGCAAGTCATCTCCGGGGTGACGCCCTCGAGGATGGTCGGCTCGAAGAAGAACGGCGCCAGGTCGGGGCGAGCCTTGCCGCCGGTGAGCACGCGGGCGCCCTTGGAGACGGCGTCCTCGACGTGGGTGGTCGCGGTGTCGACCTGGGCCTGCGAGATCAGGGTGCCCATGTCGTTCTCCCAGCCCAGGGTGGCGCCGAGGGTCATCGCCTGGGTGCGAGCCACGAAACGCTCCACGAAACGGTCATAGACCTTGTCGTCGACGAAGAGCCGCTCGACGCTCACGCACAGCTGGCCGGAGTTGGAGAAGACCGCGCGGGTCGCGCCCTCGGCAGCCTTCTCGATGTCGGCGTCCTTCAGGATCAGCATCGGGTTCTTCCCACCGAGCTCGAGGCTGGCGCCGATCAGACGCTCCGCGGCCTGCTTGGCGACGAGCTTGCCGGTGTTGGTCGAGCCGGTGAAGCAGACGTAGTCGGCGCGCTGGATGATGCTGGTGCCGACCTTCGAGCCAGGACCCGCGACGACGGTCCACAGGTTCTCCGGGAGACCGGCCTCCGCGAGCAGCTCGGCCCCGAGGAGCGCGCTGAGCATGGTCTGCGAGTCGGGCTTGATGACGACCGCGTTGCCCGCGGCGATCGCGGCGATGCCGTCGCACAGCGCCATCGTGAACGGGTAGTTCCACGGGCTGATGATGCCGACGACGCCCTTGGGGACGTGGTTGAGCTCGACCCTGGTGAGCACCGGGATGACGCCGAGCTTGCGCTCGGTGTCGAGGATCTTGCTGCTCCTGCGGCCGTAGTAGCGGGCGGTCAGGGCGATGTGCAGCGGCTCGTCGAAGGCGTGCTTGCGGGCCTTGCCCGACTCCAGCACGATCAGGTCGAGGATCTCGTCCTGCCGGTCGAGGACCAGGTCGTGCAGCTTGATCAGGATGCGCTCGCGCTCGGCGACCGGGGTCGCGGCCCACTTCTCCTGCGCGACCCGGGCCTTGGCGAAGGCCGCGGCGACATCGTCATCGCTCGACTGCGGGATGTGCGCCAGCGGCGCCCCGTTGAGCGGACTGATGACCTCTCGGGACTCCCCCGTGGTCGCCACGACGCGGCCGGTCAGGCGGGCGACGTAGTCAGGCTCGAGGGCCAGGGACGCCGTGGCGTCGTGCTCGGGATCGAGCGGGCCCTCGACGATCGGGCCGCCGGAAGAAGTCGGGTTGGATGCGCTCATGTACCGAGGGTATGTGACGGGCGTCTCGGAAGCCAGACAGTCGTCCCACTAACTCACCATGCGAACATCCGCGGCCCACCACAGATAGTCGTGACGCTCGGCCGGAAGGTCGATGTCGACGCGGTCCAGGGGCAGCCGGTCGAGGGCGTGCACGGTGCACTCCTCCGCCGGCGCGGCTCGGTAGAGATAGGCGTCCAACGGCCATTTCGTACGCAGCCACTCGTCCAGCCGCTCGGCGACCGATGCGGTGAGCTCGGGCTTTCGGTCCTGGCGGAGCCAGTAGCTGACCCGGGCGGTGGACCCACCTGCGTACCTGAGCAGGGTCTGGGCGTCGGCGCCCATCGCCTCCAGGTAGGGGAACAGCGGCTGCACGTAGAGGCAGCCGAGGGAGGAGGTGCCCTCGGGGTCGAGGAAGAGGTAGGTGAAGGCCCGTTTCGCCTGGTGGTCGGACCAGTGCCGGATCACCAGCGGCAGGTTGTCGTCGCTGCCGAAGCCCTCCAGCGGCCACCTGCCGCAGCTGTGGTCGCGGATCACGTCCGGGCTGGCCAGGTAGGCCTCGGTGTCCAGGTCGAGCAGCTCGGGGCGAAGCGGGGCAAGCACGAAATCATCGGTGGCCAGCGGCTCGGGGGGATCAGCGACCAAGAACATGGAGTCAGATTGCTACGTCAACCGCTTGTCCGCCACGGCAATTCAGACGAGGTCTTCAACCTCCAGCCGCGCGCGGTCTGCTTCCTCGTCGGTGACCTGAAGCTGGGAGCGGCGCTCGGCCTCGATGCGGCGCAGGTAGTGGTCGACCTCCTCCTTGGCGCGCTGCTCGTCCCAGCCGAGCTCGTCGGCCATGATCTTGGCGACCCCCGGCGCAGCGCTCACGCCTCGGTCGAAGGTCTCCATCGAGATCCGGGTGCGGCGCTCGAGCACGTCGTCGAGGTGGCGGGCGCCCTCGTTGTTGACGGCGTAGACGACCTCGGCGGCCAGGTAGTCCTCGGCGCCTTCCAGAGGCAGCGCGAGCGGGCGGCGCTCCTGAATGAGGTCGAGCACGTCGTCGATCAGGCCACCGTGGCGACCCAGGAGGTGGTCGATCCGGGCCACGTGGAGGCCGGAGCGACGGGCGAGCAGGACCCGCTGGTTCGAGCGGGTCTCGAAGCCCTCGGCCCCGACCAGCCGGACTTTGTCGGTGATCGAGTCGCGCAGGGTCATGTTGGTGGTCGTGCCGAGCGAGTGGGCCGCGGCGTCGACGGCGTCCTTGGCCATCACCCGGTAGGTCGTCAGCTTGCCACCGGCGATCAGCACCAGACCCGGCAGCGGCGTGACCACGGTGTGCTCGCGGCTGAGACCGGCGGTCTGGTCGGACTCGCCGGTCAGGAGCGGGCGGAGCCCGGCGTACACGCCCTCGACGTCCTCCAGGTCGAGCGGCACGCGCAGGATCGCGTTGACGTGCTCCAGGACGTACTCGATGTCGGTCTTGGAGGCCGCCGGGTGGGCGAGGTCGTAGGTCCACGGGGTGTCGGTGGTGCCGATGATCCAGTGGCGGCCCCACGGGATCACGAAGAGGACCGACTTCTCGGTGCGGACGATGAAGCCCGACTCGGAGCGGATCCTGTCGCGCGGGACGACGAGGTGGATGCCCTTGGACGCCTTGACGTGCAGGGCGCCGCGGCCGCCGACCATGTCCTGGATCTCGTCGGTCCACACCCCGGCGGCGTTGACGACGGTCTTGGCCCGGATGACCAGGTCCTGGTCGTGCTCGAGGTCGCGGGCCCGGACCCCGACGACCCGCTCGCCTTCGCGCAGGAACCCGGTCACCTGGACCCGGGTCGCGATGTGGGCGCCGTGGGAGGCGGCGGTGCGGGCGATGGTCATGACCAGGCGGGCGTCGTCGACCTGGGCGTCGTAGTACTGGATCGCGCCGGTGATCGCGTCGGTGCGGAAGTCGGGGGCGATCCGGGCGACGCCCCTGCGGGTGAGGTGGCGGTGGCGCGGCAGGCCGGAGTTGCCCATCCCGGAGAGTGGCCCGAAGCTGGCCATCCCGTCGTAGAGCGCCAGGCCGGCGCCGATGTAGGCGCGCTCCCACACGGGGTTGGTCAGCGGGTAGAGGAACGGCACCGGCCGGACCAGGTGCGGGGCCAGGGTGTTGAGCAGCAGGCCACGTTCCTGGAGCGCCTCGCGGACCAGCTCGAAGTCGAGCATCTCGAGGTAGCGGAGTCCGCCGTGGACGAGCTTCGAGCTCCGCGAGCTCGTTCCCGAGGCCAGGTCGCGCTGCTCCACCAGCCCCGTGCTCAGGCCTCTGGTGACGGCGTCCAGCGCCACTCCGGCGCCGGTCACACCCCCACCGACGACGAGTACGTCGAGCTCAGTCTCCCCCGCAGCACCGACCATCGTGCCGATCGCGAGGTCGCGGCTGTGTGGACTCAGTGCCCCTGTACGAGTCATACGTTCGAAGTTAACTCACCACGCCGAATTGTCACTTCTGGCGCGCGAGAAATTCACCGGCGCCGGTTGATACGTCACGCAGCCGTCACAGACGGGCGGCGCTGACAAGAGTGGGGAGGCGGTCCGGAGCCATCGGCTCCTCGACGACGACCATCTTGTCGCCGTCGGCGTGGATCATCGGACGTACGCCGTCGGGCTCGGGTGGCGCGGTCGCGATGGCGACGTGGGTGATGCGGTCGCCGGGGTCCTCCGCGAAGAAGTAGAGGTCGCCCGGCCGGACCTCATCGAGGTCGATCGGCTCGAGCGCGGCGGCCTGGTCGCGGGCGTCTCGCGGGAGACGCACGCCGATGGCCTCCGCGGCTCGGAAGATCAGGCCGGAGCAGTCGATGCCGGCTTCGGTGGTGCCGCCCCAGACGTAGGGGACGCCGAGGTAGCTCCGAGCCTTGCTCAGCAGGGTGGCCACGGGCTCGGCGAGAACGGCCGTCGGGAGCCAGCCGGGATAGCCCCGCTCGTCCTTCGTCGACGCGTGGGAGGGGACGACGACGTACGCCCATTCCCCCTGCGTCTTCAGGACGACGATCTCCTCGCCCGGGACGACCTCGGTCTCGTGCTCCGCGTCGTCAGCGGGCTCGGACACGACGAAGGTGGGCTGCTTGACGGTGGTCACGAGAGGACTCCTTCGATGCCGAGGCCGGGGGCGTCGGGGAACAGGATGCGGGGGCCGTCGTAGCCGACGCCACCGATATACGGACTGGTCTTCGCCCACCAGCCCGCGTCGAGGTCCTGCTCGCCGGGGATGCCTGCCGCCGCGACCAGGGACGCGGCCGCGCCGATGCCGAGGTGGGACTCCATCATGCAGCCGACGAGACGGCCGAGACCGTGGCTCGTGGCGATCTCCAGCAGCTCGATCGCGGGCGTCAGACCGCCACACTTGGCCAGCTTGATGTTGACCGCGTCCGCCGCGCCGGCGCGGATGACGTCGACGAGGTCCTCGAGGTCGAAGACCGACTCGTCGGCCAGGATCTTGTAGGGCTGGTGACGCCGGACGTACGCCATCGCCTCCAGGTCTCGCCGGGCGACCGGCTGCTCGACGAACTCCAGCTCGACATCCTGGTCGGCCAGGGTCGTCAGCACCGCCACCGCCTCGTCCGCTCGCCAGCCGGTGTTGGCGTCGAGCCGGAGTACGCATCCCGAGGCCGCCTCACGGACCGCGAGCACCCGCTCGGCATCGCCCGCGGCATCGGTCCCGACCTTGATCTTGAGCGTCGTGAACCCGTCGCGCGCTCGGGCGGCCGCTGCTTCCGCGAGCTCGTCGGCGGTGCCAACGGAGAGGGTCATGTCAGTGGTGAGGTCCGTTGGAATACCCGGTTCACCGGGTATTCCTGCACTTCTCTGGCGTTGCATTGCCCGAGAAGTGCAGGAATTGCCTGAACGCTGTGACGCATGGGACTTCAGATGCTCGGTCATGGACACGCCGGCCCGCCGGGCGACGAGGTCGTGCAGCGCGATGTCAGCGGCCATCTTGGCCGACCGGTTGCCGACGACTGAGCCCTGGATCAGGCCCGCCGAGGTCAGATCGGCAACGGCACCGACCAGCGCGTCGAAGATGGGCCCCTCCAGCGCCGCGGTGGACCCGGCGAGCGAGTCACCGGTGACCCTCCAGACCTGCGGCGCCTCACCCCAGCCGACGCACCCGTCGGAGTCCTCGATCGTGACGACGACCGTCTCCGCGAACTCCGTACGCCGCAGAGCCGTCACGAACGGGGTGTGCAACGGCACCCGGACACGCTGGGTGCGCACCGCGACGATGCGGGGAGAAGTCACAGGGTCGACCACAGATAGCGCGCGACCTCGCTGATCCGGAACTCCGACTCGTCGTCGTCCAGGCCGGTCGTGAGCACGACCATCACCTGCGGTTCACCCTGCGCGGGCCGGATGATCGCCATGTCGTGGCGTACGCCGTCGATCCAGCCGGTCTTGTTGCCGACGACAGCGTCCTCGGGCACCCCGAGCGGGATCGCGTCGCGATACTCCTGGGCGACCAGGATCCCCTCCAGTTCGGCGGTCGACTCGGGCGACAGCAGCCGGCCGGAGGCGAGCTTGGTGAGCAGCTTGCCCATGTCGTTGGCAGTCACCAGGTTCTGCAGCCCGGCCTCGCGCGCGGGCGCGTCCTCGATCCCCCGCGAGACCGTCGTCATCGGCGTCACGCCGGCGTCGGCGAGCACCGCGGCGACCTCGTCGAGCCCGACCCGCTCGAGCACAAGATTGACGGCCAGGTTGCCGGAGACGGTCAGGGAGCGGCGTACGAGATCACCCAGCGGCAGCGGAGACCCGACCGCCGCCCAGGTGTCGGGGTCCTGGTCCTCGGCCGGGTCCATCTCGAAACGCGACCCGACGACGGCCGAGTCGAAGTCGGGATGAACCGTGATCGGCTCGTCCAGCGACAGCAGCCCGCGGTCGCGCAGCCGATAGGCGGCGATCGCGACGGGCACCTTCATCAGGCTCGCCGCATAGTGCTGCTGGTTGACGTTGTGGGCCTGGGTCGGGATGCCGTCGAGGCCACTGAGCCAGGTCGAGACCAAAGGTTCCACGTCGGTGAGACTAGTCGGTCCGGTCGAGCTCCTGCCGGACACGGTTCACGTCGTCGATCCAGGCGTCGACGTCAGAGGCACGCGTGGCGTACTCCTCGGCCACGTCGGGCTCGAGCGAGATCCAGAACTGCGAGCTCTGCCCGGCATCCCAGACGGCGTCGGCGACCTCCTCAGCGGTGAGCGCGCCCTCGGCCGACCGGAAACCCGGGAGTCCGGAGGAGCGCTCGAGCATCGCCGTCTTCACGCTGCGCGCGACGATCGCCTGAGCGACGACGCCCTGGTGCCGGTAGGTGGCGGCGAGCCACTCGGCGAAGGCGATCTCGGCGTGCTCGGTTGCCGCGTAGGAGGGAGAGCCGAGCAGCGTGAGGAGACCCGCGGAGGAGGAGGTGACCACGAACCGACCAGCACCGCGGGCGACCCACTCCGGCAGCAGCAGCCGCGCCGCGCGTACGTGGGCGAGGACGTTGACCTCGTACGAGGTCATCCAGGCGTGGTCGGAGGCCTCGAGGCCGCGGCCGCGCTCGACTCCCGCGTTGCCGTACCAGGCGTCGATCTTGCCGAGCTCCTCCCGGGCAGCGTCCACGAGTGCCGCGGTGCCGGCGGCTGAGGCGGCGTCGCCGGGGACCGCAAGGGCGCCGATCGAGTCTGCCACCGAGCGGAGCTCGGCGTCGTCGATGTCGGCTACGACGACGCGACATCCTTCCGCCGCGAACCGCGTGGCCAGAGCTCTCCCGATTCCTCGGGCTGCTCCGGTCACAACGACCCCGCTCCCGGGTGCGAGTACGTTCACGGACCGACCACCTCCAGTGGCGTTAGTGAGGGTTAATCACTGTAACCGAGGCCGGTCCGTGAACGTGCAGCAACCTACTGATCAGTACCGATCACTCGGCCATCTCATTCGGGCAGCCCCGACGAGGGCGGGGCGTCCGAGGCGGCGCTGTCGTCCTCCTCGATGGGGGCGTCGCCGATGTCGGTGACGAGGACCGGCGTGAGCGGCTCGGAGGCACCGTTCTTGATCTCGACCACGCTCATCCCGGAGATGCCCATGTGGGAGTCCTCGGAGAAGCGGAAGGGCGCCATCCCGGGGCCTTCGAAGGAGGAACCCTCCTTCTCGATCGTCTCCACGATCGACTCGCGGGTCAGGTCCTTGCCGTTGGCCTGCAGCGCCTGGACGAAGGTGTAGGCCTGCGACATGCCGTAGATCCGGTAGTTGCTCAGCTTCTCCGAGCCCTTCTTGGAGTACTCGTCCCAGACCTTCTGCCAGAGCTTGACCCACTCGTCCTCAGGAGCGTCGACGCCGGGGATGTACTCGGTGGTCATCATCCCGTCCATCAGCTTCACGCCCTGCTCGGCCGGGATCTTGCCCTTGGTCATCGAGGCGAGCAGTCCGCCGACGAGCGCCGGGTCCGAGCCGACGTTCGAGTAGAACCACTTCGACTTGAAGCCGACGCCCTGCGCGGCGATCTGGCTCAGCGCGGTGTAGGACGGCGTGTTGAAGCCGATCACCAGGTCGACGCCCTTGGACTTGAACGAGGACATCTGCGGGGAGAAGTCGGTCGACCCACCCGGCGTGTACTTCTGTACGTCGACGATCTGAGCGTCGAGGAACTGCCGCGCGCCCTTCTCGCCGTCCTCGCCGAAGTCGTCGTCCTGCAGGAAGAGGCCGACCTTGGCGTCGGGCATGTTCTCCTTGACGTACTGGCCGATGACCTTGCCCTCGATCTCGTAGTCAGGCTGCCAGCCGAACGTCATCGGCGAGGCGGACGGGTCGTCGCCCCACTGCAGCGAGCCGCTGGAGACGAAGAGGTCAGGGATGCCGTCGTCGTTGAGCCGCTGCACGACCGCGCGGTGCGTGGGGGTGCCGAGGCCGCCGACCATCGCGAAGATCTCGTCCTGCAGGATCATGTCGTTGGTGACGGCGCTGGTGTTGGTCGGGTTGTAGGCGTCGTCCTTGACGACCATCTCGATGTCTCGGCCGTGGACGCCACCGTTGTCGTTGACGTACTCATAGAACGCCTGATGGCCGGAGGGGATCTCCGAGTAGCCGGGTGCGGCCGGGCCGGTCAGCGGGAAGTGCGCACCGACCTTGATCGAACTGTCGGTGACGCCGACCGCCGACCCGTCCTCGGACGGCCTTTCCTGCCCCGCGCCACAGGCCGCGAGGAGGGAGGCAGTGGTGAGGACGCAGACGACCTGTACGGCTCTGCGTGCAGTGTTTCTCATGTTGTCTTCTCCTTGGTTGACCCGAGAGTTGAGCGCGCCAGGAAAGTGCGCAGGCTGCCGACGATCCCCGCCGGAGCGAGGAGGATGACGAGCATCAGCACCAGCCCGTAGACCACCGGGGTGACCTCTGCGGCCTGGGTTGCGCTGAGCCCGACCGACTCCCCGAGATCGGTGGCGAAGTGAGGAAGAAAGGCGAGTACGCCGGCCCCGATGAGCGCTCCGGTCAGGCTGCCGAGCCCGCCCAGGACGACCGCGGCCAGCAGGGTCAGCGAGAGCGTGATCGTGAACGCGCCCGGTGCCGTGAGACGTACGTTCATGGCCATCAGCCCGCCGGCGAGACCGGCAGCCATGGCGCTGACGGTGAAGGCGACCACGCGGGCGCGGCCGAGGTGGATGCCGGCCAGCTCGGCCGAGACGTCGTCGTCCCGCACCGCCCGCCAGCGACGACCGACCCGGGACCGGCTCAGATTGGCGAGCGCCACGAAGGTGATCGCGAGCAGCAGCCAGCCGAGGTAGGCGAGGAAGGAGTACTGGTCGATCTCGACGGCGGTGAAGAACCAGACCAGGTCCTGGATCCAGACCGGGAGGTCGGTGGCGCGGGGCACGGGCACCTGGAGGCCCTGTTCGCCGCCGAGAAACTCCCACTGGTTGGCCAGCCGGGGCACCGCGACGGCCAGGGTCAGCGTCGCTCCGGCGATGTACGGCCCGTGCAGCCGCGCCGCCGGGACCCCGACCAGCACCCCGACCACGGCACAGACCGCGATCGCGACCAGCAGGGCGACGAAGACGTCGGCCAGGGTCTCGCCACCGGTGCGCTCGAGCACGAGGGTGGCGGCGTACGCCCCGACCGCCATGAGCGCGCCGTGGCCCAGGGAGAGCTGGCCGGAGAGACCGGTCAGGAGCGTGAGGCCACCGGCGGCGATGGCGAAGTAGGCCATCTCGGCGTAGCGGGTCTGCAGATATTGGCTCGAGCTGCCGATCACGGCCATGGCGACCACGAAGGCGATCAGGGCGACGATGACGTGACGTGTCAGCGGCACCGAGGTCACCGGACGGACGAGAGAACGCAGACGTTCCATGAGTCAGACCCTCCTGGCCGCGGCGGCCGCGAAGAGGCCGCTGGGACGCACCAGCAGCACCACCATCAAGATCCCGAGCGCGACCAGCGGCGCCAGGTGCTCACCGACGTAGCCGGTGACGTAGGAGAGCGAGAGGCCGAGGATCAGGCCGCCGATCACCGACCCGAGCGGCGAGTCGAGGCCGCCCAGCACGGCGGCGATGAAGCCGTAGATCACGAACGGGTCCATGAACGCCGGGTTCACCAGGTCGCCACCGGCGATGAGCATCCCGGCCACCGCACCCACGGCCGCGGCGAGCGCCCAGCCGAGGGTGAGCATGCGGCCGACGCGTACGCCCAGGAGCCGGGAGACCTCGCCGTTGAACGCTGCCGCCCGCATCCGCAGCCCCAGGTCGGTGAAGCGGAAGAGGACGACGAGCCCGGCCATCACGACGGCGACCACGACGATCGTGAGGATGCCGAACGGGGTGATCCCGATCGAGGTGTCGCCGACGGTGATCGCGTTGGTGCTGACCGGGGCCGGGAAGCCGCGGTGCTGGACGCCGAAGGTGATCGCGGTCAGGCCGTGGAGCACCATGAACAGCCCGAGGGTGAGGATCACCGCGTTGAGCTCGGCCTTGCCTTCGACCGGGCGGATGATGACCCGCTCGATCACGGCGCCGAGCCCGAACCCGGCCGCGAGGGCTGCCATGAAGGCGACCCAGTAGGGCACGTCGGCGTTGATCAGCGAGAGCGCGATGTAGGTGGTCACCATCGCCATCGCCGCCTGGGCGAAGTTGACGATCCGGGTCGAGCGCCAGATCAGGCACAGGGCCAGCGCGAACGCGGCGTAGACCGCGCCCAGGACCAGCCCTCCGAGGGTGGTGTCGAGAAACTGCTGCATGTCTGCTCCTCAGAA
Source organism: Nocardioides sp. NPDC127503 (assembly GCF_040302165.1). Lineage (NCBI taxonomy): Bacteria > Bacillati > Actinomycetota > Actinomycetes > Propionibacteriales > Nocardioidaceae > Nocardioides > Nocardioides sp. NPDC127503. The sequence goes on along the minus strand of NZ_JBEORH010000014.1, from coordinate 26,737 downwards.
CCCGAGATAGGCGTGGCGGAGCTGCTCGTCGGCGGCCAGCTCGGCGGCCGGCGCCGAGGCGACGACCTTGCCGAGGTTGAGCACGACTCCGTGGTCAGCGATGGACAGGGCACTGCGGGCGTTCTGCTCGACCAGGACGACGGTGAGCTCCTCGGTCTGCACCAGCCCGCGGAGCAGGTCGAAGATCTGGGCGACCACCCGGGGCGCGAGCCCCAGAGAGGGCTCGTCGAGCAGGAGTACGGTCGGCCGCGCCATCAGCGCACGGCCGATGACGAGCATCTGCCGCTCACCGCCCGAGAGCATGTGGGCGGTGGCCTCGCGTCGCTCGCCCAAGCGCGGGAAGAGCTCGAAGACCCGCTCGACCGGCATCGGCTCGGAGCCGGTCGCGCGGTGCAGCCCACCGAGCCGAAGATTCTCGGTGACAGTCAGCTCGGCGATCACGCCGCGCCCCTCCGGGACGTGGGAGAGGCCGTACGAGGTCAGCTTCTCGGTCGCGGTGCGCGTGATGTCCTTGCCGTCCAGCTTCACGCTGCCCTTGCTGGACTTCACCAGTCCGGACACTGTGCGCAGCAGCGTGGTCTTGCCGGCGCCGTTGGCGCCCAGGACCGCGGTGACCTGGCCTCTCGACGCGGTGAAGGTGACGCCGTTGAGCGCCTTGACGGGTCCGTACGCAGCGCTCAGGTCCTCGACGGCGAACATCAGGCCTCCTCGGCGACGGTCAGGGCGTGGACCTCGGCGGCGTCGTCGTGCTCGACCTGGTCACCCAGGTAGGCGGCGAGGACGGCCGGGTCGTTGCGGATCTGGTCGGGTGAGCCGGCGGCGATGACGCGGCCAAAGTCGAGCACGGTGATCCGGTGGCAGACCGACATCACCAGGTCCATGTGGTGCTCGACGAGCATCACGGCGGTGCGTTCGGTCAGACCGGTGATGATCTCGCCGAGCTCGCTCATCTCCTCGGCGCTCAGCCCGCTGGCGGGCTCGTCGAGGAGCAGCAGCTCCGGCTCGGCCACCAGGGCCCGCGCCAGCGCGACCTTCTTCCGGATCGGGTAAGGCAGGCTGCCCGGGTAGCGGGCGGCGTACGACTCGATCCCGAGCTCGCCGAGGACCTCCCGCGCCTTGGCGGCCAGCCGGGCGTCGTCGCGGTGGCCGAGGCCGAGCAGGCCGCGTACGAAGCCGGCGCGGGCGAGACGGTCGGCTCCGACCATCACGTTGTCGAGCACCGTCATCCGCTCGAAGAGCCCGAGTCCCTGCAGGGTCCGGGCGATGCCATGACCGGCGAGCTGGTGCGGACGGAGGTCGTGGATCGTCTCGCCGCGGAGACGCAGCTCGCCCTCTGCGGGGCTGACGAAGCCGCACACGACGTTGAACAAAGTGGTCTTGCCGGCACCGTTGGGGCCGATGACGCCGAGCACCTCATGGGGCGCGACCTCCAAGGAGACGTCCTCGAGGGCGCGCACGCCCCCGAACCGGACCGAGACTCCCTCCACCGCGAACAGCGGCGGGTCTTCGCCAGGCATCTGCATCATGCTCCCTTCGCCTGTTGTGACGGCTATCACTTTGGACTCTCCGCACAACTGGGGATATGGGCAACGCGCACAAAATCTTTCGGGCGCTCCGACTGAGATTCCCTGGTTTGCTGGCGTATACGGCAGTGGGCATGGGACGCTCCGCACATGGGTGTGACGAGTGACACAGCTCCCGACGCGGAACTCCGCCCGCTGGTGGAACGTGCCTGGGCTTCGCTGGTGAACCAGGCGGACGCGATCGCCGACGACATCACGCTGACCCTGATCGCGATCCAGCCGGAGTGGCATCAGAACGCCGATCCGTCGGTGCGCGCCGACCTGCGTTCGAGCACGCGGGAACACGTACGCCGCGGCATCCGGGCCATGGCCGGAATGACCCCCGGAGCCAATCCCGTCGACCTGTGGCGCGACACCGGCCGGCGGCGCGCGCGGCAGGGCGTACCTCTGGAGTACTGCCTCAACGCCTACACCGTCGGCACCCGGATGCTGTGGGAGGCGATGGTCCACCAGCAGGAGGAGCTGGGGATCGACGACCGGGTGATGGTGCTCGCCGGGCGCCAGGTGTGGACCGACCTGGACGTGCAGAACTCGGTGATGTCGGGGGCCTACCGGAAGGAGGCGGCGCTGCTGCAGCGCCGCGACCTGCAGCTCCAGGGCCGCCTCCTCGACGGCCTGGCGGAGGGCCGCGGCGGCGACCCAGCGTTCGCCGCCGAGGTGCAGGACATCCTCGGGGTCGCCGCCGACGCGCGGATGGCCTGCGTGGTCGCCGCCTTCGACGGCAACCGCGACTCACCGCTGCGCAACCCCGACGACCGGCTCGAGAAGGCCGGCCTGGTGTCGTTCTGGCACGTCCGCGGCGACCACCACTTCGGGCTGGTCCCGCTGGGGTCACGCCCGGTCGCGGAGGCCGTCGCCGACCTGGTCGAGCAGCTCGCCTGCTGCAACTCGGGCCGCGTCGGCATCGCCACCGCCGACGACCTCGGCGGCTTCGGCACCGCCTTCCAGCTCGCCACGCACACGGTGGAGACGGTGCCCCGAGGGCGTACGGACATCGCGGTCGTCGACGACCGCCTCCCGCAGGTGCTGCTGACCGCGTCCCCCGCGGTCTCCCACCTGCTCGTACGCCGCACCCTCGGCCCGATCCAGGCGCAGCCGACCCACCAGTCAGACGTGCTGCTGGCGACGCTCCGCGCCCTCATCGCGCACGGCGGCTCGCCAACCCACGCCGCCGAGGACCTGATCTGCCACCGCAACACGGTCATCTACCGCATCAAGCAGATCCAGGACCTCACCGGGAAGAGCATCTCCGACCCGCGTGACCGCCTCCTGTTCGCGCTCGCCCTGATGGCGCTGGAGAAGTAGCCGAGGCGTCGCCCGCGTCGGCCGAGGTGGCACCGTGATGCCCACTCGGCCGACCGGCGTGACGCCTCGGCATCAGATGTCGACCAGGGCCCCCAGACGGTCGCGATGGAGGCCGGGGAGGCCGTACGCGATCTGGTCGGCCTTGGCCCGCTTGAGGTAGAGGTGGGCGGGGTGCTCCCACGTCATGCCGATGCCGCCGTGCAGCTGCACCGCCTCCTCGGCCGCGGTGACGGCCAGGTCACCGCAGTACGCGGCGGCGACGTGGGTCGCGATCTCGGTCTCCTTGGCGTCTCCGAGAGCCAGCGCCCCGGCGGCGTAGCGCGCAGCCGCGCCGGCACCTTCGACGTTGGTGTAGAGGTCGGCGAGCCGGTGCTTGAGCGCCTGGTAGCCACCGACGATCCGGCCGAACTGACGCCGGACCTTGAGGTACTCCACCGTCGTGGTCAAGCACCACTGCGCCACCCCGACCTGCTCGGAGGCCATCAGCGCGGCCCCGGCCAGCAGACCCGAACGTACGCCCTCGGCACCGTGCTCAGCGGCCACGACGACCTCGCCGGAGGCGGGGTCGAGGGTGACATCGGCGAGCTGGCGGGTCATGTCGAGCGAGCTCACCGGGGCGATCGTCGCCCGGTCCGCGGGGACGGCTCGGATCTCGATGCCGTCGAGCGTCCTCACCGGCACCAGGAGCGTGTCCGCCTCCAGAGCGCCGGCGACCGACCGGATCTCGGTCTCGCCGGGCTCCAACGGCTGGACCGTCGTGGTCGCGAGCGGCACGGCCAGGGCCGCGGTCCGCTCCCCCGAGGCCAGTGCGGCCAGCAGCTCCGCACCCGCTTCGGTGGGCCCGGCCAGCAGGACCGAGGTCGCCACGACGGAGCTGGTCAGGAACGGAACCGGGGCAACCGCCCGGCCCAGCTCTTCCAGCACCACTGCGGCCTCGCGGGCGGATGCCCCGGCACCGCCGTACGACTCCGGGATCAGCAGCCCCGCGAGCCCGAGCTCGCTGGCGAGGCCCTTCCACAGGACCGGGGTGAGCGAGCTGTCCCCGTCGTACGCCTTGACCACGTCGGCCGGCGCGCAGCGCTCGGCCAGGAACGACCTGACCGTGCCACGCAGGTCGGCATCGAGCTCGTTGTCGAGCAGCTCTACATCACTCATCGCGGGATCTCCTTCCAGGAAACGTCCTTGTCGACCCGGTGCTCCCCGGGGAGACCGAGGACTCGCTCGGCCACGATGTTGCGCAGGATCTCTGAGGTGCCGCCCTCGATGGAGTTGCCCTTGGCGCGCAGGTAGCGATAGACGGCGTCGCGGCCGCCGAAGTCGACGTGTTCGGGCCGGACCATCGCCCAGCCGTCGCCGTCCTCGTAGCGAAGCCCCTCCTCGCCGCGCAGCTCGAGATCGAGGCCGGTGAGCTGCTGGTTGATCTTGGCGAAGGTCAGCTTCATCGCCGACCCCTCGGGGCCGGGCTGGCCGACGGCCAGCTTCTGCCGCAGCCGTGTCCCGGTCAGCCGGGCCACCTCCGACTCGACCCACAGCCTCAGCAGCCGGTCGCGCAGCTCCGGGGTGTGGTTCTCCGGATGCGTACGCCACGACTCGGCGACTACGCCAAGCATCCCGCCCTCGCGAGGCATGGCGGCGCCGCCGATGGCGACACGCTCGTTGTTGAGGGTGGCGTTGGCGACCTCCCATCCCTGCCCGACGGCGCCGAGCCGGTGGGCGTCAGGGATCCTCACATCGGTCAGGAAGACCTCGTTGAACTCCGCCTCGCCGGTGATCTGGCGCAGCGGCCGCACTTCGACGCCCGGATCGTGCATATCGCACAAGAAGTAGGTCAGACCGCGGTGCTTCGGGACGTCCGGGTCGGTACGGGCGACGAGGATCGCGAAGTCGGCGTTGTGGGCACCCGAGGTCCACACCTTCTGCCCGTTGACGACCCACTCGTCACCGTCGAGGACGGCTCGGGTCGCCAGGCCGGCGAGGTCGGAGCCGGCGCCGGGCTCGGAGAAGAGCTGGCACCAGATCTCCTCACCGCACCACAGCGGCTCCAGGAACCGCGACTTCTGCTCCGGGGTGCCGTAGGCCAGGATCGTCGGCGCGGCCATGCCGAGCCCGATCCCGTTGCGTCGCGGGTTGTTGTCGGGGGCGCCGGCCGCCTCGAAGAGGTCGGAGACAAGCGGCTGCAGGGCCCTGGAGGCACCGAGACCACCGTGGCCCTCGGGGAACGCGACCCAGGCCAGGCCGGCCTGATAGCGGGCGTGCAGGAAGGCGCTCGGCTCGGTCGTCTCGACCGGATGCTCGGCGAGGAATGTCTCGACCCGACCTCGCAGCTCCTCGGGAGTCACTGGCGTCCCTCCCGCCGCGCTGCCTGCTTGCGCAGCTCGGCCTTGGCCAGGGCGTTCTTGTGCACCTCGTCGGGGCCGTCGGCGAACCGCAGCGTACGGATGCCGGCGTAGGACTTGGCCAGCGGGAAGTCCTGGGAGAGGCCACCGGCGCCGTGTGCCTGGATCGCCTTGTCGAGGATCCACTGGACCGTTGCCGGGGTGGCGATCTTGATCGCCTGGATCTCGGTGTGGGCGCCCTTGTTGCCGACGGTGTCCATCAGCCAGGCGGTCTTGAGGACGAGGAGCCGCAGCTGCTCGATCCGCACCCGAGACTCGGCGATCCAGTCGCGGATCACGCCCTGCTCGGAGAGCGGCTTGCCGAAGGCGACCCGCTCCTCGACCCGGGCACACATCAGCTCGATCGCCCGCTCGGCCAGGCCGATGGAGCGCATGCAGTGGTGGATACGACCGGGGCCCAGACGAGCCTGCGCGATCGCGAATCCCATGCCCTCGGTCCCGATGAGATTGCCCTCCGGGACGCGTACGTCGGAGAAGATCAGCTCCGCGTGGCCGCCGTGGTCGTGGTCGTCGTAGCCGAAGACCTCCATGCCGCGCTTGATCGTGAGGCCCGGGGTGTCGCGGGGCACCAGGATCATCGACTGCTGCTTGTGGCGCTCGGCGGACGGGTCGGTCTTGCCCATCACGATGAGGATCTTGGCGTTCGGGTTCATCGCGCCGGTGATCCACCACTTGCGGCCGTTGATGACGTACTCGTCGCCGTCGGGCACGATCGAGGTCTCGATGTTGGTCGCATCGGAGGAGGCGACGGCCGGCTCGGTCATCGCGAAGGCGCTGCGGATCTGCCCGTCCAGGAGCGGCTCCAGCCACTCCTTCTGCTGCGCCTCGTTGCCGAAGTCGTGCAGCACCTCCATGTTGCCCGTGTCGGGCGCGGCGCAGTTGAACGCGGCCGGCGCGAGGTGGCTGCGGCCGGTGATCTCGGCCAGCGGGGCGTACTGCAGGTTGGTCAGGCCCGCTCCGCCCTCACCGGGCAGGAAGAGGTTCCACAGGCCGCGCTTGCGGGCCTCGGCGCGGATCTCGCCGAGAACCGGGACGCTGTCCCAGGCCCACTTGTCGTCCTGGGCCGCGAGCTGCTCCTCGAAGACGGCCTCGTTGGGCTCGACGTACGTCTTCTGGAAGTCCCATACCGAGGCGACGAGCTCCTCGGTCCTGGCGTCGGGTGCGAAATCCATGCGTCACTTCTCCTTCATTGCAGACAGTCCCATGTCCAGGAGCGGGTGGATCCCGTCCCCGATCTTGTCGAAACCGGGCCCTACGGTCTGGCCCTTGAGGTAGCGGTAGTGGATCCCCTCGAGGATCGCGGCGAGCTTGTAGGCGGCGAGCCCGAGGTAGAAGCCGAACTCGCTCAGGTCGCGCGGGCTGGCCGCGTCGTAGCGGGCGATGATCTCGTCCTCGGAGAGCCAGCCGGCTGCGTTGCTGACGTCGGTCACGGTCCCGTCGCCGGAGACCGTGGCCATCCGCTGGTAGGTGAGCAGGATCGCCAGGTCGGTGACCGGGTCGCCGAGCGTGGCCATCTCCCAGTCGACGACCGCCTTGATCTGGTCGTCGGTGGAGGTCAGCACGTTGTCGAGCCGGTAGTCGCCGTGCACGATCCCCGGCCCGGTCGAGGCGGCCTCGGCGGCACCCACCCGCGCCTCCAGCAACGAGTGGAGCTCGTCGGCGGCGGGCAGGTCGCGCGAGTACGACGCGTCGAGCTGCTTCTTCCAGCGCCTGACCTGGCGCGACAGGAACCCCTCGGGGCGGCCGAACTCGCTCAGCCCGACCGCGGCCGGGTCGACCGCGTGCAGCGAGGCCATCACGTCGATGAGCTGCTCCGAGATCGCCCTGGTCCGCTCGGCGCCGAGCGGCTCGAGCTCGCGGGCGTAGCGGTAGGGCCGGCCGTCGACCTTCTCCATCACGTAGAACGGCGCCCCGAGCACCTCCTCGTCATTGCAGAACGCGTAGGTGTGCGGCACCGGTACGTCGGTGTCGCGCAGCGCGGTGATCACCGTGTGCTCACGCTTCATGTCGTGCGCGGTGGCGAGCACGTGCCCCAGCGGCGGGCGACGGACGATCCACTCATTGGTGCCGTCGGAGACGGCGTACGTCAGGTTGGACTTGCCTCCGGAGATGTGGGTGGCGCTCAGGTCGGCGCCGGCGCCGTCCAGGTTCTTGGCCAGCCATGGGCCGAGCCGGTCCAGGTCGAGTCCGGGCAGCGGTTCGGTCGTCACGCGGCACCTCCGAGTGTGGGAATCATTCGGGCGAGCGCTGCGCGGGTGCTCGCCGGGTCTGTGTGCAGCAGTGCGTCGAGACCGACCGCCCGGGCACCGAGGACGTTGGGCTCTGCGTCGTCGATGAAGAGGCACTCCTCGGCCGGGAGACCGAGCTTGCTCAGGGTGCGGTCGAAGATCGGTGCTTCCGGCTTCCGCATCGCGACCTCCTCGGAGATCACCACCACCTCGAACAGCGCGTCGACCTGCTTGCGGGGGTCGAAGTTGCCCCAGCTGTTGGAGAGCAGGGCGAGCCGGATGCCGGCGTCGCGGAGCTCCTCGGCCAGCGCGAACATCTCCGGGTTGGGCCGCATCCCGGCGAAGAGCCGGGACAGGACGCCCTCGGAATCGACCGGGCTGCCGTCGTACGTCTCCAGGCGAGCGGCCAGGAGCTTGTCGAACTCCTTGACCGAGAGCTCGCCGAGCTCGAGGCGGTGGATCGGGGTGCCGGCGTCGGCGTAGCGGCCCAGCCACTCCTTGAGCACCTTCGTGAAGCTCTCCGGCCTGATGCCGTCAGCCTCCAGCCAGGTTCGGATCGAGTCGCCGATGGGCGTGGTCAGCACCCCGCCGTAGTCGAAGATGACAGCCTTCATGCGACGTACACGACCCGTCCGACGGTGGTGCCGTCGGCAAGACGCTGTACGCCGTCGGCCACCTCGTCCAGGGACAGCTCCTCGCTGACCAGCGGCTTGATCTTGCCTTCGTCCGCCATCCGGGTGAGCTCGCGGTGACACTCGGCGACCAGGTCGGGAGCGAGCGCGTTGTAGAGACCCCAGTGGAGCCCGACGATCGAGTAGTTCTTGATCAGCGAGTGGTTGAGCGCTGCCTCCTGGATGCGGCCGCCGGCGAAGCCGATGATCAGGATCCGGCCCTCGAAGGCGATGCACTTGGTGGAGCGGTCGTACGTGTCGCCACCGACCGGGTCGTAGATCACGTCGGCGCCCTTGCCGCCGGTGACCTCCTTGACCACCTTGACGAAGTCTTCGGTGTGGCGGTCGATGACCACGTCGGCGCCGAGCTCCTTGGCGACCTCGGCCTTCTCCGGCCCACCGACGACACCGATCACGGTGGCCCCGGCGGCCTTGCCGAGCTGGATCGCGGCGCTGCCGACCCCGCCCGCCGCGGCGTGCACGAGCAGCGTCTCGCCGGGCTGGATGTGGGCGCGGCGGTGGAGCGCGAACCAGCCGGTCTGGTAGCCGATGTAGAGGCTCGACGCCTCGGCGTCGCTGAGCGCCTCCGGGGCCGGGAACGTGGTCGCTGCGTCCATCAGAGCGAGCTCGCCGAAGCCGCCGTACGGCAGCGAGCCCCCGCCGATCACGCGGTCCCCGACCTGGAATCCCTCCACGCTCTCGCCGAGGGCGACGACCTCACCGCACAGCTCGACGCCCGCGGTGAACGGCAGCTCGGGCTTGACCTGGTAGAGACCTCGGGCCATCAAGACGTCCGGGAAGTTGGCCGGGCTGGCCAGCACCTTCACGACGAGCTGTCCGGCCCTGGGGGTCGGGTCGTGCACCTCCTCGAGCCGCATCACGTCCTTGGGCTCGCCGAGCGAGTCGATCCGCCACGCCTTCATACCTGTCCTTCCACGTGCTGCCAGAGTCGATTCATCCCGCCGAGCCACTTGTCGGTCTGCGTGGCCCGCGCGGCGTAGTAGTCGGCCACCTCCGGGTGCGGCAGCACCAGGAAGCGGTCGTCCTTGGTCGCCTCCCAGGCGACGTCGGCGACCTGCTCGGGAGTCAGCGCGCCGTCACGGCTGAGCAGACCCGCCATCTGTCCCGACCGCTCGAGCATCCCGGTCTGTACGCCCTGCGGGCAGATCGCCTGAACGACGATCCCGTGGTGGCGGTAGGTCGCCGAGAGCCACTCCGCGAAGGCGACCGCGCCGTGCTTGGTGACCGAGTAGGTCGGCGTACCGACCATCATCAGCAGCCCCGCCGCGCTCGCCGTTACCACATAGCGACCAGCGCCTCGCTCGACCCAGTCGGGGACGAGGAGCCGGGCCGCCCGGACGTGGGCCATCACGTTGACCTCGTGCGAGGCCTGCCAGTCCTCCTCGGGACAGTCCAGGCCGATGCCGCGGTCGATGCCGGCATTTCCGTACCACGCGTCGATCTGGCCGAGGTGGTCCTTCGCCGCCTCCACGAGGCGGGCCACGCCTTCGACCGAGGCCGCGTCGCCGGCCACCGGATGGGCGCCGATCTCCTTGGCCGTCTCGGCCAGACGTACGTCGTCGATGTCGTTGACCACGACGCGGACGCCCTCGGCGACGAGGCGGGCGGCCAGGGCACGGCCGATCCCACCCGCGGCGCCGGTGACGACGGCGGTGCTGCCTGGAGCCGGGGCCATCAGACGCGTCCGCCGGCGAGGGTGAGGCCGCCGTCGACGGTGACCAGCTGGCCGGTCATCCAGCCGGCGTCCTCGGAGAGGAGGAACGAGGCGACGCCGGCGATGTCCTCGGGGGTGCCGAGGCGCTTGAGCGGGTAGGCCGCCGAGACCTCCTGCTCGCGGCCCTCGTAGAGGAGCTCGGCGAACTTGGTCTTCACCACGGCCGGGAGGATCGCGTTGACGCGTACCTTCGGGCCGAGCTCGACCGACAGCTCCTGGGTGATGTAGCTGAGCATCGCCTTGCTCGCGCCGTAGGCGGCGATCAGCGTGGTCGGGGCCAGGCCGGCCACCGAGGAGATGTTGACGACCGCGCCGCCGTGCTCAGACATCCACTGGTTCCAGACCTGCTGGGTCCAGCCGATCGGCGAGAGGCAGTTGACCTCGACGGTCTTGCGCATCGACTCGCGGTCCACGTCGATCAGGCCGCCGGCCTTCGGGTTGATGCCGGCGTTGTTGACCAGGAAGTCAGCGCTGCCGAACGACTCGATGGCGGCCTTGACGACCTCCTCCTGGTGCTCGGGGTCGTCGGCCTTGCCGGCGATGCCGAGGGCCACTTCCTTGCCGCCCAGCCCCTCGACCGCCTCCGCCAGCGCCTCGGGCTTGCGCGCCGTGATGACGACCTTCGCCCCCTCGTCCACCAGGCGCTGGGCGATGCCCAGACCGATGCCCCGGCTGGCCCCGGTGATGATCGCCGTACGTCCCTCGAACCTCGACATGCTCATTCCCTCGTGTGCTCGGCTAATCTAAGCGCTTGCTTAGGTGGTGACAGCGGTCACTCTACGGGGTAGCCCAAGAACATGGAAGGTCGGCGTCCAAGCAATGCCGAGAAGTCAGGTACGTCGGCCGAGACGTCAGTTCTGCAGAACGAGACGTCACTTGTGGAGGCCGAGTTGGCACCGTCGTGACCACTCGGCCTGCAGAAGTGACGCCTCGACGAGCGGGGCCCGACCGGTCCGCAGGGGCGGGCAGAATCCCGCCATGGTGGGGATGTGCAGCGCCCGGATGCGACAGCGCGCCGCATTTTCCCGCCATGGCGGGAAAATGCGCCGCCTTCGCCGGTCAGCCAGTGGCCGACGGCCCGAGCACTGCCGAAAACGCGGTTGTGGGTGACGAAACGACAGTTTCGTCACCCACAACTGGCGGATTCGGCTCGCCAGAACCGAGGACTCGATCGTCAGCCGACGACGACCTCGATCCGCTGGAACTCCTTGAGGTCGGTGTAGCCGGTGGTGGCCATCGCGCGCTTGAGGGCGCCGACGAGGTTCATGGTGCCGTTGGCGACGTGCGAAGGACCGAAGAGGACCTCCTCGAAGGTGCCGACGGGCTCGAAGGCGACGCGCTCGCCGCGGGGCAGGTCGGCGTGATGGGCCTCGTTGCCCCAGTGGAATCCCTTGCCGGGGGCATCCGTCGCCCGCGCGAACGGGCTACCGACCATGACCGCGTCGGCACCGCAGGCGATGGCCTTGGCGATGTCGCCGGAACGGCCGACGGCACCGTCGGCGATGACGTGGACGTAGCGGCCGCCGGACTCGTCCAGGTAGTCGCGCCGCGCGGCGGCGACGTCGGCGACGGCCGAGGCCATCGGCACGGCCACGCCGAGCACGGTCCGGGTCGTGTGGGCCGCACCGCCGCCGAAGCCGACCAGCACGCCGGCCGCGCCGGTACGCATCAGGTGCAGGGCGGCCTGGTAGGTCGCGCACCCACCGACGATCACCGGCACGTCGAGCTCGTAGATGAACTCCTTGAGGTTGAGCGGCTCGGCCTGCGAGGAGACGTGCTCGGCCGAGACCGTGGTGCCGCGGATGACGAAGAGGTCGACGCCGGCGTCGACGACGGCCTTGGCGAACTCCTTCGTACGCTGCGGGGACAGCGCCCCGGCCACGGTGACCCCGGAGGCGCGCACCTCACGCAGCCGCTCGGTGATCAGCTCGGCCCGGATCGGGGCCTCGTAGATCTCCTGCAGACGCCGGGTCGCGTCGACACCGCTCAGCTCTGCCAGCTCATCGAGCAGCGGCTGCGGGTCGTCGTAACGGGTCCACACGCCCTCGAGGTTGAGCACCCCGAGGCCGCCGAGCTTGCCCATCGCGATCGCGGTCGACGGCGACATCACCGAGTCCATCGGCGCCGCGATCAGCGGGATCTCGAAACGGTAGGCGTCGATCTGCCAGTCGGTGCTCACCTCGGTGGTGTCGCGGGTGCGCCGGGACGGCACGATCGCCACGTCGTCGAAGGCGTACGCCCGTCGTGCTCGCTTGGCCCGGCCGATCTCGATCTCAGTCACATGACGGATTGTTCCACGGGACCGGATCGAGATCGGAAAGGCCACACGCAGCGAGCCACACGCACAACCGGGCTAGCTACGCACCGCGGTCAGCAGCAGGTACTCCCACTTCATCACGCCGTCGGCGAGGTAGCGGTCCCCCAGGTCGGCGAGCGCGGCGTCGAGGTCGGCGGTCCGGGCCTCGTCGTCGGCGATCCCGCGATAGGCGACGATCGTCGGCCCGTAGCAGGCCTTGAAGAAGTCACGGAACTCCGCGCCGGTCTCGAGCGAGTCGATGGCGACCATCCGCTTCTCGGCCCGGACGGAGGTCACGCTCTCCCCCAGCAGGCCGCGTACGTGGGTCTCGTCGCCCCACCGCGGCGGCGGCTGCGCGCCCTCGGGCGGAGGCGGCATGAACGGCTTCATCGCCGCGAACATCTGGCCGATGAAGCCCTCCGGGGTCCAGCTGACCAGGCCGATCCGGCCACCCGGACGCACCACCCGGAGCAGCTCGGCAGCGGCCTTCTCGTGGAACGGCGCGAACATGATGCCGACGCAGGACATGGCGACGTCGAAGGCGGCGTCGTCGAACGGCAGCGCCTCGGCATCGGCGACACGCCACTTGATCGAGTCGGCACCTTTCTCACCAGATGCCCGGGCCTGGCCGACCTCGAGCAACTCCGGCGTCAAGTCGCTGGCGGTCACCTCCGCGCCGGCGAGGGCGGCGGGGATCGAGGCGTTCCCGGTGCCCGCGGCGATGTCGAGTACACGGTCGCCGGGCCCGATCTCGCAGGCCTCGACGAGCACCTGGCCGAGCTCGGGAATGAGCTCGTCGGCGACCCGGGCATAGTTCCCGAGGCCCCACATCACACGGTGGCGGGCCTTCAGCTCCGGCTGTACTGGTGTTGCGGTCATGCTTCCTCCAAGGACACACGAGATGGGCGGTGACCCGAGATGTGATCTGGAGCCTCCACCCTCACCCCGTGCCACCGGCCAGGACGGTGGCGGATCCAAACCCCCCAACGTTGGGGATCCCGAGGCCCCGCAAGGAGGCGGGCCGGCGAGATCGGCTAGCTCCAGTCGTAGGAGAGGACGAAGCCGTACGCCTCGCCGCCGCCCTCCTCGGAGAGGACCATGTCGGCCTCGCCGACGAGGCCTTCGAGGCCGCCGGTGCCGAGACCGGGGATGACGGTGAGGTGGGAGCGGACGGTGGCGTCGGCGTACGTCCCGCTGATCCGCCACACGCACGAACCCTCCTGGCCGGCGATGGAGCCGGTGAACTGCTCGTACGCCTCGAAGACCGCGCCGCCGGCGGGGTTGCCGTAGGCGCCGATCATCCGCGCGACGCCGGTGCCCTGGATCTCGCCGGCGTAGGTGTAGTCGGTCTCGGCGGTGGTCAGGCCGCGGTGCGGGATGTAGACGTCGTCGCCCATCTTTGTGCCCTCGCCGTCGATGTCTACGTAGGCCGCCTCGTGCCAGCGCGCGACGGTCATGGTGGTGCTCGCCTTGTTGCCGTAGGTCTTGTCAGTGGTCTGTTCGGTCATGGCTCCAGCCTGCTCCGGAAACAGGGACGCGGGATTGAAGGAACGCGCCATATCGTTGGCGACATGGCCGACGACCCCGACGACACTGAGAGCAGGGGCTATCCCGACGCGATCGTGCGCCCGGTGACGGCGGCCCGGAAGATCACCACCGAGCGGTTCGCGGTCTCACCAGAGCTGGAGGGACACGTGGACTACCACTGGTACGTCGGCTGGGACCTCGAGCAGCCGCACGACCAGCAGGTCATCCCGCAGCCCCGGATCCACGTCGCCGCCGAGGATGGCCGGCTGCTGGTGCACGGGATCGGCCGGCGCCCGTTCATCCGGCATCTGACCGGCCGCGGTCACACGCTCGGTGTCTCGTTCCTCCCCGGCCTCTTCCGCCCGGTGCTCGGCAGCCGGGTCAGCGCGATCGCCGACCAGGTGGTCCCGGCGCAGGAGCTCCTCGGCATCGACGACCGGCCGGCGGCCGAGCGGATCCTCGGCTCGACGGAGCCAGCGGAGATGGCCGCCGCGATGGAGTCCTACCTCCTGGAGGTCGGCCTCCCCACGGACCCGGTCGCCGAGGACGTACGCCGCTGGGCGACCCTCGCCGAGGAGGACCGCGCGATCACCCGGGCCGAGCAGCTCGCCGACCGTGCCGGCCTGAGCCTGCGGACGCTGCAGCGCCTGTTCAGCGAGTACGTCGGGATCGGCCCGAAGTGGGTCGTGCAGCGGTTCCGCGTGCTGGAGGTCGCCGCCCGCGCCCATTCCGGTGACGTCGACTGGGCCGCGGTCGCCGCGGAGCTGGACTTCAGCGACCAGGCCCACCTGGTGCGTACGTTCCGAGACGTCGTCGGCGCTCCGCCGGCGACCTACGCGATGGACCTCTAACGGGCCAGGAGCTCGAGGGCGTCGGCCGCTGGGCTGCCGGGCTCGGCGTGGTAGAGGCACATCCGGTGGCTGGTCTCGGGCATCACCGGCGCCTCGTACTCGAGGTCGAACCGCCCGACGAGCGGGTGCTGGAACTTCTTGACCCCGTAGCCGCAGTCGTTGACCGGGTGCTGTGCCCACAGCTCGGCGAACTCGTCGCTCTTCTGGGTCAGCTCGCCGACCAGGCAGCTGAGCTGGTGGTCGGCCGGGTGGAGACCGGAGGAGTAGCGCATGAACCCGACGTGGGAGTACGCGGTGGCGGCCTGCTCCACCCACAGGTCGCGACCCCCGGGCTCCAGGAAGAACCGCCTGGTCAGGTTGGGCCGGTTCTCGACGTCCTCGGGCTGCTCGAAGGGCAGCTCGGGCGCGATCAGCAGGTGGCCGAGCCGGTTCCAGGCGAGCACGTCGTTGCGATGGTCGATCAGGAGCGCCGGCCCGGGTGTGGCGTTGATCAGCCGCACCGTGCTCGGCCTCGGCCGCTCGACGCGGTAGCGGGCCGGGGCGGCGGTCTCGGGACGCGCCAGGCGACGTAGGTGGTCGTGCTCCTCGGCGCTCAGCCGCAGCGCCCGGGCGAGCGAGTCGATCACCGAGTCGGAGGCGTTGTGGTGGTCGGCCTGCTCGAGCCGGGTGTAGTAGGTCGGCGAGACGCCGGCCAGCATCGCCAGCTCCTCACGCCGGAGCCCGGGCACCCGACGGGCGCCGTAGGACACCAGCCCGGCGTCCTCGGGACTGATCGCCGCCCGGCGGCTGCGCAGGAACTCTCCGAGCTCGGTCGTCATGGTTCCTATAGTGCGGCCGCGCGGCGATTTCTTCCTGACCCTGTCAGTGACAGGCAGGCGGGTGGGTGGCAGGACAGGTGTCTGGCTGGCGTACGTCATCTGCCAGAGCGTTGATGTCATGACCCTCACTACGCAGGCCGAGCCCGTACGCCCGGCCGCCATGACCCGTGGACAGCTGCTGGTGCTCCTGCTGCTGCTCGCGTCCCAATTCACCCTCACCGTCGACTTCTCGATCCTCAACGTGGCGCTGCCGACCGTCGGCGCGAGCCTCGGCTTCGCCGAGGCCGACGTGCAGTGGATCGCGACCGCCTTCGCGCTGTGCGCGGCCGGATTCACGCTGCTCTTCGGCCGGATCGGCGACTACGTCGGCCGGCGGCGGGTCTTCCTGATCGGCATGGTCGCGCTGGGCGCCGCCTCGCTGCTGGGCGGCGTCGCCACCTCACCCGAGCTGCTGCTCACGGCCCGGGTCGCCCAGGGCCTCGCGACCGCCGCGGTCACCCCGGCGGCGCTCTCCTTGCTCACCGTCTCCTTCCCGGAGGGGCCGCTGCGCCAGCGCGCACTGGGGCTGAACAGCGTGGTGATGTCGACCGGGTTCACCGCAGGGGCGGTGCTGGGTGGCGTACTCACCGATCTGCTGTCGTGGCGCTGGGCGTTCCTGGTCAACGTGCCGATCGCGTTGTTGGTGGTCGCCATCGCGCCGTTCGTGCTGCGTGACTCCGCCGACCGGGAGCGGTCGCGGCTCGACCTCCCGGGTGCCGTGCTGGTGACGTCCGGGCTGCTCGCACTGGTCTACGGCGCGACCCGGCTGGGCGAGGCAGGCATCGCCGACATGTGGGGGCTGGCGGCGATCGGCGCCGCGGTGGTGCTGCTGGTCGCGTTCTGGCGCGCCGAGTCCAGGCACCCGCACCCGCTGGTGCCGCTGCACATCCTCACCCGACGGACCATCGGCTTCGGCAACATCGCCGGCTTCGCGACCTTCGCCTTCGAGTCGTCGCTGGTCTTCGTGCTGACGATGTATCTGCAGCACGTCCTCGGTCTCGACGCCCTGCAGACCGGGCTGATGCTCGTCGCGATGGGCGCGGGCGCGATCATCGGCGGATCCGTGGGTTCGCGGGTGATCGAGGCCCTCGGCGTACGCAACACCGTGGCGGGTGGACTCGCCCTTCAGGCGGTGACGACCGGCGCACTCGTCCTGATCGGGCCCTCGGTCGGCTGGCTGTGGTTCATCGGCCTGATGAACTTCATCGGCGCCATCGGGCACGTCGCCGCGATCGTCGGATTCATGGTCGCGGCGACCTCCGGGCTCCCCGACCACGAGCAGGGTCTGGCCACTGGGCTCGCGATGATGACCCAGCAGGTCGCGATCGCGCTCGGCATCCCGATCATGTCCACCGTCGCCACCGCCGCCGGCGGAGTCGCCTCGCTCGGGGCACTCCAGGTGGCGATCGCGGTCAACGCGGTCCTGGCCCTGGTCGCGGCGCTGCTCGTGGCCGTCGGACTGCCCCGCCGCGCCTGACCGTGCGGTCAGGCGGGGATCTTCTCCCCCGCCTCGACCGCGACCGGGAGCCGGTTGCCGGCCGGCGGGAGCGGGCAGGTGGCGTGGTCGGTGTAGGCGCACGGCAGGTTGGTGGCGCGGTTGAAGTCGATCACGAGGTTGCCCTCCTGGTCCGGCGCCTCCACCGAGAGGGTGCGGTTGGCGGCGTACGTCGTCCTGCCCGAGGTCTCGTCGACGAAGAGCACGTGCAGCGAGCCGGGCGCGGAGCCGGGGAAGGCGACGAGGCTGTGCACGGCTCCGCCCACCTCGAACTCGATCTCACCGACGGCCTCGTAGACGTGCTCGAGGCCGTCGACGACCGAGCCGACGGTGGTCGGCACGGGCGTCTCGTAGGCGACGAACCGCCCGGGCACGGCCCAGCGCGGGTCCGGTGCGTACGCCTCCGTCCCCTGGTAGCCGGTCAGGACCGGGTTGTCGGGGTGGCGGGGGCGGATGATGTCGCTGCCCCCGCGCCTGGCGATCTCGACGACCGCGTCGCCGAACTCGGCGGTGATCCCGCCGCGCTCGTCGATGACGCCGAAGGAGTGCCGGCCGGCGACCTCGACCCCGTCGACGACCAGCGACTCACCCGGTGCCAGCGAGACCACGATGCCCTCGGGTCCGCTCGACCAGGCGCCCGGCACGTCGTCGTACGTCTCCGGCTCCTCGCCGAGCCAGCGGATCGAGGTGATCGCGAGGAAGCCGTGGGCCGAGGCGCGCCTCTCCTCGTGCTCCTCGTGCCACGCCGCCCATTCCTGGGCGAAGGTCTCGGTGTCGACGACGGTCATGGGTCCTCCCGGAAGGTTCAGAATTCAAGCCGCAGATACAACACTGGGATTGAACTCCGACCACTCCGGATTCGTGCCCGAAAAGACCACTTCGTGATGAAGTTGTCGCGGGCCGAGCTGCCTCAGACGTGGTAGTTCGGCGCCTCGGCGGTGACCTGGACGTCGTGGGGGTGCGACTCCTTGAGCGAGGCGGAGGTGATCCGCATGAAGCGGCCCTGCGTCTGCAGCTCGGGGATGGTGCGCGCGCCGACGTAGAACATGGTCTGGTGCAGGCCGCCGGTGAGCTGGTGGGCGACGGTGGCCAGCGAGCCCTTGTAGGCGACCTGGCCCTCGACACCCTCGGGGACGATCATGTCGTCGTCGGTGACCTCGGCCTGGAAGTAACGGTCCTTGGAGAAGGACTTCTTGCCGCGGCTCGACATCGCGCCCATGGAGCCCATGCCGCGGTAGGCCTTGAACTGCTTGCCGTTGATCAGGACCGTGTCCCCGGGGGTCTCCTCGGTGCCGGCGAGCATCGAGCCGAGCATCACCGTGTCGGCGCCGGCGACGATGGCCTTGCCGATCTCGCCGGAGTAGCGCAGACCGCCGTCGGCGATCACCGGGACGCCGGCGGGCTTGCAGGCCAGCGAGGCCTCGTAGACCGCGGAGATCTGCGGTACGCCGACGCCGGTGACGACGCGGGTGGTGCAGATCGAGCCCGGGCCGACGCCGACCTTGACCGCGTCGGCGCCCGCGTCGACGAAGCTCTGCGCGCCTTCCTTGGTGGCGACGTTGCCGCCGATGACCTGGACGTGCTTGGTCGCCGGGTCGGTCTTGAGGCGGTGGACCATGTCGATCAGCATGCGTACGTTGCCGTGGGCCGTGTCCGCGACGAGCACGTCGACACCGGCCTCGATGAGCGTGGTCGCCCGCTCCCAGGCGTCGCCGAAGTAGCCGATCGCCGCGCCGACGAGCAGCCGCCCCTGAGCGTCCTTGGAGGCGTCGGGGAACTGCTCGGACTTCACGAAGTCCTTGACGGTGATCAGGCCGGTGATGCGGCCGTCGGTGTCGACCAGCGGAAGCCGCTCGAGCTTGTGCTGACGCAGCAGCTTGGTGGCCTCTTCGCGCGAGATCTCGGCGGGGCCGGTGATCAGGTCCTTGGAGGTCATCACCTCGTTGACCTTCGTGGTCGCCCACTCCGCGACGGGGGTGAACCGGAGGTCGCGGTTGGTGATGATGCCGATCAGCTTCTGGTCGACGTCGACGACGGGGAACCCGGAGATCCGGTATTCACCGGCGAGCTTGTCGAGCTGCTCCAGCGTCGCGTCCGGACCGATGGTGACCGGGTTGGAGATGATCCCGGTCTGGGTGCGCTTGACCAGGTCGACCTGGTAGGCCTGATCCTCGATGCTCAGGTTGCGGTGGAGAACGCCGATGCCGCCCTGGCGCGCCATCGCGATCGCCATCCGGGACTCGGTCACGGTGTCCATCGCCGCGGAGATCAGCGGGACCCGCAGGTTGATCTCGCGGGTCAGCCGGGAGGTCGTATCGATGTCAGACGGCGCCAGATCCGAGTATCCAGGCATCAGGAGTACGTCGTCGTAGGTGAGGCCGAGCGTCGCGAACTTCTCCGGGATCTCCATGGAGAAATGTTACGGCCGGGCCCCGAAGATCGCCGAAACGGCGAGACTTCTCTGGCAATTCCTGCACTTCTCGGGTGTTGCAATGCCAGAGAAGTGCAGGAGTACCCGGTTAACCGGGTATTCCTTCCTACCTGCTCAGCGGCTTGAGGTCCCGCACCGGCACCTTGACGGTCAGCAGGTCGCCGGCCATCCGAATCCGTCCGCGCATCCCGGCGGCGAGGACCATGGGCAGTACGGCCTGGTTGTCGGACTGGGTTGTCAGCAGGATCTCGTCGGCGCCGAGCATGTGCGCAAGCCTGGCGGTGTCGACCAGCAGCCGGGTGCCGATGCCGCGGCGCTGCCAGGCCGGGTCGACGCGCAGGTTGACGATGCGTACGTTCTTGTCCTCCTCGGTCGGCGCCAGGACCTCGCCGATGCCGACGGCGACGCCGTCGATGAGGGCGGTGACGGCCTCACCGGTGACGACGAGGTCGGGGGTGCTGCCGGTGCCCAGGCGGCGTACGGGCGGGGTGGTGCCGATCGCTGCCGACTCGCGGCTGCGGTCGAGGACGTCGTTGACCAGGTCGGCCATCGCGGAGCCGCGGGCGTGCTCGGTCGCGGTGAAGGGGGCGGTGCGATGCAGTTGGACGTCGACGTCGGCGACCCGCAGCTCCATGGTGTCGTGGACGACCCCGGGCGGGGCCTCGGCCTCGGCGTCGAAGAGCTGGGCGACCACCTCCGGGAACGCCATCGGCCGCTCCAGGACATGCCGGGCCGCCTGTACGTAGCGCGTCGGCTGGTCTGCCAGCGCCGCCTCGGTGGCGGTCTGGATGACGATCCCGCCGCCACCCGCGGAGGAGATCAGGTCACAGATCTCCTTCTCGCCCCAGCCCTCGGGCGTACGCAGCACGAACTCGTCGGTCACCTGCGCCAGCCCTGGGAAGATCTGCATCCCCAGGATGTTGACCCCGGCCTCACCGCAGCGCTGTGCCAGCGCCGCCAGTGTGCCTGGTCGGTCCGGCAGCGTCGTACGCACTCTCCACAACATCGTCCCCACCATGAGCCCTAGTCTGCCTGTTTCCCTGTTTCTGGTCCGTTACTCACGGTTAAACCTTCAGTCCGCGGGCGGACGCGGCGGGGTCTGCTCGCCGGCTTCGACGAGCACGTCGATGTGGTTGCTCGCGGGTGGGAGCGGGCAGGTGGCGTGGATCGTGTAGGCGCAGGGCATGTTCTTGGCGCGGTTGAAGTCGAGGACGACAGTGCCGTCGACCGGTGGCTCGACCGCGAGCTGACGGCAGGCGGCGTAGGTCGTCACGCCGCTGGTCTCGTCGGTGAACAGCAGCCACAGCTCGTCGTCGCCGCCGTCGAAGGCGATCAGCCGCTGCGGGCGGCCACCGACCTCGAACGCGACTTCCCCCACGGCGTCGATGACGCTCGACCGGCCCTCGACCACGGAGCCGACCGAGATCGGACGGCTCGTCTCGTAGGCGGTGAAGGCTGCCCTGACCTGCCACGACGGGTCCGGAGCGTACGTCGGCGTGCTGGTGTAGTCGCGCAGGAACGGTCCGTCGGGCTGCCGCGGCCGCAGCACCGGGGTGCCGAAGCGGTCCGCGACCTCGACCGTCCCGCCGTCGAAGGTCGCGATCACGCCGACGGGATCCACGTGACCGAAGACGTGCCGACCGGCGAGCTTGGCACCGCCGAGCTCGAGCCACTCACCCTCACCGAGCTCGACGACGGCGCCCTCCGGCCCGGTCGACCAGACACCCGGGATCCCGGGGAACCGCACCGGCCTGCGGCCCAGCCAGTGCAGGCCGGTGATCGCCAGGAAACCTTCGGGGCTTCTCAGCTCGGCTTCCCGCTCATCGCGCCACCGTTGCCAAGCCCGCTCGAAAGTCACGCGCTGCACTCTACAAAGAGTTGCGTTGCCAGGTCTTGCAATGGTCGCCGACTTTTACCCTCGGGTTCACCGTCGGGGCGACTGATCCTTCACGCGAACGAGCCGGGCCAGGCGGATCGCGCCGCGCGCCGCGGTGACCAGGACGAGGTACCAGATCGCCGCCACCACCAGCAGCGGGATGATCAGATGGTTGCGCTCCTCGAGCGCCTGGACGACCCCGAGCAGGTCGGTGATCGAGAGCACCGAGACCAGGCTCGTGGCCTGGAGCGTGGTTACCAAGAGGTCGCCCAGCGCGGTGAGCCGGTCACCGCCCGGAAGAGCCTTCGCTGCGTACGCTCCCATCGCCAGCGCCAGCCCCGCGATCGCCGCGTGGACCGGCGTGACCAGCCGGACCGCGTCGATGTGCACCCCCGGGAGCCCGAAGGTGATGTCGGGAAAGATCAGCGCGATGTTGCTCCACAGCAGCAGCTGGACGAGCACGGGGATGCTGCCGAAGATCCAGACGTACGCCGCCGCTATCCCACCCAACACCGGGTTGGCCGACCTCTCCATCGAGATCGCGACGAGCCCGATCGCCCAGGCTGCCGCGAAGACCAGCACGGTCAGCCGGATCGTCAGCCAGACTCCGGCGAGGACGTCCGGGTGGAGCAGATAGCCGACCACTGCGCCCGGGAGCAGGTTCTCGTTTCTCACCAGGCTCCACACGAGCCTGATGAGAAGGAGGCCGAGGAGACCTGCCGCCAGCCACTCGAGCGGACCGCGCTGGATCAGCCGGGCGGCGTATGCCCGGCCGGTCCTGTCGGAAGCAACGGTCTCGGTCATCGCGGAGAACCATGGCCCGGCGCGGTGACCAGAAGGTGTCGACGAGCTGGTCATTCGCTGAAATCGCCGAGTCGGCGCATCCGACCCCTCTCGCTCGCTTCGCTTCGCGAGACACGGGGTCAGATGCGCCGACTCAGCTTCCTAGTAGGAGGGCTGAGCCTGGACGTTCAGCTCATCGAACCTGACCCGCTTCGCCGAGGCGACCCGCGGGTCGCGCAGGTCGAAGACGTCGAAGCCGCGTTGGATCTCGTTGGAGTAGATGTAGCCGTTGTAGTAGTACGTCGACCAGGGCCCGGCGATGGTCGTGGTGTCCTCGAACGGACCGCGGTCGAACCAGGCGATCTCCTTCGGGTTGGCCGAGTCGGTGAAGTCGTAGACCGACACACCGCCCTGATACCAGGCCTGCACCATGATGTCCTTGCCCTTGACCGGGATCAGCGAGCCGTTGTGGGCGACGCAGTTCTCGGTGTTGGACTGGGTGCGCGGGATCTTGTAGTAGGACTTGAAGACGAGCTGTCCGCCCTCGATGTCGTAGATGCCGTTGGCGCCCTTCTCCATGCCGGTCTCCGGGTTGCAGGTCGGCGCACCGCCGCCGCCGAGCTCGTCGGTGAAGACGACCTTGGTGCCGGTGTTGTTGAAGGTGGCCGAGTGCCAGAACGCGAAGTTCGCGGTGTCGGTGACCTGCTCGGTCACCACCGGGTTTTCGCGGTCGGAGATGTCCATCAGGATGCCGTCGCCCATGCAGGCGCCGGCGGCGATGTCCTTGGACGGGTAGGTGGTGATGTCGTGGCAGCCGGCGGTGTTGGTGTAGCCGCCGTCGGGGAACAGCACCGGCTCGTTGACCACCGCGGCCCGCTCAGGCGCGCGCTTCGGGATCTTCACGATGCTGATCTTGTCGTGCGGGGGCTGGCAGTCGGGGAAGGTCGCGCGGGGACCGTAGGAGGAGACGTACGCATAGACCGATCGCCCGTCCTTGCTCGGTGCCAGCGAGTGGGTGTGGGAGCCGCACTTGGTCTCGACCGCGGCGACGTACTCCGGGTCTCTCGGGTTGCTGATGTCGAAGACGCGGAGACCTTCCCACGACTCCTTGATCTCGGCCGACTGCGCCACGTTGTCGCAGGTGTTGTTGCTGCGGCTGGAGTCGACGGAGAGGACCAGCAGATCGTCGTAGACGGAGATGTCGTTCTGGGACCCGGGGCAGACGTACTGCTTCACGAGTCGTGGGCTGGCCGGGTTCCTGATGTCGATGACGTTGAACCCGTTGTAGTTGCCCGCGAAGGCGTAGTTGCCCTGGAAGGCGAGGTCGCTGTTGAGCGCGTTGGTGGGCGTGAAGGCACCCGACTTGGGGATGTTGGCGATCAGGTGCAGGTTGGGGGTGCCGTCGGACTCGCCGGCGGGCACGACCGGATTGTTGGCGCCCAGCTGGGCGAGGTCGTTGCCGGCGACGCAGGCGGAGGCGAAGTTGTCACCGAGCTTGGTGATCGCCTGCTTCTCTTCGGCCGTGCAGCTCGTCTGGGCTTCGGGAGCCTCGGTGGTCTCGGTGCCGTGGGTGTGGGACTCGTCTGCGGAGGACGGGGCCGCGACGGCCAGCCCTCCTGCGACAACCATGACCACCGCGATGGGGGCCAGGTATTGGGTGGGTCGTCTAAGCCTCATGTTCGCAAGCCTTCCGAGTCGGCCGCCGTGGGGTGGCACGGGCAGGACCTCTCAACTTTAGTAAAAGTCGTACACGGGAGGCATGGAATATGAATAAATTGTTCACCTCTGCGGGATCTCGGAAGGAGACACGTGCGCGGTAGGCGATTGGGTGTCATCACATCGGGTGTCGTGTTCGCGGCGATCTCGCTCGGCGGGTGCGGAGGTTCCTCGGACGACGCTCACGGCGAGCACGGCGAACACAGCGGGCATTCGCCCAGCCCGGAGGCGGCCGTCCAGTCGGCGCCCGTGGTCCAGGGCGGAGCGCCGGGTGAGGCCGCGGCGACGATCTCGCCCTCGGCCGCTGCCACGGACCCGTGGACTCAGACCGATGCCGACTTCGTGACGATGATGATCCCGCACCACGCTCAAGCGCTGGAGATGACCAGGCTGGCGCGCGAGCACGGCGTCCACCCCGAGGTCGTCTCCTTGGCCAAGCGGATCGAGTCGGCCCAGGGTCCCGAGATCGTGGCGATGAGCGGATGGCTCAACACCCGCGGGCTGCGGGTGCCGCGCGCCTCGGACCCGGCGCACACCATGGCCGGGATGCTCACCCCGGATCAGATGAGCGCGCTCGGCGCGGCCCGTGGCGAGGAGTTCGACCGGCTCTTCCTGACCGGGATGATCCAGCACCACCAGGGCGCCCTGGACATGGCCGAGCCGATGGCATCCAAGGGCAGCGACGCGCTGGCCATCGAGATGGCGATGGACGTCGAGGCCACCCAGTCGGTCGAGATCGACATCATGGAGAAGCTCCTCACGGAGCTGTGAGAACCGGTACGTTTCGGCGGGTGTCCCTCGCCCCCGCCCGTCGTCGACGCGTGCTGATCGGCTCCGCCGTCGTCGTCTGCCTCGCCCTGATCGCGACCGCGCTGGTCTACACCGGCGTCGTGATGCCCACCCGTCTGTTCGCGGCCAAGTACGACGTACGCGGCATCGACGTCTCCCACCACAACGGCACCGTCGACTGGCCGCGGGTCGCCGAGCAGGACATCGAGTTCGCCTGGATCAAGTCGACCGAGGGCTCCTCGCACGTCGACTCACGCTTCGCCGCCAACTGGGCCGAGTCGCAACGGGCCGGGATCGCGACGGGCGCCTACCACTTCATGAGCTTCGAGAGCCCGGGCGCCGACCAGGCGCACAACATGATCGCCACGGTGCCGCGCGTGACCGGCACGCTCGCCCCGGTCGTCGACCTGGAGCCGTACGGCTCCTTCAAGGGGGACCTGCCGCCCGCCACCGAGGTCCGCGCGATCCTCGACCCGCTGCTGTCCACGCTCGAGGAGCACTACGGCATCGCGCCGGTCATCTACACCACCCCGTCGGCCTACCGCGCCTATCTGGTCGACCTCTACCCCGACAACCCCATCTGGTTCCGCTCCGTCGCCTGGCCGCCCCGGGTCCCCGACGGACGTGACTGGACCGTCTGGCAGTACTCCAACCGCGACCGGCTCGACGGCGTGGGCAGCGAGGACGAGGCATACGTGGACATGAACGTGCTCTCCGACGACGTGGATCTCGACGAGCTCACCCTTCGCTGAAATCGCCGAGTCGGCACATCCTGCCCCTGTCGATCGCTTCGCTTTCGCGAAGCACGGGCAAGATGCGCCGACTCGGCTATGCCTCAGTGGCCGTGACCGTGGCCGTGACCGCCCGCGGGCGCCTCGTCCTCTTCCGGCTTGTCGACGACCAGGGTCTCGGTCGTGAGCAGCATGCCCGCGATCGAGGTGGCGTTGATCAGCGCGGAGCGGGTGACCTTGACCGGGTCGATGACGCCCTGGGCAACCAGGTCGCCGTACTCACCCGTGGCAGCATTGAAGCCCTGCCCGACACCGAGGTCGCGGACCTTGGTGGTGATGACGTAGCCGTTGTCGCCACCGTTCTCGGCGATCCAGCGCAGCGGCTCGTCGGCGGCCTTGCGGACGACGCGTACGCCGACCGCCTCGTCGCCCTCGAGGCCGAGGTCCTTCTCCAGAACGGAGACGGCGTGGATCAGCGCGGAGCCACCGCCGGCGACGATGCCCTCTTCGATGGCGGCGCGGGTCGCGGAGACAGCGTCCTCGATGCGGTGCTTCTTCTCCTTGAGCTCCACCTCGGTGTGAGCGCCGACCTTGATCACGCAGACGCCACCGGCGAGCTTGGCGAGGCGCTCCTGGAGCTTCTCGCGGTCCCAGTCGGAGTCGGTCCGCTCGATCTCGGACTTGATCTCGTTGACGCGACCCTCGACCGCGGCAGCGTCGCCGCCGCCTTCGACGATCGTGGTGTTGTCCTTCGTGACCGTGATCCGGCGAGCGGTGCCGAGCACCTCGAGGCCGACCTGGTCGAGCTTGAGGCCGACCTCCTCGGCGACGACCTGCGCACCGGTCAGGATCGCGATGTCCTGCAGCATGGCCTTGCGGCGGTCACCGAACGCGGGCGCCTTGACGGCGGTCGCGTTGAAGGTGCCCTTGATCTTGTTCACGACCAGGGTCGAGAGGGCTTCGCCCTCGACGTCCTCGGCGATGATGAACAGCGGCTTGCCGGCAGCGATGACCTTCTCCAGCAGCGGCAGGAGCTCCTGGATGGAGCTGATCTTGCCCTGGACGAGCAGGATCAGCGGGTCGTCGATGACGGCCTCCATCCGCTCCTGGTCGGTCACGAAGTACTGAGAGATGTAGCCCTTGTCGAACTGCATGCCCTCGGTGAACTCGAGCTCGGTGCCGGTGGTGTTGGACTCCTCGACGGTGATGACACCGTCCTTGCCCACCTTGGCGAAGGCCTCGGCGAGGATCTCGCCGATCTTCGCGTCGCGGGAGGAGATGGTGGCGACCGAGGCCATGTCGGACTCGTCGACGACCTCACGGGCGGCGGCGCGCAGGGCGTCACCGACGGCGGCCGCAGCGGCGTCCATACCGCGCTTGAGGCTCATCGGGTTCGCGCCGGCGGCAACCGCGCGCAGACCCTCGTGGACCATCGCCTGGGCGAGGACGGTCGCAGTGGTCGTACCG
>NZ_JBEORH010000013.1:0-137278 GCF_040302165.1 Nocardioides sp. NPDC127503 | reverse complement strand
CTTTCGGCGTTTCCTTGCCAGCTCCAGAACCTTTATCGGCTCCTTGCCCTTCAGACTTTAGCAGACTCACTTTCGCTTTCCCAATTCGGCGCGTTTCGCGCTTTCCCTGGTTTAGCAGTGGTGTTTCCGCCTCGTCTTGGAGGACTTTATCGGATCTCGCTTTGTTGTCCAATTCGGCGAATTCACACCGCATTCGGATAAAAGCAATATCCACACCTACACAGCCATGACGATCTGATGTGGATCAGATCTTGAGTTCTTCGGCAGATCCTGAGACCCGCTGCCAGAACACCCTGGATCGAGCGATGCTCGAAAGAGTGGAGGTGGCCGCTCCGGGGCCGGAAGCCCGCCCGAAGACTCGCGCTTGCTTCCCGCCGCACCCTGGCGACTCGGAGAACACTACACACACCCTGACGCCGTTTCAAATCGCCAGGGCAACTTTTTTCGTGCGATGTTCTGGGCTCCACTCTAGACCCCCGAGACAAGGCCCGTGGGCCGTTCGCTCCGCCCGGCACCAGAGGCCTCGTGGCCCACCGGTCAGGCGGGCGCGAAGAGCTCGACCGGGTTGCCGGCCGGGTCCTCGATCACGGCTTGGGCGCCGCCCCGGCCGTCGATGCGGCTGGTGCGTACCCGAGCGCCGGCTTCACTCAGGCGCCGGAGCTCCTGGTCGACATCGCTCACCTCGAGCTGGATACGGCTCCAGCCACCGGGGCTCGGAACCTTGCCGTCGTCGGCGGCCCGTCCTGCGCCGCCGGCACCAGGGGTGTTCAGCATCAGCCGCAGCCCGTTGCCCTCGAGCATCGCGAAGCCGCCGGCTCTCGGACCGACGTCCTCGAACCCGAGCTCGCGATAGAAGGCGACGGCGGCAGTGATGTCGTCGACGATGTAGCGGAATCCTGGAATCATCTGTCTCTCCTCTCTGCAACACTACTGTTGCATAGTAGGCTCCGGGCATGGCTTCTCGTCAAGGGCGTACGGACCCCCGCGTGGTGCGCAGCCGGGAAAGAGTGCTCGAAGCGGCGCTAGCGGAGCTCGCCGAGCGGGGATACGGCGGATTCAGCATCGACGGCGTGGCGACACGTGCCGGCGTCGCCCGGAGCACGATCTATCGGCTCGGGCACGACCGGCTCAGCCTGGTCGCGGCTGCCATGGAGACGCTCAACGTGCAGCCGCGCCCCGAGGCCGGCGGACAGGATCCGCGAGGCGATGTGGTCGCGATCGTCGCCCATCTCGCCTCGGCAATGCAGTCGTCCCTGATGTCCGACTGTCTCCCCGCCGTGCTCGACGGCGCCGAGCGCGACCCGGGACTGCGGGAGCTGCACCACAGTTACAGCGCGCAGCGGCGTACGCGGCTGGTTGATGCGCTCGCCCGGCTGCAGGAGTCGGGGCACGCTGTCGGAGATCCGGAGCGGGCGGCGGAAGCGCTGGCGGGGGCCGTGTTCTATCGGCGGCTGATGACGCCGGTGCCGCTGCGTGCGGACGAGGTCGAGGGCTTGGTGGCGACCGTTCTCGGGGAGAAGTGACTCGGCAGTCGGCTCAGCCGACGCCGATGTGCTGGTAGTCGAGGTCGATCAGGGCGACGGCACGGTCGCCATACGCGTCGACTTCGCGGGGGTAGGGCGCGCCGGTGTATCGGGTGGCGAGCTCGTCGATGATTCCCCAGCGGGTCTCGTCTTCGACCCAGCCGACGACGCGGCCGCGGAGGATGACTGGCATGAAGTCGTTCTCCTGCGGTGCCAGGGAGAGTGCGATGCGCGGGTCGGTGTGGAGATTGCGGTACTTGCGGCCGCGGTTGCCGGTGAGGAAGACGACGTGGTCGTCGTGGGTTCCGATCCACACCGGGGAGGTGCGCGGGGAGCCATCGGGTCCGATCGTGGCGACATGGGCAAGGGCAGTCCCCTCGAGGAAGGGGCGTACGTCGGGCTTGATCATCGTTCTTCTCCTTGCTGCGGTCAGCGGATGACGCGGTAGTGGAGGTGGGTGACGCCGGGGGCGGGGACGACGTCGACGATCTCGAGCGAGATGCGCTCGGGGAGCTCGTTGAAGAAGCGGCGGCCGGCGCCGAGCAGCACCGGGACCTGGTGGAGGACGATCTCGTCGACGAGGCCGGCCCTCAGTGCTTCGGTCACGACGCCGCCGCCCATGAGTCCGACGTCCTTGCCGCCTGCCTGCTCCTTGGCGAGGGCGATCGCGTCCTCGATGGTGGTCGCGAATGTCTGGCGATCGTGGACCGCGGGAGCGGGACGATGGGAGAGGACGACCATCGGTGCAGTGGGATGCGGCGCTCCTCCCTTGTCCCAACCGGAGTCGTCGTAGGTGTTGCGGCCGGCGAGGCTGACCCCGTCTCGCGCGGCTAGGGCGTCGAAGACACGGGCACTCGGCTCGGAGAGCTTGAAGCCGTCGAAGACCTGGCTAGGGGTGTCGCCGTCGAAGTACCAGTCGAAGAGGACACCACCGTCCCCCAGGCCGCGGCCTGGGCCGGGATCCCGTCCAGTGATGAAGCCGTCGATCGAGACCGAGAGTGCTGCGAGGACCTTGCTCATGATCGCTCCCTGAGAGTCGGAGTTTCCTGAAGAGACTCTGTGACCGTAACATTGTGAGTTCCCTCAGGGAACCCCAAATGGTAGATTCGGGGCATGCAACGTACGAACTTCGGTGACATGGCGTGCTCGATCGCGCGGACGCTCGATGTGATCGGGGAGCCGTGGTCGCCTCTCGTGCTGCGCGACATCTGGGTGGGCATGAACCGCTTCGACCAGATCCAGGCGGATCTCGGGATCTCGAGGAAGGTGCTCACCGAGCGGCTCGGGCATCTGGTCGAGCACGGGGTGCTGGAGAAGCATGCGTACGACAACCGGCCGCGCTATGAGTACGTGCTGACGGAGAAGGGACGCGAGCTCGTCGACGTGCTGATGGTGATGGTCGGGTGGGGTGACAAGTGGCTCGCGGGCGAGGCTGGGCCGCCGGTGCTCTACCGGCATCACGCGTGCGGGGAGATCGGACGGGTCGATCTGCGGTGCTCGCACTGCGGCGAGCCGATGCACGCCGACGACATCGACGTGCAGCCCGGGCCGGGGGCTGCGCCGGAGCCGGCCTCAGCGGGGTAGCGGACCGGCGTAGGCCTGCCGCGCCGTCTCCACGGCAGGCATGTTCGCCTCCGACCAGTTGCCGACGACGGCGAAGACCGGCTGCAGGCTGCGGCCGAGGTCGGTGATGTCGGCCTCCATCCCGCGGCGGCAGGCGGTCAGCCCGCATGTCGAGGAGGTGCGCGGCAGGCCGGCCCGTGGTTTCGGGGAGTGGGCGCGGCGGTTCGCCGCTGCGTACGGGGCCTGAGTTCGGGGCCTGAGATCAGCTACCGCCGGCGGCGCCCAGTTCCTTCAGCGCGGCGCCGTCGATGCGGTGGACCTCCCACTCGTTCTGCGGGACCGAGCCGAGGGACCGGTAGAAGGCGATCGACGGTTCGTTCCACGTGAGCACCCACCACTCGAGGCGGCGCCAGTCATTCTCGATGCAGATCTCGGCGAGGCGTACGAGGAGGGCCTTGCCGGCGCCTGCGCCGCGGTGCGCCGGGTCGACGAAGAGGTCCTCGAGCCAGATGCCGTTGCGGCCGGTCCAGGTGGAGAAAGTGACGTACCAGACCGCCATGCCGATGATCGTGCTGTCGTCCTCGGCGATGAGGCAGCGAGTGGTCGGGGTGCCGGACTCGGGGAAGAGCGCCGCGGTGAAGTCGCTCTCCGTGGCCTCGACGGCGTCGGGCTCCTTCTCGTAGACGGCCAGGGCGTGGACGAGACGGAGGATCTCGGGTACGTCGGCGGGAGCTGCATCGCGGATGGTGACGGTCACGGGTCGATCCTAAGAGGTCGCGCAGCCAGCGCGCCCGTATCGCGGCGCGCAGCAGGCGGCCCTACCTGCGCGACCTCTCGGGCTACTCGCCAGTTCGGGAATGCGCATTCCAGCGGAACGCAAACGCAATCGCGGCGCAACAAAGGCTTCCTACGTTTCTGGGCGTCCCCAACAGAACGGATCCCCCACATGACTCAGACTCAGTCACGTCGGAACTTCCTGCGCAACGTCGGCCTCGCCGGCGGCGCGGGTGTCATGTTGCACAGCATGGGTGCTCTCGGGCTCACCTCGGCTCACGCCGCGGAGACCCCCAGCTTCACTCCTCCCAAGCCGTCCGATCTCGCCCGGGCCGGTAGCAAGTCGGTCGTCATCCTCGGCGGCGGCATCGCCGGGCTCACCGCTGCGTACGAGCTGCTCAAAGGTGGCTACAAGGTCACCGTGCTCGAGGGACGCGAGCGGCCGGGCGGTCGCAACTTCACCGTGCGCGGCGGGACCCGGGTGACCGATCTGAACGGGGTCACGCAGGTGGCCGGGTTCTCCAAGGGTCAGTACATGAACGCGGGACCGGGGCGGCTGCCACAGAGCCACATCACACTCGACTACTGCAAGGAGCTGGGCGTCCCGATCGAGGCGTTCACCAACCAGAACGCCAACGCGCTGCTCTACTACCCCGGCGACCACGGCATCGGGGCGGTGCAGATGCGCCAGGCGAAGGCGGACACGTACGGCTATGTCTCCGAGTTGCTCGCGAAGGCGACCGACAAGGGTGCCCTGGACGAGGAGCTGACCGCCGCCGACAAGGACGCGCTGATCGCCTTCTTGAGGAACTTCGGCGACCTCGGCTCCAAGGCGGAGGGGTACGCCTACACCGGCTCGAGCCGCGCCGGCTACACGGTCGAGCCGGGTGCCGGGCAGGAGTCCGGCACCGAGGTGGCCCCGAACTCGATGAGTGCTGTCCTCGCCGCGGGGCTGGGTCAGTACTTCTCCTTCGAGTTCGGCTACGACCAGGCGATGATGATGTATCAGCCGGTCGGTGGCATGGACGCGATCCCGAACGCGTTCGCCAGGGCCGTCGGGGCGCGGAACATCCGCTACGGGGCCGAGGTCGTCGAGTGGAGCAACACCTCGACCGGTGTCTCCGTGGCCTACAAGGCTCGCGGGAGGGCCGAGACCATCGAGGCCGACTTCGCGATCAACTGCATGCCGCCGAACATCGCGGCCAAGGTCCCGCACAACCTCGGCGCCGACATCACCGCGAGCCTGAAGTCCTTCGGGCCCTCGAACGCCGGCAAGATCGGGATCGAGTACGACCGGCGCTGGTGGGAGGAGGACTTCCGGATCTACGGCGGCATCACCAACACCCGCCTCGACCTGCGCAACATGTGGCATCCGTCGTACGGGTTCAACGGAGACAAGGGCACGATGATCGGCTACTACAACACCGGCAGCGCGGCCGACACCTACGGTGTGCTCAGCCCCGCCCAGCGGCTCTCGCGGGCGGTCGACATGGGCAAGCAGATCTTCGGGGACGTCTACGGCGAGGGCATCACCGCCTCCTACAGCCAGGACTGGAAGTCGCAGAAGTTCTCCGAGGGAGCCTGGGCGTACTCGACGACGGCGGACACCGATCCGCTCTACACGCGACTACTGGACGCCACCGGCAACACGTTCTTCGCCGGTGACCACCTCAGTCACTCGGTGGCCTGGCAGCACGGCGCGATCACGGCCGCCCGCGCTGCCGTCGAGAAGCTGCACGCGCGGGTGACGGCATGATGTCGCCGCGTACGAAGGTGCTGGCTGTGGTCGGGTTGACCGCGGCGCTGGTCGCTCCGACGGCGGCGGTCGCCGGGAGCAGATTGGCAGACTTCCCGCCGCGGGGCGGGGAGACGATCTCGGTGCTGCCCGCGGGCCAGGACAACCCGTCGATCGCCAACGGCGTCGCGATCGGGCCGGAGGCGGCGATCTACAAGACCAGCGGGCTCGGTCCGTCCCGGCTCAACAGCGGGGCGAGCGGCGAGCTGGCCTACATCGACACTGCGGTGTTCCCGGGTGGTGAGCTGCCGCCGGGCGTGACCATCACCGAGGCCCAGGGGATCAACGTGCTGCGCCGGATCGGGGAGAACCTCGAGGCGGTCGGGCTCTCCTACGACGACGTGATCACGATGCGCGTCTTCCTGCAGAACCCCGCGGGCGAGGCGAAGATGGACTTCGCGGGCTGGAACCGTGCCTACCGGCAGTTCTTCGCGAACACGTCGGTCTCGACCGGCGAGGCGGTCCCGGTGCCGCTGGGCACCGCTGCGCCGGCGGCTCCGATGGTCGTCAACCCCGCCCGCCCGTCGCGGTTCGCGCTCGAGATCGAGAACCTGCCCGTCGACGGATGGCTCGTCGAGGTGGAGGTCGACGCGGCCTATCCGGTGAAGAGGAAGTAGGTCCTCTAAATCGAGATCGCCCTCTCCGAGCAGTGCTCGGGGAGGGCGATTCTCGTGCAGCTCAGACCGAGGTCAGAGCTTGGAAAGCTTGGGGAAGGGGCTGGCGATGCGCACCAGTCGGGGACCGAAGTCGACAGTGACTGCGGCCGTTTCTTTGTTGACGACCCGACCCAGGCCGAAGGAGTCGTGGGAAACCAGGTCCCCAGACTCGAACTGCTCAATGACCGGCTCGGGATCTGCCTTGAAAGGACTCGCGGCGAAGTGTCGCCGCCGGGGGGTTGAGGTAGTCATCCCTTCGAGTATGTGGCCTCAGACACGAATAAGGGAATGCACAGCTTGGTCACAATGGCCTATCAGATCGTTTCAGGCCCGCGTGTAGTCGGCCTTGTCGTAGCTGGCGCTGCGCCGGTAGTGGGCCGAGATGCTGGGCCAGTTGGTGGTGATGCGGCCGTTCCGCTCGCGATACCAGGAGGTGCATTTGCTCCAGACGCTGTCGGCCAACTTGTCCTGGATCCGCGCGTCGTAGGCCTCCTCGACCTCCGCGCGCACCTCGAGCGGGCCGGCGTCGGCGACGTGGTCGGCGTACCGGCCGAGGTAGCGGGCCTGGGTCTCCAGGAAGAAGATGATCGAGCCGCCACCGGTGTTGGTGTTGGGGCCGTACATGATCAGCAGGTTGGGGAAACCCGGGACGGTCATGCCGTGGTAGGCGTGGGCGCCGTCCTTCCAATGGGTGTGCAGGTCGCGGCCCTGGGTGCCGGTGATCGTCATCGGGGCGAGGAAGTCGGTCGCCTTGAACCCGGTGCCCCAGATGATCACGTCGACCTCGTGCTGCTGCCCGTCGGCAGTCGTCACGCCGGTCGGGGTGATCTCGACGATGTCGTCGGTGATCACGTCCACGTCGGGCTGGGCGAGGGCCGGCAGGTAGTCGTCGGCGAAGAGGATGCGCTTGCAGCCGAACGGGTAGTCGGGCCAGACCTTCTCGAAGAGCCCCGGCTTCGCCGCGGTCTGCGTCTTCATGTGGCGCTTGGACCAGGCCCGCATGACCGCACCGAACGGCTTGACGTGGAAGGACGTGGTGAGCCACTCGGCTTGGACCCAGATCTTCGCGCGATTGAGGAGCTGCGGGACTGGGCTGGTGGGGTCAATGCGCTCGAAGTCCTTGCGCGGGACGATGTAGGGCGCCGAGCGCTGGAAGAGGAGCACCCGCGCCGCGTCCTTCCGCACCTCGGGTACGAACTGGATGGCGCTCGCCCCGGTGCCGATCACCGCGACCCGCTTGCCGTGGAGGCTCAGGTCGTGGTTCCACTCGGCCGAGTGGAAGGCCTCTCCCTCGAACGTGTCGGTGCCGGGAATGTTCGGGATCGAGGGCCGGGAGAGCTGGCCGACGGCAGGGACGAAGAGGTCGACCGTCTCCGTCTCCCCCGTGCTGAGGTCGAGCTGCCAGGTCTTCGACTCGTCGTCCCAGCGGGCGGCGGTCACCTCGGTGTGGAACCGGATGTGGCGGCGTACGTCGTACTTGTCGACGACCCGGTGGATGTAGTCGAGGATCGCGGGCTGGCGGGAGAACTTGTGGGGCCAGTGCCGGTTGGGCTCGAAGGAGTAGGAGTAGAGGCTGGAGGGTACGTCGCAGGCGGCGCCCGGGTAGGTGTTCTCCCGCCAGACGCCACCGACGTCTCCGGCCTTCTCGAACACGACGATGTCGTCGTGGCCGCGCTTCTTGAGCTCGATCGTGGCGGCCAGGCCGCCGAAGCCGGTGCCGATGACTGCGATGCGCAAGAGATCCTCCGAGGGGCGGGAGCGACGGTGTGACCTGGACCATACCGGGAGAATGTGACCGGCAAAATGTGAATGGCCGCGAGAGGACCGAAAGGTAAGAAGTGGGACGCCCACTCGTCATCCGGATTAGGTTCGGCTAACCTAAACCCATGATCGTCTGCCAGTGCCGAGTCGTCACGGACCGTGACGTCGACGCCGCGCTGGCCGACGGGGCGCGTACGGTCAGCGCGATCTGCCGCTCCACGGGAGCCGCTCAGGACTGCGGCTCGTGCATCTTCTCGGTGAAGAAGCAGGTCAGCCGGCATCTCGAGCAGGAGTGCTCGCACCTCGTGGCCGACGGCGCCGCGAGCTGACGTACGCAACCGGTCACAAACTGAGTCTGTCCTCACTCCCGGGGTGCCGTGCGAGTATCGGGACAGATCCCGTTACCGGAGGTACGTCATGCAGCCAGTCGATCCACGCGTCGTCGAGCTCCTCAACGAGGCGCTCACGTTCGAGCTCACGGTCACCAACACGTACTTCTTGCATGCTCGAATGCTCGACAACTGGGGTCTGCCCAAGCTCGGCAAGGTCTTCTACGACCTCTCCATCGACGAGATGCGTGACGCCGACGAGCTGATCAACCGGATCCTGATGTTCGACGGCCATCCCAACGTGCAGCGCCTCAATGCCATCCAGGTCGGTGAGACCGCCGAGGAGATGCTCTCGCTGGCCCTGGCGAGCGAGCGCGCCGCGGTCGCGCAGTTCAACGCCGGCGGCGAGGAGTGCCACCAGCTCGGCGACCACGGCACCGCGGCCGTCTTCGAGGAGATGGTCCGCGACGAGGAGAAGCACGCCGACTGGTTCGAGTCGCAGCTCGACGCGATCGATCGCGTGGGCCTCCAGGCGTTCCTGGCTCAGCACGTCGGTGCGGGCGAGGGACCCGGCTGAGCCGGGCCCCTCCATTCTCCCCCTCAGGCAGGCACCGCGTCGTCGATGCAGAGGATGTTGTCCTCGCTGTCCTTGAACCACGCTGCGTGCCCGGCCTCACCGAGGCCGGCGACGTCACCGTCCCAGGTCAGTCCGGGCATCTCGAAGTGCTCGAAGCTGACTCCCTTGGCGCGGAGGTCGTCGGTCTCCTTGCGGACGTCGGCCACGTGGAACTGGGCGATCGTGTGCCCGGCCTTGCCCGCCTGGTCGGTCTCGTAGAGGTGGAAGGACGTCCCGCCGGACGTCGTGTAGAGCAGGCCGCCGGGGTCCTCACCGCTCGGCTCGAGCCCGAGCTTGTCGGCGTAGAAGCCACGAGCCCGCTCGAGGTCGGCGGCCGGGATGTTCGCCATCACACTGCTGTCGGTCAACATCGTCGGCCTCCTCAGGCGCTCTCGAACCAGGGGCGGTGAAGGTCGTAGTAGGTCGCACCCTTCATCGCGTAGTCGAGCTCGCGGCGTACGTCCTCCGGGGGCTCGACCTGCTCGCCCTTGCGGGCCTCGTCCTCGCTGGTGAAGGCGATGGTCTCGACGAAGCTGCCGTCGTCCTCGATCGCGAGCGTGCCGCCGAGGATGTCCGGGCGAGCCTCGTGCAGCGCGGTGGTGTCGGCCATCATCGCCTTGAGCCGGCTCGGGTCGTCGACGCGGCCACGGATGATCTGCACGAACCCGGCGTCGTCGGAGCCGCCGTCGAACAGCAGCGTGACGTCGTCGCAGTCGTGGAACTCCATCGGCCCGTCCATGACCTCGGCCATCTTCGCGGCCCACTCCCCCTGCTCGGGACGGTCTGAGTTGGCCATCGCGGCCTCACGGGACTCGAAGCGGACCACCCCGATGAGCTGGCCGTCGTCGGTGAATCCGTACGTGCCGCCCAGCCACCCGGTCGCACTCGGCGCCAGGTCTCGACGCCACTCGTCGAGCAACTGGTGAGCCTCGTCCTGCCGGGTGCAGGGCCCCTGAATCATCTGGATGAACATGCTGCCTCCTCGGTCGTTGGTGTGCCAACGGACCGGTCGAGGCAGTAGCCGGGCCCCGGCCAGGCCCTCTCGCAACGTACGTCCGAAGGGTCGCCCCGCACATACCCCAAACAGGCGTTTTTGAAACGACGCCGTCAGTCGACGTCGACCCAGTCGAGCGTGCGATCGACAGCCTTGCGCCAACCGGCGTACCCGATCTCGCGCTGCTCCTCGCCCCAGGCCGGCTTCCAGCGCTTGGACTCGTTCCAGTTCTGGCGGAGCTCGTCGGTGTCCTTCCAGAAGCCGACGGCGAGCCCGGCGGCGTAGGCGGCACCGAGCGCGGTGGTCTCGGCGACGACCGGACGGCTGACCTCGACGCCGAGGACGTCGGCCTGGATCTGCATGCACAGCTCGTTGGCGGTGATGCCCCCGTCGACCTTGAGGACCTCGAGGCGTACGCCGGAGTCCTTCTCCATCGCTTCGGCGACGTCACGACTCTGGTAGCAGATCGCCTCCAGGGCCGCGCGGGCGATGTGGCCGCTGGTGTTGAACCGGGACAGGCCGACGATCACGCCGCGGGCGTCCGAGCGCCAGTAGGGGGCGAAGAGACCGGAGAAGGCCGGGACGAAGTAGACCCCGCCGTTGTCCTCGACCTCCTTGGCCAGGTTCTCGACCTGTCCGGCGCTGCTGATCACCCGGAGCTGGTCACGCAGCCACTGCACCGCGGAGCCGGTGACGGCGATCGAGCCCTCCAGGGCGTACGTCGGGGGCTGGTCGCCGAACTGGTAGCAGACCGTGGTGAGGAGGCCGTTCTCGGAGCGTACGAGCTCCTCGCCGGTGTTGAGCAGCAGGAAGTTGCCGGTGCCGTAGGTGTTCTTGGCCTCGCCGGCGTCCAGGCAGACCTGGCCGACCATGGCGGCCTGCTGGTCGCCGAGGATGCCGGTGATCGGGATCTCGCCGCCGAGCGGACCGTTCTCCAGCGTGGTGCCGTAGGGCCTGGGATCGGAGGAGGGCCGGATCTCGGGGAGCATCTGGCGCGGGATGTCGAAGAAGCCGAGCAGCTCGTCGTCCCAGTCGAGGGTCTCGAGGTTCATCAACATCGTTCGGCTGGCGTTGGTGACGTCGGTGACGTGTACGCCGCCGTTGGGGCCACCGGTCAGGTTCCACACGATCCAGCTGTCGGTGGTGCCGAAGATGGCGTCACCGCTCTCCACGGCCTCGCGGACGCCGTCGACGTTCTCCAGGATCCACTGGATCTTGCCTCCGGCGAAGTACGTCGCGGGCGGGAGTCCGGCCTTGCGACGGATGATGTCGCCGCGCTCGTCCTTGTCGAGGGCGGAGGCGATCCGGTCGGTGCGGGTGTCCTGCCAGACGATCGCGTTGTAGTAGGGCCGTCCGGTCCTCTTGTTCCACACCACGGTGGTCTCGCGCTGGTTGGTGATGCCGAGCGCGGCGATGTCCTTGTCCGTCAGGCCCTTGCTGCCGAGCGCGATCTGGATCACCGCCCTGGTGCGCTCCCAGATCTCCACCGGGTTGTGCTCGACCCAGCCGGCCTTGGGCAGGATCTGCTGGTGCTCCAGCTGATGGCGGGCCACCTCGTTGCCACCGTGGTCGAAGATCATGCAGCGAGTGCTCGTGGTGCCTTGGTCGACGGCTGCGACGTAGTCGGGCATGTCGGTCCTTTCGGTTTCTCTGCTTCTCTGTGTCTCAGTCGGGGATCGGTGGTCAGGCAGCGGCAGGCAGGTCGCTGGTCTCCTCAGCCTCTTTCTCGGCGGGCAAGAAGCGTGCAATCAACACCTTGTACGCTCCGGCACCGATGAGTCCACCGACAAGCGGGGCGACGATCGGGATCCAGAAGTAGAGGTCGCCGGCCGCGGTCACCCAGGCACCGTCGTAGCCGGTGACGAAGGAGGCCAGCCGCGGCCCGAAGTCACGGGCGGGGTTGATGGCGTAGCCGGCGTTCGCGCCCCAGGCCATGCCGATGCCGACGATCACGAACGCGATCGCGACGGGCGAGAACCAGGCGATCGGCGCGGAGTTCTTCGCGTCCGTGATCGCCATGATCAGGAACAGCAGGATCGCGGTGCCGATCACCTGGTCGGCGAAGGCGGTGGTGAGACTGATGCCGAGCGCGGCGTCGCCGTTGCCCGGGAGCGTCGAGAAGATGCCTTGGGTGGCGTGGGTGTGGCCGGGGTCGACGCTGGTGATCGCGTCGCCGTAGGCCGCGCGGACGATGAGGGCGCCGACGAAGGCGCCGAGGATCTGGGCGATACTGTAGGGCAGCACCTTGCGCCACTCGAAGGCGCTGAAGACGGCCATCGCGAGGCTGACGGCCGGGTTGAGGTGGGCGCCGGTGATCCGTCCCGCGGTGTAGATGCCCAGCATCACCCCGATCCCCCAGGCCCAGGCGATCGAGTCATGGTCGCCGAGCCCGCCGTCGCCGGTGGTGACCTGGGCGACGACACCGACCCCGAAGAGAATCAGGATCATCGTCCCGGCGAACTCTGCGCTGAGCTCTCCGATGAGGGTTCTACGACGTTCTGCCGAAACGGAGCCCGAGGCGTTTCTTGTTGTCATGCGCTTGCTCCTGCCGTGTGGGGTCTGGCGGACCTCTGCACCGTAGGGATGCGTGATCGGCGTCACAATGCCGTGCGTTCGGCATGGTCGAACGCGTCCGTGTTTCGCCGGGCGGCACCGGCGGGTCTCTCGATGGCCGAACCCCGGTGAGGGGGTTTGTTCGGGCCCTACGCTTTTACCTGATGTCTCGGACCGTGCAATCCGTCGAGCGGGCGGCTGCGCTACTGCGTGTGCTCTCCGCCGCGAGTGAGCCGATGGCTCTTGGTGAGCTGGCGGCCGCCGTGGGACTGGCCAAGCCGACGGCGCACGGGTTGCTGCGTACGTTGGCGGGGGCGGGGTTCGTCGACCAGGAGCCGGTCACCGGGCGCTATCTGGTGGGGTCGGGTTTGCTCCATCTCGGGTCCGTGACGCTGGATCTCAACGAGCTGCGCTCGGAGACGCTCAACTGGGTGGACACGCTGGCGGCGCGTACGGGCGAGGAGGCGCGGATCGCGGCCTACCGCGACGGCTCCGCGGTGGTGGCGCACCATGTCTTCCGGGCGGGGCCGGGAGCGCAGGTGATGGACACCGGGAAGGCACTACCGCTGCACGCCACCGCGCTCGGGAAGGTGCTGGTCGCCTTCGATCCGGGCGCGGCCCGCAGCGTCGTCGGACAGCGGCTGGACCGGCTGACCTTCCGTACGATCACCGACCGGTCCGCGCTGCTGCGGGCGCTGGCGGACGCGCGCGACACCGGATGGGCCTCGGCGGTCTCCGAGGCGCGGCCGGAGCTGGCCGGGATCGCGGCGCCGGTGCGTGACCGGGGCGGGTACGTGGTGGCTGCCGTCGGCATCGCGGGACCGGTGGTGCGGCTGTGCGACGCGCGTGGCCTGCCTCGCTCCGATCTCGTCGAGGAGGTCGTCAGCGTCTCCAGATCGATCTCGCGGGCGCTCGGTCACGGCCGGGCGGCATGAGTCTTTTGCGGTACGTCGCCGCGCTGGACCAGGGCACGACCTCGACCCGGTGCATGCTCTTCGACCGCGAGGGCCGGATGGTGTCGCTGGCGCAGCGCGAGCACCATCAGCACTATCCGCGCGCGGGCTGGGTCGAGCACGACCCCATGGAGATCTGGGACATCGTCTGCCGGGTCGTGCCGGAGGCGCTCGCGGACGCCGGCGCTTCTCCGTCCCAGGTCGTCGGGCTCGGGATCACCAACCAGCGCGAGACCACGGTGGTGTGGGACCGGCACACCGGTCGGCCGGTCCACAACGCGATCGTGTGGCAGGACACCCGGTCGTCGGCCGTGCTGCCCGCTGTCGCCGCCGACATGGCGGAGTCGGAGATCCAGGCTCGGTGCGGGCTGCCGTTGGTGACGTACTTCTCCGGGCCGAAGGTTCGCTGGCTGCTCGACTCGTCTCCGTCTTTGCGGGAGCGGGCTGAGCGCGGGGATCTCCTGTTCGGGACGATGGACTCGTGGCTGGTCTGGAGCCTGACCGGCGGAGTGTCCGGCGGGGCGCATGTCACCGACGTGACCAACGCCAGCCGGACGATGCTGATGAATCTCGGCACGCTCGACTGGGATCCGGAGCTGCTGGCGGCGATGCGGGTGCCGCGGGCGATGCTGCCCGAGATCCGGCCGACGGTCTCCTCCTTCGGGACCACGGTCGCGCCGATCGCCGGGATCCCGGTGACGGCGGTGATCGGTGATCAGCAGGCCTCGCTCTTCGGGCAGGCGGGGTTCGACCGTGGTGACGCGAAGTGCACCTTCGGCACGGGCGGCTTCCTGCTCCTCAACACCGGCTCGTCCCCGGTGCGCTCGCAGCATGGGCTGATCACGACGGTCGCGCACGCGATGGAGGGCGAGCCGGCGGCGTACGCCCTGGAGGGGTCGATCGCCGTCGCCGGCTCGCTGGTGCAGTGGTTCCGCGACAGTCTCGGGCTGATCCGCTCGGCCGCGGAGATCGAGACCCAGGCGCTGACCGTCGCCGACAACGGTGGCTGCTATGTCGTCCCGGCGTTCACCGGCCTGTACGCACCGCACTGGGAGCCCGATGCCCGTGGCGTGATCGTCGGGCTGACGTCGTACGTCACCAAGGCGCATCTGTGTCGCGCCGTCCTCGAGGCCACCGCCTGGCAGACCCGCGAGGTCATCGACGCGATGAACGCCGACGCTGCCGCGCCGCTGACGCGGTTGGCCGTCGACGGCGGCATGACCGCCGACAACCTCCTCATGCAGACCATCGCCGACTTCCTCGACATCCCCGTCGTACGTCCGATGGTCGCCGAGACGGTCTCCCGGGGCGCCGCCTATGCGGCCGGGCTCGGCGCCGGGTACTGGCCCGACCGGCAGGTCCTGCGGCGGCACTGGCGCCGGGCGGCCGAGTGGCGGCCGGCCATGTCGGCCACCGCGCGGGAGGCCGAGTTCGCTCGGTGGCGACGGGCGGTCGAGCTGGCGATCGGGTGGGGAACCTAGTTCCGCTGATTTCTCGGACTCTCCCGGGTTGTTGCCTGTGGCAGTTCATGGTCCAATTCGGTTGGGTCTCGGGGGCTCCTGTGGGGGCATGTTCAGCATGTGGGTGCCTCATCATCGGGAGACAGAAATGCGTCGCTTGGCCTCATCCCTGCTTGTTCTGGCGGGAGCTGTGACCGGCCTGGTGCTGGTGAGCCCACCGGCCCACGCCGCCCTGTCGGTCACGATCTACGCCTCGGCGTCGACCGTGACCGAGGGATCCGCCGTCACTTTCACCGGCAGAGCGATCGACGCCCGCCTGGGCAGCGTCGTACGCCTTCAGCGTCAGCGAACCGACGGAAGCTGGGCGGTCGTGGCGTC
Source organism: Nocardioides sp. NPDC127503 (assembly GCF_040302165.1). Classification (NCBI taxonomy): domain Bacteria; kingdom Bacillati; phylum Actinomycetota; class Actinomycetes; order Propionibacteriales; family Nocardioidaceae; genus Nocardioides; species Nocardioides sp. NPDC127503. Next base: position 121,923 of record NZ_JBEORH010000013.1, on the reverse strand, counting down.
CCGCAAGCTGGTGGACAGCCGCCGTTACCGCTTCGCCACCACTCCTCCGCGTGGCTACCAGAAGTACCGGGTCGTGAAGCCGGCACAGCTGGGCCAGCCCGGCCGGGTGTCCGCGACCAAGACAATCAAGGTGACCTGGCGCCCTGCGGTCACGCTCGGGACCGTGAAGCACCAGGTCGTCGACTACTCCACCGGCGCGGTCACGACCACCACCAACGGCAAGACGACGCGGCTCAGCGCCGGCTTCGAGCTGCGCCGAGAGCTCCAGCGCTCTGACGGCACCTGGGCGATGCATGGGCGCGTGCGCATCGCGTCCGACCAGACCTGGCGTGACCGCTTCTCCAGTCGCCATGGGCAGCGGTTTCGCTACCTGGCTCCTGCCTATGGGTCCCGGCTCGCCAAGGCGAGCAGCTCGTTCGTCGTCGATGGGCACTGGACGCCCACGATCACCGCCAGCGCCATGCTCGATCCGCTCACCCGTGTCGCGACACTTGCAGGCGACACCACTGGCGTCCAGGCAGGGTCGACCATCCGACTCCAGTATCTCAGCGACTCCGGTGTTTGGAGTGCTGGTTCCGGCGGGATCCAGGTCGGATCCGATGGCACTTTCTCCACAACGTTCACGCCGATCATGGAGTACCCGTACCGGGTCTACGTGCCTCCCAGTGGTCTTCGCCGCGCTGCGGTCTCCTCGACTTTCCAGGTGGCTCAGGGTGGCCGAGCCCGGGTCGAGTTGAACACGACCACGCGTGTCGATTTCCCGCCGGAGGTGTTTCAGCGGACTCTGGTCGTCCGCGTCGACAAGGGTCAGACCTTCACCGTTCACGACCACGAATGGCTGACTGCAACTGTCTCCGATCCTTCGGGAAACACGCTCACGGGAATGGACACCTCCGATGAAGCCGTCACGATGGTGGCGCCTTCGGCTGGCGATTACGCCATCGTCCTTTCCAGAGAGCCATCCAGGAGCGGCCCGGCCTTTGACATCACGCTCAGCACACCCCGGGTCGTGTCCACCACGATCGATGGTCCGGCAACAGACCTTGTGAGCGACCTGCCCGCGCAGGTCGTCGACCTACAGTTCAACGGCGCCGCAGGCGCGCTGATTTCCGAGTACACACCCCAATCTCCGCCGAACTCCACGGTCACCTTGCTCGCACCGTCAGGACGCGTCGTTCCAATCTGGCATCCCACGTACGGCGGGACCGTATGGCAACTCACGGATACCGGTCGTTACACGATCCGCGTGGCGCCTGAGTTCACCAACAGGGTGTCGAGAGCCGATGAGCAGGTGCTCTCCGTGATCACGGACACCATGAGACTGAACGGGTCGCCCACCTCGATCAACCTCGACCAGCCCGGCAGGTTCGCGGTCGCCACCGTGGATGTTCCGACCGGGGTGGATCTCCGGATCTCGCACAGCGTGGATTCTTACCTAGAAGAATGGCTCTACGATCCCGCTGGAGAAGAAATCTTGGGCGGACACCGCCCGAAGGACGTACGTCCGACGAAGGCAGGGGCCTACACCGTCGTGCTTTCGGCGCCAGAGGCCGTTGATCTCAACCTTCACGCCAGCACGCCAGTCGCCGTCGATGCAGCATCTGGATCTACCACGACCTTCGATCGTGGGCCGGACCCACAACGGGAGGTCATGTTCACGCTGCCTGTAGTTGAAGGGCAGGTCGTGTCGTATGAGGTCCTGGACAATGAGGGTGAGTTCTGCCCGACACGGATCTACCCCTACATCGATCCGGTCAGCAGCGAGCTCCTCGACTTCCGTGCCGCTGGCGTCAACTACCCGGGGGTCTTTCGAGCCCTCGCCGAAGGCGAAGTCACGGTTCACGTGACTCCTTGTTCGACAACCGGGAGAGTTCGGCTTTCTCATGTCTCCATATCCAAGCCGACCTTCGTCAGCTCGGTGGATGACGGATACGGCAACACGACCGTCACCCACCAAGCGACGGTTGTCGCAAACCAACCTGGGCAGCTCATGCTCGTTGACTATTCGCCTGGGACGGTATCCGGTTATCTCAGGATGACGGCGACATCATCCACCTTCGCGGTAGGAACCTTATTCGGCGCCGGATGGGGCTATCCCTCGGGGCGTTCGGACGAACTCCTGGACGACCCGGTTCCGTGGGACCAGATATCGACCTTCGTTCACTGGGGAAGCCCTTGGCAGGGGTACTACGTCGTGTATGGCGGCCCCAAGGCCACCGGCTCCGTTGACCTGAACCTGACCTACACACACCAGTGAGTGTCACGATCGCCGGTCGACGTGTTCCTCACCCGGGGACTCGGCGAGGGACTTGAGGGCGCGGAGCCTGGTGTCCCAGGCGTTGCCGATGCGGTCGAGCTCGTGGGCGAGGGCGTTGAGGCGGGAGCCGAGGGCGGCGTAGACGATCTCGCGGCCACGGCGCTCGGCGGTGACGAGGCCAGCCTCGGAGAGTACGTCGAGGTGCTTGACGATCGCCTGGCGGCTGACCGGGAGCACCCGGGCCAGGGCGGAGGCGGACATGGTCTCCTGCCCCAGCCGGGTGAGGATGTCCCAGCGGGTCTGGTCGCCCAGCGCCGCGCACATCTCGGGGAGGGTGGGCGTCGCGGTCACGCGCGCGCCTCGACGTACGTCTTGGCCGCTTCGAGCTCCTGGGCCCAGCCGCCGTCGTTGCCCTCGCGCTCCTTGAGCCAGACCGCGGGGTCCTCGGACAGGGTGGAGAAGCCGCTCTCCAGAACCTCGAGGGTCACGCCGCCGGCCGGGTTCTCCTCGATCCGGAACTCCACCAGCGTGCCCTCGGTGGCGTCGCGGTAGGGCGTGCCGAGCCAGCGGAACGCGGCGTAGCGCGGCTCGTCGAGCTCGATCGTGCGGAATCGGAACTCGCCCATCGTGGGGTGGGTGACCACGGCGATCTCGGTGCCGTCATCGGCGGTCTCGACGCGGGTGTCCGGGTCGTCGAGGACGGTGCCGTCGTTGACGTACCACCCGGGGCGGGTGATCAGGGACCAGACCTTCTCGGCACTGGCGTCGATGTCGATCTGGCGTCGGATGCTGTCGAGCTCGGCGAGCTCTTCGGTGCTGTGAACCATGGGTCCTCCTCGGATAGCGGAAGTGCAACCTCAGTGTTGCACTTCCCTTATCCACTTGCAACCCTTTGATTGCAGATCGGCTCCGGCCGGCGTACGCGCCCTACTTCTGGATCCGCTCGAGCTTGGTCCAGCCGATGTAGCCGCGCTTCTCGACCAGGCGCATGAGGTCGTGGGCGACGGGGACCTGCTCGACGAACATGGCGTCGAGCAGGGCGACGAGCTCGGGTGGCATGGCCTGGTCGCCCTCGACGTAGGCGGCCCAGTCCTCGGGGGAGATCGCTTCGAGCTGGGAGACGATCTGGTCGGCGATGGTATCCAGACGCGGGTCACCGGGCTTCCAGTCGAGCAAGGCCTCCATCTGCTTGTACGTCTCGACGACCGACGGGTCGTCGAGCTGGCCGACCTTGCTGCGGATGAAGGCCTCCATGCTCTGTGGCTGCTGGGCCGCGACGATGATCCAGGCGTCGCGTTCGCCGTCGATGATCCGCTGCGGGATGCCGAGCTCCCGCATCCGTTCCAGGTAGGCGACCGCCTCCGGCGGGAGGGCGAGCCCGTCGCCGTGGACGAGCCGGGCGATCCGCTCGCGGTGGCCCTGGCGCTCGCGGATCTCGAGACGGAGGCGCTTGTCGATCTCGGCGACAGCCTTCTTGAAATCGTCGTCGCCGGCGTCCAGCAGCTCCTTGACACGGGAGAGCGGGACGCCGGCGTCGGCGAGGATGCGGATCTTGATCAGGTCGACCACAGCGGCTGCGTCGTAGCGTCGGTAGCCCGAGTGGTCGCGCTCGGGCTCCACCAGCAAACCTTTGGCGTGGTAGTGACGCACTGCCCGGACGGTTACTCCGGCGGCAGAAGCCACCTGGCTGATCGTGAGCATCCCCGAATAGTGGCGGGAACGCCCGGGTTTGTCGCGGGGTTTAGGCGAACTTGCGGCGGTAGGCGGCAGTGGCCAGGACGTACGCGACGACCAGGAGGCCGACGCACCAGGCCAGTGCGATCCACAGCTCGTCGCCCAGCGCCTGACCGGCGAAGATCGCCCGGATGGAGTCGACGATCGAGGTGACCGGCTGGTGCTCGGCGAAGGCTCGCACCGGGCCGGGCATGGTGTCGGTCGGCACGAACGCCGAGCTGAGGAAGGGCAGGAAGATCAGCGGGTAGGAGAACGCGCTGGCTCCCTCGACCGTGCCGGCGGTCAGGCCCGGGATCACCGCGAGCCAGGTCAGCGCGAGGGTGAACAGGGCCAGGATTCCGACGACCGCGAGCCAGTCGAGCACGCTCGCGCCGGTGCGGAAGCCCATCAGCAGGGCGACGAGCACCACCACGACCAGCGAGATCATGTTCGCGACCACGGAGGTGAGCACGTGACCCCACAGCACCGCGGACCTGGCGATCGGCATCGACTGGAACCGGTCGAACATGCCGCCGTTCTTGTCCTGGAACAGACGGTAGGCGGTGTAAGCGATGCCGGAGGCGATGGTGATCAACAGGATGCCGGGTAGCTGATAGCTGACATAGCTCTCATGGGATCCGGTGTCGATCGCGCCGCCGAAGACGTACACGAACATGAGCATCATCGCGACCGGCGTGATGGCGGTGGTGACGATGGTGTCGGGGCTGCGGCCGATGTGTCGCAGGGAGCGGCCGAGCAGGACGGCGGTGTCGCCGAAGAATCGGGTGGTCATCGTGACTCCTTCACGTTGTTCGTGCTGGCGGACTTGCCGTTGGACTTGCTGGTGATGGCGAGGAAGATCTCCTCGAGGGACGGCTGCTTCTCGACGTACTCCTGCTTGGCCGGCGGGAACATCGCCTTGAGCTCGGCGAGGGTTCCGTTGGCGATGATGCGGCCCTCGTGGAGGATCGCGATCCGGTCGGCGAGCTGCTCGGCCTCTTCGAGGTACTGGGTGGTGAGCAGGACCGTCGTGCCGCTGTCGGCGAGCTCCTTGACCGCCTGCCACACCTCGATCCGGGCCTCCGGGTCGAGACCGGTGGTCGGCTCGTCGAGGAAGATCACCGGCGGGTTGCTGATGAGGCTCATCGCGATGTCGACCCGGCGGCGCATGCCACCGGAGTACGTCGCGACCTTGCGGTTGCCCGCCTCCGTGAGCGAGAACCGGGCGAGGAGCTCGTCGGCGACCGCGCCCGGGTTCTTCTGCCGGAGCAGCTTGGCGATCAGGATGAGGTTCTCGCGACCGGTCAGGATCTCGTCGACGGCGGCGAACTGGCCGGTGAGGCTGATGGAGCTACGTACGTCGTTGGCCTGAGTCGCGACGTCGAAGCCGTTGACCGTCGCCTGGCCGCCGTCCGCCTTGAGCAGCGTGGTCAGGATCTTCACGGCCGTGGTCTTGCCGGCGCCGTTGGAGCCGAGGAGGGCGAAGATCGTGCCCTTCTCGACGCTCATGTCGACGCCCTTGAGGACGTGTACGTCGCCGTAGGACTTGGTCAGTCCGGCGATCTCGATTGCTGGTGTCGGGTTCATGTCGAATAGCGTCGAGGGTTGACGCTGGGTCAAGGTCAAGCGGAAGTTCGGATCTTTTTCCGCTGGGCCTGATCGGACCCGACTGGAGTGCGAAATGCGCTGGTCGCGCGGTCATTCCTTCTGCAGGCGGCGCCAGCCACCGGCCCGGTTGTTGGCCACGATGGCGCGCAGCAGCTCGGTCAGCGCGGGGCGGTCGATCGGGTCGTCCCGGTAGATCTGGATGGCTCGGCCGGTGGCGTTGCCGTGACCCTGGTTGATGATCCCGGCCGGATCGGGGACGGTCGGGTCGTAGAGGAACAGATTGATGTGGTCCTTGGTGGCGAGCAGCGCGCACACGTTGCCCTGCAGCACGAAGTAGGGCTGGACCGTCCGCTTGATCGTCTCCTCGATCTCCGGATCGGCGTCGTGGATGATCTCGCGCAGATCGCGGCAGATGTCGCGCTGCCACTCCGGCAGAGCGTCGAGGTAGCTGTCGACGCCGGCATGGGTGCGGATGGCCATGATCGCAATGTACGCCCGGGCCGCGGGCGCCCGGCAAGCCAAATACACATGTCGATAAATCATCCCTTTGACTTCAAGTACTTGAAGTTCTTAGCGTCTTTGGCGTGACTGCATCAACGACTCGGACGTACACGATCCGAGAGGTGGCGACGCTGACCGGACTGCCGGCCAGCACCCTGCGCTACTACGAGACGATCGGGCTGATCTCGCCGGTCAGCCGCGGCGCCAGCAGCGGGCACCGGGTCTATGACGAGACCGACCTGGACCAGCTGACCGGCGTCGCCTGCCTGGCCGCGATCGGCCTCTCGATCGACGACATGAGGACGTACGTCACCAACGGCCGGCTCGGTCGCGAAGGCGCCGCGGAGCAGATCGACATGCTCACCGAGCACGCGGCGCGCCTCGCCCGAGAGGCCGAGAACCTCGAGCTGCGGCGGGCGTACGTCGGTCTCAAGACCGACTACTGGCGAGCCGTCGCGGCCGGCGACGAGGCGCGCGCCGAGGAGATCGGCGACCAGGCACACACGCTGGCCGGTCAGATCCGCAGCCGCGAGAACCACTGATCCACCACCCCTCTCAGACTCAGGAGACACCCAAATGCGCGTCAACGCGTACGCAGCACCTTCCGCCGGCGAGCCGCTGGCACCGATCACCATCGAGCGCCGCGAGGTGGGCGCCAACGACGTCCTCATCGCGATCGAGTACGCCGGCATCTGCCACTCCGACATCCACACCGTCAACGGTGACTGGGGCCCGCAGCCGTTCCCGGTAGTCCCGGGCCACGAGATCGTCGGCCGCGTCACCGAGGTCGGCTCGTCGGTGACCAACCACAAGGTCGGCGACCGCGTCGGCGTCGGCTGCTTCGTGAACTCGTGCCGCGAGTGCGACAACTGCCGCGCCGGCGACGAGCAGCACTGCTCGACCCCCGGCGGCGGGGTCGGGACGTACGCCGCGAAGGACCGCGACGGCTCGTTCACCCAGGGCGGCTACTCGACCCACGTCGTCGTCGATGCCCACTTCGCGCTCAAGGTGCCCGAGGGCATGGACGCGGCGGCCGCGACGCCGCTGCTGTGCGCCGGCATCACCACGTACGCGCCCCTGAAGAAGTGGGGCGCCGGTCCGGGCAAGAAGGTCGCGATCGTCGGCCTCGGCGGGCTGGGCCACATGGGCGTCCAGATCGCCCACGCGATGGGTGCCGAGGTCACCGTGCTCTCGCAGTCGCTGAAGAAGCAGGAGGACGGGCTGCGCCTCGGCGCGGACCACTACTTCGCCACCTCCGACCCGGCGACGTTCGAGCAGCTGGCCAGCTCGTACGACCTGATCGTGAACACCGTCAGCGCGAAGATCGACCTCGACGCCTACCTCGGCCTGCTCGCCGTGGACGGCACCATGGTCAACGTCGGCGCCCCGGCAGAGCCGCTGAGCGTCAACGTGTTCTCGCTGATCACCAACCGCCGCAACTTCGCCGGCTCGATGATCGGCGGCATCGAGCTGACCCAGGAGATGCTCGACTTCTGCGCCGAGCACGGCATCGGCTCCGAGGTCGAGGTGATCTCGGCGGACCAGATCAACGAGGCGTACGCCCGGGTTCTGGCCTCCGACGTGCGCTACCGGTTCGTGATCGACACCGCCACGCTCAGCTGATTGCTTCCGGGAGGGCGAGCGAGTCTCGCCCTCCCGGCCGGCCGATCGCGTCGACGATGGCCGCGAACGCGACCGCGTGGCCTCGGGCGTTGCCGTGGATGCGGTCGCGGGCGTAGATGTCCGGGTCCGCCGCCAGCGGGTGGTGGTGCGTGTCGATGTGGATCCCGCCCAGGCTCTGCGTGGTCTCTGCGGTGATCCGGTCGAGGGTGTCGAACCGGTCGGCCATGTCCGCCGCCTCCTCGGCTCGCACCAGCCCCGACCGGGCGAGATCGAAGAGACCGACGGTCAGCACGACGGCACCCCTCTCGGCCAGTGGCCGGAGAAGCAGCTCGAGCTCCGTGCGCAGCCGGTCCGGGTCGTACGGATTGAAGGCGTCGTTCCCGCCGGCGCTGATGAGCACCGCGTCCGGCGCGAAGGCCAGGGCCGGCTCGAGCTGCACCTCGCGGATCTCGGAGACGGTCAGGTACGGGACGGCCAGATTCACCGCCTCGAAGCCGGGGCGGGTGCTCGCCAGCGCACTCACCAGGCGCTCGGCGAAGGACTCGTCGCGGTAGCCGTCGAGCGGACCGCGCACGCCGGCGGTCACGCTGTCGCCCAGCACGGCGAAACGGCGCCACGGGTGGTGTCGGAGTCGCTCGGCGGCGGTCTCGGGATCGATGCAGTAGGGATCTGCAGCTTCCAGGTCGAAGCTGCAGGGCCGCTCGCGGGTCTCGGTCATCGGTGTGCCTCCTTCGTGGACGGGGCCGGGCACACGATCAGATTAAGCACACGATCGTACGCTATGCAATAGAGTTCGGTCGTGCGCTAAACTCGTCGGCATGGCAGGACGTGCATCCGCCCAGGCGGCACTCGAAACCCGACGGAGCGTGGTCAAGGCAGCCGCCGACCTGGCGTCGGTCGAGGGGCTGGACAGCGTCACGATCGGGCGGCTGGCCGAGATCGTCCAGATGAGCAAGTCCGGGGTGATCGGCCAGTTCCGCACCAAGGAGGCACTTCAGCTGGAGACGGTCGAGCTGGTCTTCTCCGACTTTCGCACCCGGGTCTGGGAGGCGGTCAAGCGGTTCCCGCGAGGTCTCCCCCGGCTCCTGGCCGCGTGCGACGCCTGGACGGAGTACGCCGCCGACCCCGGCTACCCGGGCGGATGCCTGATGACCCAGGTGACCTACGACTACGACGGGCGCGACGGCGCCGTCCACGAGAAGCTGCTCGAGGGGCGCAACCAGTGGCGGGAGACGTTGCGAGCCGACCTCACCACCGCCGTCGAGGCCGGCGACCTGCCCGAGGACACCGACATCGAGTCGGTCGTGTTCGGGCTCGAGTCGCTCGCCTCGTTCATCACCCCGGCCCGTCTCCTCCACGGCGACACCCGGGCCGCCGACCGCGCCTTTCAGGGCATGCGGCGGATCATCGGGGTCCCGGAGTAGGTCCGGCTGGCGGCGCGGCCGCGATGCCGCGTACCGCGTGCTCGAGGGAGTGCTGGGCGAGCGGGTCGGTGATGCGATCGGCCTTCAGCAGCAGTGCCCCCGGCAGGGTGACGACGCAGTGGCGCACGACCGTGACGGCAGCACGGTCGCCTCGCTCCCACAGTGCGGAGGTGAGCTCGACAAGGAGGGCGCCGAGCTCCTTCTGGAGCTGGAGGAGCTGCGTACGTCCCTCCTCGTCGAGCTCCGAGGTCAGCAGGTCATCCGCGGTGGCGGCCAGCAGGAGCCGGGCGCCGTCCTCGTCATCCTTCGCGTACGCCGCAGGGGCGAGCGCCGCCGCGACCAGTGCCGCGGTGGCGTCGCCCTCGCCCATCGCCTCCGCCACTCGGTCGCGCTGGAACGTGAGGAACCGGCCGGCCTCCTCGGCCCAGACCCGGGCCAGGAGGCCGTCGCGGGACCCGAACGCGTGGTAGACCGCCCCGTTGGACGCACCCGACGCCGAGCTCAGCGCCCGGATCGTCAGGCCGACGACGCCTCGCCCGACCCAGAGGTCCCGGGCATGCCCGAGAAGGTCGGCGAGGTCGTACTGCCGTGGACGCCCCATGACGGGATCAGGCAGCGTCGTCGTTGCCGGCGCCGAGCGCCTTGACGACGTCCGCGAACATCCGGGCCTTGATCGTGCCCAGCGTGGCGCGGTCCTTGCCCGCGAGGTCGCGTACGAAGCCGGTGGCCGCCTCGAGCAGCTTCTCCGACGAGGCGGTGGCGTCGACGATGCCCGCCGCAGCGGCGTCACCTCCGCCGTAGCGCCGCCCGGTCGCCATCGCGTCGAGCGCCGTGCGCGGGGTCAGCTTGCTGGTGACAAGGGCATTCATCCCTACGGTGAACGGGATGTGGATGTCGACCTCGGGGAAGCAGAAGTAGCCGCGGTCCTCACGCATCACGCGGTAGTCGTGCGCCATCGCCAGCATCGCGCCCGCGCCGAACGCGTGCCCGTTGACCGCGGCGACCGTCGGGACCGGCAACGTGAGGATGCGGGCGAAGAGGTCCTCGACCCGGGCGACGTACGTGTCGTGCTGGTCGAGGTTCTGCCCCAGCCACTCCAGGTCGAGCCCGTTCGAGTAGAACTTGCCGCCACCGATCGTGACCAGCACCGCCGGCTCGGTCGTCGCCTCGATCTGGTCAAGCGCTGAGCCGACGGCCTCGAGCCAGTCAGGCGAGAAGCGGTTCTCGTCGTCCCCGAGGTCGAGTGTCCACACCGGTCCGTCGCTGGAGATGGTGACCACGTTGCTGCTCCTTCACGTCATGACCCGCGTCGGCACGGGGCCTGTAGGTCACCGAGAGTAACAGAGCAGTGCTCCAAAAAGGGGTGCTCGGTGACGCACGTCACCCGATCTCGTGGGCGAGACCGGTGGAGAGGTCGAGGTGTGCGTGGGCCTGCTCCTGCAACGTACGTGCCTTGGTCTCGAAGGCCTCCACGGCGTCGGCACCGGCAGCGAAGCGCAGCGGCGGCTCGTCGAGAGCCGCCAGGCTGACGAGCGCGGCGCCGAGCTTCGCGGGATCACCGCCCTGCTTGCCGTCCATGCCTCGCCAGGCTTCCACGGTCGCGGCCGAGCGGTCGGCGTAGTCCGCGATCGACGGCACGGCATAGTGCGTGGACTGCGGGGTCAGCAGCTCGGTGCGGAAGAAGCCGGGCTCGACGAGCATGGTCCGGATCCCGAACGGAGCGACCTCCGGCCCGAGAGCCTCCATGAACCCCTCGACCCCGAACTTCGAGGCGGCGTACGCGGTGAGGAAGTCGCCCGCCGGGGCGATGCCGGCGGTGGAGGAGATCGTCATCACCAGGCCGTCCCGCTGCAGCCGGAGCTGAGGCAGGGCGGCTCGGACGAGGTTGATCGGGCCGTACAGCGTGGTCTCGATCTGGGAGCGGAACGCCTCGGGCGTCATCTCCTCGAAGAAGCCTGCCTGGAAGCTGCCGGCGTTGTTGACCAGTACGTCGAGACGGCCGAACCGCTCGACCGCCTCCTGGACGGCGGCCTCGGCCGCTGCCGGGTCGGTGACGTCGAGGGCGACGGGCAGCAGGTCGTCGTGCTCGCCCAACGCCTCGGTGACGCTCTTCGGGTTGCGGGCGGTGGCGACCACCGCGTGCCCGGCAGCCAAGGCCGCCCGGGTGATGTCGACGCCCAGGCCGCGGCCCGCACCCGTCACCAGCCAGACCTTCTTCTCGGTCTTCTCTGTCTTGTCGGTCATGCGCTTTTCCTTCTCGTTCGTCGGCGCCCTGGTGGGCGCCACCCATCACTGAACCAGCGCGGAAGGGTCGCAAGAAGGCCCGCTCGGTGGGGTCACCGGCAGTGACCCTCACCCGGGCTCGAAGGCTCCTACAGTGGAGGGCATGACCTCCGACGTGCCCAGTCGCCGCGATGCGGCGCGAGCCGAGATCCGGGAGTTCCTGAGCACGCGTCGTGCTCGGATCACACCTGATCAGGCGGGTCTTCCGAGCTACGGAGGCGAGCGGCGGCGGGTGCCCGGCCTGCGCCGTGAGGAGGCCGCGCTCCTCGTCGGGGTCTCGCCGCAGTACTACATCCGGCTGGAGCGCGGCGACGCCACCGGGGTGTCCGAGAGCGTCGTCGACGGCATCGCCCAGGCGCTCGAGCTCGATGACGCCGAGCGCGCGCATCTGATGGACCTGATCCGCACCGCGGGCGGTCCGGCGCAGGTCGCCAGGCGCCGCCGGTCCGCGGCGCCCCGGAGCGTACGGCCGACGATCGAGCGGTTGCTGGACGCCCTCACCGGCGTGCCCGCCATGGTGCTCAACGCCCACCTCGACGTGCTGGCCATCAACTCGCTGGGTCGAGCTGTGTTCTCTCCGTGGTACGCCTCCGGCGAGCCGGTGAACACCGCCCGGATGGTCTTCCTCGAGGAGACCGCCGGCACCTTCTTCCGCGAGTGGGGGCACGCGGCTGACGACACCGTCGCCCTGCTGCGCGCGGAGGCGGGCCGCAACCCCTACGACCGCGACCTCTCCGATCTGGTGGGCGAGCTCAGCACTCGCAGCGAAGAGTTCCGGGTGCGCTGGGCTGCGCATGACGTACGCATCCACACGACCGGCGTGAAGAAGCTGCACCATCCCGTCGTCGGCGACCTCGACCTGTCGTTCGAGTCGCTCTCCGTCGATCCGGGCAGCAGCACCAACCTGGTGACGTACGTCCCCGAACCCGGCTCGTCGACGGAAGCAGCTCTCGCGGTCCTGGCCGCGAACTAAGGTGAGGGACATGAGCATCCCGGTCGCGTTGCCCGATCTCGCCTCGACCCTGGATCGGTTCGGCAGCGGTTTCCTGCTGACCACCGCGGGCGAGCGGATCAAGGTCGTGGTCGTGGACCCGGTCGTCGAGGGCACGACGCTGCGGATCTCGGATCCCGGCGGCGGCACCCGAGCGAACCTCGCCACCAACCCGGTGCTCACCCTGACGTACGCCCCGCTCACGCCGCGCGACCATGCGCTGATCGTCGACGGCACCGGCCGCGTCGACGGCTCCGATGTCGTCGTGACACCGACCGGCGCCGTGCTGCATCGGCCGGCATCGCACGCTTCCGGGCCGGTCGCCGAGGACGGCTGCGGGCAGGACTGCCGGCCGGTCGACCCGTCGCGTCCGTAGGCTCGACCCATGGAGACCTCGCCCACCGTTCTCGTCACCGGCGCGACCGGCTTCATCGGTCGGCGGCTGGTCGCGGAGCTGACCCGACGCGGCACCACGGTGCGTGCGATGACCCGGCGTCCGGACGACTACGACGGCCCCGGTGAACCGGTGGGTGCCGACGTCGACGACCCCACCACCCTGCCGGCCGCGCTCGACGGGGTCGACGTGGCGGTCTACCTGGTGCACTCGCTCGACCACGACGACTTCGAGGAGCGCGACGCCCGGGCCGCGCGGTCCTTCGGGGTCGCCGCTGCCCAGGCCGGGGTTCGCCAGATCGTCTATCTCGGTGGGCTCGGCGACGACAACGGAGACCTGTCGCCCCACCTGCGCTCTCGCCGCGAGGTCGAGACACTGCTCGGCGAGGCCGGCGTGCCCGTCACGGTGCTGCGGGCCGCGATCGTCGTCGGCCACGGCGGCGTCTCCTGGGAGCTCACCCGGCAGCTGGTCAAGAACCTCCCCGCCATGGTGGTGCCGAGGTGGACCGCCACCCGGACCCAGCCCATCGCCGTCGACGACGTGATCCGCTATCTCGCCGGTGTCATCGACCACGAGGACGCGATCGGCGAGGTCTTCGAGATCGGCGGCCCCGAGGCGATGACGTACCTCGACATGCTGACCGTCGCCTCCAAGGTGGCCACCGGCCGGACCATCCCCGTCGTCCCGGTGCCGGTCCTGACGCCGCGGCTGTCGTCGTACTGGCTGGCACTGGTGACCGACATCGACCTGACCACCGGGCGCAACCTGATCGACTCGATGAGCACCGAGGTGGTCGCGCAGGACCGGCGCATCCTCGAGGTCGTGCCCGGCGAGCCGCTGCCCTATCGCGAGGCTGTGCGACGCGCACTGGCCGAGCGGCTGGCCGAGGGCAAGGGAGTCTGAGACCTCAGCCGAAGAGCAGCGGCAGCGCCAGGAGCATCGACAGGGACCACGCACAGTGGGTGAGGATCGGCGCGAGTACGCCACCGGACGCGCGCCGCTGGAGCCCGACCACGACGCCGAGCAGGATCGCGGCGAAGGCCAGCATCACGTTGCCGGTCGCCAGGGTCGCGATCACGTAGGCCACCGACGTCCAGGCGACCGGATGGCGAGGCAGGGCGGCATAGACGGCGCCGCGGAAGAACAGCTCCTCGGCCACCCCGTTGACGGCCGTCACCACGACCAGGATCGGGAGCGAGCCCTGGTCGGCGAAGTCGAGAACCGAGCGCACCTGCCGGTCCAGCCAGGGGATCTCGCGCACGACGAGGCCGCCGATGACGAAGATGGCGGCCAGGCCCAGACCGAGCAGGATCGGCGGCAGCACCGGGCGGACGAGCCGCCGCCCGCCCTCCTGCTGCCGCCAGGCGCCGATCCGTCCGAGATGCAGCGGCCCGGACGCGAAGGCGCCGACGGCCCACACTCCGGCCAGGGCGAAGGTCGCCGGATAGAACCAGACACTGCCCGGCTCGATGCGGAGCGATACGCCGAGCACCAGCGCACCGAGCACCACGAACCCGACCGTGACCGACTGGCGACGCCGCAGGCCGGCGTCGCTCTGACGGTGATCGCGCGGCACGACGTCCCACAAGGACCTGCGCACCCAGCTGCGCACGGCACCCCCTCGCTCCAGTGACGGCTGCGTCCAACGTACGTGGCCAGCAAGCCAATCACACCGGATCGGGACGGCCGCCGATCGAAGAGCCGTCAGATGATCGCGACGGCGTTCGCCGGTGAGCCGGTCGCGCCGGTGACGTTGAGCGGCTTGACGCTGAGGAAGGCCTCCCACCGCTGCAGCGCGTCCATGCGGCGTGCCAACGGCCCGAGCCGCCACAGCTCACCGAGCGGCATGCCGAGCTTGGCCAGGAACTCCTGGTGCATCATGCCGCGGTCGTTCGGCGCCGACTGCACGAAGGGCGAACCGGGCACGGCCGGCAGGCACTCGACCGCGAAGGTGTCCGCCGCGAGCAGGGCGAGACCGGAGTCCCAGGCCCAGTCGAGCACCTCCTCGCTCTGCTCGATACCCGTGGCGCGGCCGAGGGCCTGCTGAGCCAGCTTCTGCTCGGCGGTGAGCTCGAGGAACCACTCGCACCACCCGGTGTGGAGCATGACGACGTCACCGGCACGCAGCTCGATCGCCTGCGCGGTGAGCGCCTGGTCGATGTAGTCGTACGGGATCGGCTGGCCGGCCTCGTGGTCGAGGGTCTCCTCGCGCCGGGCGAGAAGGCCGGCGATGTCCACCAAGACTCCCCGGCTGACGATCGGGCGGTCGGCCCAGACCTGGATGCCGATCTCCTCGGTCCCCGGGATGATCAGCTCGTCAGGGGTGCCGGCGTAGAACCCGACGTCGTCTGCCCGCCGGTGCCGCAGCCCGTCGACCTGGGTCGATGACTGGAGGTAATAGCCGTCGAGGTAGTCGGCGCGGTGAGCCGGGTCGTTGCCGTAGATGACGTGCTCGGCCGGCTTCTCGGCCCTGGACATCCCGGGCATGAACGCGTTGATCGGGTAGTCCAGCCCGAAGGTCTCGCCCAGCTGGACGAGACCGGCCGCGGCCACCACGCCCTCCTCGTCCGCGAAGGACGGCGTGCCGCGCCACGGGTCCTCGAAGAGCTCCCAGGAGGTGCCCCGCAGCGGTCCGGGTCGGTCGTGGAGCTCAGCCCTGCTCGGGCGGTCGTGCGTGGTCATGGTGGTGTCCGTTCGTCTCTCAGACCGGCTGGATGCCGTGCCCCCACGCGGCTCGCCTCAGTATCTCGCGCTTCGCCGTGCCCTAGAGTCAATTTCTGATGCCCGACAACTGGCTGAACGAGACCCGCGAGTCGTACGACACCGATGCCGCCGGCTATGCCGAGAAGGTACGCGGCCTGCTGGACGATCGTCCGTACCTGCGCGCGGGTCTCGCGGTGTTCGCCGAGGCCGTGCGGGAGGGCGGGCCGGTGGCCGACGTCGGCTGCGGCCCGGGCTACGTCACCCGGCACCTCAACGACCTCGGCGTGGACACGTTCGGGATCGACCTCTCCCCCGAGATGATCGCCATCGCCCGGCAGGACCATCCTGATCTCGGGTTCGAGGTCGGGTCGATGACCGATCTGCCGCTGGCGGACGGATCTCTCGGCGGCGTACTCGCCTTCTGGTCGGTCATCCACATCCCCGACCCGGCGGTGCCCGGAGTGTTCGAGGAGTTCCGGCGGGTGCTGCGACCCGGCGGCTCGGTGCTGGTCGGGTTCCACGTAGGCGACGAGACGCAGCGTTCGACCACCGGCTACACCGGGCGCCCGATCGGCGTCGACACCCACCGCCGTACGCCCGAGCAGATCTCCCAGTGGCTGCGCGAGGCCGGGTTCGACATCGAGGCCGAGCTCCTCATGCGACCCGACGACGAGGTCCCGGGCGCGATCGTCTTCGCCCGCAAGCCTCTCTCCGACTGATCAGGAACGAAGAAGCGTACGGAGCCTCTGCCTCCATAGGCTCGTCTCAACGGACCCGATAGGAAGGAAAGACCGATGGCGAAGAGCACCACGTTCACCGAGGAAGAGAAGGCCGCCATGAAGGAGGCCGCCGCCGAGCGCAGGACGGCCGCCAAGCGTGGGACCGGCAGCAAGAAGGCCGAGGCCGACCTCACTGACTGCCTCGAGAAGATCGACGCGATGGACGACAACGACCGCGCTATCGGCGAGACGCTCCACCGGATCGTCACCACGCACGCGACCGACCTCGCCCCGAAGACCTGGTACGGCATGCCCGCCTACGCCAACTCCGACGGCAAGGTCGTGGCCTTCTACAAGTGCGCCGGGAAGTTCAAGATGCGCTACGCCGAGGTCGGCTTCCAGGAGTGGGCGAACCTCGACGACGGCGACATCTGGCCGACCGTCTTCGCCGTAGCGACCATGACCCCCGCCGTCGAGGAGAAGCTCACCGAACTGGTGAAGCGAGCGGTCCGCTAGCCGGCGTGATGCTCGCGGTAGCGCTGGTAGAGCCGCTCCAGGAACCCTTCGAGCTCGGCGGCCATCTCCTCGTCCAACGCGGGAAAGGAGAAGGTCGCCTTGCCCGTACGGCGCTTGCGGAACGCCTCCGACGATCCCTCGAGCGCCTCCGGCCAGGTGTCGACGGCGATCGCGTAGAGACTCACCTTCTGCGCGCTTCGCTTGACCGCGGCGAAGTAGTCATGAGCGCCGGAACCGGGCCAGCGCAACGACGGCATCCCGTAGATCGTCGCGTCCTCGAGCTCGTTGCGGTAACGGTCGAGAAGCGTCCAGATCCGGTCTTCGACGGCATCCAGGTCGGCCACCTTGGGAGCGTAACGCCTGCCGAGGCACTCAGCGGCGACGGAAGAGCCGAAACCGACGACTTCGCCGATCACCCGTGGCTCCCGCTTCGCGAGGCTTCCCGCGGCGGGCCGCGCGACGCGCGGCCCACTCGGCCACCGTGGTGTCGGGGTCGCGAGGCATCGTGATCAGCGGCGGCCCAGCCGGCAGTTCATAGCGTGCGCTGATCACGCGGGCGTTGAAGTCGTCGATCTCGCGACGTACGGCCTTCTCGTCTGCCAGCTGATCCAGGCGCGCGTCCAGCGCGGCATCATCCTTGCGGAGCTGGATCGACGGTGGCAGCAGCGCCACGTGCTCGCGCTCGATGAGGCTCCTGATCCACCACTCCGGGTCGTGCTGGTCAGGCAGGTCGATCGGCTCGCCACTGCCGGGCAGGTCGTCGAAGTCGCCGCGTGCGATCGCCTTCCGGATCTGGAAGTCGGCGAGGAGGGCGACGGCGACCGCATCGTCGATCGCGAAGGCGTACGAGTCGTGGGGCATCGCCATTGGTCACCTCACTCCATCGACCGCGGATATAAGTCACCTGTATTATGTCACGCGTATTGAAACGACGAAGGGGACGGGCGATGCCGAAGCAGGTCGACCACCGCGAGCGACGAGAGGCGATCGCCCACGCGCTGTGGCGGGTGGTCGAGCAACAGGGCTGGCCGCGAGCGACCATGCGCGAGGTCGCGCGCGAGGCCGAGGTCTCTCTCGGGCAGCTTCAGCACTACTTCTCGTCCCGGACCGCGATGCTGACCTTCGCGATGGAGTTCGCCGCCGATCAGACCTCGGACCGGGTCACGCGCGGCCTGACCGGGCTCGACCAGCCGCCACGTCCCCGGGACGTACTGCGGGTGGTTCTCACCGAGATGCTCCCGCTCCACCCCGACGCTCGCGCCACCAGCCGAATGAACGCCGCGTACGTCCTCGAAGCACTGCACGACCCCGAGCTGCGCGACGTGGCCAGCGTCGGCCTGCGCCAGGGTCGCGACACTGTCGAGCGTCTCATCCGGGAGGCGATGGCCGACGGACACATCTCCGCCGACCGCAACCTCGCGATCGAGACGGACCTCATCCTCTCGCTGACCGGATTCACGCCCCTGCTGGAACTCGGCGTGATCAAGCCCGAGGCCGCGCTCGCAGCCATCGACCAGCACCTGGACCGGCTCTTCTCGCCCGCATCGTGATCGTCGGCCGGACCTACCCGCGGACCCGGGAGTCACAGATCGCGCCGCTGTCCGGTCTATCGAGTGCACCGTTCATCGAGGAGGACTCCCATGTCATTGACCGTGCTTCAAGAAGCGAAACCGCCCTTCATCCCGGAGGGGGCACACGCGATGACGATCGTCATCGAGTACCCGCCGGGCGACCCCGGCACCCCGCCGCATCGCCACTCCGGGCCGGCCTTCGGCTACGTGCTGGAGGGCGAGATGGTGTTCGAGCTCGAGGGCGAGCCGCCGCGGGTCGTCCGTGCCGGCGAGACGTTCTGGGAGCCGGGCGGCGACGTCATCCACTACCAGGACGGCAACAACCGCGACGACATCCCGGTGCGGTTCACCGTCACCATGCTCTGCGAACCGGGCAAGCCGATGCTCGAGTTCGTGGCCGAGCAGGAGCTCCAGGCAAAGGGATGGTCGCGGAGCTGAGCTGACCGGGGCTCAGTTCGTGACGGCTCTGTTCTTCTCGGGGTTGACCAGCCAGAGCACCTGATCGATGCCGTCGGCGGTGGCGCCGACGGTGATCAGGCCGTACACGGAGCCGTCGCGGACGAGCACGGCAGAGGTCTGTCCGTTCGTGGTCGCCCAGCGGATCTCGACGCCGTCCCAGAACCAGGTGGAGATCGCCTTGAGGAACTTCGCGACCCGCTCTACGCCCACGACCGGCGTACGGGCGACACCCCTCCGGCCGTTGCCGTCGGACAGGCTGGTCACATCCGGGGTGAAGAGCCGCTCCAAGGCGGTCAGGTCGCCAACGCGGGCAGCGGTGAGGAACGTGGTCAGCAGCTCCCGCTGCTCGGCCGCGGCCACCGGGGCGCGCCGCTCGCCGGCGATGTGCTTGCGTGCCCGGCTGACCAGCTGACGTACGGCTGGTTCGGTCGAGGACAGGATGTCCGCGATCTGCGCGTAGGAGTAGTCGAAGGCTTCTCGCAGCACGTAGCCGGCGCGTTCGTTGGGGGTCAGCCTCTCCATCAGCAGCAGGGACGCGAACTGCAGGGCCTCGGCCCGCTCGGCACCGAGGTACGGGTCGGCCTCGGTGTCGACCGGTTCGGGCAGCCACGGCCCGATGTAGGTCTCGCGCCGTTTCCACGCCGACTGGAGGACGTTGATGGCCAACCGGGTGGTCGTCGTCGCCAGGAACGCCTCCGGGTTGGCCACCGTCGACCGGTCGTACGCCTGCCAGCGCAGCCACACGTCCTGCAGCAGGTCCTCGGCCTCGGTGACGCTGCTGAGCATGCGATACGCGATCCCGAACAGACGCGGCCGCGCCTGCGTGAAGACAGTCGTGGCCGCCTCGAGATCCTCCACGCCGCCGCGGTCACGTACCTCGGAAGCCGTCATCCCACGACCTACCGTCGTCTCTCGATCGCCGTCCGACACCCACCAGACTCTAGAGGCTCTTGGCGGGCTGCCGGGTTCACTTCGCCGGCGGCGGGTTCAGCGGCAGCCAGTCGGCGAACCGGGTGGCCGCCAGCTGCGCGTCGGGGCCCGGCAGGAGCATGTCCTTGTCCAGCAGGGCACCGAAGTAGCGTGCCTCCGGGTCGGTGACGACCTCACGGGGGTCACCGCGGTAGGTCAGCCCGGTGCGGATCAGCTCGTCGAGACCGAACTGCTCGGGGCCGGCCACCTCGACGGTGCCGTTCAACGGGGTGCCCACGGAGACTCGGCCAACCGCGGCGGCCACGTCCTCGCCGGCGATGGGCTGGATCCGCGCATCCGAGAGACGGACGGTGTTTCCCTCGGTCGCTGCCTGGGCGATGCTGCCCACGAACTCGAAGAACTGCGTGGCGTGCACGATCGAGTACGGCCGTCCCGACTCCTTGATGAGCCTCTCCTGCTCGATCTTCGCGCGGAAGTAGCCACTCTCAGCGAGACGCTCGGTGCCGACCACCGACAACGCCACATGGTGTCCGACCCCGGCCTCCTCCTCGGCGGCAAGGAGGTTCCCGGTGGATGTACGGAAGAAGTCCAGCACGGCGTCGTCGGCGAACGAGGGCGAGTTCGAGACGTCCACCAGGACCTGAGCGCCCTCCAACACCTCGTCCAGTCCTTCGCCGGTCAGGGTGTTGACCCCCGAGTCGGGTGAGGCGGGCACCGCTTCGTGGCCGTGTTCGCCCAGCTTCCGGACGAGCTTCGAGCCGATGAGACCAGTTCCGCCGATCACGACGATCTTCATGGTGTTCCTTCCATCCCGCGTCCCGGCCGCTCCGGAACGTCGCTCACCAGTCACGACCGGACAGGCCTGAGATCTGTGACAGAAGGTCCAGCGGCGGATCCGATCAGCCGTCATCTTCCGGACCCGCTGTCACAAATCGGGGGCTGGTCCGGTCCTGATTGCAGACACCGACCTGACGAACCGAGGTACCCAATGGACACCCCTGGCGCCCACGCCATCGACACGATCGACGATCTCCGCCGCCACCTGCAGTGGGCGATCGAGCTCGAGCACGCGACGATTCCGCCCTACCTGTGCGCGCTCTACTCCCTGGACCCGGCCCGCAACCCCGAGGCAGCCCAGGTCGTCGGCACGGTCCTCGCCGAGGAGATGATCCATCTGGCGCTGGCCGCGAACCTGCTCAACGCCGTCGGCGGCTCTCCCAAGCTCGACGCGCCGGAGCTGCTGCCGGCGTACCCCCACCCGCTGCCCCACGGCGACCGGTCCGTGCACGTCCATCTCGTCCCGTTCGGGCCCGAAGCGCTCGAGCTGTTCCTACGCATCGAGCGGCCGGCGTCCGTCGACGCGCCGCCGCAGAGCGACGAGTATCGGACGATCGGGCAGTTCTACGCCGCGATCGAGGCCGGCTTGTGCACCCTGTGCGACCAGCTGGGCGAGGAGCAGGTGTTCAGCGGTGACCCGGCCCGGCAGATCGGCGAGCTCCACCTCAGGGGTGGAGGCGGCGAGGTGCTGCCGGTCGTCGACCTGAAGTCCGCGTCGGCCGCGCTGGCTGAGATCGTCGAGCAGGGCGAGGGTGCCGCCCGTACGAACGTGTGGGACGGCGATCGCGACGTCTTCCACCCCGACCGGGACGAGGTCGCGCACTACTACCGGTTCCAGGAGCTCCGCCTCGGCCGCCGCTACCAGACCGGGGACACACCGCAGTCCGGACCGACCGGCAAGGAGATCGCGATCGACTTCGACGGTGTCCTGCCGATGCGGCCCAACCCGCGTACCGCCGACTATCCGGAGGGCAGCCCGATCCGCGTCGCCCAGGAGGAGTTCAACCAGACCTACAGCCTGGTTCTGTACCTGCTCGAGCAGGCCTTCAACGGTGATCCCAGCCAGATGCAGGACGCTGTCGGCGCCATGTTCGGATTGCGCAAGCAAGCGCTGGCGCTCATGAAGATGCCGACCGGCGACGGGAAGACGACCGCCGGTCCGTCCTTCGAATACGTGCCACTCGAGCAACGGAACTGAAGCGCGGCGTCGTCGCGGAAATTCGGTGCTCCGACTGAGGGCGCTCTCACTAAGGTGGCCCCCATGTCGCTGGTGGGCCGGGACGAGGAGAAGCAGCAGGTCGATCGGCTTCTGATGGAGGCCGGTAAGGGGCACGGGGGTGCTCTCGCGGTGCGCGGCGAGCCGGGCATCGGCAAGTCCGTCCTCCTCGACTACGCGGTCTCCGCTGCGAGGCAGTCGGGGATGGGGTTGGTTCGGGGCTCGGGAGTCGAGTCCGATGCCAAGCTGGTCTACGGCGGACTGCACCAGCTGCTCTACCCGCACCTCGACCGGGTGGAGACGCTGCCGGCGCCGCAGGCCGCGGCGTTGCGGGTGGCTCTGGGCCTGGCTGAGGGGGATGAGGCGAACCACTTCCTGGTCTCGGCCGGGACGCTGGGCCTGCTCACCGACCTGGCGGAAGAGACACCGCTGCTCTGCGTCGTCGATGACCTCCAGTGGATCGACCAGGAGTCGGTGGCGGTCCTACTCTTCGCAGCCCGTCGCCTGAGTGCCGATCGCGTCGCCATGCTGTTCGCCGTACGCGAGGCCTCGTTGCCGTTCGAGACCCCGAGCATCGACGTGTTGCACCTCCCGCGGTTGACCGCTGACGATGCCGGCCGGCTGCTCGACGCGCGGACGCCGAGGTTGGCCGACCCGCTGCGAGCCCGGGTGATCGAGGAGTCCCACGGCAACCCGCTGGCGATCCTCGAGCTCAGCTCGGCCCACGACGACGTCCTCGATCACGCGGACGCGGCCGGACGCGTAGGCGCGCTGCCGGTGGCACACCGGGTCCAGGACGTCTTCCGTCGGCAGATCGCGGCACTGCCCATGGAGACCCGCCGTGCGCTCCTGGTCGCGGCCGCGGACGCCGGGGCGCCGCTGACGACGATGCTGCGCGTCATCGAGGCCCTGGGTGGCGCTGCCTCCGAACTGGAGCCGGCCGAACGCGCCGCCATGATCCAGATCGGGAGCAAGGTGACCTTTCAGCACCCCCTGGTGCGCGCGGCGGCCTACCAGGGCGAGCCGCTGCACCGTCGGATCGAGGTGCATCACGCGTACGCCGAGGTCCTGTCCGCCGCTACCGACGCGGACCGTCGCGTCTGGCACCTGTCCGCCGCCACGACCGCTCCCGACGAGGCCGTGGCCGCCGAGCTCGAGGCCGCGGCCGAACGGTCGCGGCGCCGTGGTGCTGCGATGGCGGTGTCGGCGGCATTCGAGCGAGCCGGGCGACTCAGCGTCGGCCAGCAGTCGATGGGTCGACGTATCGCGGGAGCCGCGCAGGCTGCCTTCGACGCCGGCAAGCCCGATCGCGCCTCCCGGTTGGCCACAGAAGCGCTGACGTTGGCGACGGACCCGGGTGTCCGGGCCGAGGCCATCTATGTCCGAGGTGCCGTGGCGTACGAGCGATCGTCGCCGCGGACCGATGCGGAGCTGACCATCGAAGCGGCCACGCTGGTCCGCGAGACCGACCCCGAGCGCGCCGCGCTCACCCTGTACGAGGCGGTCCACGCCGCTCGCCACGGCGCCGCCCACGATCTCTTGGATCAGGCTGCGGACCTGATGCGTGACCTGACCCCTCCGCCGCACTGGGCCCCGGTGGTGGATGCCCTCGTCGGCTGGCAGGAGCTGTTCGCGGGCCGCCCAGACCTGGCTGTCGGTCCGATGCGGGCCCTCCAAGCGGCGGGCGACAGCGAGGAAGCGCGCCTGATGCGCGGCATGACCGCCGGCATCGGCGGACTCCTGATCGGCGACGAGGACGACGTCGTCACCGAGATGGAGGACCTGCTGGCGCAGGTCCGTACGTCGGGAGCGCTGGCGTGGGTTCCCTACGCACTCAACGCCCTCGCGCTGGCCCGGCTCCAGCGCGGGGAGTTCGCCGATGCGCACGCATGCGTCGCCGAGGGCGCCGAGATCGCGGACGAGCTCGGCAACTCGACCGAGAGTCTTGCGCACCGGTCGATCGAGGCCTGGCTGCATGCAGTGCGGGGTGAGGAGGACCGCTGCCGAGATCTCGCCGCGCAGGTGCTGCCCGAGGCGCGGACCCGTCACCGGGTCAATGCTGAGCTGGCGGGCTGGGGCCTGGCGATGCTCGACCTCTCGGCTCGCCGGTTCAGCGCCGCCCTCGAGGGGCTCGAGGAGGTCTGCCGCGGACCCGCCCGCCGGGACGTGGTCAGGCGCGCCGTACCCGACCTCGTCGAGGCTGCCGTACGCAGCGGAGCGCCGGACCAGTGCCAGGAAGAGCTGACGGAGTTCGCGCGCTGGGCCGAGCATGTCGACCGTCCGGTCACGACCGGCCTCCTCCTGCGGTCTCGCGCGCTTGTCGCCGATGACGCCGAAGCCGACGGGCTGTACGCCGAGGCGCTCCGACTCCACGAGCAGCACGCTGGGCCGTACGATCTCGCCCGCACTCGCCTGGTCTACGGCGAGTGGCTGCGCCGGCGCAGACGCCGTACCGAGGCGCTGGCCCGCCTCGA
The DNA here is from genome assembly GCF_040302165.1 of Nocardioides sp. NPDC127503. Lineage (NCBI taxonomy): Bacteria > Bacillati > Actinomycetota > Actinomycetes > Propionibacteriales > Nocardioidaceae > Nocardioides > Nocardioides sp. NPDC127503. The sequence continues at coordinate 97,704 of NZ_JBEORH010000013.1, read as the reverse complement.
GGCCGCGAGCTCGGACTTCGACCGTCTGGGCGCGAGGTTGTGGGCCGAACGCGCTCGCGGCGAGCTGAACGCGCTGGGTGGAGCTCGGGAGGAGCAGCACGCCGGCGGGCCGCTCATCCTCCTCACCCCTCAGGAGTGGCAGATCGTCCAGCTGGCTGCGGCGGGACGTACCAACAAGGAGATCGCCGCCAAGCTCTACCTCAGCCCCCGCACGGTCGGCCACCACCTCTACAAGGCGTATCCGAAGCTGGGGGTCACCGCCCGCAGCGAGCTGGCCAAGCTCACCGGTCATCGGACCCCAGACACCAGTCATCGTGACTGATGCGCCGTCGTGCTCACTCTCCTTAGCGTTCTCTTCAGGGAATCAGCCCAAGAAAACGTCCGCACCACTCAAGGAGAGTCACCCATGACGCAGTACTTCCTCAGCCTCCCCCACGACTCCAGCGAGGAGCCGACCATGGAGAACATGGACCCCGCCGAGCTGGAGCAGCTCATCGCGGAGGTCGATGCCTTCAACACCGCGCTGCAGGAGACCGGGGCCTTCCTCTTCGCCGGCGGCCTCCAGCCGCCCTCGAGCGCGACCACCGTCGACGCGACCTCCGACAACCCCACCTTCACCCCCGGCCCGTTCGTCAAGGCCGACGAGTACCTCGGTGGCTTCTGGATCATCCAGGCCGACAACGACGACGACGCGATCGAGTGGACCAAGCGGGCATCGAAGGCGCTGGGCAGCCGCGTGGAGGTCCGTGCCCTCCAGGATGAGCCGAGCTGATCCAGCGGTGGCTACGCTGCGCGGCCGGTCCCGGTGGGGGCCGGCCGCGTACGCATGTCCTGTGAACCCTCGCCTGGAGTCAGTGGGCCATGTCGACGAAGCGGCTGTAGTGACCCTGGAAGGCGACGACGAGGTCGCGGGTGGGGCCGTTACGGTGCTTGGCGATGATCACGTCGGCCTCGCCGGGGCGGGTCGATTCCTTCTCGTAGACGTCGTCGCGGTGGAGGAGGACGACCATGTCGGCGTCCTGCTCCAGCGAGCCTGACTCACGGAGGTCGGAGACGGCCGGGCGCTTGTCGGCGCGCTGCTCGGAGCCACGGTTGAGCTGCGACAGCGCGATGATCGGGACCTCGAGCTCCTTGGCTAGCAGCTTGATCTGGCGGGAGAACTCGGAGACCTCGAGCTGGCGGGACTCGACCTTCTTGCCGGAGCTCATCAGCTGGAGGTAGTCGATCACGATGAGCCGGAGATCGTGGCGCTGCTTGAGCCTTCTGGCCTTGCTCCGGATCTCCATCATCGTCATGTTGGGGCTGTCGTCGATGAACATCGGCGCGCTGGAGACTTCGCCCATCTTGCGAGCCAGCTTGTTCCAGTCGTCGTCGGACATGTTGCCGTTGCGGATGTGGTTGAGCGGCACCTTGGCCTCGGCCGAGAGGAGACGCATGGTGATCTCGGAGCGGCTCATCTCGAGGCTGAAGAAGACGCTGGTCAGGTTGTTGTGGATCGAGGCGGCACGGCAGAAGTCGAGAGCCAACGTCGACTTACCCATCGCGGGTCGCGCCGCGACGATGATCATCTGGCCGCCGTGGAAGCCGTTGGTGAGCTCGTCGAAGTCGGCGAAGCCGGTGGGGACGCCGTAGAGGCCGGCCTCGCGGTTGGAGATCGCCTCGATCTCGTCGAGGACGCCGTCCATGATGTCGGCGAGCGGGGAGTAGTCCTCACCGGAGCGCTTGTCGGTGAGCTTGAAGACCTCGGCCTGAGCCTCGTCGACGATGTTGTCGACCTCGCCCTCGCCGGCATAGCCGATCTGCACGATCTTGGTGCCGGCCTCGACCAGGCGGCGCAGGACCGACTTCTCGCGGACGATCTCGCCGTAGTAGCCCGCGTTGGCGGCGATCGGGACGTTGGAGGCAAGCGTGTGCAGGTAAGGGGCGCCGCCGATGCGCTCCAGCTCAGCCTTGCGGCGCAACTCGTCGGCGACGGTGACCATGTCGGCGGGCTCGCCGCGACCGTAGAGGTCGATGATCGCGTCGTAGATGGTCTCGTGCGTCGGGCGGTAGAAGTCGGTGCCGCGCAGCGTCTCGGAGACGTCGGCGATCGCGTCCTTCGAGATCAGCATCGAACCGAGGACGGCCTGCTCGGCGGCCATGTCCTGCGGTGGCGTGCGGTCGTTGACCGCGCGCGGGGCGTTGCCCGGTTCGTACGCCGCGGGGCCGTCGCCCCACTCTTCGAACGGCGGCTCCGGGAAGTCGCCCGGACCGCCCATCGAGCCGGTCTCAGTGACGCTCATTCCCTTGCCCCTCCGTGGTCTGCGGATCGTCGCGGCGTGATCTCGGTCGATTCGGTGCCACGCTACGGGCGAGCACCGACAGTTCTGTTCGCACAGTTCCGGGCCGACCGTCGACGACACCCTCAAGTCTCCGCGACCCTACGTCGCAGACCACATCGGCGACAGAGGGTTATCCACAGGCCCTGGGGATAACCAGGGGATAGCGGTGGACGACACCCTGGTCAATGTGAACAGCCTGGGGAGGTGCCTGTGCATAACTGCTTCCACTGGATTGGTAAAGGCTGCCTGACCTGCAATTTTACTATCCATAGGCTGTGGACAAAAGAAAGTACGCAGCCCATCGTGATTCACGGCCGGGATCGTCGTACCCCCTTGGGCGTTTTGTCGACATAGCGCCGCAACGACGTTTTCCACAGGTTTTCCACCTGCCCTGGAGAACGCTCCGCGGCGACGGTGTTTAACCTTGGGAGCGTGACGACGCCGGCGGATGCGAAGAGCTACTCGAAGACCGACCGCCGAGGCCTCGACAAGGAGATCTGGCGGCTCGCGATCCCCGCGTTTCTGGCCCTGGTCGCCGAGCCGCTCTTCCTGCTGGCGGACTCCGCGATCGTCGGCCACCTCGGCACCCGCGAGCTCGCCGGCCTCGGTGTCGCAGGCGTCGTGCTCCAGACGATCGTCGGGCTCTGCGTCTTCCTCGCGTACGGCACCACAGCATCGGTCGCCCGCCGCATCGGCGCCGGCGACACCGCCGGTGCGCTTCGCCAGGGGATCGACGGGATCTGGCTCGCGGTCATCATCGGGGTCGTCGTCACGGTCCCGGTGATGGTCCTGGCCGAGCCGCTCAGCCGGGCCGTCGGCGCGGGTGACGAGGTGGTCGGCCCGGCGACGACCTACCTCCGGATCGCCGTCCTCGGGGTGACCCCGCTGCTGATGATGCTCGCGGCCACCGGTGTGCTCCGTGGGCTGCAGGACACCAAGACTCCGCTGGTCGCGGCGGTCGTGGCCAACGTACTCAACATCGTGCTCAACCTCGCCCTCGTCTACGGCGCCGGGCTCGGCATCGCCGGATCGGCGATCGGCTCGGTGATCGCGCAGGTGCTGGCGGCCGGGATGCTGACGTACGTCGTCGTGCGGGCCGCCCGCCGCCAGGACGTGCCGCTGCGCCCGGACATGCCCGGGATCCGCGCCTCCGCGCGTGCCGGCGTGCCGCTCGTGGTTCGCACGCTGACCCTGCGCATGGCACTCCTGGTCACGACGTACGCCGTCACCCATCTCGCCGTCGGCGACCAGGCCGTTGGGCTGGCCACCCACCAGATCGCCTTCACGCTGTGGACGTTCCTGGCGTTCGTGCTCGATGCGATCGCGATCGCCGCGCAGGCGCTGACCGGGCGGTCGCTGGGGGCCGGTGACACCCAGGAGACCCGGGACATCACGGCCCGGATGGTGTGGTGGGGTGTCGTGATCGGGGTGGCCGCCGGCGTACTCCTGGCTTCTCTCTCACCGTTCCTCGGCGCACTCTTCACCGAGGACCAGGCGGTGCGGGACCTGTTGGTGCCGGTCGTGATCGTGGCGGCGATCGCGCAACCGATCGCGGGCGTCGTCTTCGTCCTCGACGGGGTGCTCATCGGCGCCGGCGATGGGCGCTATCTGGCCTGGGGCGGGGTCTGGACCCTCGTCGCCTACGTCCCGCTCGTGGCGCTCGCCGTCGCCCTCGGCGGCGGGCTGGTGTGGGTGTGGATCACCTTCGCTGTCGGCTTCATGGGCGCCCGCTTCGTGGTGCTGACGCTCCGTGCGCGAAGCGACCGTTGGCTGGTCACCGGCGCCTGAGCCGGATTCTGGGCATCGCTCCCACATACTCACTTGTGCCCCGCCCGGCCGCAGGTCAAGGTCATCTCATGGCGACTGACCCCAAGACCACCTTGAAGACGTACATCGACGCCCGCCGCGAGGCGCTGATCTCCAAGGTCGAGGGCCTCTCGGAGCGGGAGGCGCGGCTGCCGCGTACGCCGACCGGCACCAACCTTCTCGGCATCATCAAGCACGTCACCGGGGTCGAGGCCGTCTATCTCGGCACGACGTTCGGGCGTCCGTTCCCGAATCCCGAGGAACTGATCTCCGACGAGCAGTGGGACGTCGACCCGCAGGCAGACTGGTACGCCACCGAGGACGAGACGATGGAGGGCATCATCGACCTCTACCGTCGGGTCATCGCCCACGGTGACGAGACGATCGAGGCGCTGCCGCTGGACGCCATCGGGCATGTGCCCCACTGGGGCAACGAGGAGGTCACGCTGCATCAGATGCTGGTGCACCTCTTCGCCGACCTCGCCGGTCACGGCGGACAGGCCGACATCCTCCGCGAAGAGGCCGACGGCGCCGTCGGCTGGCGCAAGTCGGGCGACAACATCCCGTCGGAGTACGACTGGCCGGCGTATGTCGCCAAGCTGACCGACATCGCCGACAAGTTCTGAAAACGAACAGGCCCGCCTCCCGGAGGAGGCGGGCCTGGGTGAATCCCTAGATCAAGCGGGGACCACGTTGAGGGCCAGCTTGGCGGACACCTCGTCGTGGAGCTTGACGGAGACCTCGTGAGCGCCGAGCGCCTTGATCGGGTTGCCCAGCGCGATGGTGCGCTTGTCGATCGACTCGCCGGTGGTCTCGGAGACCGCGGCGGCGATGTCGGCGGCGGTGACGGCGCCGTAGAGGCGGCCGTCCTTGCCGGAGCGAACCTTCACGTTGACCGTGTTGGCCTCGAGCTTGCCCTTGATCTCGGCGGCGTGAGCCTCGTCGCGCACGGAGCGAGCCGAGCGCGCAGCCTTGATGGAGTCGGCCTGCGACTCGGCGCCGCGGCTCCAACGGATAGCGTCGCCACGCGGGATCAGGTAGTTGCGGGCGTAGCCGTCCTTGACCTCGACGACGTCACCGGCGGAACCCAGCCCGGTGACCTCCTGCTGAAGGATGATCTTGGTAGCCATGTCGATCCTCCTCAGCGACCGGTGGAGGTGTAGGGCAGCAGAGCAACCTCGCGCGCGTTCTTGACGGCGATGGCCACGTCGCGCTGGTGCTGGACGCAGTTGCCGGTCACGCGACGGGCGCGGATCTTGCCGCGGTCGGAGATGAACTTACGGAGCAGGGTGGCGTCCTTGTAGTCGACACCGGTCGCCTTCTCCTTGCAGAACTGGCAAACCTTCTTCTTAGGCTTGCGAATCACTGCCTTGGCCATTGTGGTGCTTCCTTTCTAGAAGCCCGGCCCCAGCCGCGGAGCGGCATATGGGTTGAGTACCGGAATGGTTGAGGGATTCGAAAATATGGATCTGTTGATCAGAAGGGAGGCTCGTCGTTGCCCACGCCCGGGGCTGCCCACGGGTCGTTGGCCGGCGCGCCGCCGCCCGCGTTGGCGGGCTGCTGCGGAGCCGGCGAGGCCCACGGGTCGTTGCCACCGGCCGGAGCCTGCTGGCCACCGCCCTGGGGGCCGCCGTAGCCGCCACCCTGGTTGTAGCCACCGCTGCCGCCACCTTGGTTGTAACCGCCGCCGCCACCCTGGCCGCCGGACTGGCGGCTGGCCTTGGTGACCTTGGCGGTCGCGTAGCGGAGCGAGGGACCGATCTCGTCGCACTCGAGCTCGAAGACAGTGCGCTTCTCGCCCTCACGCGTCTCGTAGGACCTCGACTTCAGGCGACCCTGAGCGACGACACGCATGCCGCGCTGCAGGGACTCGGCGACGTTCTCAGCAGCCTGGCGCCAGATCGAGCAGCGCAGGAACAGGGTCTCCCCGTCCTCCCACGCGTTGGTCTGCCGGTTGAAGCTGCTGGGCGTCGAAGCAATCGTGAAGTTGGCAACGGCTGCACCGGACGGCGTGAAGCGAAGCTCCGGGTCGTCGGTGAGGTTGCCGATCACGGTGATGACGGTGTCGCCTGCCATGAGATCTCCCTTGAGTCTGATCTGGGTGTCGGTGTCGGTTCAGGAGTTACAAATCAATTGAACTGGCCTAGGGCCAAAGATAGGACCCAGCACCGACATTTCCGACGATGACATCCGCGTCACTTGGACGGACGGATGACCTTCGTACGCAGGATCTGCTCGTTGAGGCCAAGCTGGCGGTCGAGCTCCAGAACGGTCTTGGGCTCGGCGGTCAGGTTGACGACGGCGTAGATGCCCTCGGCGTTCTTGTTGACCTCATAGGCCAGACGACGGCGTCCCCAGACGTCAACGTTCTCAACGGTGCCACCATCAGTGGTGACGACCTTCAGGAACTTGTCAAGGGTCGGGGCGACGGTGCGCTCATCGAGGCTGGGCTCGAGGATCACCATTACTTCATAGGCGCGCATAGCGTTCTCCACCTCCTACGGACTCGGCGGCCATGGTCTCTCCATGGCAGGAGGGCTGATGCGATGTCCCATCTCCATCTGTGGAGAGGGACGAGTCAGGGTATCAACCAGCGGTTTGCGTGGCCGAATCCACGGCTTCGACCGTGAACGGCACCGTGATCACCTCGCCGTTGCCGAGGCGGAACTGGGCCCAGAGACGGTAGAGACCGGCCTTCGGTACGTCCAGGTGCAGCCCGAGCTCGGGCCCGAACGAGGCGCCGGGGACCGCCAGGCCATCGCCTTCGGCATGGCCGTGCACGAACGTCTCGCCGTCCGCGCTCATGACCACGACGTGGCCGGCCGCGCCGAGGTAAGGCTGTAGATCGTCGACAACCTTGCCGGTGCTGTCCTCGAACCTGAAGTGCAGGTCGCTCTGCTGGTCGGCAACGGGCGTGCCCTCGAGCGTGACGGTGAGATTGTCGACAGTCGACGATCTCGGGCTCGCCTCCAGCGGGACGGCCGGGGGCTGCGTACCTGCGATGGTGAGCTGCTGCCGGTCGAGCACGTCGGCCATGTCGGCCCGGCGCCGGAACTCGGTGTCGACGCGGTAGGTGCCGCCGGCGGGGAAGGTCACGTCGGTCTCGAGCTCGCCCGGACGGCCGGTCGGCTCGGCATGGAGGTGGCGGAACCAGGAGAGGTCCTGGCTGGTCACGATCACGTGCATCCAGGCCTGGTGGGTGCGACCGAGGTCGGTCACCGGGTCGCCGGTCGCGGCGTCCGTGACGAGGAACCGGAGCCCACCCTCACGCCGCGTGATCGCGACGTCGATGCCCGACTCGTCGGAGGCGACGGGGGCGATGTCGACCTCGTGCATCTCCGTCATCGACGGACGCATCGGGCTCATCCCCTGCGCCCACTCCAGGATGCCGTTCATCCCGCGCTGCGCGGGCTCGGTGCGCGACAGGTAGGTCAGCCCGGCCCCGATCGAAATAGCGATCACGGCCGTGACCAGGAGATATCCACCGTCGCGGACGCGGGTGACGAAGCCCCGGCCGGCGTACGCCTCGGGGGTCTCGGGGCGGCGGAATCCGCGCAGGCGAAGCGCGTTGGTGACCACGCTGACCGAGCTCATCGCCATCGCGGCGCCGGCGAGTACCGGGTCGAGAAGGGCGAGCGCGGCGACGGGGATGAGGAGCACGTTGTAGGCGAACGCCCAGAACAGGCCCTGCTTGATGGTCGCGACGGTGCGGCGGGAGAGTGCCAGCGCGGTGACCACGCCGCGGAGGTCGCCGCCGACCAGGGTGATGTCGGAGGCGGCCAGGGCGACGTCGGTGCCGGTGCCGATCGCGATCCCGACGTCGGCCTGGGCCAGCGCCGGGGCGTCGTTGATCCCATCGCCGACCATGGCGACGACCTTGCCCTCGTCCTGGAGCTGCTGGATCCGGGCGAGCTTCTGCTCGGGCAGGAGGCCGCCGGCGGCGTGGCGTACGCCGACCTCGTCGGCCACCTTCGCCACGGTCGCGGCGGCGTCGCCGCTGAGGATGTGCACCTCGACGCCCGACTCCTCGAGCAGGCGCACGGTCTCCTTGGCCTCGTCGCGGACCTGGTCCGCGACCCGGATCGAGCCGGCGTACGCACCGTCGACCGCGATCAGGACCGAGCCGTTGTCGGTGGCGTCGATGCCCTCATCGGCGAGCATCGCCGAGTTGCCGACGACCACCCGGCGCCCGTCGACGTCCGCGCTGATCCCGCGGCCCGGGTGGGCCTCGAACGCCGAAACCTCCACGTCCACGGTGTCGGCCGAGGCCTCGGCACGGGCCCGGAGGGCTGTGGCGAGGGGGTGGTCGCTGCCGGTCTCGGCGGCGGCGGCGATCCGGACCAGCTCGTCGCGAGTCCAGCCCGGAGCCGGGGCGATGTCGGAGACCTCGGGCTTGCCGTGGGTGATCGTGCCGGTCTTGTCGAAGACGATGGCGGTGACGGAGCGTGCGCGCTCCAGAGTCTCGCCCGAGCCGACCAGTACGCCGAGCTCGGCCGCGCGGCCGGCGCCGACCATGACGGCGGCCGGCGTGGCCAGACCCAGGGCGCAGGGGCAGGCGATGATGAGGACCGCGATCGCCGCGGTGACGGCGCTGGTCAGACGCTCGGCGTCGGGGCCGAGGACGAGCCAGCCGATGAAGGTGAGCGCTGCGACGACGAGGACGGCGGGTACGAACACCGCCGAGACCCGGTCGGCCAGGCGCTGCAGCTTGGTGCCGGAGCCTTGGGCCGACTCGACCATCGCGATGATCTGCGCCAGCGTGGTCTCGGACCCGACCGCGGTCGCCTCGAACTCGAACGAGCCGGTCTGGTTGATCGTCGCGCCGATGACGATGTCGCCCTCGGCCTTCCGCACCGGGTCGCTCTCGCCGGTGAGCATGGACTCGTCGACGTAGGACGCTCCGGCGACGATCCGGCCGTCGACCGGGACCTTCTCCCCGGCGCGTACGCGGATCCGGTCGTTGACCTGCAGGTTCGCAACCGGGACCGTGATATCACGGCCGCTGCGGATGACCGTGGCCGTCTCCGGCATCAGGCCGACCAGGGCCTTGACCGCGTCGGCCGTACGCGACTTGGCCCGTGCCTCGAGCCAACGGCCCATCAGCACGAGCGCGACGATGACCAGGGCGGTCTCGAAGTAGAGGTGGAGCGGCAGTCCCCAGGCCTCAGCCTGGCCCATCCACAAGGTCACGAAGGCGCTGTAGGCGAAGGCGATGCCGGTGCCGAGCGTGACCAGGGTGTTCATGTCGACCGACCCGTGGCGGATGCCTCGAGCCGCCGCGACATAGATGTCCCGGCCCGCCCACCACTGGGTGATCGCGGCGACCACGAGCACGATCGACATCACCGGCTCCATGGCGTCGACAGGAAGCGGGATGTACATCAAGGCCATCAGGCCGAGCCCCACCGCCAGGGCCGTGACCCACCGCCGCTTGAGCTGGACGAGCTCTTCCGCACGGCGAACGTCCCGACCCGACTCAGACGTCGCAGTCTCGTCTGCCTGAGGCTCCTGCGGATTGTCGACAGTCGACGATCGCAGGACGGCCTGATAGCCCGCCTTCTCGATGGCGGCGCTGATCTCGGCGAGGTCGGTGCGGGTGGGGTCGAAGTGGACGAGGGCGGTCTCGGTCGCGAGGTTGACGTTGGCGTCAGCGACACCCTCGACGCGGCTGATGGCCTTGGTGACACGGCGCACGCAGCTCGCACATGTCATGCCCTCGATCTCGAGCTGCTGCTCGGACGGGTTCGTGGCGGTGGGGGTCATCGTGATCAGGCCAGCGAGTAGCCGGCCTCTTCGACGGCCGCACGGATGGCGTCGTCCGAGATCGGCTCAGAGGCGGTGACGGTGACGTTGCCGGAGGCGAGATCGACGTCGACGTTGCTCACGCCGGCGATCTCGGTGACCTCTTCGGTGACGGAGGAGGCGCAGTGTCCGCAGGTCATACCGACGACAGTGAAGTTCTGGGTGCTCATGAGAATCTCTCTAGGTTGTTGGATTGTTGACAATCAGGACCGGACGAGGCGAGCGATCGCAGCAGAGGCCTCGGCGAGCTTCTCGTCGGCCTCGGCGCCGCCGTTCTGGACCGCGCCGGCGACGCAGTGACCGAGGTGCTCGTCGAGCAGCCCGAGGGCAACCGCCTGGAGCGCCTTGGTCGAGGCGGAGACCTGGGTGAGGATGTCGATGCAGTAGGCCTCGTCCTCAACCATCCGCTGGAGCCCGCGCACCTGACCTTCGATGCGCTTGAGGCGCTTGAGATAGGCCTCTTTGTTCTTGTTGTGGAGGTATCCGTGATCCGCGTGGCCTTCGGGCCCGGTGTGCTCGTCCATGCCGCCTACCATACCCCCGTAAGGTATGAAGTCAAGCCATGACTGTCGGTGCCGCGTCCTAGACTGACCCCATGTCTGTTGCGATCGGTGCCCACGTAGACCAGACCGACCCCGTCGCCGAGGCGATCGCGCGCGGCGCGAGCCTGGTGCAGTTCTTCCTGGGCGATCCGCAGTCCTACAAGGGCCCGGTGGTGACGTACGCCGACGGCGCAGCCGCCCTCAAGGCCGGCGCGGAGGAGCAGGGCGTAGATCTCTACGTCCACGCGCCCTACATCATCAACGTCGCCACGACGAACAACCGGATCCGGATCCCGAGCCGCAAGCTCCTCCAGCAGCACATGGACACCGCGGCCGAGGTCGGCGCCAAGGGCCTGATCGTCCACGGCGGCCACGTCAACAAGGACGACGACCCGGCGAAGGGCTTCGACAACTGGCGCAAGGCGATCGAGGCGACCGACATCAAGGTCCCGCTCCTGATCGAGAACACCGCGGGCGGCGACAATGCGATGGCGCGCTACCTCGACCGGATCGCCGGCGTCTGGGAGGCGATCAGCAAGGCCGAGGGCTTCGAGAGCGTCGGCTTCTGCCTCGACACCTGCCACGCCCACGCCGGCGGCAACCCGCTCGAGACCGTGGTCGAGGACGTCCGCAAGATCACCGGCCGCATCGACCTGGTCCACTGCAACGACTCCCGCGACGAGTTCGACTCCGGTGCCGACCGTCACGCCAACTTCGGCGCCGGCCGCATCGACCCCGACCTCCTCGCCGGAGTGGTCCGCGACGCCGGCGCCCCGGTGATCTGCGAGACCCCGGGCGGTGCCGCGGAGCACACGACCGACTTCGCCTGGCTCCGCGACCGACTCTGACCGATTCTCACCGAATCTTCACTTCTGTCAGCCGAGTCTTGAGTTCTGGCGGACGAAACCGCACATAGGTCCGCCACGACCGAAGATTCGTTCGCCGCAACTGCGGTCTCGCTCGTCATAGGTGAAGATTCGGCTGAGAATCGGACCGCCCAGCGGGACTGTCGACTATGACCCAACAGGGCCATTGACATATCGTCCTCCGAATGAGTTCGAACTGGCGCGCCGATATTCAAGGTCTCCGTGCCGTCGCTGTCGGTCTGGTGATCGCAGGACATGCGGGGCTCTCCGGGTTCGAGGGTGGATTCGTCGGAGTCGACGTCTTCTTCGTCCTCTCCGGGTTCCTGATCACCACCCTGCTGCTGCGTGAGACCGACCGCAGCGGCACGGTCAGCATCAGCCAGTTCTACGCCCGCCGCGCCCGCCGGATCCTGCCAGCGGCGACCGCGACGATGCTGGTCGTCCTCACCTACAGCGCGATCGTCCTGCCCCAGACCCGCACCGACCAGATCGCGGGCGACGCAGGCTGGGCGGCGGTGTTCCTGGCCAACGTGCACTTCGCCAAGGAAGCCGTCGACTACTTCAACAACGCCGCGCCCTCGCCGTTCCAGCACTACTGGTCGCTCTCGGTCGAGGAACAGTTCTACGTCGTCTGGCCGCTGCTGGTGCTCGCCGTCGCCCTCTGGATCCCGAAGCACCACCGTCGGCGCGCGATCACCGCGCTCGCCGCGCTCGTGGCGGTGGTCAGCTTCGCCTGGTCGCTGCACGCCACCGCCGCCGACCCGACCACGGCCTACTTCTCCACGCCCGCCCGGGCGTTCGAGCTCGCCGCCGGCGCTCTGCTCGCCTGCCTCGCGGGCCGTCTGCAGGTCGCGACGAGCGCGACGCGGACCGGTCGTCTCGCCGCGACAGCCCTCGGCATCGTCGGCGTCGGCACGCTCGTCTACGCCACCGCCAACTTCAGCGAGGCGACCCACTTCCCGGGCTGGCACGCCCTGGTACCGGTGCTCGCCACGGTCGCGCTCCTGGTCGCCGGCCCCGCCACCCCGACCGGCTGGCTGCTCTCGAAGCAGCCCTTCCGCTACCTCGGCGACATCTCGTTCAGCCTCTACCTGTGGCACTGGCCGATCCTGATCCTCGCCCCCGAGGCGATCCCCGGCGGCGGCGTCCGCCAACTGCTGATCATGCTGGCGCTCATCCTGGCCGCCTCCGCGGCGAGCTACCACTGGATCGAGATGCCGTTCCAGCGCCACAAGCTCCCGCATCTCACCAAGGGCCGCCGCGCGCTCGCCCTCTGGCCCGCCGCCGCTGCCCTCGCCCTGGTCGCGGGCACGAGCTCGCAGGCGTACGCCGGCTATCAGGTCGACGTCGCCAAGGCCAACGCCGAGGAGTGGTTCAAGGAGAACCCGGACGTCCTCGAGACCGACGACAAGCCGGTCACCGGCGTCTTGAAGAAGACGATCGCAGCCGCCGAGGATGGTGCGCCGCTGCCCCCGGAGGTCGAGTTCGACTCAACCGACTCGTGGGCCGAGCGCGGCGGCTACTGCTACGCGGGTTACGGCGAGACCAAGCTCGACGGCGACTGTGTCTACGGCGACGGCAAGGCCGACCGCACCGTGGCGGTCGTCGGCGACTCCCACATCGGGATGTGGCTGCCGGCCCTCGACACCCTCGCCGAGCGTCAGAACGTGAAGCTGGTCCCGTTCGTGAAGCTCGGTTGCGCCGCGTACGGGGTGAAGCAGAAGTCCTCGAAGATGACCGTCGCGGAGTGCGAGGACTTCCGGCAGTGGACCAACGAGCAGATCACCGAGCTCAACCCGGACACGATCGTCGTCGGCGCCCGCGGCATGCTCGACATGGAGGAGCGCGACGGCGTCTCGACCGAGGAGCAGTGGCGAGAGGGCGTACGCCACGGCGTCAGCGCCTTCGAGAGGATCACCCCGGACGTACGCGTCTTCGCCGATGTCCCCGCCGTCGACAACGACCCCGGCGAGTGCCTCTCCGACGCCCGCAACCTCCTCGAGGACTGCGTCGTGAAGGCCGACGGCACCGAGGTCGACTCCAACGAGGTGACCCAGGAGGCGCTCGCGGGCACCGATGCGGCGTACGTCGACATCGTCGACCTCGTCTGCACCGAGCGCTGCCCGCTCGTCGTCGGCGAGGTCGTCACCTACTACGACGACTCCCACATCACCGCGACGTGGGTCGACCGGGTCACCCCGGCGCTCGGGAAGCGCCTAGGCCGCCTCGACCGTTCCGTCTAGAACGGCCACCGGTGGTCGACCTGTCGAGACCCCGTTCCCCGAACCAGACTGTTCCATCTAGAACACATTTCAGTTCTGCGCTGCCCAACCATTGCCGTGGCGGTTCTTGAGCGGGAGAATCGAATGTTGCCGGGCGGGGCAGTCAGTCCCCTCACCGCCCCGCCCGGCCCCCGTCTCAGGCCGGCGCAGGTTGGGCATCCCCCTCTTGCCCAACCCACGCTGCGGCCCCGAAACCGCCTGCCTCCCCCAAGGCGGCGGCGCCAGCGTCCGAACCGAATTCCCCCGAATCTCGGTCCGGACAGTCCCAAGGAGTACGCGGCAGACCGCCTGATACACCGACTTCAGATTCTTTCGAAGAGGATCAGGAGAAGCAGACGAAGGGGGCCGGCGGAGCGTCCGCGGTCGCTGCAGGGAGAGACTCAGCGAGAGCCTCAGCGGGGGCCAGGCCCTTCGCGAGGGCGCCGTGGAGTCGACTGAACACCTCGTACGCAGCCTCATCGGCCACGACGGCAGGCGATGCGATCACGGCTCGGGCGCCGGCGTGCAACCAGGCTCCGACCAGCCCGATCAGCTCCTCGCCCCAGCGGATGGTCGATCGTCCGACCTCGCAGGCCGAGAGCAGCACCACGTCGGGGACGGCGGAAAGGCCGTCGATGTCGTAGCCGTACCACGTCCCGTCTGCGAGCTCGAGACCTGAGAAGAGCGGGTTGTCTGCGGAGTGGTGGCCGTGGGCGGCCAGGTGGAGTACGTCGACCTCGGCAGCCAATGCCGAGACTGCTGTCGCGGTGGCGTCGGTGCCGATGAGGGTGTGCGCGGTGGACCAGGCCGTGGCGCTCTTGGTGACCTCGTCGGCGGCTCGCATGACCCTCGGTCCTGCGACGAATCCAGCTGTCGCGGCTCGCAGCGGAGTGTCGGCGCGGCTCAGCCAGGCGGTAGCACTCTGGGCGACCGTCACCGGTCGGCCGGTGAAGCCCGAAAGCAACGTCCACGGCACCGCAGCCAGCACGGCGGAGGGAGTCAGGACGACAGGGCGGTCGCCGATCCTGTCGAGGACCGGGGCGACAAGCAGATCGGAGAGCTGCTGGAGCCGGGCGGTCAGGTCACCGCGCACCGCAGCGCCGAGCGGGCCCGGGAGGTCTGTCGCAGCGACGTCGAGATCGGGCAGCAGGCCGCCGAGGAGGGACCCGAGCGCAGCCTGCTCGCCGAGGTCAATCCGGGTGGACGAGTCATCGGTCGCGGCGACGGCGACGATCCGTCCGGCGGCGACGACATAGGCGACGAGCGCGTGGCTGCCGATGCGTTCGCCCAGGTCAGGCAGGGATATCGGCTCAGAGACCTGGCCCGATCCCTTGACCCGCCAGGCCCGCTGCCGGATCTGTTCGCGCAGCTCGGTCTCGCGCTCGGGCGTCACCTCACCGCGGAGCTCCGCCAGGTCGGCGGCGAGCTGCGGGTCGGACGGCGGCCGCACCGGCTGGACTCGCGAGGCCACCATCCGCGAGCGCTCCGACCACTCGAAGAGCGCGTCGGTCTCACCGGACTCGACGGCCAGCTCCAAGCCGCGCCTGGCCAACGTGCGCCCGTGTCCGGCGACGTTGGTCTGCAGGTCCAGGCTGCCGAACGAGCTCTGCCACAGATGGAAGTCGTCGAGCCCGGCCCGGAGCTCGCGGAGCCCAGCAACGGATCGGCCCGCGGCCACGGCTAGCTCGGCTCGGAGTTCTCGCTCCAGCAGGCGGATGTCGATGGGCGCCTCCGGCGGGACCGGACCGATGACCCTGCCGCTCGCTGGCCTTGTCGGCAGGCCGGCACTCTCGGCAGAACGAATGCGCGCGAGCCGGGCCTGCAAGCGCACCCGAAGCGCCGGCCAATTCAGGCCTTGTTCCTCGAGCGGACCGGCCAGCGCCTCGCCGTCCTCGCTCGGATCCTCGCGGGCGGTCACCGCCGCCTCGAACGCCACCGCCCGCGCCCGCAGTGCCAACCCCGACGCCCGCGCCTCTTCGAACCAGCCCAGCGCCGAGCGCGCCAACCGCTCGGCCTCGCTCGGATCGGTCGCGACCAGATGAGACGCCAGGACTAGCTCTGCCTCCCCCTGCCGCTGCCGCTGGCCCTTCGATCCGTACGCCTCCGCAGCCTGCCGCAGCATCTCGCCACCCTGCCGCGTCAGTCCCGCCGCCATCAAGACTTCGGCCCGGTCGGCGTCGCACACCGCCTTCAAGAGTGGGCCAGCATCAGCCTGCACGTCGTAACACGCAGTCATAACGTCAAGCGCCCCAACCAGATCGCCGGCCAGAAACAGCGCGTAGCCGCGGTTGTGGTCAGCCATCGCTGCGGATACCTCATCCCCCTGCGCGCTGAAGTTGTTGGCGGCAGCCGAAAAGTCTTTGACCGCCGCCTCAATGTCCTGCCGATCCAGGTAGACGGTGCCTCGGTTGAGGTAGGCCTCAGCCACACCCACAGCCTCACCAGGCAGCACCTCGATGGCTTCGCCGAAGGCAGTCAACGCCTCCGCTGTTCGCCCCGCTCTGCGCAACAGCGTCGCCCGTTGCTGCAACATCACGCCGCGAACCTCGGCGCTGTGCCCGCCGACATCAAGCGCCCGGTTAAGGAGCCCGAGAGCAGCGTCGAGGTCAGTCTCGTCCGCTGCCATATAGGCGAGCGTCGACTCAACTCTCGCAAGAAGGGCCGAATCGCCTGTCGAGATGGCGGCAGACTTAGCTTGCTCCAACATTCGCTGGGCTTCAGCGAGGTTGCCACGGGTCAACTCTGCAACGCTTTGCTGATGCAGTTGCTCCCCACTCGCCATCGTGGCCCCTCGACCTTCAGATGCCAGAACTCAGAGTTGTCAGCTCCGCCACCGCAGCCCCCGCCAGCTTGAGATCATGCTGCAGGTCCCCTCCGACTCCCGCCTCGAAAAGCCGCTGTGCAATGCGACCGGCGAGGATCGGGGCAGCGAATGAGGTCCCATTCCATGTGCCAAAGCCACCAGTGAAGTCATCTGGGTCTAGTGATGAGCGACTGCGGCCCTCGTGGGTGGTCGCCGCAGCGGCCTGATAGCCCCCATCGAACGTCGTCGGGAACGTGCTGACGACGCCAACACCAATTTCGCGAGCGCGTACCCAGGGACCGTCGTTGCTGAACAGTGCGTCGGTCGCACCATCTGGGTTGAGTGCACCAACGGAGACGACCGGGAGTGCACCTGGTCGAGATGTGACAGGGCCAGCGCCGTTACTCCAAGGGGCAAACGCCGCCGGGAAGAATGGGCGACTGGTCGCATCGTTCCCGGCTGAGCAGACGACCACGGTTCCATTGGCGGAGAGGTCGGCGAGAATCTCGTAGAGGGTCCCGTCGAAGAACTGGTCGGACGGCGTCTCGTGGTAGTAACCCATGGACAAACTAAGGACATCGATGCGGCGGCCGCGCGGATCCCCGGCCCGGTACAGATGAACCAGCTCGGCGATCTGGGCGAGTGCAGTGATCCAGTCCGTCTCGGCTATCGGTCCGTTCGGGGGGACAATGCGCCACGACAAGATCTCGGCCTCCGGACAGGTCTGGTGGACAAGCCCCGCGATGAAGGTGCCGTGACCTGCGTACGGATCGATGAGCCCGTCCAACGCTCCGACCTGATCAGGATCGATTTCGGAGTCAGGCGCGCTGACCGGCCAACCGATCGGATGCCCGTCAAGCCGCACATCGCGCTGAACGAAGTCGAGCCACGGGTGCGGACCACATCCAGTATCCAGCACAGCGACCACAGGACGCTCTCGTCCAACTAGAGCTGCATCGGCCACCCGATGCGGGCGCTGACCGACGTATGCCACAGGTTGGCGACCGCCCGTGCCAAGCGGGTCGTACCCGTCATCGATATAGCCTTCGGGGGTCGGCTTGTTGTGCGGGGTCGGCTTGTTGTGCGGGGTCGGCTTGTTATGAGGGGTCGGCTTGTTGTGCGGCTCGGACCCGACGTTGGGCTCTGGCACCAGTACATGTTCGAGACTCACGCCCCGGGTCCCCTCCAGGCCCTCCGCTCGGAGAGTTTGCAGAACGGTCCAAGCGTCAGGTGCTTGGGCGGCACGGCCTGCTCGAACCCCGATTCGCACGCGACGTACACCGAACCGAAGCCCGACAGCACATTCCGGCTCCTCTTCGGCCACTGCGCGCCAGCCGAGACCCTTGGCGGCCTTCTCGATGCGCTTGAAGGTGTCCTCGAAGTCGACCGACTTGGAGATCAGCAGGACGGAAGATGAGTAGATCGTCGAACGAGCAGCAACGCCGTCGACGGCGACGGCGTTGGTCGGGTCGAGGACTCGCGCCTCGGTGGAGCCGTAGGCGACCGACAACAGCGGCTCGCGCTCTCTCCGGGTGGGGCGGTGGACCATCGTTACTCCTGGGTCAGATCTCGAACGTGGGGGTGAGGAACGCGGCGGAGCCGTCGGCGGGCTCGAAGCGGAGCCGGATGAGGCCGGCGGGCAACGAGGTGAGCTCGAAGCGACCCGAGGCTCCGAGGGTGACGGCGACGATCGGCGTACGGACTTCGTCGGCGCGAACGGCGCGGACGGTCATGGGTGAGCCGGGAACGACCCAGCCGTCGAGACGGGCGGTGGTGTCGGTGTCGGAGGCGACGCGTACGAGCACGTCGACGCCGGACTGCGCGAAGCGCAGGGTGTAGGCAGAGCGGGCGGAGGCAGGGGCGGCGGAGCGTACTCCGGCCGCCTCGGCGCCCGAGGACTCCACCAGGAGCATCAGCTCGAGGTCGAGCCCGAGTCCGGACTCCTCGGCGGCGCCGGCGGCGGCCGCCTGCATCCGGGAGATCAGGCCCCCGGGGACGGGGTCACCAGCAACATAAGCCTGTCGAACCAGACCCAACAGCTCTTCGCGAGTGGGCTCCTCCGAGCGACCCATCACGACACCCCCTCTTCCCGAAGTGCGTCCCGCAGCTTCCCGAGACAGCGGCCGCGGGTGGGGCCGATGCTGCCGATGGGCATCTGGAGCTCTTCGGCCAGGCCGGCGTAGTCGGGCCGGTCGGAGAAGGCGATCACACGCAGCAACCGCCGGCACCGCTCCGGCAACGACTCGACGGCCGCCCAGATGTGGGAGTTGCGGTCGCCCTCGACGACCAGGGACTCCGCCGAGCGCTGTGTCGGGACGCGGGACTCGAGCGCCTCGTCCTCCACCGGTACGTCACGCCCGGACCGCTTCGCGACCCGCCAGGCCTCACGGCGCGTGGTCAGAGTGAGCCAGGCGCCGACGGCCGCGGTGTCGAGGATCGAGGAGTGCTTGCGTACGAAGGTGAGCCAGGTGTTCTGGACGACGTCCTCGGCCTGCTCCTGGGAGAGCCGGTAGGAGCGGGCGACCTGCCACAGGACCGGGGTCATCGTCGCGACCAGCTCGTCGAGGGCGGCGGAGTCGCCGCTGAGCCAACGGTCGAAGTCGGCCGTGGCCCGGGACCATACGGTCACGGGTGCGTCGGCATGACCGATCCCCCGTGGTACCCGTGTCACAGTCCCCTCCTCGACCGGCGGCCTCCGGATCGGCGGCGCGCCGTTGGGGGGCCAGATGGCGCGCGGGCGCGCCATCGTGGTGGTCATAGTTGCTGTCACGACTATAAGGAGGCCCAGGCCCCGGCCGTGATACATCTGGTCGCAGACAATAGCGTCTCAGCGGCTCTGACTCACTAGGGAGCGGCGCGATTGTCCCCACATTGGGGGCGGTGAGACGCTCACGGACCGTGATCTCGACCGGCTCGACGACCGGGATTCGGCCCTACCGCCTGAGCGGGTAGCCTTCTGCGGGTGAGTCTCACCGTGCGCCCCATCACCGCTGCGGAGCATCTCGCCTTCATCGAGAAGCAACCCAGCGTGAGCTTCCTCCAGACCCCCTCGTGGGCACGGGTCAAGACCGAGTGGCGCTCGGAGTCGATCGGATGGTTCGACAGCCTGCAGGGCGGTGCCCTCGTCGGCGCTGCGCTGGTGCTGCACCGGCCGGTCCCGAAGCTGGAGCGGTTCACCCTCGCCTACCTGCCAGAAGGCCCGAGCATCGACTGGTCGGGTGATCTCGCTCCGTGGCTGGAGCCGCTGGCGACGTACCTGAAGAAGAACCACGCCTTCGGCATCCGGATCGGCCCGCCGGTCACGACGGCGACCTGGAGCGCGGCGCAGGTCAAGGACGGCATCGCCGACGACACCGTCCAGCGGCTCAACCAGCTGACCCCGACCCACCGCGACGCCACCGGCGCGCGCGTGGTCTCGCAGCTCAGGGCCGCCGGCTGGCGGCTCCAGTCCCCCGAGGACGGCTTCGGCGCGGGGCAGCCGCAATACAACTTCGTCATCCCGCTGGCCCACGAGGACGGCACCCCGAAGACCGAGGACGAGGTCCTCAAGGGGATGAACCAGCTCTGGCGCCGCAACATCAAGAAGGCCGCCAAGATGGGCGTCGAGGTCACCGTCAGCTCGCCGGTCAAGCCGGCGGACGGCGACTTCGAAGGCGACCTGAGCGCGTTCCACGACCTCTACGTCCACACCGCCGAGCGCGACCACTTCACCCCGCGCCGCCGCGACTACTTCAAGACGATGTTCGCGGCGATGTCGGCGGAGGACCCGGAGCGGATCAAGCTCTTCATCGCCCGTCACGAGGGCGACGTGGTGGCGTCCACGATCATGGTCCGCGTCGGGCAGTACGCCTGGTACTCCTACGGTGCCTCCTCGACCGAGAAGCGAGACGTACGTGGCTCCAACGCCCTCCAGTGGGCGATGATCCAGGACGCCATGGCCGCCGGCGCGACCAGCTACGACCTGCGCGGCATCACTCCGACGCTCTCCACCGACGACTCCCACGTGGGGCTGATCCAGTTCAAGGTCGGCACCGGTGGCCAGGCGGTGGAGTACGCCGGGGAGTGGGACCTGCCGCTGAACAAGCCGATCTACACGGCCTTCGATGTCTACATGAAGAGGCGCTGATCTCCGTATGCCGCTGAAACTGACCGTTGACGCCGATCGCTGGCGCAAGCACGTCCAGACCTTCGCCGAGGCGACCCCTGGCCTGGTCCCGGTGGCGAAGGGCAACGGCTACGGCCTCACCCTGCGCAAGCTCGCCCACCAGACCGAGTGGCTCAACAGCCTCGGCACCGGCGTCGACACGCTCGCGGTGGGCACCTACAACGAGGTGTGGGAGGTGGCGACCCGGTTCAGCGGATCGATCTACGTCCTGACCCCGTGGCGGCCCTACTCGCCCGAGATCAACCCGGAGATCGCCGACCGGATCATCCACACGATCAGCCGCCCCGAGGACCTGCCGCTGCTGCTGGAGCGCCAGCCCGGTGCGCGGGTCATCCTCGAGCTGGTCACCTCGATGCGCCGCCACGGTATGACGCCCAGCGACCTGTGGCCGACCGCCGCCGTCGCCCGCGAGCACGCCCGCTTCGAGGGCATCACCATGCACTTCGGTCTCGACGGCGGTTCGCTCGCCGAGGTACGCGCCCAGATGGACGCCGTCGTCGGCGCCGAGGCGAAGACGGTGTGGGTCTCCCACCTGAGCGCCAACGAGCTGGCCCAGCTGCGCGCCGCCTACGGCGACATCACCTTCCGGCCCCGCGTCGGCACCGCGCTGTGGCTCGGTGACCGCGGCGCACTCACCGTGACCGCGACCGTCGAGGACGTACACCCGCTCGAGCGGGGATACTCCTACGGCTACCGCGGCCGCACCGCGATGCGCGCCGGTCACCTGGTCGTCGCCTCCGGCGGCACCGCCCACGGGATCGGGCTCGAGGCGCCGCTGGGCGACACCCACCTGCGCTCCCGCGCCCTCGCGGTTGCCCGCGGTGGGCTCGACGCCATGGGGCAGTCGCGCTCGCCGTACACGCTCGACGGCAAGGCGCTGTGGTTCTCCGAGCCGCCGCACATGCAGGAGTCGATGCTCACGCTTCCCGCGGGCGCGCGCGTGCCCGAGGTCGGCGAGGAGCTCGAGGTGCGGGTGCGCTACACCGCGACCTCGTTCGACGAGATCATCCTGGAGTCCTGAGCCTCGGCCTCCACGGTCGCCTCGGTCCACCGGACCGGGTCGCGCCACGGCTCGTAGATCTCCCGGACCACGACGACGATCAGATAGATCTCGGCGGCTACCCGGGCGATGATCGCGAACCAGTAAACCGGCTGGTCACCGCCGCTGCCGGCCAGCAGGTCTGCGAGATACCACCAGACCGCGACGAAGTAGAAGAGCTCACCGGCCTGCCAGATCAGCTGGTCACGCCAGCGCGGCACGGCGAGGGCGGCCAGCGGCAGCAGCCACAGGACGTACTGCGGTGAATACACCTTGTTGACCAGGAGAAACCCGGCGACGATCAGGAAGCCGAGCTGCGCCAGCCGCGGTGTCTCACGGGCCGTCAGACCGATGATGAGTACGCCGCTGCACCAGGCGATGAAGAAGGCCCAGGAGACGAGGTTGACCGTGTGCGCCGAGATCGCCGCGTCGCTGGTCTGCTGAAACACGAGCCACAGCGATCCGAGGTCGGGGCCCCGCTCGGAGTTGAAGCTCCAGAAGACCTTCCACTCCTCCAGGCCGGTGGCCATCGCCGGCAGGTTGGCCAGCACCCAGGCGAGGACCGTCGCCAGGGCGGCGATCGCCAGGTCGTAGTAGCGGCGGCGCCGGATGCAGATCACGACCAGTCCGCCGAGCAGGAAGAGCGGGTAGAGCTTGGTCGCGCAGCCGAGCCCGATCAAGATGCCCGTCAGCAGCGGCCGATCGCGAGACCACGCCCACAGCGCGCCGGCCACGAAGACCACCGCCAGCATGTCCCAGTTGATGACCCCGGTCGCCGCCAGCACCGGAGCGAGCGCGAACGCGGCTGCGTCCCAGGGCCGTCGGCGGTGCGTACGCGCCAGGAACCAGGCAGAGAGCAGCGCCGCGACCGCGAAGCCGATCACGTTGACGATGATGAAGACCCGGATCTCGTGGTGCATGCCAGGCAGGCCCCAGAAGCTCGAGGTCTCGACGAGATGGCGCTCGTCCTCGTCGGGGGTGTCGGTCAGCCAGTCGGTGACGTGGGACGTCGCCCAGGCGTAGTAGGAGATGCCGACCGGATACTCCATCACCTGCTGGTAGCGCGCCCGGACCTCGGGATCGGAGGAGTAGGGCCACTCGTGCTCGGCCAGGCCGCGGTCGACGTAGAGATAGGGCAGGTCGGAGTAGCAGAAGTGGGTGTATCTGGTGTCGCCGTTGGTCCAGGTGGCGTTGTAGCAGGTCTGCTTGGAGACCATCCCGATCGCGAAGGTGAGCGCGGTCAGGAGCAGCACCAGGCCGACCGCGCTGAACCAGCGCCGTCGGCCGTGTGCGAGCCCGCCGAGAGGACCGCCGATGGCGGTGGAGGCGGTCCTGACGACCGGATCCTCCGCCGCCGGGGCGGTCACTGGACCATCGCTCACTGAGTAGCGCCCTCCGCGGTGCCGTCGTTGTTGCCTCCGCCATTATTGCCATCGGCGGGCGGTGAGGACGACTCACAGTCGCCGAACCAGTCGCACGCGGTCTCGGTGACCTCCGGATCGGTCGACTCCGACTCGTCGGGGGTCGTGCCCTCGCCCGGATCACCGTCGGTGGCGCCGTCCGAGGGACTCTGGGTCTCCTCCGGCTCCTCGATCGGGATGCAGAGACCCTTGCGCTCGTCCTTTCTGGAGCAATCCTCCGACGGCGTCGGGGTCGGTGTCGGGGTCGCGGTCAGCGACGGCTCGTGACCGTCCATCGGCGCCTCGCCGTCCTTCCACGCCGGCTCCGGGAACTCCTCGAGGTCGAGGTCGTCGGTCAGCGTGCCCATGATCTGGGCCCACGTCTCGGCCGGGTAGCCGGCTCCGAAGTACGAGTCGAGCCAGCCGTCCAGCTTGCCGGAGCCCTTGCCGCGGACGTACATGACCGCCGTGGACAGCTGGGGGGTGTAGCCCGCGAACCATGCCGAGGAGACGTCGTCGTTCTGGTTGGTCGCGGTGCCGGTCTTGCCGGCGGCCGGCTGGTTGATCACTCCGGCCGTCTGTCCGGTGCCGTCCTTTACGACCTGCTGGAGGGCGTAGGAGGTGTCGTCGGCGGCGTCCTCGGTCATCGCCCGCTCCGCGCCGTCACGCTGATCCCACTCGTAGACGACCTCGCCCTTCGCGTCGACCACCTTCGAGACGAGGTGCACCGTGTTGCGCACACCGCCGTTGGCGATGGTCGCGTAGGCGTTGGCCATGTTGATCGGGCTGATCGCCTGACGACCCAGCGTGAGCAGATAGTTCTTCGGGTCGAAGTCGATCGAGTAGGCCGGGATCGAGCGGTAGTCGGCCGGCGCATTCTCGGTGTGCTGCTCGTCGGGCGGCAGACCGGCCTTGACGGCCATCTTGTAGACGTCCTCGCTGCCGTTGGGCAGCGCGGTCGACATCTCGACGAACGAGGTGTTGACCGACTCCTCCATCGCCTTGATGCCGGTGATGTGCTCGCCGTAGCCGTGACCGGTCGGGTCCGCGTCGGTCTGGCCCGAGTTGCGGACGACCCGGTCGGTGCCGGGGATCTCCAGACCACCCTCACCGGTCCAGGTGTCCTTGAGCGAGTAGCCCGCCTCGAGCGCCGCGGCGAGGGTGAACGGCTTCATCGTCGAACCGGCCATGCCGCCCGAGGCCGCCCAGTTGATCTGGGAGTCGAGGTAATCCTGGCCGCCGTAGAAGCCCTTGAGCGCACCGGTCTTCACATCGACCGTGGCGGCGCCCACGTGCAGCTCGTTCTCCGGGCGCTTGGCGTTGACCGCCTTCTTGTCCTCAGGACGTACCTCCCTGACGGCGTCCTCTGCGGCCTTCATCGCCTTCGCGCTGAGCGTCGTGGTGACCTTCAGTCCCTTGCTGTCGATGTCCTCCTCGGTGAAGAGGAGCTCGCCGTTCTCGTTCTTCAGGGACTTCAGCTCGTTCTTCACCAGGGTGAGCGCGTGACCCTTCTGGCCACCGAGGCGGCTGTCGGCCTTCGGCTTGGGGAACTTGGGCAGCGCAGCCTTCGACTTCTCGAGGGTGGCCTCGTCGTAGTCGCTGAGCGCCTTGCCCTGGGCCTTGAGCTCGGCCATGCCGTTGAGGACGTACTGATAGCGGCCGAGCAGCTCGGTGCCGCCGGCGTCGGCGCCGGACTTCTCCGGGTCGAACCCGTTCGGGTTGTTGAGGATCGCGGTGAGCGCCGCGGCCTCCCTGATGTCGAGGTCCTGGGCCGACTTGCGGAAGTAGGTCTTCGCCGCGGCCTGGACGCCGTAGGCACCGCGCCCGAAGTAGACGGTGTTGAGGTAGCCGGTGAGGATCTGGTCCTTCGACTTCTGCCGGCTGATCTTCAGCGAGATGACCGCTTCCTTGACCTTGCGGGAGTAGGTGCGCTCCTGGCTCAGGTAGAGGTTCTTCACATACTGCTGGGTGATCGTCGAGGCGCCGCCCTGGCTGCCGGTGGTGGCGTTGGAGAAGAGCGTGCGGGCGATGCCCTTGAGATCGATGCCGTTGTTCTCGTAGAAGCTGCGGTCCTCGGCTGCCACGGCCGCGTCCTTCACGAGCGCCGGCATCTCGTCCTCGCTCAGCGCGTCACGGTTCTGGTCGCCCGCCTGGAAGCGGCCGACCTCCTTCTTGCCGCCGGCGTAGTAGACGAAGCTCGACTCGGCCTCGAACGCCGCGTTGGCGTTGGGGATCGAGATCATGTTGTAGGAGATGATCACCGCTGCGCTGCCGATCAGCGCCATGACCAGGACGAAGATGCCCGCGATCTTGCCGATCCGGGCCGCCAGCGCCTTCTTGTCCAGCTCACCGTCGCCGTGGTCACCCACGCCGAAGGCGGACTTGGGGTCACGCCCCTTGCCACCGCCGCTGACGCCGCCGCGACGCGCGGGCCCTTGGCCGAGGCGGTCGACCGGGGGTTCACCAGGACGACGGGGGCCCGGGTAGGGCGGCCGTTGACCGGGACGGGGACCACCGGGAGGCATCGGGCGCTGGGCGCCACGGGGCTGAGGGCGACCGCCTGACGGCTGGCCCTGCGGAGAACCCTGGGGGCGGCGCGGTGCCGGCGGACGACCGCCCGGACCACCCTGCGGAGGGCGCGGTCCGCCCTGGGGTCGTCCTTGCTGCCCGCCGGGGTTGGACCTGCGGGGACTGGCGCTACGAGGGCTGGGCCTTTGAGAAAAGCCGCCGGATGGGTCGCTCACGGGTGTTGCACTGCTCCTGTGACTGCCCGGCACGTGACCGGACGGGCTGACACTGACAATCCCCCGACGTCGCTGAATCCCCCCGAGGGAATCCCATCAACCTGACGCGCGACGCTTGCCGAACCTTGCCCGGGTGGATCCTCAGGTAGGTGAACGGCAGCCATCAGCGTACGCAATCGACGCTAGCGCTCCCGCATCCACGCCCAGCGCGCCTCAAGTCACCCGACGTCAACAGTTCGGTGACGGTTGCATCGAAGTGGTCTCTTCAGACGTATTCAGACAAGACTTAGGTCTCTATTTGCCATTGCGGATATATCGGTACGATAGGTCGTATGGCACGTCGCGCAGAGACGATCGAGTTGGCAGTCCTTGGGCTGCTGCACGAGTCGCCTATGCATGGCTACGAGCTGCGCAAGCGGCTCAACCTGATGCTGGGCTGGGGGCGAGTGCTGTCGTACGGCTCGCTCTACCCGGCCCTGAAGAAGATGCTGCGCAAGCACCTCATCGAAGAGGAGGCGCAGTCCGTCACGCCGGTGACCCGGCGGCCACGGATCGTCTACCAGCTGACGCCTGCCGGAGAGCGTGAGTTCACCCAGCTCATGTCCGAGGTCGGTCCGATGGCCTGGGAGGACGACAACTTCGACATCAGGTTCGCGTTCTTCGGTCGCACCGACATGGAGATCAGGCTTCGCGTCCTCGAAGGACGTCGCAGCCGGCTCCAGGAGCGGCTCGACCGGGTGCAACGCGAGCTTGCCATGACCCAGAAAGAGGTCGACTCCTACGCCCGCGAGCTTCAGCGTCACGGCGTCGAGTCGGTCGAGCGGGAGGTCCGATGGCTCTCCTCTCTGATCGACGCCGAACGCAACCCCAGGCCTGCGAACGACGAGCAGGCGGCGGGTCGGGGGGATCTGGGGGATGACGATGGCGTACGCGACGAAGCGGACGTCTCGCGCACAGCGCAGAGCAGCCAAGAGAACGAGTGATGACCTCCGGGCCGGTGTCGGCCTGGAGTATTGGAAGGAGCCCCGATGGGTTCGGTTCGTGTAGCAATCGCGGGAGTCGGCAACTGCGCCAGCTCCTTGGTCCAGGGTGTGGAGTACTACAGGGACGCCGACCCGGCGGCCAGCGTCCCGGGCCTCATGCACGTCACATTCGGCGACTACCACGTCTCTGACGTCGAGTTCGTCGCTGCCTTCGACGTCGACGACAAGAAGGTCGGCAAGGACCTCTCCGAGGCGATCAACGCCTCCGAGAACAACACCATCAAGATCGCCGACGTCCCGTTCAAGGGCGTCGAGGTCCAGCGTGGTCCCACGCTCGACGGTCTGGGCAAGTACTACCGGCAGACCATCTCCGAGTCGGGACTCGACCCCGTGGACGTGGTCTCGGTCCTTCGCGAGAAGGAGGTGGACGTCCTCGTCTCCTACCTTCCGGTCGGCTCGGAGGAGGCGGACAAGTTCTACGCGCAGTGCGCGATCGACGCGGGCGTCGCCTTCGTCAACGCGCTGCCGGTCTTCATCGCCTCCGACCCCGAGTGGGCCGCGAAGTTCGAGGCCGCCGGCGTCCCGATCGTCGGTGACGACATCAAGTCGCAGGTCGGTGCCACCATCACCCACCGCGTCATGGCCAAGCTGTTCGAGGACCGCGGCGTCGCGCTGGACCGTACGTACCAGCTCAACGTCGGCGGCAACATGGACTTCAAGAACATGCTCGAGCGCGAGCGCCTGGAGTCCAAGAAGGTCTCCAAGACCCAGGCCGTGACGTCGAACCTGACCGGCGAGCTGGCCGACAAGATCGACAGCCGGAACGTGCACATCGGCCCGTCCGACTACGTGCAGTGGCTCGACGACCGCAAGTGGGCGTACGTCCGGCTCGAGGGTCGCGCGTTCGGTGATGTCCCGCTCAACCTTGAGTACAAGCTCGAGGTCTGGGACTCCCCCAACTCCGCGGGCATCATCATCGACGCCGTCCGTGCGGCCAAGATCGCCAAGGACCGCGGCATCGGCGGCCCGATCATCCCGGCCTCGGCCTACCTCATGAAGAGCCCGCCGGTTCAGATCGAGGACACCGAGGGTCGCGTTCAGCTGGAGGCGTTCATCCGCGGCGAGTGACCCTCTGCCGTCGAGCTGCCCCGGGTGCCTGGCACCCGGGGCAGTCGCTTGTTCGGTGGCAGGTTCAGAAGCGGATCGCGTCGATGATCTTCACCCGCGCGGCGATCATCGCCGGGAGGATGCCCGCGATCGCGCCGACCGTAAGAGCGACGGCGAGGCCCAGGAAGGCCGCCGAGAGCGGGAAGGGCGGGATGTCGTCCATGCCCTGGAGGACGTACTTCTCCACCAGCGGGTTCTTGACGGTAGCCACGGCCAGGAGCACTCCGACCACGCCCGCGACGACGGTGGCCACGACGCTCTCCATCAGCACCGAGAAGAACACCCGCCCCGTGGTCGCCCCGAAGCTGCGCCGGATCCCGATCTCCCGGATCCGCTGCTGGATGGTGACCAGGGCGATGTTGAGGAGACTCAGGGCGCCGAGCAGCAGGATGATCCCGGCGATCCCGATGATCACCCACTTGATCGGGCCGATCGGGTCCTCACCGCCCCACGCCAGGTAGTCGTCGCGCTGGGCGTCGACCTGGAGCCCCGGGAGCTCGGCGCGCATCGCCATGCCGATCTCGCCGGCGAGCTCGTTGGCGCCCTCGACCGGCACCCACATCTCGTAGCTGGCGTCCGTGGGGGCTCCGGTCTGCCAGTGCTCGAGCGAGTCGGCCAGCATGAACGCTCGCGGCGTGCCGTGGCCCCGCAGGCTGGTCACGCCGACGATCGTGGCGGTCACCGACATCCCCTGGCCCTTCAGGTCCACAGAGGTCGGCAGCTGTGTGCCCCGCAGACCGAGCTTCTTCAGGAAGGTCTCGTCCACCACGAGCGCGGGCGAGAGGCGCTCCTCGTCCGACGCCTGCAGCCAGCGGCCCTGCGGCACCACGGCCCGGTGGATGGCAGCGTACGCAGGGTCGACCCCCATCAGCTCGACCCGCTTGCTGCTGCTCGCGGTGGTCGCCTTGATGTCGTAGGCGAAGATCCGCGCCGATGCGTACTTCACGTCGAACCGCTCCACGACCGTCTGGAACGCCGGCCGGACCCGCTCGACGGAGAGGGGCATGCCGCTGCGGTCGTCGTAGGCCATGACCGAGATGTGCGCCGGTCGCCCGTCGATCTCGTAGGACTCGGTGAACATCTGCTTCGCGATCTGGCCGGCAGCGACGGTCGCGGTGATCGAGGCGACGGCCACCGCCACCCCGACCAGCGACAACAGCACCCGGAGCCGGTGGATGCGCAGCTCCTGCCACGCCTCGACGGTCGAGGCGGCCAGGCCGGTGACGAGACGCGCCATGGTCGTCCTCACGCCATCGCCCCCTCGGTCAGCGGGTGCAGCCGTCCCTCGGCGAGCCGGAACCGCCGGCGAGCCAGGGCGGCGACGTTCTGGTCGTGGGTGATCGTGATCAGCGCCGCGCCGGAGTCGTACGTCGCCTGGTCGAGCAGCTTCATCACCATCGCGCCGGTCTCGACGTCGAGCGCCCCGGTCGGCTCGTCGGCCAGCACCACCGACGGCGTCCGGACCAGGGCGCGGGCGATGGCGATGCGCTGCTGCTCGCCGCCGGAGAGGAACTGCGGCATCGCGTCGAGCCGGTCGCCGAGCCCGACCTTGTCGAGCATCGTCGCCGCGATCCGGCGCCGCTGCCAGAACTCCTTGCCCGAGGCGTACAGGAGCGGGGCCATCACGTTCTCCAGTGCCGTACGCCCCGGCAGCAGGTTGAACTGCTGGAAGACGAACCCGACATCGCGGCCGCGGATCCGGGCGGCCTGGTGGTTGCTGATGTCGGTGACGTTGCGGCCTGCCCATTCCAGCGTGCCGCCGGTGGGCCGGTCCAGCAGGCCGAGCAGGTTCAGCAGCGTCGACTTGCCGGTGCCGGACCGGCCGACGATGCCGACATGGTCACCGCGGCTCACGTCCAGGTCGACGGCGGTCAGGATGTGCAGGTCCTCGCCGTCGGGGAGCTCGACCGTACGAGCCACGCCGGTGAGCCTCAGCAGCTCCTCCGCGCTCACATCTCCCCCGCCGGCATTTCCTCGATCATCTCGTCGCCCATCCCACCGGCCGACTCCTTCGAGCCCGGGACGTACCGGAGGACCGAGTCGCCGGCCTTCAGCCCGCTGGTCACCTCGACGAGCTTGCCGTCGGTGACGCCGAGCTTGACCGGCTGCTCGGCCGGGGTTCCGTCCTCGCCGACGACCCAGACGGTGCCGTCGCCGACCAGTCCGGTGACCGCGGTGACGGGGATGGTGACGACGTCGCCGTCGCTCTTGCCGGCGTCGATGGCCATGGTCATCGTCAGACCGTCGAAGACGGTCACCTTCTCCGGCACCAGGCAGCTGATCCGGGCGCCCGCCCCCGAGTCGCCCTCGGCCCCCGGCTCCCCTTCCATCATCTCGCCCTCGGGCGCGTCGTCCGTGATCGTCTCGGTCGCCGCGTCGCCGATGCTCAGGTCCGTGCAGGTGAACGGCTTCGGGCCGCTCTCGATGGTCACCGTCGCCCGATCCGGGTTGGCGGCCAGCCGGTAGCGGTCCAGCGGCGAGATCGCCCCGACCGCGTGGAAGGTCGTGGGACGGATCGAGACGACCACCCCGTCCTCGGTCACCTCGCCCATCAGGTCGGCGGCGTAGTTGCCGACGATGCCGGTGGCGGGCGCGACGACGGTGTACCAGTGATAGACCGGCTTGGGCGCCTGCGGCTCGACCGGTGCGTCGTCGCGATCGCCGTCGCCGGCGGCGTCATCGACGTTGCCGGGCTCCTCGTCGACAGGCTCCTCGACGGGTTCGGCCACCTCCGCGGGCTCCTCCTCCGCACGCACCTGGAAGAGCTTGTCGCCCTTCTTCACCTTCGCGCCGGTCTCGGCGAACTTGTGCGCCAGCACCCCGGTGACCGAGCTGGTGGCGGGGACCGGCTTGTCGATCACGATCGTCCCGTCGACCGTGAGCGCGTTGGAGATGGTGCCCTTCTCGGCGACGACCTCCTCCGCCGGGATCTTCCCGGTCGGCGTCAGCGGCGCCCCGTCGGCATCCTGCGTCGAACCGGTGAAGGCCAGCTTGAAGAGGCTGATCGCGATGGCCAGGCCGATCACGGCCCAGAACGACTTGAAAAGTACGCGGCGCACCGCCGTCTTCGACATGAGCGGACTGTAGCCCTGCCTCATGGGTCGCGACCGCCGAATTTCCGCCCGGTTTGTCAACACTCCATCCACGTACATCTCGAACACGTGTTCCATCCCCTAGACTCCGGGACCCGAACGATCGACCGCCTCAGGCACGGGAGACCCCCACGATGCGTCCCGCCAACGACACGAACCGCGAACGGACGACCCCGACCGGCAGGAGTTCGACAGGAGGAGGCCGCGGCCTCATCCTCTTCGGCGCCGTCTCGGTCGCGCTGATCTCGACGGCCGCCGCGTACGTCGCCATGGTCGGCTTCGGGCGGGACGTGCTCGCCATGGGCGCGATCAACGCCTACGCCTTCGCCGGCGTCTTCGAGCTCTCGTTGGTCACCGTGGCACTGATGGCACGCGAGGCTGCCCAGCAGGACCGGCCGGCGCAGACCCTGCTGACCCTGACCTGGCTGCTGTCGGCCGCGTCAGGGTTCTTCGCCGGTTGGCACGAGATCCACCTCGGCCACGCCGCCACCGCCGCGGCGTTCCGGTTCATCGTGCCGCTGCTGGCCGCCCTGATGTGGCACCTGGCGCTCGTCGGTGACCGCCACCTCGCCATGGAACGTTCCTGGTCAGACCTGCGGATGGGAGCCCGGATGCACTCACTCCTGGCCACCCGCGTCGAGTGGCGCCGGGCCCGCGACACGGCGGTGCGGAAGCGTACGGCCTCATCCCGCCGGAAGCTGGAGCGCGCGCAGAAGCGCTACTGGCGCGCCGAGGCGGTCGCGTTGCGGTCCGTCGCGCCGGGCGCGATGCGCGACCAGATCACCCAGTGGGTCGACGCCTTCGCCGCGGTCGCCGAGGGCACCCGCCAGGCCGACCGGCTGCCGATCACCCTGCCCGATGTCCACGAGGCGCTCAGCGTGCCGGTGATCGAGCGAGTCTCTGCCCAGCAGATCACCGAGCAGCCCGAGCAGCCCGTCGAGCAGAACGACGAGCCGGTGCCGAACGACCTCGCGGACATGCCCCGCGAGGTGCAGCCGCCGCGTGAGATCCGGACCCGCGAGATGGCCTCCGCCCTCGCCACTACCGACACCCGCCCCCGGGTCTCGAGCCGGGTGACCGATGCGGCCCGCACCGCTGCCGAGGTCGCCCCGGGCGCCGGGATGGCCCCGGAGTTCAGCAACGGCCGCACCGTCACCGCCACCAAGCCGGCCGAGGCCGACGGCACCCTCCTCGACCGGATCACGTTCCCGGAGAACATCCCCGACCCGGAGCCGGCGATGGACTACCCCGACACGTTCCCCGACGAGGTCGACGACCTGCTCGCGAACCTCCCGGAGGACAACGCTCAGGCCGCCAGGGTCCTGGTCCGCGCCGGCGCCCGGGTGCCGGACGTGGCCGCCAAGCTGGGCGTCAGCCAGCGCACCGTCTACCGATGGACCACCAACGCCCGCACCTGACCACTGCCGATCGGGTCAGCCCTCGAGGTCGGCCTTGAGCTTGGCGAGGGTCGTGGCCATGCCCGTACGCAGCTCCTCGGTGAACTTCTCCTGACCGCCGAGCACGGCATTCGTCAGCGAGCGGGAGAGCGCGGAGATGCCGTCCGGGGTCTCGCGGCGGTGGGTGACCAGCGAACCCTCAGCGGTCTCCTCGATCTGGAAGGACCAGATCGTCGTGTTCTCAGCGACCCGGAACGCGAAGTCGGAGTGGGGCGTGAAGCGTACGACCTTGGCGTTGGTCGGCCAGTGCTTCCAGCCCTGGCGGTTGATGTTGAAGAAGCGGGTGCCCTCCTTGACCTGGCCGAACACCACGGTCTTCACCACCTGCGGGCTCCACGAAGCCATCCGCGGAAGGTCCGTGATCGCGGCCCACACCTGAGCCGGCGTCGCGTTGATGGCGGTCGTTGCCTCGAGATCTGTGATCGTCGTCATACGCGGAACCGTACCGTCAGTATGGCTCGATGGACAGTAGGAGCTCAGATGTCAATCTCGCCGGACAGTCAGGGGATGTTTCTTCGACGTTCGACCGAGTACGCGACATCACGTCCGGTCCCACCGTCGCCGTAGTCGCTGCCGGTGCCGCCATACAGACGGTCGTCGCTCCCGTTGCCGTAGAGCCTGTCGGCGCCGCCAGCCCCGTACAGATAGTCGACACCCCCGCCGCCCTGGATCACGTTGGCTGCGCTGCTGCCGGTCAACCGGTCGGCGTAGGCACCTCCAGTGAGGTTCTCGATCCCGGCCATCCGGTCGGATCCGGCACCACCGGATGCCAAGGTCGTGGTCGAGCTGACCCGCCCTGTCGCAGTGGTGAAGCTCGCCCTGTCCGTGCCTGATCCGCCATCCACCGAGTCGTTGCCCGAATCGCCGCGCAGGACATCGCTTCCGCTACCGCCGAGCAATCTGTCGTTGCCCCCGGAACCGACCAGGGTGTCGTTGCCACCGCCGCCGACAACCACGTTGGCAACGCCGTTGCCCGTCAGATTGTCCGCATACCCGCCACCGGTGATGTTCTCGACGCCTGCCACGGTGTCGCTACCGACGCCGGCGCCAGTGGCGCGGCTCATCGAAGCCGTGACACGGCCCGTCGCGTAGTCGTAGAGGACGGTATCGGTTCCGCTGCCGCCGTCGACCGCGTCGTTGTCGGCGTTGCCACGAAGGTTGTCATTGCCCGTCCCACCGAGCACCCGGTCATTGCCCGTGCTGCCGTAGAGCGTGTCGTTGCCGTCGCCACCAGACACCGTGTCATTGCCACCACCACCGTTGATGGTGTCACTGCCACCACCGCCACTCAGCGCGTTGCTACCGCCGTTACCGGTGATGTGGTCGTTGAAGCTGGAGCCCGTCACGTTCTCGCAACTGAACGCTCGGTCGTTGCCGCCGCCACCAGTGACGTTGAACGCCGAATGGGGACTCGCGTCGGTGAACTTGATCGATGATCCGGCGGCGGCGTACGAAACAGTGTCGGTCCCGGTGTCGCACGCCAGACTCTCGTCGCCGGACCCGCTGACCACAGTGTCGTTTCCGACGCCACCGCTGATCACATTTGCGCCCACACCGCCCGACAGCAGATCGTCGCCGTCGCCGCCACGCAACACATTCGCCGGTGCGTCACCGGTGAGATTGTCGCGATAGCGGCTTCCGGTCAGGTTCTCGATGTCGGCCATCGTGTCGCTTCCACCGCCCCCGGTCGCCTTCGTCACCGAGGCCGTGACACCTGCCCTGGCCGACTCATACGACGCGGTGTCCTGGCCTGCACCACCTCGGATGACGTCGTTTCCCGATCCGCCATCGATCGTGTTGTCTTCGGCGTCGCCGCTGAGGATGTCGTCGAAGCGGGTGCCTACCAGCGCGAGGCCCTTGACCGCCGGCATCGCAATGGTCTTCGTCGGAGTGGTCAGAGCAGCCTCGCCCAAGGTGTACGTCACCGGCTCACTCAGACCGGCCAGGGTGAGCCGATCCCCGACGTCACCACCGGTGAGACTTCCCTGCTCGCCGGGCACGCAGTCGGGTGCTACCGCGGCATCGATCACGAACATGTCGTCCCCGCTGTTCCCGTGAACAGTGCACAGCCGCCCGGCGTGGATGACGTCGTTGCCAGGGGATCCCCAGACCATCACTCCAGGGGCGACCGTGAACGTGTCGCCGCTACTGAAGGTCCCGGCAGTGCCGTCGATCGTGACCGAAGTCGTCGCTCCCGAGACGACGCTGGCGGAGGGGTCGGCGAAGGTGTCCGCACCACGACCACCACGCAGCCTGTCGTAGCCCGGACCGCCGTCGAGGACCGCTGGGTGGTTGCTCAACTCCGGCGTCTTGAGGGTGTCGTCCGCGGAACCACCCACGAGGTTCTCGATGCTGGAGACATCGAGATCACCCGCCCCACCTGACTGGTAATAGGTCGAGGTATCCAAGGGTGCGGACTCCAGGTGCAGGCGCAGCGACACACGGCTGAAGTTCAACGTGTCGATCCCCCCACCACCGCGGTAGTCGTCGCCATCCAGGCTCACGGCGGTGCGCATCTGGCTGCCGTAGAGAACGTCGTCTCCTTCCCCGCCAGACACATACTCGCCTACGTCGTCACGGGTGAAGAGTTCGTCCGACTGCGGACTGCCGACGATCCGCAGGGCCGAGCACGGCAGGCCGTCGACGCCAGCGCCCGTATCCTGCGTGGCAGCGGGCTCCCCGCTCTGCTCGCCACACAAATTGGTGTCGAGATGCACGCCGACCGGGACATCGGAATAACGGACCGTGTCCGCCAGTCCGCCCATGACGCTCAAGGTGTCGTTGCCCATTCCCGGCAACAAGTAGTCCCTGCCTTCGCCGGCATCGAGGACGTCGTTCCCGTCGCCACCGGCAAGCCATTCGCCACCCGCTGTGCCGACCAGGTGATCGTTCCCGTCATCGCCGTAGACCTGATCTTGGTCCAAGCCCTGACCGGTTCCACCGCCGAGACCACAGATGACGTCGTCTCCGCCAAGACCATGGATGACGTCGACGTTCGGCGTGCCGACGATGACGTCATCGCCTTCGGTCGGGGCGGTGCCTTCCTGACTCAGATCGACGGTCACCGCTAGGCCCGAGCACGAGGTCACGACCGGATCGGCCGCCCTGGCCGGCGAGGTGAGGACGACGTTGACACCTGTGGCGGCCAGCGGCAGGAGCACCGCAAAGACCGCGAGACGGGATCGAGACACTGCACAAGCCTCCGAGTCGGATCGGTACTGGACGCGCATGACGATCCGAGACAGAGCGCCGACTCAAGGTAATGGTCGCGAGACCAGGAAGAACATAGCCCGATCGGGTCAGGAAGAGCGCTCGGCCCACCAGTCGAGGAGCCGCTTGGAGGCCTCGTCCTCGGAGAGGATTCCTTCGTCGAGACGCAGGTCCATCAGGAACTTGTACGCAGCACCGACATCGCGCCCGGGAGGGATGTCGAGGAGCGACATGATCTGGTTGCCGTCGAGGGCGGGGCGGAGGGCGGCGAGCTCCTCCTCCTCGGAGATCCGCTCGATGCGCGCCTCGAGGGCGTCGTAAGTGCGGGCGAGGCGGTCGGCCTTGCGGCGGTTGCGGGTGGTGCAGTCGGCGCGGGTGAGCACGTGCAGCCGCTGGAGCTGGTCGCCGGCATCCCTCACATAACGACGGACCGCGGAGTCGGTCCATTCACCGTCGCCGTAGCCGTGGAAGCGCAGGTGCAGCTCGACGAGCGAGGAGACCGCCTCGATCTCGTCATTGGAGAAGCGCAGAGCCTTCATCCGCTTGCGGGTCATCTTGGCGCCGACGACGTCGTGGTGGTGGAACGAGACGGTGCCGTCGTCGTGGAACTTCCGGGTGCGCGGCTTGCCGACGTCGTGCATCAGCGCCGCGAACCGGGACACGAAGTCGGGCCCGCCACCGAGGCGCGCCTCCTGGTCGATCGACTGCTCGAGCACGGTCAGGGTGTGCTCGTAGACGTCCTTGTGGCGGTTGTGCTCGTCGCGCTCCATCCGCAGCGCGGTCAGCTCGGGCAGCACCAGCTCGGCCAGCCCGGTCTCCACCAGCAGCGAGAGGCCACGCCGCGGGTAGGGAGCGCAGATCAGCTTCACCAGCTCGTCGCGAACCCGCTCGGCGGAGATGATCGAGATCCGCGACGCCATGTCTTTCATCGCGGCGACGACCTCGGGCGCGACCGTGAAACCGAGCTGAGCGGCGAACCGCGCCGCCCGCATCATCCGCAGCGGGTCGTCGGAGAACGACGCCTCCGGCGTCCCCGGCGTACGCAGCACCCGGGTCGCCAGGTCGACGACACCGCCGTAGAGGTCGACGACCTCACGGCCAGGAAGCCGCACCGCCATCGCGTTGACGGTGAAGTCGCGGCGTACGAGATCGTCGGCCAGCGATGTCCCGTAGGCCACCGACGGCTTGCGGGAGTCGGACTCGTAGGCCTCGGAGCGGTAGGTGGTGACCTCGACCTGCCACGGGCCCTTGCGGGTGCCGATGGTGCCGAAGTCGCGGCCCATGTCCCACAGCGCCTCACCCCACGTACGCAGGATCTTCTCGGTCTCCTCGGGCCGGGCCGAGGTCGTGAAGTCGAGGTCGTTGTGCGGACGGCCGAGCATCGCGTCGCGGACAGGGCCGCCGACCAGGGCCAGCTCGAAGCCCGAGCGAGCGAAGACCTCACCTAGGGAGTCGATGACAGGTGCGATACGGTCCAGTTCAGCAGTCACCGATCGCTGAACATCGGCGACGCTGATCGGGGGAAGCTGGCTGTCGGACACAACGCCGCAGTCTACGAGGACCGCACCCCCTGAAAGATATTCTCGAAGTCATGCCAGTCCGCCAGCATCAGGCGAGGCCGCCACGGCCACGTGGGCGAGTCACCGCCGCACTCGTCCTGGTGCTGCTGGCACCCCTTCTGCTGATGCTTTCCGCGACCACGCTGGCCGCTCCGGCCCGGGCCGCGGAGGAGCCCGAGGAGCCCGACCCGCTGGCGATGAGCATCGACCAGCTCGACACGGTCAGCCTCGACGGCCGCACCAAGGGCCGGATCACCGTGGGCGGCAAGATCACCAACACCACTCAGGAGGAGTGGCACGGGGTCAAGGTCTA
Source organism: Nocardioides sp. NPDC127503 (assembly GCF_040302165.1). Classification (NCBI taxonomy): domain Bacteria; kingdom Bacillati; phylum Actinomycetota; class Actinomycetes; order Propionibacteriales; family Nocardioidaceae; genus Nocardioides; species Nocardioides sp. NPDC127503. Next base: position 60,174 of record NZ_JBEORH010000013.1, on the reverse strand, counting down.
CCCGTTCGTCGGCGACACGCCGATGACCACCTCCGCGGAGCTGGCCGAGGCCGCCAAGATGCCCGCGGACTCCCTGGTCGGCGAGCGGATCGTGACCGAGGGGACGTACGCAGCGATCCCCGACCTCGCGCCCGGTGAGACCTACTCGTGGTCGCTCTCGGTGCCGCGCAAGCTGCTGCAGGTCAGCGAGGCCGGGGTCTACTGGTTCGGGGTCCACGCGCTGGGCGCCACCACACCGAACACCGCCGACGGCCGGGCGCGCACCTTCCTTCCGCTGGTCAAGGAGCCCAACAAGAAGGCCAAGGCCGAGAAGGTCTCGCTGGTCATGCCGCTGCGGCGCAGCGTGGTCTACAACGGCGACGGCAGCGTGAACTACCTCCCGGGCTGGACCCGCGACCTGGGCGCCGGCGGACGCCTCTTCCGGATGCTCGAGACCGGCGCCGAGATGCCCAACCTGACCTGGGCCATCGACCCGGCACTGATCGATGCCGTACGCAACCTCGCCGAGGGCAATCCCGCCCGCAACCTGGCGCCCACGGACGAGGGCGAGGAGGAGCCTGAGGAGAGCGGCAGCCAGAGTGCGTCGCCATCGGCCTCTGCGCTGGTGCCGAGCCCCTCGCCCAGCACCGACACCGACGCCGAGAAGGCGATCGACGAGGAGGCCGAGGCCGCACAGAAGGCCGCGACGGTCTGGCTGGGTCGCCTCGAGGACGCGCTCGCCGGCCACAACCTGCTCGCCCTCCCGTACGCCGACCCGGACCTCTCCGCGCTCGCCACCACCGACCCCGACCTGCTGGCCACGGCGCGTGAGCACACCGCCCAGTCGCTCGCCGAGCTCGGCATCAAGGCAACCTCGGCCGTTGCTCCGCCGACCGGCTACCTCGACCGCGCCGCGGTCAACCTGCTCGAGCCGGGTGCGGTCAACCTGGTCAGCGACAGGATGTTCCGTGGCACCAAGCCGGTCGTTGCCGACCTCGACGGCCACCAGATGATCGTGACCTCCTCCGGCGCCGCCGCGGGCGGCCCCGGGCCCAACGACCCCATCGACGCCATCTCGGTACGCCAGCGTCTCGCCGCCGAGGCGGCCCTGCTCCGCGGCTCCGGCAAGCCGCTCGTCGCGGTCATCCCCGACGGCTGGCACCCACCGCAGACCGCGGCCTCGTTCGTCACCCCGTGGAACAACGCCGCCTGGATCGCGTCCTCGACGCTGGACGAGGCCGTCACCGGGCACAAGCCGACGCCGATCACCGCCGACAAGCTCCGCTACCCCCGCCGCGAGATGAAGGCCGAGATCTCCACCGACCGGATCGACACGGCCAACGAGCTCATCGGCGCCGGCGAGATGCTGCAGCGGATCCTGACCCACAACGACGAGGTCGCCTCCGACATCGTCAACGAGGCCCTGACCACGACCTCCTACTCCGCCCGCAAGGGTGACGCCGACCCGGCCGCCGACGCGCTGAGCCAGGTCAGCTCTGAGCTGAGCTCGGTCACCGTCGACGTACCGCCGAAGGTGATCCTGTCCAGCATGAAGGGCGGCGAGTTCCAGGTCACCCTGAGCAACGAGCTCGACGAGCCCGTCACGGTGCGGCTGGACGCGATCACCGACGACTCGCTGCGGGTCGCCACCTCCGAGCCGGTCCAGCTCGACGCCAACTCCAAAGCCAGCTTCAACCTCGCCGCGAGCATGCGCGACACAGGCACCCACACCGCCCTGATCGTCGTCACCGACACCAAGGGCAACCCGCTGGGCGCCCACGCCTCCGTCCCGATCCGCCCCTCGCAGGTGAGCGGAGTGATCTGGTGGTTCGTCGGCACCGGCTGCGCGCTACTCTTCGCGGCGATCGCCGTGCGTCTCACCCGGCGCATCATGAAGGCCAAGAAGGCACGTACGACAGGGGAACTGTGACAGCCACCGAGCAGAAGTCCGGCGGAGGCTCGGTCTTGGCCAACAGCGCGGTCATGGCCGCGGGGACGCTCTTCTCCCGGGCCAGCGGGTTCATCCGCTCAGCGCTCCTCGTAGCCGCCCTCGGTTCCGGGCTGCACGCGGACGTCTTCAACATCGCCAACACCGTGCCCAACATGCTCTACATCCTGTTGGCCGGCGGTGTCTTCAACGCGGTGCTCGTGCCGCAGCTGGTGAAGGCGCAGAAGAACGACGAGGACGGCGGGACCGCCTACACCGACCGGATCATCACGCTCGCCGGGCTCTTCCTCGGTGTCGTCACGATCCTCCTGGTGATCGGCGCGCCGCTGCTGATGCGCCTCTACCTCGGCGCCGACTGGTACAACGCCGATCACGAGGCCCAGCTCGAGTCGGCAATCGACTTCGCCCGCTGGTGCCTACCACAGGTCTTCTTCTACGGGATGTTCGTGCTGGTCGGACAGGTGCTCAACGCCCGCGGCAGCTTCGGCCCGATGATGTGGGCCCCGATCGCCAACAACATCATCGCGATCTCGACCCTGGTGATCTACCTCGTCGTCTTCGGTCCCTCCGACGTCGGTGGCTTCACCACCGGCCAGGAGATCCTCCTGGGGCTGGGCTCGACTCTCGGCATCGTTCTCCAGTTCCTGCTGCTCCTGCCGGTGCTGCACAAGGTGGGCGTACGCTTCCGCCCGCGCTTCGACTTCCGCGGAGCCGGGCTCTCGCAGACCGCGAAGCTGGGCATGTGGACGGTGCTCTTCGTGGTCGTGAACCAGGTCGCGTACACGATCGTGACGCGGCTGGCCTCGACCGGTTCGGCCGCGGGCGGCACCGGATACACCGTCTACTCCAACAGCTTCCTGGTCACCCAGGTGCCCCACTCGATCATCACCGTCTCCCTGGCGACGGCGATCCTGCCGCTCCTGTCGCGCTACGGCGCCGCCGGCGAGCTGCCCGAGCTGGGACGTACGCTGTCGCACCAGCTGCGCAACGCGCTCGCCATCGTGATCCCGATCGCCGCGCTGCTCCCGGTGCTCTCCGAGGACATCGCTCACATCCTGTTCGGCTACGGCGCAGGCGCCGACGCGTTCAAGGAGTACGCCCCGACGCTGTCGATCTTCGCCGCCGGGCTGGTCTTCTTCACGATCCACTACCTGCTGCTGCGCGGCTTCTACTCGCTGGAGAAGAACCGCACCGTCTTCTTCATCCAGTGCTCGGTCGCCACCACCAACATCGTCGCGGCGGTGCTGCTGACGAAGGCCGTCTCCGCGGAGTACACCGCGCCCGCGCTCGCCGGCGCCTACACACTGTCCTACCTGGTCGGCTCCGTCGTCTCGTACGTCGTGCTCAAGCGCACGCTCGGAGACCTGGACGGTCGGGGGCTGCTCGGGTTCCTCGCGCGCCTGGTCATGGTGACTGCGGTCGCCGCTGCCGCCGCGTGGCTGCTCCGCACGGCACTGGGCATGATCAACGACGAGCCGACGATGGTGCTGGCCTTGATCGGGGCCGCTATCGTCGGGGCGCTGCATCTCGGCATGCTGCTCCTCGGGGCGCAGGCTGCCCAGGTCAAGGAGCTGACCACGATGGTGCAACAGGTCGCCCGACGGCTGCGTCGTTGAGCACCAGTCCTTGACCACCATCGGACAGCCGCCTCACTGTCTGGCACGGTCTGAAAGAATGGGTCCGATATGGAGTTCACGCAATCAGGCGACGTCCTCGCCGGCAGATACCAGCTGACGGATCTGCTGAGCGAGTCCCGCGAGGGACGCTTCTGGCGCGCCCAGGACGCGGTGCTCGGGCGCCCGGTTGCGGTGCACGTCCTCGATGCCCGCGACGAGCGCGCGCCGCGCCTGATGGCTGCGGCCCGCAACTCCGCCGCCGTCGGTGACCCCCGGATGCTGCGCGTCCTCGACGCCGCCCAGACCGACCAGGTGGCGTACGTCGTCAACGAGTGGGGCGAGGGTTCGTCGCTGGAGAACGCGCTGGCTGCCGGTGGCCCGCTGCCGCCGCAGCAGGCTGCCTGGATCGCCTCCGAGGTCGCCGACCTGCTGGTCCTGGCCCACGATCAGGGCCACGCCCACGGCCGGCTCAACCCCGAGGCCGTGCTGCTCGACGACCTCGGCGCGGTGCGCGTCATCGGCTTCGGTGTCGACGCCGCACTGCACGGGATCGACCCCGACACCCGTGACTCCCAGCGCCGTGACCGGGTCGACGCCGTCGGTGTCCTGTACGCCGCCCTGACCGGCAAGTGGGCCGGCGAGACTCTGTCTTCGATGCCTCCCGCGCCCCGCGACCACGGCCGCGTGCTCCGTCCCCGGCAGGTACGCGCCGGTGTACCGCGTCCTCTCGACGACCTGTGCGACAGGGTGCTCGGCAGCGGCGCCGACATGCCGCCGCTGACCGCGGCAGAGCTGCACTCCGCGCTCGCCGGCTTCTCCGGTGAGCCGACCGCGCCGCTCAACCGGCCCGCCGCCATCGACGAGGAAACCCAGGCGATGGCCCCGCCGACGCTTGAGCCGGCCGAGGCACAGGCCGCGTCGAACGCCATCGGCGTGGCCCCCGATGCCGTACGCCCCCAGCGCCAGCGCCCGTCCTCCCCGCCGCCGATGCAGGACCCGACCCCGTCGAAGCCGCTGTTTGCCGACGAGACCCCGGGCTACGTGGCGCCGCAGCGCCCGCAGCAGGCGCCGCCCGCCGCCCGCCGGCCGGTGGCTCCCGATGCCTCCTACAACGGCTGGCAGGGCCCGTGGACCGGCGCCAACGTACCGATCGCCGAGGAGCCGGACTACAACGACAAGCCCGGCGCCAGCTGGCTCCGCATCGCCATGGGCGTCGCCCTCGTGGTGCTGGTCCTCATCGCCGGCTCGATCGCCTGGAACATCATCGGCGACGACCCCGACACGACCGCCGAGAACCCCGGCACGGGCAACAACGGCGGCGACACCACAGCTGAGGCCAAGCCGACCCCCATCAAGGGCATCACCGCCAAGGACCTCGACCCCCACGGCGACCCGCCCACGGAGTACCCCGACCTCGTCGGCGGCGTTGTCGACGGGTCCAACGACCCCTCCACCAACTGGCGCACCCAGACTTACAACGATCAGATCGGCGACGGTCCCCAGTCGCTCAAGCCTGGCATCGGCATCGTGCTCAACCTCAAGGGCGACTACGCGGTGGACAGCGTCAAGTTCAACATGAACGCCGAGCCCACCGACATCTCGGTCTACGTCGGTGACTCGACGTGGAACGATGACCCAACCGGCAACAGCGCCGGCGAGGGCAGCGTCGGGCGAACCGGTGAGATCAAGCTCGACGACGCCCCCGAGGGCAGCTACGTACTCGTCTGGATCACCGGTCTGCCGCCCTATAACGGGGGCTACCGAACCGAGGTCAACGAGATCCAGGTACTCGGCACCCCCGTCTCCTGACGAGACGTCACTCCCGTCGGCCGAGACGTCACTCCGGCCGCTCGAGTGTCTACCCAGATGCCACGTCGCACGACGTACGTGACACCTCGGCCGACGCAGGTGACGTCTCGGCGTTCAGGGCCCTGGAATGTACGTGGCCTACGATCTGTTGTGCAGTTCGCCAGCCACACTTGAGGAGCCATAGATGCCGACCCCGTCGTCCCTGACCGACCCCCGCAACGTGATCGTCGTGGGTTCCGGCCCGTCGGGCTACACCGCAGCGGTCTACAGCGCCCGCGCCGGACTGCAGCCCCTCGTCTTCGAGGGGTCGGTGACCGCCGGCGGTGCCCTGATGAACACCACCGACGTGGAGAACTTCCCCGGTTTCCGTGACGGCATCATGGGCCCCGAGCTGATGGACAACATGCGTGCCCAGGCGGAGCGCTTCGGTGCCGAGCTCGAGCCCGACGACGTGATCGAGATGGACCTGACCGGCCCGGTGAAGGTCATCAAGACCGCAACCGACACCCACTACGCGAAGTCCGTCATCCTCGCGACCGGCTCGGGCTACAAGAAGCTCGGCCTGCCCCGCGAGGACGAGCTCTCCGGCAAGGGCGTCTCCTGGTGTGCCACCTGCGACGGCTTCTTCTTCCGGCAGAAGCCCATCGTGGTGGTCGGCGGTGGCGACTCCGCCCTGGAGGAGGCCCTCTTCCTGACCCGCTTCGGCTCCTCGGTCACCCTGCTCGTACGCCGCGACGAGCTGCGCGCCTCCAAGATCATGCAGGAGCGCGCCTTCGCCGACCCGAAGCTCGAGATCGCCTGGAACTCCGTGGTCGAGTCCATCAACGGCGAGCTCTCCGTGGAGAGCATCACCGTCAAGGACACCAAGACCGGTGAGCTGCGCGACCTCGAGTGCGCCGGACTGTTCATCGCCATCGGCCACATCCCGCGGTCCGAGCTGCTCACCGGGCAGGTCGACCTCGACGACGACGGCTACGTCCTCACCAAGGACGGCACCACCGCCACCAACATCGAGGGCGTCTTCGCCGCCGGTGACCTGGTCGACCACGTCTACCGCCAGGCGATCACCGCTGCCGGCACCGGTTGCCAGGCCGCGCTCGACGCGGAGAAGTTCCTCGCCCACCAGGCCCACGCCGAGGCAGCTGCCGTCTCGGCCTGATCCGTGCCTCTACGGTGGTGGTCTCGACAGGCTCGACCACCGGGAATGCGGCACATAGGCCAAGCGTTCAACTCATCAGACCTCCCCAACACGTCCCTACCGAAGAAGGAACCCATCGTGGCTGACAACATGACCGCCGTGACCGACGCCGAGTTCGACTCGACCGTCCTGAAGTCCGACAAGCCCGTCCTGGTCGACTTCTGGGCCGAGTGGTGCGGCCCGTGCCGTCAGGTCTCCCCGATCCTCGAGGAGCTCGCCGGCGAGCACGGTGACAAGGTCACGTTCACCAAGATGAACGTCGACGAGAACCCGGTCACCCCCTCCACCTACCGCGTGACCGGCATCCCGACCATCAACGTCTACCAGGGCGGCGAGGTCGTGAAGTCCATCGTCGGCGCCAAGCCGAAGGCCGCGCTCCTCAAGGAGCTGCAGGAGTTCATCGGCTGACACCAGCTGTCACAACGATGGCCCGCCACCTGTTGAGGTGGCGGGCCATCGTCATTTCGCCGAGACGTCACTTGCGTCGGCCGAGACTTCAGTTGTGGCGGGCGAGTTGGCACCAATGGCGGGCGAGACTGCAGTTGTGGCGGAGAGTTGTGGTCTCGACAGGCTCGACCACCGGGTGAGGTTGGTGGTCTCGAGAGGCTCGACCACCGGCTCGACCATCACCGTTTCACGGGAAACATTCACTCGCCGTCGCGGTGCAGCTCGGTGGAGGCAGGTGACGGGTGGCTGCGTGGACGTACGACCTCCCGCAGCCGCTCCCAGGCGGACTCAAAATCGTCGATCCAGGTGACCGTCTGCTTCAGGTCCATCCGCATCCGCGGCACGGTGGGGTGGTCCCGGTGGGTCTTGAAGCCGACCCGGCCGAGGAAGTCGGCCGGGGCGGCACAGCGCCGGCCGTGGATGCCGCTCAGCGGTCCCACGTCGCCGAAGGCCTCGATCGCCCGGAACTGACCGCGTTGGACCAGATCACGGGCCATTCCCTGCACCAGCATCCGGCCGATCCCGCCGCCGGCACGACGCGGGTCGATCCACACCGTGGTCATCAGGACGGCATCGGCGGAGACCGGTCCGGACGGGAACGAGGCGACCCGTGGGACGAAGACCGGAGGCGCGTAGAGCACGAACCCCGCCGGCGTACCGTCGACCACGGCCACCCGCCCGCACGATCCCCATTCGCGGAGCACCTCGGAGATCCACGCCTCCTTGACCCCGATCGTCTCCGAGGAATCGACGCGGCGATGGCCGACGGGATCGCGCTCCCAGAACAGGCAGGCGCGGCACGGCGCCGGGACCTCGGCGAAGAGATCCAGCGTCAGGGGCAGGATGCGGCGTGCCATGTCTCACCATTGATCCTGGGTTAAGGGTCTGTCACCAGCGTATGCGATCCTTCATGATGGTGACACCATGACTGATCTTCCCCAGCGCGCAACATCATCCCGCCTCGACCCGTACGCGGACCGGTACGCCGCGCGCACGGCAGGCATGACGGTCTCGGAGGTCCGGGCCCTCTTCGCCGTGGCAGCCAGGCCCGAGGTGGTCTCGCTCGCAGGCGGCATGCCCAACATCTCCAGCCTCCCGCTGGACGTGGTCGGCGACTCGATCAAGGACCTCATCCTGACCCAGGGCCCGACCGCACTGCAGTACGGCGGCGGCCAGGGTGATCCCGTGCTGCGCGAGCAGATCTGCGAGGTCATGCGCCTGGAGGGCATCGAGGCCCACCCCGACGACGTCGTCGTCACCGTCGGCTCCCAGCAGGCCGTCGACTTGGTCACCCGCGTCTTCTGCGACCCGGGCGACGTGGTGATCTGCGAGGCCCCTTCGTACGTCGGCGCTCTTGGTGTCTTCAAGGGCTACCAGTGCGACATCGTGCACGCCGAGGTCGACGCCAGCGGCCTGATCCCGAGCACGCTCGAGCAGGCGATCGTCGCCACCAAGGCCTCCGGCCGCAAGGTGAAGTTCCTCTACACGATCCCGAACTTCCAGAACCCGACCGGCGTCACCATGACGCCCGAGCGCCGCACCGAGATCCTCGAGATCTGCCGGCGCCACGACATCCTGGTTCTTGAGGACAACCCCTACGGCCTCCTCGGCTTCGACGACGAGCCTCGCCCGGCGATGCGCGCCCAGGACCCGGGTGTCATCTACCTCGGATCCTTCTCCAAGACGTTCTCCCCCGGCCTGCGGGTCGGCTGGGCGCTGGCCCCCTCCGCGATCCGCGAGAAGCTGGTCCTCGCGCAGGAGTCCGCGACGCTCTGTCCGCCGCCGTTCAACCAGATGGCCGTCTCCGCCTACCTCTCCAACCACGACTGGCAGGGCCAGATCAAGCAGATGCGGGAGATGTACCGCGAGCGCCGCGACGCCATGCTCGACGCGCTCGAGGCCTACATGCCCGCGGCCTGTACGTGGACCAAGCCCGACGGCGGCTTCTTCGTCTGGCTGACGCTCCCCTCCGGCATCGACAGCAAGGCGATGCTGCCGCGCGCGGTCACCTCGCGAGTCGCGTTCGTCCCCGGCACCGGCTTCTTCGCCGACGGCTTCGGCGCCTCCTCGATGCGGATCTCCTACTGCTATCCCACCCCGGAGCGGATCCGAGAAGGCGTACGCCGTCTCGCGGGTGTCATCGAGGCCGAGATGGAGCTTCTGGAGACGTTCGGTGCCACCGGCCCGATCCCCGGACTCCCCATCCGCGGCGCAGAGCACCCCTCGACGAACACGCAGTAGCTCAGTCGCCGGTGGTCGAGCCTGTCGAGACCACCCGCCCCGCTACCGCCGTCATCTCGACAAGCTCGATGACTGGACATCACCGGTGGTCGAGCTTGTCGAGACCACTCGTCCTGTCATCAAGCTAGAAATCTATTTGTCGACAAAGCGCTTTAGCGCTTAATGCCTAAATGGATTCGTCGGGAGCGGGCGACATCAGCTCGACGATCCGACGCAGGTCGTCCAGCGTGGCGAACTCGACGGTGATCTTTCCCTTGGAGCGCCCCAGATCGACCTTGACCCGCGTGTCGAAGCGGTCAGAGAGCTTGTCGGAGATCTCCTTGAGCCCAGGAGCGGTCGGCTTGGCTCGCCGCACGCGCGGAGTGGCGAAGGCGTCGCCCTCAGGGTCGCCCAGGGCGACGATCTCCTCGAGGCCGCGTACGGAGATGCCCTCCGCGACCACCTTCTGAGCCAGCTTGTCCTGCTGCGCCTCGCCGTCGACCGCGAGCAGCGCCCGGGCGTGACCGGCAGAGAGCACGCCGGCGGCGACCCGGCGCTGGACCGACGGGGACAGCTTCAGGAGCCGGATCGTGTTGGAGATCTGCGGCCGCGACCGACCGATCCGCTGGGCCAGCTCGTCGTGGGTGCACTCGAAGTCGTTGAGCAGCTGCTGGTAGGCGGCCGCCTCTTCGAGGGGGTTCAGCTGCGAGCGGTGCAGGTTCTCCAGGAGCGCGTCCCGGAGCATGTCGGTGTCGTCGGTCTCGCGGACGATCGCCGGGATGACATCGAGGCCGGCCTGCTGGGTGGCGCGCCACCGGCGCTCACCCATGACCAGCTCGTAGGAGTCGGCCGCCACTTTCCGGACGACGATGGGCTGCAGAAGGCCGATTTCGTTGATCGAATGGACCAGTTCGGCCATCGCATCCTCGTCGAAGACCTGACGAGGCTGCACATGGTTGGGGTGGATCTGAGTGACCGGCAGCTCGGCGAAATATGCGCCGTCGACAGGCGCCAGATCGGAATTCTCGATCTGGCGGCCTTCCGCCGAGTCGGTGGACCTGGGGTCCACGGATGGGCCAGAAGTCGCTCCAGCGGAAAGGTCCGAATGCCGGACGTCCAGCTGGACAGAAGTGCTGTCCGCCGACTCGTTTCCGCCAGCGGGCGGAGCGGTCGGGATCAGCGAGCCCAGACCTCGTCCGAGGCCACGCTTCGGCGGCTGCTTACTCATATCTGGATGTCCCCCATGTCAGTTCCATGCTGCTGATGGTGGTCTCGACAAGCTCGACCACCGGGATTCTCGTGTCAGTCTGTGCTGCTCTGCCTGTGGTCTCGACAAGCTCGACCACCGCGATTCACGTCAGTTCTGTGCTGCTCTGCTGGTGATCTCGACAAGCTCGATCACCTCAGTGCTCGCTCTGTTTGGCGAGCTCCTTGGCGGCCTCGAGGTAGCTCAGCGCGCCCGGCGAGCCGGGGTCGTACGTCATCACCGTCTGCCCGAACGACGGCGCCTCGGACACGCGCACGGCGCGGGGGATGAACGTGCGCATGACCGTGTCGCCGAAGTGCTCGCGCACCTCCTCGGCGACCTGCGACGCGAGGCGGGTGCGCGCGTCGTACATCGTGATCAGCATCGAGGAGACCTTGAGCGTCGGGTTCAGCGCGGCGCGCACCATCTCGACGGTCTTGAGGAGCTGGCCCAGACCCTCCAGCGCGTAGTACTCCGCCTGGATCGGGATCATCACCTCGGTGCTCGCGACGAGCGCGTTGACCGTGAGCAGTCCCAGCGACGGCGGGCAGTCGATGAGCACGTAGTCCCATCGGTCCTCCGAGTCACCCACACGGGGAGACCTCGCCAGCGCCTCCTTCAGACGCTGCTCACGCCCGTCCTCCTCGACGAGCTCGACCTCGGCGCCGGCCAGGTCGATGGTCGCCGGCACCAGCTCGAGCCCCTCGAGCTTCGGGACCGGTACGACGACGTTCTCGAGCGGGGCTCCCTCGACCAGGACCTCGTACGTCCCCGGGGTGCCCTGGAAGTGGTCGACGTCGAACGCGGTGCAGGCGTTGCCCTGCGGATCGAGGTCGATGACCAGAACCTTCTGACCGAGCTGGGCCAGCGCCGCGGCGATGTTCACCGTCGAGGTGGTCTTGCCGACGCCGCCCTTCTGGTTGGCGGAGACGATCACGCGCGTGCTCGCCGGGCGCGGCAGCGGCGGCCGGTTGCCAGCCGCACCACGCGCCAGGAGCGTGTGCTCGGCGGCAGCGGCCAGCGGTGTCGCCTCGGTGGCGTAGTCGTTCTCGAAGGACGCGATGTCCCCGGCCGTACGGAGCCTGATCGACACCGGTTCGTCGGTTTCACGTGAAACGGCGTTCTGAGCGCTCTCGTCGTCGTACGGCATGTTTCCTCATCCTCATCGTTCGGTCATCGAGCTTGTCGAGATGACGTCTCGCGCCCGAAATCTCGTGGTCTCGACAAGCTCGACCACCTTCAGCGGCGGCGCTTCTTCTTTCGAGACCCGCCCTTGGGCCCCTTCTGGCCGCCCTTCGGGACCGGCGGCCAATCTACCCGTGCGGGATCCGACCAAACCACCCGAACCGCGACAGTTGTCGTCTCCAAAACGCCTACACCGAGCTCTGAGACGGTCGGCGGCGCGCATCCCCACTTCTTCAGAGCCGGGTCGGCCTCGTCGATCTCCGCCTCGATGCTCGACCCCTTCATCGCGACGAGCGCACCGGTGGGGACGACCAACGGCATCGACCAGTCGAGCAGCTTGCCCAGGCCGGCGACGGCTCGCGAGGTCACCACGTCAAACCCGAGTTCACCATGGAAGGCATCCGCCCTCCCCCGCAGCACCGACACGTTCTCGAGCCCGAGATCCTCGGCGACCTCCTCGAGAAAAGTCGTACGCCGCAGCAGCGGCTCGATCAGCGTGATCTGCAGATCCGGGCGAGCGATCGCAAGGACCAAACCGGGGAGTCCAGCACCAGACCCGATGTCCGCCGCCGCGACCCCCTCAGGGATCACCTCCCCCAGCACCGCGCAGTTGAGGATGTGCCGATCCCACAGCCGCGGAACCTCCCGCGGTCCGATTAGACCCCGCACGACCCCCGCGTCGGCCAGCCAGGCGGCGTACCTCTCCGCGAGCTCGAGCCGATCAGCCGGAAACACCTTCTCCGCCCGAGGGTCGAGCTCCCCCAGACCACCCAAGTCCTCGCGTTCCTCGCTCACACACAAACTGTTTCACGTGAAACGCACAACCAAGAACTCCCGGTGGTCGAGCCTGTCGAGCCGCAGCGCCCCCGTACGCACAACGTCATCTCGACAAGCTCGATGACCGAACCCGGTGGTCGAGCCTGTCGAGACCACCACCCCACCGGTGGTCGAGCCTGTCGAGACCACCACGCCGTTGAACAGAGAGGTCTCGACAAGCTCGACCTCCAGACTGTCGGTGGTCGCGCTCATGATGAGGACATGGCTTACACATACATGCTTCTCTGCGCCGACCGAACCCTCTACGTGGGTAGCACGACCGACCTCGAACGCCGCATGACCGAGCACCGCGTCGGGCTCGGTTCGGAGTACACCCGGCATCGGCTCCCCGTGGAACTGGTCTGGTACGAGCAGTACGACAACGTCGAGCATGCGTTCATGCGGGAGAAGCAGATCCAGAACTGGAGTAGGGCCAAGCGTCTCGCGCTCATCAGAGGGCAGCTCGGCGAACTTCCACGCCTGGCCAACACATCGTCGACTCCACATCCCTGACCCACTCAGCAGCGAAGGTCATCTCGACAAGCTCGATGACCAGACCTCGGTGGTCGAGCCTGTCGAGACCACCCCATGTACATGCGGGACCTCGTAGGTGAGCCGGTGGTCGAGCTCGTCGAGACCACCGAACCTCCTCCCCACGCCACGTCATCTCGACAAGCTCGATGACCGGGATGCGGTGGTCGAGCCTGTCGAGACCACGAGATGTAGGCGCGCGCGGCGTCATCTCGACAGGCTCGATGACCGACTGGACCTGCTCCCTGAGACGGCGTGATCTCGACGGGAACGACCACCCGTTTCACGTGAAACCCACCCGGCTGGAGACGCCCAGAAGAACGTCAGCCCAACGAATCCGCAGAAGCGTTCGTAAAGGCGTCGTACGGGCGTGGGGTGCGCTAAAGTCCGCGGGCAGCCTCGTGAATCTGATGCAACCGCGCACGCTGCTTGAACGTCTTAGTCGTAGAACGTCGCACTCGGGGTGCGACTCCAGCGGCCCGTGCGACCGGGCCACCATCCATGACCCACGGAGCTGATGTGAACGTCCGTAGAACCCCGGTGGCGATCTTCCTCACCACCATCCTCGCCTTGGGATTCTCCCTGGGCTCGATCGCGGCGCCGAGCAGCGCCCAGGCCACTGCACCGTCGGCCTCCGTCGGGCAGATCGGGCTGCACACGGCGTACACCGTCCTCTACCAGCAGGGCTCCACCGGCCTCGGGGTGCGCAAGGTCCAGGCCCGCCTCAAGGAGCGACGCATCTACAGCGGCCGGGTCACCGGAAACTACGGCTCCAAGACGACCGGCGCTGTGAAGGTCTTCCAGCGCAACCAGCGTCTGGCCATCACCGGCAAGGTCAACCAGCGCACCCTCGACCGGCTCCGCTCGATGACGAGCACGCCGACCGACGCGGCGCTGTTCAACCTCGACCGTCGCTGCCTCACTGGCCGCGTGCTCTGCGTCGACAAGACCGACCGCCGGATGCGCTACGTACGCGCCGGCAAGATCGTCCGCGCGATGGACGCCCGCTTCGGTTGCTCCGACACGAAGACGCGCGAGGGCGCGTTCAAGGTCTACCGGAAGAGCCGCAACCACGTCTCCTCGATCTACCACACGCCGATGCCGTACGCGATGTTCTTCAACGGCGGCCAGGCGGTGCACTACTCGTCCGACTTCGCCGCCCGCGGCTACAACGGCTGCTCCCACGGCTGCGTGAACGTACGCAACAAGTCGTCCATCGCGTGGGTCTTCGACCAGATCCGCATCGGTGACCGCGTCGTCGTCTACTGGTCCTAGCCGCACCGGTGGTCGAGGCTGTCGAGACCACGTTCCACGTGAAACACCTTCACAAAGAGATCGCCCCTCGTGCCACACGGCACGAGGGGCGATCTCTTTGTGTCAGCGTCACTCAGGCAGGACGACCACGTAACGCCGCGGCTCGACACCCGAGGACTCCGAGGTCAGCCCGGCGGCGGCGACGGCGTCGTGGACGACCTTCCGCTCGAAGGGCGACATCGGCTTGAGCGAGACCGGGGCACCGGACTCCTTGGCCTTCGCGACGGTCTCATCGGCGAGCGCCATGAGCGTCGAGCGACGGTCGGCGCGGTAGCCACCGACGTCGAGCATCAGGCGGGACCGCTCGCCGGTCTCGCGGTAGACGGCGAGCCGGGTCAGCTCCTGGAGCGCGTCCAGGACCTCGCCGTGGCGGCCGACCAGCTGCTGCAGATCGCCACCGACGATCGAGACGGCCGCACGGTCGCCCTCGACGTCCATGTCGAGGTCTCCATCGAGATCGGCGATGTCGAGGAGCTCCTCGAGGTAGTCGGCCGCGATGTCACCTTCCTGCTCGAGCTGCTTGAGGCGCGTCTCTTCGCTGACCTCCTCCACAGCCTCGGTCTCGGTCTCGCTCACATCCTGAGTCGTCACTTGGTTCCCCCATCCTTCTGGGTCGTGGAGCGACCGGCGCTCGTGCCGGCCTTCTTCCGCTGGCTCCTGGTCTGGCTCTTGGGCTGGGCGCGCTTCGCAGGCCGCTTCTCGGCCGCAGCCTCGTTGGCCTCGGCGATGTCGATCTCCGCTTCGGGCAGACCCTTCTTGCGGCGCTTCTCCCGCTCGCGCTCCTGCTTGGCGTCGAACGCCGGCGTCCCCGGTGCGGGGTTGTTGCGGATCACGTAGAACTGCTGGCCCATCGTCCACAGGTTGGAGGAGGTCCAGTAGAGAATCGTCCCGACCGGGAAGGCGATACCACCGACGGCGAACACGACGGGCAGCACGTAGAGCAGCAGCTTCTGCTGCTGGGCGTACTGACCGGTCATGGCGTCGGCCGGCATGTTCTTCGACATCAGCTGACGCTGGGTGAGGAAGGTGGTCGCGATCATCGCGACGACCAGGAACCCGGTGAGGAAGTACGTGCTCATGTGGTCGGCCGTCGTGAACTGGTCCGACAGCAGCGAGCCGAGCCAGGTCGACGTCGCGAACTCGTGCGCGGCGGCGTCGCTCAGGAAGCCCTTGCCGACACCGTCCGAGGCGTGCTCGAGCATGCGGAACAGCACGAAGAAGATCGGCATCTGCAGCAGCAGCGGCAGGCAGGACGCGAACGGGTTGGTGCCCGAGTCCTTGTAGAGCTTCATCGTCTCGTTGGCGAGCTTCTCGCGGTCGTGACCGTACTTCTTCTGCAGCTCCTTGACCTTCGGCTGCAGCAGCTGCATGTTGCGGCTGGAGTTGATCTGCTTCACGAACAGCGGGATCAGCAGCGCGCGGATGGTCACGGTCAGGCCGACGATGGCCAGGGCCCACTGCCAACCTTCAGACGGAATGACGTACGAGAACGCCTTCTGCCAGACGAGCAGGATGCCCGAGATGGCGTAATACAGCGGTGTTGCGATCCATCCGAACAGATCGCCTATGGCTCCCACGGAATCAGGCTCCTCGGTTTGGGGAGTCCGCACTTACGCGGACCAGGTCAGGGGTTTTGGTCGGTACGGGATCGAAGCCCCGGGTCTTGGCCCAGGGGACGCAACGGGCCAGACGGCGCGCCGTCAGCCAGCTCCCGCGCCAGGGGCCGTGCGTCTTGACGGCCTCGAGCCCGTACGCCGAGCACGACGGGTAGTAGCGGCACACGTCGCCGTAGAGCGGACTGATCAGAGTCCGCCACACGTGAAGCAGTCCGATCAGGACGGACGCGACCAGGAGGTTGATCTTGTCGAGACCGCCACGTACGACGCGGACCGCAGTGCTCATCGGAGCACTCGCTCCAGGCAGCGCCGCAGGTCGGCGCCCAGGGCGTCGTAGTCTGCCTCGGCTGCAGCAGGAAGCGCACGGACCACAAGCACAGCAGAGCCCGGGAGTCCGCTCAGGGACTCCCGGGCCTGGTGACGCAGTCTGCGCTTCACGCGATTCCGGACGACGGCCGGACCGACGGCCTTGCTCACCACGAAGCCCACCTGCGGCTCGCTCTCCCGGTCGGCAGCTGAGCCGGTTCCGGGGACGAGCAGATGGACCACCAGGCTCTTCGAGCCCGCGCGCTTGCCCCGTCGTACTGCTTCTTTGAAGCCCGACGAATCGACCAGTCGGTGGCGACGTGGCAACACGCGCGTGGTGGCTGAGGCCGCGGCCTCAGACGGTCAGGCTCTTGCGACCCTTGCCGCGGCGCGCAGCGAGGATCGCGCGGCCGGCACGGGTGCGCATGCGCAGGCGGAAACCGTGCGTCTTGTGACGGCGGCGGTTGTTCGGCTGGTAAGTACGCTTGCTCACGGGTGCTTCCTTAGTTGTGTGGTGGCCGGCGTCGCTCTGCCGGCTGGTCTGATGGGGTCGCCCTCGGTGGTTCCAGGCGGGCCGTTTCAACAAACACCGCCCGTCCGCGCCTCGGCGACCAAGGCGTGGACATGCGGCGCCCGTAGATTCGACGGACCTAGTAACGGTACGTGGACGGCGAAACCAGGGTCAAACTCGCGCCCTATCACACGCCTGTGATTCGCCCTCCACCTGTGGAGGACGGGTTGCCCGTGACCCTCGCCAACCGGTAGTTTCGTCCTCTACCGAGGTTTCCCTGCACATCGTCAGGAGCATCGGCCGCATTCGGGGGGATGCCACGCAGGGAACTTGTTTTCCCGCCTGACCTGCCGAAACGGTCGGATTCTCGAGGACGGCGAAGTGTCTCGGTGGATCTCCGATGCCTACATTCGGGGATGCTCCACAGCTTGTGGAAAAGTCTGTGGAGGATGTAGACCAGACCGCTGCATCAATCCAGGCTGCATCAATACAAGACCACCACCCGAGCCATCAGGGAAGGCAGGAACCTGTGGAGCACTCCGGCCTCGCGCCAGAACCACAGCCAGATCTCCAGTCCGCATGGACGAAGGTGGTCGCCGAGCTTCCGCCGAACCAGCGCGCCTGGCTCCGGGACAGCGAGCCTCTCACCCTGCACGGGTCGACCGCGATCGTCGAGGTCCCCAACGACTTCACCCGCAACCAGATCGAGGGCCGCCTGCGCGGCTCCCTAGAGCGGTCGCTGGGCGAGATCTTCCATCGCGAGATCCGCATCGCGGTCACCGTGAACCCCGATCTCGACGTCACCCCGGATCCCGACACCCAGGCGATCATGATCTCCGAGAGGGAGATCGCTGCGGCGGATGCTGCCGCCGCTGCTGCACTTCAGCAGCAGTCGCCCTTCCCGAACCAGTCGGCGTTCCCACATCAGTCGGTATATCCGCCCAACTCGCCCGGCCTGATCCCCGGCATCCCGCCGGCGCCCGCGCCGCACGAGGACGCGGGCGCGCCCGCGGCGTACTCGGCGCCGCAGGCCCCCATCGCTCCGCCACCCGCTCAGCAGCCGGCTCCGCCTCACGACGACGCGCGTCCTGGATATGGCGACATGTCGACAAATCCACCGGTGCCTCCGGTGGCCCCCGTCGAGGAGCCGGTTCCGCCGCGTCCGCTCGTCCCAGGTCCGCCCACGCGGGCGAGCGAGCCGAGCCACAACGTCCTCGAGACCCGGCTGAACCCGAAGTACACCTTCGAGACCTTCGTCATCGGGTCCTCCAACCGGTTCCCGCACGCAGCCGCGGTCGCGGTCAGCGAAGCGCCGGGCAAGGCCTACAACCCGCTGCTCGTCTACGGGGAGTCCGGTCTGGGCAAGACCCACCTGCTGCACGCGATCGGTCACTACGTGCGGAGTCTCTACTCCGGGGCGAAGGTGCGCTACGTCAGCTCGGAGGAGTTCACCAACGAGTTCATCAACGCGATCCGCGACGACCGGCAGGACCGGTTCAAACGGCGCTACCGCGATGTCGACGTCCTGCTGATCGACGACATCCAGTTCTTGGAGGGGAAGACCCAGACGCAGGAGGAGTTCTTCCACACCTTCAATACGCTCCACAACGCCAACAAGCAGATCGTGCTCACCTCCGACCGTCCGCCCAAGCGGCTCGAGGCGCTCGAGGACCGGCTGCGCAACCGGTTCGAGTGGGGTCTGATCACCGACGTCCAGCCGCCTGACATCGAGACTCGCATCGCGATCCTTCGGAAGAAGGCCGCCATGGAACGGCTCACCGCGCCGCCGGACGT
This sequence comes from Nocardioides sp. NPDC127503, assembly GCF_040302165.1. Taxonomy (NCBI): domain Bacteria; kingdom Bacillati; phylum Actinomycetota; class Actinomycetes; order Propionibacteriales; family Nocardioidaceae; genus Nocardioides; species Nocardioides sp. NPDC127503. The sequence continues at coordinate 41,638 of NZ_JBEORH010000013.1, read as the reverse complement.
GCTCGAGTTCATCGCGAGCAAGATCCAGACCAACATCCGTGAGCTCGAGGGTGCGCTGATCCGGGTGACGGCGTTCGCCAACCTCAACCGGCAGGACGTCGACCTGACGCTGGCCGAGATCGTGCTCAAGGACCTGATCCCCGAGGGCGGCGAGCCCGAGATCACCGCCGGCCTGATCATCGCCCAGACCGCGGCGTACTTCGGACTGTCGATCGACGAGCTCACCGGGCCCTCGCGCGGGCGTCATCTCGTGATGGCCCGGCAGATCGCCATGTATCTGTGTCGTGAGCTCACCGAGGACTCCCTGCCCAAGATCGGCAAGCACTTCGGCGGCCGCGACCACACCACCGTCATGTACGCCGAGCGCAAGATCAACCAGCTCCTCGCCGAGCGCCGGGCCGTCTTCAACCAGGTCTCCGAGCTCACCAACCGCGTCAAGATGCAGGCCCGCCAGGCCTGACCGAACCAGCAGTCGTACGCGGCCGCCGCCCCTTCCGGGCCGGCGGCCGTTTCGCATTTTGGGCTGTATCGCGTTTTGAGATGGTCAAAACCCACAGGACGAGATTTCCCAGGTTGTCCACAGCCCACAGGCTGGGTGGAACCTGTGGAGAACCGGCCGTTCAAATGGGATGGAAAAGGGGATGGCCTGTGCACAAAACACTCGAACGGGCCCACAACTCTCCACAGCCCACAGTGACGTGCGTCATTTCAGCATGGCGTCCACATCCCCTGTGGAATCACATTTCCGGGCGTGACCTGGGAAGACGCCGGTCATCCACATTTCCCACAGATGCTCTTACGACGTACGAAACTATTTACATCCATGGATCCTCGGTGAAATTCCACGAACGCCCTTCCCTGGGGACAACCCACTCGGCGAGCTGAGTCCACAAGCACGCCTGTGCAGACCCGACACCGCTGAGCGCTTACCGGTTGTCGGCGGTCCGTGGCAGGATGCGTACTCCAGGTCATGTCAACGCGGGGGCGTTCCGGAACCGGTGTCGTCTCCCCAAAGGGTGGAGCACAGCCCGGACCGCATGTCCTCAAACGCCCCGATGTCGAGTTAGAAGAAGGACAGGTCATCGTGAAGTTCCGCGTCGACCGCGACGTGTTCGCGGATGCCGTCGCCTGGGCTGCCCGCAGCCTTCCGGTCCGCCCCAGCACCCCGGTGCTCTCAGGTCTGCTGATCGAGGCGGGTCACGAGGGCCTGGTGCTCTCGACATTCGACTACGAGACCTCCGCACGGGCGACCCTGTCGGCCGAGGTCGCCGACGAGGGCAAGGCACTGGTCTCGGGCAAGCTGCTCGCCGACATCTGCCGCAGCCTTCCGGCCAAGCCGGTCGAGATGGTCACCGACGGCTCCCGCGTCTCGCTCACCTGCGGGAGTGCACGGTTCAGCCTCCAGACGATGCCGGTCGAGGACTACCCGACCCTGCCGGAGATGCCGACCGCGGCCGGCACGGTGAAGTCGGAGCTCTTCGCCCATGCCGTCGCCCAGGCCGTGACCGCAGCCGGTCGCGACGACATGCTTCCGGTGCTGACCGGCGTACGGCTCGAGATCGAGGGCTCCACGATCTCGCTGCTCGCCACCGACCGCTTCCGGCTCTCCCACCGCGAGCTCGAGTGGAACCCGGCGACTCCTGACGAGAGCCTGGCCGCCCTGGTGCCGGCGAAGGTGCTCGGTGACACCGCCAAGTCGCTGACCAGCGGAAGCGAGGTCACCCTCGCGCTGTCCACCACCGGCACCGGCGAGGGCATCATCGGGTTCGAGGGCGCGGCCGCGGGTGGCGTTCGCCGCACCACGACGCGCCTCCTCGACGGCGAGTTCCCGAAGGTGCGCAGCCTCTTCCCGGCCGAGCACCTCACCACCGCGCTGGTCGACAAGGCCTCCCTGATCGAGTCGGTCAAGCGCGTCGCGCTGGTCGCCGAGCGCAACACCGCGGTCCAGATGGTCTTCGAGGACGGCGTGCTCACCCTCGACGCCGGCTCCGGCGACGAGGCCCAGGCGTCCGAGTCGATCGAGGCGACCATGGAGGGCGAGGGACTGACCACCGGGTTCAACCCGCAGTTCCTCCTCGACGGGCTGCAGGCCATCGACCAGCAGGTCGTCGAGCTCGCCTTCACGCAGGCTCCGAAGCCCGTGGTGATCAGCGGCAAGCCGGCCGAGGGCGGCGAGGAGCCGGGGTTCCGCTACCTGCTGATGCCGCGGCGCCTGCTCTCCTGATCCACTTCCGCTCACACCTCGCTCGTAGGGTGGTCTCGACAAGCTCGACCACCGGATCTGAAGGAACTCGCATGCACATCGGACTCGTCGGCCTCGGCAAGATGGGTGGCAACATGCGCACCCGGCTGCGGGAGGCAGGTCACACCGTCGTCGGATACGACCGCAACCCCGACCTCGCTGACGTGGCGAGCCTCGCGGAGCTGGTCGAGGCGCTGCCCAGCCCCAAGGTGGTCTGGGTGATGGTGCCGGCCGGTGACCCGACGCGTTCCACGATCGCCGAGCTCAAGGAGCTCCTCGGCGAGGGCGACCTGGTGGTCGACGGCGGCAACTCGAAGTACACCGACGACGCCAAGAACGCCGCGAGCCTCGCCGAGAACGGCATCGGCTTCGTCGACTGCGGTGTCTCCGGCGGCGTCTGGGGCCTGCAGAACGGCTACGCGCTGATGTACGGCGGCTCCGACGAGGACGCCGCCAAGGTGATGCCCGCCTTCGAGGCGCTCAAGCCGACCGGCACCGAGGACGGACTGGTCCACTGCGGTGTCACGCCCGGCGCCGGCCACTTCTCCAAGATGGTCCACAACGGCATCGAGTACGCGATGATGCAGGCCTACGCCGAGGGCTGGGAGCTCCTCGACAAGGTCGACATCGTTGACAACGTCCCGGAGATCTTCGCCTCGTGGCGCACGGGCACCGTCGTACGTTCCTGGCTTCTCGATCTTCTCGTCGACCAGCTGCGCGCCGACGAGCACCTCGACAAGATCAAGGGCTACGCCGACGACTCGGGCGAGGGCCGCTGGACCGTCGAGGCAGCGATCGAGAACGCCGTCCCGATGCCGGCGATCTCGGCCTCGCTCTTCGCGCGGTTCGTCTCGCGCCAGGAGGACGACCACGCCATGAAGGCGATCGCCGCTATGCGCAACGGGTTCGGTGGGCACGCGGTGATCTCTGAGTCGGAGGCCTGAGTCCTCGACTCGGGGCGGTGGTCTCGACAAGCTCGACCACCTAGATGGCGGGGATTGCTCCGGTCATGGTGAGGATCAGGCGTACGGCGCCGTAGGCGACGAAGAGCGCGAAGAAGCCGAGGATGAACCGGCTTCGCACGAGCTTGTCGAGGTCGGCAGGGCGTCTGCGGGTCAACCGGGCGCGCACGGAGACCACGGCCAGGGCGATGATCGCCAGGATGAGCACCGGTCCGAACCAGTTGCTCGCCAGCGACGAGCCGATGTCGCCGTGCATCAGGTAGACCCACGACCGGGTCAGACCGCAGCCGGGGCAGGGCAGCCCGGTGAGGGCACGGAACGGGCAGAGCACCGGACCGTCCTCGATGCCGCCGGCCGGCAGGAGCGCCGCGATCACGATCCCGCCGACGCCGATGGCGGCGGTGACCTCCGTGGAGCTCACCGCCGCAATGCGCTGATGCAGGTCAGGCGAGGGGTTTGCCGTCGGCATCCGGGAACTTTCGCACGATGACGAGGATGATGTCGATGATCGTCCAGATCCCGAAGCCACCACAGGTGATCAGCTTGAGGACGCCGAGGCCGATCTGTCCGACGTAGAACCGGTCGACGCCGAGCGAACCCAGGAAGATCGAGAGCAGCAGGGTGACGAGCCACTCGCGGCTCGAGAAGACGCCCGGGATCTGTTTCACGGGAAACCACTGCTGGTCGGTGCCGAGGCTGGCCGGGGTGTCCGCCTTGATCTGGCCCGCGGCCGCCATCTGGGCGAGCTGCTGGACTGGGTACGGCCCGTGGACCTGGCCCATCACCGACAGATAGAAAGGTCCGGCCGGCTCGCTATAGGCGGGTTGCCCTGGAGGCGGGCCGTACGGGTTGGGAGACTGGGTCATGCAGGCACCTTAACGAGAGAGGAAACACGATGTACGTCTCACACCTCTCTCTTCATGACTTCCGCTCCTATTCGAGCGTCGAGGTCCCGCTGGAGGCGGGCGTGACCGCGTTCGTCGGGCGCAACGGCCAGGGCAAGACCAATCTGGTCGAGGCGATCGACTACCTCTCCCGCCTGCAGTCCCACCGGGTCGCCACCGATGCGCCGCTGGTCCGGGCCGGCGCCGAGCAGGCGGTCGTGCGCGCCGCCGTCGTACGTGACGGTCGCACCGCGACGCTCGAGGTCGAGATCAACGCCGGCCGCGCCAACAAGGCCCGGATCAACAAGAGCCCGCTCCCCCGCACCCGCGACCTGGTCGGCCTGGTCCGTACCGTCGTCTTCTCCCCCGAGGACCTGACCCTCGTCAAGGGCGACCCGTCCGACCGGCGGCGCTTCCTCGACGACCTGATGATCCTGCGCGCACCTCGTCTGGCAGGCGTACGCAGCGACTACGACCGCGTTCTCAAGCAGCGCAACTCGCTGCTGAAGACCGCCGGCCTCGCGCGCGGCTCCGCTCGCGAGGGTGCGCTCGCCACCTTGGCCGTCTGGGACGACCACCTCGCCGCGATCGGCGCCGAGATTCTCGCCCAGCGGCTCTCCCTGGTCGAAGCGCTCAAGCCGTACGTCGGCAAGGCCTACGAGACGGTTGCCCGCGGCGCGAGCCGCGACGACGCCGAGATCACCTACAAGTCGGTGGTCGAGCCGGTGGTCGATCCGGTGGTCGAGCTTGTCGAGACCACCACCCCGAGCGTGGATTCGCTTCGTCTAGCGATCCTCGCCGAGCTCGCCCGACGCCAGAAGGACGAGCTCGACCGCGGGATCAGCCTGGTCGGCCCCCACCGCGACGATCTGCTGCTGTTCCTCGGCCACGGTGCCGGCGCCGAGCGTCTCCCGGTGAAGGGCTACGCCAGCCACGGCGAGTCCTGGTCCTTCGCGCTGGCGCTCCGGTTGGCGGCGTACGACCTGCTGCGCGCCGACGGCGACGACCCGATCCTGATCCTCGACGACGTCTTCGCCGAGCTCGACAGTCAGCGCCGGGTCCAGCTGGCCGAGCTCGTCGCCGACGCGGAGCAGGTCCTGGTCACCGCGGCGGTCCCCGAGGACGTACCCGCCGCTCTCGCCGGTGCGCGCTACCACGTCACGGCAGGCGAGGTGACCCGCGGTGAGTGACGAGGACCCCGAGGTGGTCGAGCCTGTCGAGACCACCGCCGAAGGCGGTGAGGAAGAACCCGAGAAGCGCGCCGACGGCCTCGACCTGGCCCGTTCCCTGACCCGGGCAACAGCGAAGATGCCCGCCCCCAAGGCAGGGATGCGGAAGAAGCGGCGTACGCCGGACAACGCCACCCGGCGCGGAACGGTCTCCGGTGCCCGGCCCGATGACCGCGACCCCCAGCTCATCGACTCGGTGGTGAGCCGGATGGTCAACGACCACGGTTGGGACACCTCGCTGCGCGTCCACGGCGTGATGGCCCGCTGGCCCGACATCGTCGGCGAGGAGATCGCCGACCACACGACTCCCGAGTCGTACGCCGACGGCAAGCTCTCCGTACGCACCGACTCGACCGCCTGGGCCACCCAGCTCAAGCTGTTGGCTCCGACCCTGGTGAAGCGTCTCAACGAGGAGCTGGGTCACGGAACCGTCCTCCTCATCGAGGTGCTCGGCCCCCATCTGCCCTCGTGGAAGAAGGGTCCTCGGGGCCTACGCGACGGCCGCGGGCCCCGCGACACCTACGGCTGAGAGCCCACGCGAGGGTGGGGCGTGAACACGTGTTCGACGCTCAGTGCGTGAGCCGCGATCTGCCGCTCTAAGCGCCCCGCGGACGTATAGGGACTCACCGAGCCCCCTGCTGGGGGCGCAGAGACACCGTCAGGAGACGCACAGACGCTCATTTCGAGCACAGTTCCCCCTCAGGAACGGCGGCGTGCGTGGAATCCGGGGTTCTACGGGGTAATATAGGGATTGGGTCGATCGTCCTAGGTTTTAACCTCCCGGCGCTGGTCGGCCCGTTGCATGCCCGACCGACACCATGTCCGATTCCGGACCGAAATGACAGGTGGATCGCACCGGTGACCGCTGCCGACCAGACGACTCCTATGCCGGACGACAAGACCACAGACGGAGTCGAATACGACGCGTCTGCCATCCAGGTCCTCGAAGGACTCGAAGCGGTCCGCAAACGACCGGGTATGTACATCGGCTCGACGGGTGCCCGCGGCCTGCACCACCTGATCTGGGAGATCGTGGACAACGCGGTCGACGAGGCGCTCGCCGGCTACTGCGACACCATCAAGGTGACGCTCCGTGACGACGGCTGGGTGAGCGTCTCCGACAACGGCCGAGGCATCCCGACCGACACCGCGGCCGGCCAGGAGATCCCCGCCGCGACGCTCGCGCTGACCGTGCTGCACGCCGGCGGCAAGTTCGGCGGTGGCGGCTACAAGGTCTCCGGTGGTCTGCACGGCGTCGGCTCCTCCGTGGTGAACGCGCTCTCGACCAACCTCCACATGGAGATCAAGAACCGTGGCCGCCTGTGGGAGCAGGAGTTCACCAGCGGCGTACCCGACTACGACCTTCGCGAGGTGCGCGAGCTCGAGGAGGGCGAGCGCACCGGCACGACGATCTCGTGGAACGCCTCGAGCGACATCTTCGAGTCGACCGACTACAACCTCGAGACCATCTCGAGCCACTTCCGCGAGACCGCGTTCCTCAACAAGGGGCTGCGGATCGAGCTGCGCGACGAGCGTCCGGAAGCCTCCGCCATCGCCGAGGCCGTCGAGGACGGCACGAGCGAGTCCGACACCGACAGCGCCGACGAGCTGCACAGCTCGGGCAACGGCGAGCGGGTGCTGGAGCAGTCCTTCTACTACGAGCGCGGTCTGGCCGACTACGTCGACCACCTCAACAAGCGCAAGACCCCGGTCTCCAGCATCATCGCCTTCGAGACGGAGACCGACGAGAAGGCGTCCAACCCGATGAGCGTCGAGATCGCCATGCAGTGGCAGGCGTCCTCCTACAACGAGTCGGTCCACACCTTCGCCAACACGGTCAACACCCCCGGCGGCGGCACCCACGAAGAGGGCTTCCGCGCCGCGCTCACCACCCTGATCAACCGTTGGGGCGAGGAGTGGGGTCTGATCAAGAAGAAGGAGGACCGGCTCACGGGTGACGACATCCGTGAGGGTCTCACCGCGATCATCTCGGTGAAGATCAGCGAGCCGCAGTTCGAGGGTCAGACCAAGGACAAGCTCGGCAACACCGAGGTCAAGGGCTTCGTGCAGGGCGCAGTCAACGACCGGCTCGGCGCCTGGCTGGAGGAGAACCCGGCCGAGGGCAAGGAGATCATCCGCAAGTCGATGGCCGCAGCCTCGGCCCGGATCGCGGCCCGCAAGGCCCGCGACCTGGCCCGCAACCGCAAGGGCATCGGCGGCGGTGGCGGTCTGCCCGGCAAGCTCGCCGACTGCCAGTCGACCAACCCCGAAGAGTGCGAGATCTTCGTCGTCGAGGGTGACTCCGCGGGTGGCTCGGCCAAGTCCGGCCGGGACCCGCGCATCCAGGCGATCCTCCCGATCCGAGGCAAGATCCTCAACGTCGAGAAGGCCCGGATCGACAAGGTGCTGGCCAACCAGGAGGTCCAGTCGATCATCTCCGCGCTGGGCACCGGCGTGCACGACGACTTCGACATCAACCGGCTGCGCTACCACAAGATCGTGATGATGGCCGACGCCGATGTCGACGGCCACCACATCAACACGCTGCTGCTGACGCTGCTGTTCCGGTTCATGAAGCCGCTGATCGAGCAGGGCTACGTCTACCTCGCCCAGCCGCCGCTCTACCGACTGCGCTGGAACAAGCCGGCCGAGCACGAGTTCGTCTACTCCGACGCCGAGCGCGACGCCCTCATGCGTGACGGCGTGGAGCAGGGCAAGAAGCTGCCCAAGGAGAACCCGGTCCAGCGCTACAAGGGTCTGGGCGAGATGAACGCCGACGAGCTGTGGGAGACCACGATGGACCCCTCGCAGCGGCTGCTGCTGCAGGTCACCCTCGAGGACGCTGCCCACGCCGACGAGATCTTCTCCATCCTCATGGGTGAGGACGTCGCCGAGCGACGCTCGTTCATCCAGCGCAACGCCAAGGACGTCCGATTCCTCGATATCTGAGTCTCGCCGAGGCCCTAGATACCGATAGACGCACGCAGAAAGTGAAATCGTGACCGAGACTCCTCCGGAAGGCTCCGGGCAGACCGCTGCCGGTGGCCGGATCGAGACCGTCGAACTCCAGGCCTCGATGCAGTCGAGCTACATCGACTACGCGATGGCCGTCATCGTGGGTCGGGCGCTGCCCGACGTACGTGACGGGCTCAAGCCCGTCCACAGGCGCGTCCTCTACGCGATGTACGACGGTGGCTACCGTCCCGACCGCGGGTTCTCCAAGTGCGCCCGTGTCGTCGGTGAGGTGATGGGTAACTACCACCCCCACGGCGACTCGGCGATCTACGACACCCTGGTCCGACTGGCGCAGCCGTGGGTGATGCGCAACCCGTTGATCCACGGCCAGGGCAACTTCGGTTCGCCCGGTAACGACCCGGCCGCGGCCATGCGTTACACCGAGTGCCGGATGGCACCGCTGGCGCTGGAGATGGTCCGCGACATCACCGAGGACACCGTCGACTTCGGGCCCAACTACGACGGCCGCTCCCAGGAGCCGGCGATCCTGCCGGCCCGGTTCCCGAACCTGCTGGTCAACGGCTCGGCCGGCATCGCGGTCGGCATGGCGACCAACATCCCGCCGCACAACCTGCGTGAGGTCGCCTCCGGGGCCAAGTGGTCGCTCGAGCACCCCGACGCGACGCGCGAGGAGCTCCAGGACGCGCTGCTCGAGCGGATCAAGGGCCCCGACTTCCCCAACGGCGCGCTGATCGTCGGCCGCGAGGGCATCGAGCAGGCCTACCGCACCGGTCGCGGCTCGATCACCCAGCGTGCGGTGATCGAGGTCGACGAGGACGCCAAGGGCCGCACGAACCTGGTGATCACCGAGCTCCCCTACATGGTGAACCCGGACAACCTCGCCCAGAAGATCGCCGACCTGGCCGACACCGGCAAGGTGCAGGGCATCGCGGACGTCAAGGACAACACCTCCTCCCGCACCGGGCAGCAGCTCGTGGTCGTGCTCAAGCGCGATGCGGTCGCCCGTGTCGTACTCAACAACCTGCTCAAGCACACCGAGCTGCAGACCAACTTCTCCGCCAACATGCTCGCGTTGGTCGACGGGGTGCCGCGCACCCTTGCCCTCGACCAGTTCATCTCCAACTGGGTCGAGCACCAGATCGACGTCATCCGGAGGCGTACGGCATTCCGGCTGCGCAAGGCCGAGGAGGACGCCCACATCTGGCGCGGCCTGGTCAAGGCGCTCGACCAGCTCGACGCTGTGATCGCACTGATCCGCTCCTCCCCCGAGGTCGATGACGCTCGCCAGGGCCTGATCCGGCTGCTCGAGATCGACGAGGTCCAGGCCAACGCGATCCTCGACATGCAGCTGCGTCGCCTTGCGGCGTTGGAGCGGCAGAAGATCGTCGACCGTCTGGCCGAGCTCGAGGTCATCATCGCCGACCTCGAGGACATCCTCGCCAACGTCGCCCGCCAGCGTCAGATCGTCGGCGACGAGCTCGACGAGATCGTCGCGAAGTACGGCGACGACCGCCGCACCCAGATCATCGCGGCCGACGGCGACCTCTCCATGGAGGACCTCATCCCCGATGAGGAGCTGGTCGTCTCGATCACCCGCGGTGGCTACGCCAAGCGCACCCTCGCGGGTGAGTACCGCACCCAGAAGCGCGGTGGAAAGGGCGTACGCGGCGCCACCCTGCGCGGCGACGACGTGGTCGAGCACTTCATCTCGACCACCAACCACCACTGGCTGCTCTTCTTCACCACCGCCGGCCGGGTCTACCGGATCAAGGCCTACAACCTGCCCGAGGCGGCGCGTGACGCCAAGGGCGGTCACGTGGCCGGGCTGCTCTCGTTCCAGCCGGACGAGTCGATCGCCCAGGTGCTCGCGATCCGCGACTACGAGCAGGCGCCCTACCTCGTGCTGGCCACCCGCTCCGGTCTGATCAAGAAGACGCGGCTCGGGGACTACAACTCGCCTCGTCAGGCCGGCGTCATCGCGATCAACTTCCGCGAGGACGACGACGAGCTGATCGGCGCCGAGCTGGTCAACTCCGAGGACGACATCCTGCTGGTCTCCCGCAAGGGTCAGGCGATCCGGTTCCGCGCCGACGACAACCAGCTGCGGCCGATGGGCCGGGCGACCTCGGGTGTCACCGGCATGAAGTTCCGGGAGAGCGACTCGCTGCTGTCGATGTCGGTCATCCGGGCCGAGCACGTCGCCGCCGAGATCGCGGCCGGGCTCTCCGAGGCCAACGAGGACACCGCCGACGTCGCGGCTCCTGTCTCCGGTGCCGAGTCGCCGGACGAGGTCAAGGAGCAGTTCGTCTTCACCATCACCGACGGTGGTTTCGCGAAGCGTACGAAGATCTCCGACTACCGGCTGCAGTCCCGCGGCGGTCTGGGCATCAAGACGATGGCCCTGGCCAACGCCGACCGCGGCGGCCTGGTCGGTGCGTTCATCGTGGTCGACGGCGACGAGATCCTCTCGATCACCGCGACCGGTCAGGTCGTACGCAGCCCGATCAACGCCGACTTCCGGGCAACCGGTCGCTCCACCCAGGGCGTCAAGTTCGTCTCGCCCAAGAAGGGTGACTCGGTCGCCGTCGTGGCACGTTCCGTCGAGGCCCGCGAGGTCGACGATGACGTAGTCACCGGGACAGAGATTGCGGATGATGTAACAATCGGGGAAGACGGCGAGCACGGAGCGCCGTCCGAGACCACGACGGAAGATGAATCCTGATGACGGACCGCACCGCCGACCGCACGACTGGGGGAGTCGCGATGACCGAGCGGAACGAGACCGCACAGCCGGTGACCCAGCGGATCACGGACACGGTCGCCAACGCGGCCAGGCGTACGACTTCGGCCGTGGCCTCGACCGCCCGCACCTCCGGCCCCGCCGGCGCGGAGCGGGACGCGGTCAGCGGCTCGGCCCGCCGGGCCCGCCTGAGCCTGAGCCGCATCGACCCCTGGTCGGTCATGAAGATGGCCTTCCTGCTCTCGATCGCGCTCAGCGTCGTGGTGATCGTCGCCGTCTTCGTGATCTGGTCGGTACTCGGTGCCGCCGGTGTGTGGGACTCGATCAACCAGGCGGTCCAGGACGTCGTCGGTGACTCCAGCGCCGGCTGGAACGTGCAGGACTACCTCGGCCTCCCCCGCATCATGGGATTCACCATGGTCGTCTCGGTCGTCAACATCGTCCTGATGACCGCCGTCGCCACCCTCGCCGCGTTCCTCTACAACATGGCCGCCGCGCTCCTGGGCGGCGTGGAAGTAGAGCTCACCGAGAACTGAGCCCAACTCGAACCCGCAACCTGGGGAGGGTTGTCCGAACACCGTTCGGATGGCCCTCCCCAGGTTCATTTGTTCACGGGGCAGCTTTGGCCACAGCTCTGCGGTGTCCCGCTCCAGCCGTTCCTGATGAGGATCCGTCCTACGCGGGCCGCTGTCTGGCACGGGGTGTCGAACACCTGGTGGAACCGCAGGCGCGCTGTCACCGCCCCGAGCTCTGCGAGATCGTCCAACGAACGGTCGGCATCACGGGCCTGGTCGTGCCAGGAGTCGTGGCCGAGCGCGCCATCGAGCTCGACCACCAGTGCGTACCCCTCGTACTCGATGTCTCGGAACTGATTGCCCGAAGCACCGATCCGGGGCGACTGGCGGCGTCCCGCAGGGAGACCGTGCGCCCGCTCGACCTTGGTGAGGTAGCCGTGCTCGAGCACCGAGTGGGTGCCGGTTGCGAGGTCCTCGACCAAGCCCTGAATGAGTTTTCGGCGGCGTAAGGAGTGCGCGCGGTTCAGGGCTTCCTGGAGCGTGGCCGCGGTGACGTAGGACCGGCTCGCCACCTCGGCGACTCGTGCGATCGCATCGATCTCAGACCTGGCTTCGTTCGCCATCGCCAGGGCGTTGTCCTCGACCTTGAGGCGCGGTGGAGTGCCTCCGTAGGCCTTGCGTTCGAGGTCGCGCATCCGGTGGACGACGATGCCAGGCTGAGGCATCACCTTGCGGGAATGATCGATGGCGACGTGGATCGGGCGACGGTCGTCGCGCCCGCGCGGAGCTTCGAGGCTGTCGCGGCACAGCAGAGCGGGAGCCGCGTAGAGCACCGCAGCCCACGCCCGCTGCTCCCAGGTGAGTGGCCCGGTGTGGTTGATGTAGACGCGCGGGTGCACCCGGCGGAGCTCGTTGCGGCGTACGGACCTCTCGATGTCGATCCTGCTCAGGCCGCCGGCGGTGAGCTGGGCATAGGTCGCGACGCCGTCCTGCATCCGTCGCTGAGCATCCAGCATCCGCGCCGCATCCTCGCGCGCGACGATCGCCTGCAGGTCCTCCGAGTCGGACATGTTGGCACCCTAACCCTGGGGAGGTCTGTCCGAGCCTGGTTCGGACAGACCTCCCCAGGGTCGATGGGGTCTCATCGTTTTGGCGCCCCGGGCAGCAGCCGGGTAATGTTTCCTCTCGCCTGCTGGTAGGGGCTTCCACCCTCCAGTTGGCGCCTGCGCTTATAGCTCAGACGGTTAGAGCACCACACTGATAATGTGGGGGTCGGAGGTTCAAGTCCTCCTAAGCGCACCACATCTTTCCGCAGGTCAGAGGCTCCCATCGGGGGCCTCACCTTCGTTTTCGGGGCTGTCATTCTCATCAGATGCCCCCAGGGTGCCCCCGAGCCTCTCAGCGGAGGTCCAGAGGTTGTCATCGACGAGGTGGCCATATAGGTCCATCGTCATGGCCGCCGAGGCGTGCCCCAGGATCCGCTGGAGCACCTTGGGGTCAGCGCCAGCAGCCAGCCAGAGCGAGGCGCAGGTGTGGCGGAGATCGTGAACGCGCAGCGTCGGCCGATTGATCCTCTTGACGGCATCAGACCAGCCGACTGACCGCTTCCAGTTCCGCTCAGACAGCGGTCCACCCTTAGGAGCTGCAAAGATCCAGGCTCCCGGCTCCTTGCCCTCACACCACCTGTCGAAGATCGGCACCAGGTCGGCCACGAGCGGCACCGTTCGAGAACGCTTGCCCTTCGGGATGTCCTCGTACAGAGTGCCGGTCTCCATGCTCGACATGACGGTTCGCTGCACCCGGATCCCCTGACCAGGAACCTGCACACGATCACCCACCTTGAGCCCGGCGAGTTCACTCCACCGGAGACCAGCCAGCGCGAGCACACGCACTACATCGCCGTACTCGCTATCGCAGGTGTTCGCGAGTTCCTCGACTTCCCTTCGAGTCAGAAATTGACCCTCGCGCCGAACCTTGCCGGTCGTCGGTGCAGCAACCTGGGCAGCCGGGTTCTTGGTGATCCGTCCGTCCCGAACGGCGTAGTCGAGCAAGTTACGGAAGACCGCCAGGTGTCGCGAGACCGTCGACTGTGCAGCACCAGCAGCGACCAGACGACCGACCCACGTAGCAACGTCGGCCGGGGTGATCGAGGCGACAGGACGCTTGCCGAACTTCGGTGCGATGTGAAGGCGCCAGGCAGCCTCTTCCAGAGCGCGAGTCTTGCGCTTGATCGCATGGCGAGAATCCAGCCAGTCGACCGCGACGACGGAGAGAGCGACCTGTCCCCGGCGAGGATCGTGCCACTCCCCCAGGCGAAGGCGTCGCTTCTGGTCTGCTTCCCAGTCCTCAGCGTCACGCTTCCGGTCGAAGACGGAGGTAGCGACCTCGACCCCGTGGTGTTTCACCCGTGCCCGGTAACGGACCTTGCCGCTGGGCGTGGTGTACCGCTGAACGCTCATGCTGCTACCCCCTGCTCCTGCTGCTCAGCCACCCAGGCGAGGACGGCGGAACGCTGCCACGAGAGGCGACGACCGATCTTGACTGCCGGAGCGAACCGGCCCTCCTGGCGAAGCCACTTGATCGTGATGACGGGGACCCGCAGGAAATCGGACACCTCGTCAATGGTCATCAGCGGCTCCATGCTGCCAATCTCTGCACTCATTCGATCTTCCCTTTCATCGGTTGCTGTTATTGGTCTGGGCTTTCCATTGGTCGTATTCGCGGGCGCGGGCTGCAGCGGCCAGGGCGAGGGTTTCGTCTCCGGGTGAGGGCCAGCCGATGCCGTCGAAGGTCCAGTTGCCGATGACGAGGGTTGTTTCTTCGTCGGCGAGTAGCCAGGCGTCGAGTTCGCCGAGGTCGAGCAGGATTGCGCGGGCTCGTTCGTCGTGTTCGGCAGCGGCGCGGAGTTCGGCGTAGCGTGCGCGTGCTCGGCGGAGCCGTCCGAGGCTGATGGAGTAGCGGCGCGACTTGGTCGAGAAGTGGCCCCGGAACCCGAGCATGTGAGCCCACTTCCCGAGCAGGTCGTAGGGGTTGGCCGGTTCGGTCTTCTTGGCGTCGGCTTTCCGGGCGCCGTTCTTGATGCCGTAGTGCTTCATGGCGCGCATGGCCAGCTGGTGACAGCGAGCGCTCATCGCGGCCAGGTGCGGCCGTTGCGTGTCGGCGGAGCGGATCGAGTTGGCGTCTTTGGTGGCGTACTTGGCCAGATAGCCCGCGACCTGCTCAGGGACCAAGGGACTGTCTGGGTCGTCGGTGCGGTGCCCGTCACGGACCACACGGATGTCGAGTTGCTTACCCCAGCGCAGCAGCCGGGCGACGTCGTTGTTGTCGACGGGTGGGGCCTCGAGCTTCGTTGCGACGGCGGCGTGATCGACGAGGCCGGCCAGGGCGTGGCCATCGAGCGGGGCCGGCGAACCGGGACCGTCAGGACCGTCGAGCCGGATGAGTGCGTGGAAGTGGACCAGGCCACGGGCTTGGTATTCGGCGACCTTGGCGAACTGCACCGCGGCGTGCTTCTTCAACCGGGACTCTGGGACACCGAGAGCACGAGCAACGGCGCGGCGCAGTTCGATGGTCAGGCGTCGCCACAACTCGGGGGCGTGCCACTGCCAGATGATCGCGCTGTCGGTGTCGTGACACTCGGGGCAGAATGGCGCGCCAACGATCGAGTCGTCTTCGTTGTGGCGCGCCATGCACGACACGGGCCGACCGTGCTCACAGCGGGCACCCCGGTCACGGTTGCGGGGGCGGCAGCGGGAGCTGTTCTTGAAATGGGTGTGGACCGGACCGAACGAGGGCGCGGTGAACGTGGCGAACAACAGCGGGTTATCTGCCACGGTGGCGGGGATCGTCTTACCGCCGACGAGACCAGCGTTGATCATGGCGAACGTGTCGCGGGCGTAGGTCCTGGAGCAGGCCGGGCAGACCTCGGCGCGGCGGTTGCCGCAGGGTCGGAACAGGACCCCGAGCGGGGCATTCGCGGACGCGTAGGTGCCGACGAGATCCCCGCTAGCGAGGTCGTAGGTTTCCGACGAGCCTGTGAGCCGGATGGGGTGAGCGCAGTTCCCGACCGAGGCGAGGGTTTCGGCGAAGGCGTCGAAGGTGCCGTCACGCCAGCGGGCGAGCATCCCGGCTGCTTGGTCGGGGGCGAGTCCGGGCAGATCCAGCGGCGCACCCTCCCCGTACCCCGGGAACCCCGAGGCGGAGGGTGCGTCACTGTGGATGCCCGGTGCATCCATGGTCGAGATGATCACGCGGCAGCACCTCGCATGGCAGCGGCGTGGCCGGGGCGAGCAGTGCGGAGGGCTGCGGCAGCAACGTGGATGTTGGGGTAGATGTTGGCGTTGAAGCCTCCCCAGCCGGGGCAGCCAGGGGCGCAGCGTCGCCAGTAGTGGCCGCAGGCCAGGATCAGCGGGCAGCCGTACTCGTCGCTCACACAGACCGGCACGGTGTTGGACGTGGCGTTGGTCTTCATGCCGCACCGTCCAGGAGTGCAGCCGCGGGGCGGGTGTCGAGCAGGTCGAGCAGGTCAGCAGGCTCAGGGGCACGGTCGACCCCGGCCCACCATCCACCCGTGGCCTTGGAGGAACGGGCGTAGGCGGCACAGGCGAGCCGGACTGGGCAGCCCGCGCAGGTCTCCCGCATCAGGTCGACCAGGACCGTAGGAGTCTCGATCTCGTCGGTAGTCCAGGGCAGCCCGCGAGCCTCCCGAGTCGCACAGGCAGCGTGTTCCATCCAGGCCGGGGTACTCATCGCGCACCCCCATCGGTCAGGGAGAGCTGCATCCCGGGAAGTGCGCCGGGGGCATCGTCTGGGGCAGCGTTGGGGATGGTCGCCAGATCGGGGGTTGCTGGGTAGAGCGAGGCCAACTGCCGGATGAGTTCATCGGGCCAGTAGTCGGCCCGTACGCGGTCGGTGGAGCCGTCCTCGTCGATGATCCAGGCGGTGCCCTGGGCAGCCTTCAAGATCCGGTGCGCGGATGCCTGGGCGGCCATGCCGTCACCGAGGACCATGTTGGTTTCCATGGCCGAGCGGACCCGCAGAGCGATGGTCTGGGTGAACAGGCCGCGCATGTCGATGACCTCTTTGCGGGGGTCCTGGACGAACGCGACCACGACGACGCCCACGGCGCGGCCGATGGAGAGGAGCCGCTTGAGGAGCCGTTCGGCCTCCTTCTTGATCTCGTTATCGGCGTACGCCGTCAGCGAGGCCAACTCATCGATGAGCAGCAGGTAGAGCGGGTCACCCGGGCCAGGCTTGTGGTTGCGAGAGACGCCGCGCAGTTCCTCAGTCCGAGCGTCAGCGATCGCTACGAATTCGCGCAAAATCTCGACCGCCTGCTCACCCTTGACGGCAATCTTGGTGAACAGCGGGGCACCCATGGTCAACTCCATGCCGCCCTTGAGGTCGATCCCGTAAGCCCGGACCGCGTCGACCGCGATAGCCGGCGACAGGGAGCCGACGATGCCCCACAGGAACGAGCCCTTACCGGCACCGGAGGCACCCACGACGAGGGTGTGGCGCTGCTCGATCTGCAGGTGGAACGGCTTGCCGTTCTGACGGCGACCGAGCAGGACCGTCTCAGTCTGCATCCGAGGCTCCGGCATCGTGGCCGTGTTGGGCTTGGTGATTAGGTCCCGCATCACGAGCTCGAACATCACCGTCGACCCCGCGCGGCGCTTGGCGGGGTAGACCCGGTAGGAGTCGGCTGAGTAGGTGGCCGCCAGTTTGGGGGCGAACGCTTCGAGGTCGGCCAGGGCCTGACCGCGACGGGTGCGGACCTTGAGAGTCACCGAGTGCGAGGAAGTGATGACCCTCTTCAACCTCGGGTCGCGCCACTTCTCAATGGATTCCTCCCCGACGCCCATTCGCTTGACGCGCTTGGTGCGGCGCTTGGAGAGGCCGGACTCACGGGCGAGGCCCTTCCAGGTGATCCGGAAGGCCAGCCACCACCAGGCCCGGCGGACCAGCATCACGACCCACACGAGCGCGGCCAGGGTCGGCTTTCGGGTCGGTTTGATCGCGACCAGGACCGCAACCGCCAGGGCGAGCAGGCCGCCGAGGGTGTAGACGAGTGTTTCGTTCATGACGTGCTCCGTTCCGAAGTGTTGGAGACCCGCCAGCCGCCACGGCTTCCCTTCCGCAACGGCCGGCGGGCGAATGTGGGGTGTGCTCACAGACCCGCCGCCTTGCCGCGACAGATGGAGCACACCGGGGTGGAAAGGTCGGGGTAGTCCCACGTCCAGGCGGTCCCGGCGTTGGGTTGCCCGCACAGGGTGAGATCGGCGTTGAGCCCGGCGTAGTGCGCGGGGTCGGACCCATCGCCGATCCACACCAGGTAGAGGCTCACGCCGCCACCGTGTCCTCGGCAGGGATCCGCTCTGCTGCTTTGACCTCGACCCAGCAGGCCGCCTGTCGGGAGCCTTCGTGTGCCCAGCCCTGCCAGGTGTGCCAGACCCGTTCGGGGTCGTTTGCATGGGCGGGGTTCATGTCGTCGTGGTCGAGTTTGGACAGGTGCAGGTCGGTGGCCAGTGCCTCAGCGTCCGTGAGCGTCTTGACGTGGACGTCGAGGGTGACGATCGGGATCGAGTCGGACCCGATCCACATACGGTCGTTGCCGACGCGGAGACCGAGGACCTCGACGTCCGGCAGCAGGATCAGGAGCTCTGCCACCCATGCCGCTTCGTGCGAGTTGACGCCCATCACGCGGCCGCCTTCGAGCCAGCAGCAGCACCGGCAGCGGGCTTGCGAGCCGCACCGGGAGCGTCCATCCCCATGGCCGTGAGCGACCACATCAACTTGGGGCGGTTGCCGGAGTCGTCGATCCACGGGACACCGACCAGCTCGGTGAACTCGACCGGGACGAACGGGAGCCCGGCCTCGTTCTTCGGGGGCACCGGCTGGTGCGTGGCGAGAATCTTGACGTTGACCGTCTTCTCGTTCTTCCCCGCCTCGGGGTCGGGGTCGAGGACCGGCACGGTCCAGGTCGGGAGGCCGGTCTCCTTGTCGATCTTCTGCGGCCGGGTCCCGTCCGGGAGCGGGGCCTGGTCCCAGTCCTGGACCGGCTCGACCGCGCCCACGATGAACGCGCCTGCCGGGAAGACCTGCTCGATGGTGAGGTTCATCCTCCGCTGAATCGCCATGACTAGTTCTCCTTGGTTCTGCGTAGCGACCTATTCACTACTGCATAACCACGACTATGCACGAGTGAATAGCGAGAGTCAAGCGCTTCCGCCGAACTTGCTCGAAGGAGGCTCAGACGCGGCGGGCGAGTGCCGCAGGCAGGAATGCCACGGCACCAGCGACGAGGACCGCGCAGGCCAGGAGAAGGGCGGCGTTGAGATTCACAGCGGATGCCACAGCTCCCCCGACCACCGAGCCGAGTGCGGCCGCACCGATCCCGACAACGCGGGTACCGGCCGTGATCCGGCCAAGCAGGTGGTCAGGAGTCAGTGTCTGTCGGGCGGTTCCGCCGACCACGCTAACGACCGTCGAGGCAAGGCCGACTACGACGAGTGCAGCGCCGGCGGCGTACACATTCTGTGTCGTGACGACCACGAGCCAGGCCGCACCTTGCACCGCGAGGGCAAGGGAGTACGTCGACGCAGCCGAGAGGACTCGATGCACCCGGGACCCGAGCCAGCCACCAGCAGCGCCACCCACGGCGAGCATCGCGAGCAAGACGCCGAAGCCTTGAGCCTGAAGACCAAGAGTCTCCTGGGCAAAGAGCACCAGGATTCCGAAAGCGATGTTGTAGCCGAGGTTGTAGGTCCCCATGCCGAGCGTGAGAAGACGCAAGCCCGAGTGCCGCACAAGGTAGAGAACGCCGTCTCGCACAGCGTGATGGACGGGTTGGACCCCGTCGGGGTGCTCAGCGCGGCCAAGCCCTGAAAGGCCGATCAATAGGAGCGCGGACACGAGGAACGTTCCCGTGTTCAGCGCGAAGGGCAGCACCGCAGCCGACGCGAAGAGCGCTGCACCCAGCGGCGGGCCGACCAGGGAGCGTCCGAAGACATCGAGGGTCCAGAGATGCCCGTTCGCCTTGGCAAGTGCCGCAGGCTCCCGCGTCGCGAGAACAGGTATGGCGGCCTGTGCAGCCGGATCAAAGAAGCAGCTGGCGCACGCGATCAGGAAGACGACGGCGATCAGGCCCCAGATCGGGAGCCAGTCCACCAGGACGCCGACGGCGACGAGCGCCAGGAGCACCACTCGCACCAGGTCCGCAATGATCATCGTCGGCCGCCGTGGCCATCGGTCGACCAAAGCGCCGGCGGGGAGGCCGACGACGAGCCATGCAGCGTACGAAGCAGCTGCAACGAGCGACACGAGTAGCGGGTCCCGAGTGAGTGAGGCGGCGAGCAGTGGCACGGCTGCTGTTGCCGCCCCCTGGCCAATCATGGAGACGCCAGTAGAGGCCAGCAGACGCCGAAGCCCGCGCGGGCTGGTCCCTGCCTGTCTGGCCTCCACTGGTGCGCTCACTTGCTCAGGGCCTCCATGGTGAACTCACCGTTGCCGACGCCCAGAAGGAACGCTTCCCACTCCTTGCGATTGAACTCCAGGACAGGGCCAGCGCCGTTCGTCTTGGTGTCGCGTACGCCGACGATGCCGTCGACCTCTGCCACCTCGACACAACCGCCCGAGTCGCTGCCGGTGCTCTTCCGCCAACGCGCGTTCTGCCACTTGTCATTCATCGAGCACTCCTCATCCCTTTGTGCCTCGCAGGTTGCGAAGCGTGGTTTCCAGATACTGCCGTGACGCCTCGACGTCGAGAGCGTCGTTCTGCAGCCGCTCGAACGTTGATGCGTAGGCCGATACGTCGACCTCGTCCGAGAGGTACGTGTCCGCCGTCAACGATTCGAGCATCACCACCGACGGTCTGTCGTCGGTGAAGTCGTAGATGAGGAATCCGGCAGTCGCGAACGCCGCCGCTTCACCACCAGGCGGGAGAATCCTCAAGTCGACCCGGCCAGTGTCGACGTCGGCCAGGTGCTGCAGCTGCTCCGTCATAATCGCGGGCTCGCCCGGCCAGCGCATCAAGGCACGAGCGTCAAGCACGACTTCATAGCGTGCTGTTCCTTCGGAGATGAAGGCATCTTGGCGAGCAACGCGTCGCGCTGCGATTGCGTCGCTCTCTGCGAACCCGAGGGCATCAGCCACACCGCGTGCATACCTTCGGGTCTGGAGAAGGCCAGGAACCATCAAGCCTTGGTGCTGCCGTAGCCGGGTGACGCGCTGTTCGATAGCGCGCAGTTCGCCATGACGCCGGCGTGTTCCTCCGGCACGAACTACCCAGGCCCCCGCCAGTCCTTCCCGTCGCGCCACGGTCGCGAGGAGCTCCGCCCGGACCTCTTCGGGAGCGCCGTAGTAATCGAGCAGCGTCGCGATCTCTTCGAGCGAGGCGGCAAAGCGCCCAGTCTCGACCCTGGACACCTTTGGCTGGGACCACCCGAGTTCGCGTGCAACTGCCGAGCCCGAGAGCCCAGCGTCCTCGCGATAACGGCGGAGTTCGCCGCCGATCCTTACGAGCGCTGCATCTGTCACCCTTCACCCCTTAAGTCATGCATGCATGCATAACGAGCCTAGACCCTCCCGGTCGATCAGCAACAGTCCCAGTGTCTGCCAGGCGGCCAGCCGCACGAGCGAGATGCGCCGCCTGAGACGTGCCGGTTACTTGTTCCGACGGTGCAGGGAAGATGTGCTCGCAGATGGCGAAGATGGGGGCGGGGCAGCGACTGGATGTAGGTCGGTCGCGTGCACCCATCGAACGTGGAGCGACCAAGGACTTTCGCCACCACCGTCGGCGTATGCCACTAGACCCTCCCATCGCGGTCGCCGCCCGTACCGCTCGATCTTTCGCCACTCCAAGAGCAGGCCGGGGGTGACCTTGTCCGCAGCGGTTGACCATCGGCTTGTCATGAGTATGAGTTGCGGCCGACGCACGTTGCTCCGGTCCCGCTCTGACGCACCCATGCAACCAGGGTAGAACATTAGTTCGATTAGGTCTGGAGGGGAGTGTACCGAGGGCTCTAGGTCGAGCCTCAGTCTTGCGTACGCGCAAGGGACATAGACTGCACGCATGACTGCTACCTGGACGAACTATGGCGAGGTTTTCACACGCCGCTGGGTGGTTGAGGCTCTTCTGGATCTGACTGGCTATGACGCCTCGGTTGATCTCGGCTCGCTGCGTGTGGTCGAGCCGTCGTGTGGTTCTGGTGCGTTCCTGGGGCCGGCCGTCGAGCGACTGATTGCGAGTGCAACCGCCCGCGGTCGCGACCTTGGTACGTTGGGCGACGCCATTCGGGCCTACGACCTCCGGCCTGAGAATGTCGAGCGGGCACGGGCTCGCTGTATCGAACTACTGGTCGGTGCCGGCGTAGAACGGTCGATGTCGGAGGAGCTCGCGCGAGACTGGGTGCGGCAAGCAGACTTCCTACTTGAGGCGCTTGAACCTGAATCCGTCGACGCCGTGTTTGGGAATCCGCCCTACATCCGCTACGACGATCTTCCCGATGATGTTGCTGCCGCGTATCGCGAGTCGTGGTCCACGATGCGCGGCCGGGGAGACATTTATGTCGGATTCTTCGAGCGCGCACTGGCCATGCTTCGACCCGGCGGGAGGGTCGGTTTCATCTGTGCGGATCGTTGGATGCGCAATCAGTACGGATCTGTCCTACGTCGCTTCGTGACCTCACGTTTCTCCGTCGAGCACGTATGGACCATGCACGATGTAGACGCGTTTGATGCAGTTGTCTCCGCCTACCCAGCGATTACGGTCCTTGCCAACCACAAGCAAGGCCCGGTCGTTGTAGCCGACACCACCGCCGAGTTCGGGCCTTCAAGCGCGCAAGCCCTCGTCAAGTGGTCTCGTGATGAGTCGCTCACGGCGTTCTCCGACACTGGCGTTCAGGCCCACCGTCTCCCGCACTGGTTCGACGGCGCAGAGTCCTGGCCCACTGGTAGTCCGGCGCGACTTGCACTCATCGAGCTACTTACAGATCGTTTCGATCCGCTTCACGACCCGGCGACCGGAACCAAGGTCTCCATTGGAGTCGCCACCGGCGCCGACAAGGTCTACGTCATCGATGATCCAAGCCTCGTTGAATCCGACCGAGCGCTTCCGCTAGCTATGCGGAAGGACCTGGCCTCAGGCCGCTTCGAGTGGCAAGGAAGCTACCTGGTCAACCCTTGGGATGACGAGGGCAACCTCGTTCCGCTCGAAGAGTTCCCGCGGCTTGCCCGCTATCTTGCGGCCCATCCCGCGCTGCGAAACAGGTTCGTGGCGAAGAAGGACCCTGGGGCCTGGTATCGCACCATCGACAAGGTTCACGCAGAACTCACCCCGCGCCCAAAGCTCATGCTTCAGGACATGAAGGCGTTCATCAACCCGGTCCTAGAGCCGGGAGGGCACTACCCCCACCACAACCTCTACTACGTGACATCGGAAACGTGGGACATGGAGGTCCTAGGAGGGCTCCTGCTGTCTCGCATCGCCCAGGCGTTCGTCGAAGCCCACTGCGTCCGCATGCGTGGGGGCACCCTTCGGTTCCAGTCGCAGTACCTCAAGAAGATTCGCGTACCGCGATCCGAATCGCTCAACCCGCGCACGGCCGAGGCGTTGCGCAACGCGTTTCGAGCCAGGGACGTCGAGGGCGCGACGCTTGCCGCCGCCGAGGCGTACGGCATCGATCCCTTTTCCTACGAACTGGTATCTGCTGCCTGAACCTCCCGCGCCAGGTGCCCAAGCGATGTAAAGATTCGCCTTAGCGCCCTGCACCCGGCACGGCGCGTGAGGGAGTTTCCTGGATGCCAAGTCTCACGGACCGTAGTTGGGTCCTGTTCGATCAGATCGTCGCCGAGGCCCCAAAGCGAGACGAAAGCCCCTGGGACGCAGACGAGAGATTTGCCCCAGACTTCGACACATTGGCCCTTCTGCTCGGTGTCCCGCTCGCTCTCAAGGCGAAGCCCCGAACCCGGGTACCGGCGCTTGCTCTGGATGTGTGGGTGGCGTACGAGCTGCGGCGGGCAGGATTCCACCCCGACCGGGTCTGGCCGCGCGCCACCGCGCCACGGGTGCTCCCGGCCGACGTGGGTAGATTCGTCAACTCCCTGCCGAAGAAGCTTCAGGAGGAAATGCGAGCCAGACTTGTCAACGGCCGGTCAGGAGGAACCACGAGCGCCTCCGCCAACCTGCTGGGCAAGAACTACATCAAGCAAGTTGATGTAGTCATGAGTACTTGGTCGACGGGGCCGGAACTGATGATCTCGACCAAGCGCATGGACTCGTCGTTCGGAAAGAATGCGGCGAACCGCATCGAGGAGTCATATGGAGACGCGAAGAACTTGAGCCTGCGGCACCCGCAAGCGGCTCTTGGATTTTTCTATCTGCTGGGCTCATCGGCGTTTCACGAGGAGCCAGAGACCGCCGCTCGCCTCATTGACCTTCTTCAGAAGCTCGGTCGCGAGGACGATGCGTACGGCGCTGTGGGGCTCGTCGTCCCTGAGTGGGACGTGATAGCACCTACATCGGACGGCAGCGAGGAGGACCCGGCCCCGATGACTTTGGACGATGACATCCTCGGGATCGACGAGGAAGAAGCATCGGCCGAGGAAGCCTCATCAGTCGAGGACGCCGCGCCAGTTGACGACGTCGCACCTGTCCACGTAGACGATCTTCCGCGAGTGTTGCTTCGACACGATCTCGTGCCAGATGAGCTGTCGCCGGCACGGTTCTTCGAGGTCATGGCCGCGACCGTCCTGGTCAACACGCCCATCAGCCTGCATCCCGAGGCGAGGGCGCGTGCGCCGAAGGACTTGGACCGCCGTGTTCGTGAGAACTTTCTCTACTGACTCAAGGCGGCCTCCGGCCGCGTGCGCGGCCTCCGGGGGCGTGCGGCCTGGCGGCCGGTCCCCCTACGTGCCGCGCAAATGAAGAAGAGCGCCCAGTCCGTAGACCAAGCGCTCACTCTCCAGGCGTCGACCAACCCGGCTCATCCACCTCGACCGGCAACACAGGCATCCCGAACGGCAGCTCGACCACGTTCCCATACGCCTCCTGCCACGCCGCCCACTCCAGATCGCTGCGAGCCGTCATCCGATCCACCCGCTCCGGCAACGGCAGCGACGGATCGTCCAGCAGCTCCGGCGGAAACTCGACCACAGGCTTCCTCATACCTGCCTCTTACCCCGACCCGACCAGTTCTAAACCGAAAGCCGAAAAAGTTCTCACGACGCACAGACCCGAGCCCCCGTCGGTGGTGTTGGCGAAGTCCAAGTGATCAGGGATCCAGGGAGTGGGCTGATGACGAGGGGGAGGTGGGCGCGGCTGCCGGTGGGGACACTCCCCGCGACACTTCTATAGTCGGTGGTGTTGGGCAGCGTGGGGGCAAGCCCCCAGACCCCCGCCAAGGGGGCCAGGTGCCGGAATGAGTGACGCTCCGCCCCCGCGATAACCACCAGACGCACGTGCCCCCAGGATGCCCCCGCCGTGTCGAATCGGCACCTGTTGAGCCATGCCGAACCATGACGTTGGACCGCGTAGCAGCAGAGGCAGAAGAACACGGCCAACGCCGAGAATCTGACTGATAATGTGGGGGTCGGAGGTTCAAGTCCTCCTAAGCGCACAGCAGTTTCACCAGGTCAGAGGCTCCTTCGGGGGCCTCTTCCTCGTTTCAGGGCTGTCGTTCGCGGTTCTGTTAGAGCTGCACATTCTCCATGCCAGACTGATCGGCATGCCTGCGCTGATGGAGGACGCCCAGACGCTGTGGGAGTTCCACCAGATGCACCACGAGCCACGCGACACTGACGTAGCGATCGGCCTGGGCAGTCATGACATCGGCGTGGCCGAGCACGCCGCGGATCTCCACCGCCAAGGACGGTTTCCGCTGGTCGTCTTCACCGGTGCGAACGCCCCTACCACCGTGAACGATTTCCCTCGAGGGGAAGCCGTCGAGTTCGCAGAGCGGGCCGAGGAGCTAGGGGTTCCCGCCTCCGCCCTCCGGATCGAGCCGCGAGCAACAAACACGGGCGAGAACCTCGCGTTCGCGCGTGCCCTGCTCGAGGGCGAAGGCATCACGCCGCGTACCGCAACCTTGATCAGTCGGCCCTACCAACAGCGACGGGCGTACGCCACTGCCCGCAAGATCTGGCCCGAGCTCGAGGTGATCTGCTCCGCACGCGCGCAGGAGCTGCCCGACTACATCTCCACGATCGGGAGCACTCGTCGCGTGCTCGACATGCTCGTCGGAGACACGCAACGCATGTGGGTCTACGCCGACAGGGGCTTCGCCGCTCCGCAGCAGATCGACGAAGCCACGTACGCGGCGTACGAACGGCTCGTCGCTGCCGGATACACGAGCCGACTCCTTGAATCGAACGCACGTTCGATACGATGAGGTGTGTCGGCCAACCCACCCAAGAACGACGCCTGGCCTGAACCCAGGCACTGGCTACACGTCTGGGTGCATCGCCAACGGCGGAACCATCCGCCACCCATGCCCGGCCTGGTCCTCAAGTGGGAGAAACACAGGGGTCGGTGGCGAGCTTGGGTGATCTGGGTCGACACAACGTACGCAGCCCCGGAGATCCGGCACGCCTGGCTGCCCCTCGACGAGATCCGGCCAGCGAAGAGCAACATCAACGTGTGGAACGACCGAAACCGATAAACTCGCCCGTTCCGCACACCCCTGGGACCTGCTGAGGCGCTCGCGCGCAGCCCAGCAGGCGACGAATTGATCGGATACTGATGGCTGCAAGCTCGTTGAACCTCGAGCCGATCTATGCCTGCTACGCCGCGATGAGCTACTCGACGCCATTGGTTCGCACCGACTTCTCCGATGACGCTGCGTGGGCGACCATTGTCGACGCCGTCACTCGAGCAGCATTCTTCGATGATCGCGACGACATCGAGCCGCTACCCGGTGACCCTGACCATCCGCCGTATCAACCGGACATCACCCCGATCTCAGATCGGAGTTTCGACGGCGTGACACTTGAGGACCTCATCCAGGCGTGGGTGCCGCCCGAGCGCGGCGGCTATCTCCTTCTCGCCGACGCCCGCTCCTTCAGTGAGGCTAGGGCCGGCGAGGAGATCACCGTTGCCTACGTTGATCTCAGGGACAACGAAGAGGCCCGAACACACCCCGACTGGTGGCCGGAGTGGCGCTTCGGTCTGTCGTTTCGTTGCGCCACCCGAGCAATAGCCATCATCGAGTGCAACCTCGGACTAGCCAATACCAGCTTCTCCGATCACTACGACCAACAGGCTCCAGACGGCGTCGTCCGCTGGCGTCCGTAGAATCTTCCTAGGAATATTGAGGGCGGCGGCCGCGCTCGGTCTCAGGCTGCAGCTGCCGCAGGCTCGGGTTTAATCGGCGATATGGTCACACTGCCGTCAGCGCGTGAGTCGCTCCTGGTCCGTGTGGAGTTCTCGAACGACGACGCCTGGCACCTGGCGAAGACCGCGGCCACAGCAACCAACGAGGACGGATTCCGCGCCTACCTGCACCCCGTCGATGACCCGTCGAACCAGGGCGTGTCCTGGGAAGAGCTGGTGCAGGCTGTGCCGGAGTCGTCGGACAGGCCGGCTGTGATGTTCGTGGTCGACCAGGAGGCGTTGGGCGCGGAGTATCCGATCTTGGTGGTCGACCTGGTCGACGCCCGTCAACCGTTTCGCTGTGTCGCCGCTGAGCTGTGGGGTGTAGACAACAACCTCAACATCTCGAACATGGACTGGGAGGAGTTCTCCCAAGCGGCTGGCCCCGATGGTGTCTTCCGCGGGTTCAGGTAACGGGACTACTCAGCAGCCGTAGCCCTTGATCGGGGTGCTGAGCCCTTGACGCTGCGCATGGCATGGTCGGTGGTTCCGTCGCACAACGCGGACGTCGGTATTCAAGGGGGCGCCCTGCGGCCGCAGGGCGCGTGCGGAACGGCGGCCGGTCCCACCATGTGCCGCGCCAAGCGCTCACTCTCCAGTAGGACTGGCTGCCCGACCGATCCATCCGTTATCGCAACCGCTACACCACCGAGCCGCTACCGTTCCGCCCATGTCCGAGACCTCGTCCTTGTCGCCGTTCATGTCCGAATGGCTGCTCGGCCTCGTCGTTGCGGCGACGCTCCTTGGCGGACTGGCGGCCGCGCTCGTCCTTTTCGTGCTTCTTCTCCGCGGCCGCCTCCGACGAGCCAAGTAGGCCGGCCGGTTCTTCCGGGTTCAGATCCGACTGGACGCGTCGTGGTCGTGGGTGGGGACGACGCGCATCAGGTGGCGGGCCAGGTGCAGGCGGTGGAGGGTGGCGAAGGCGGCGTCGCGGTCCTCG
Organism: Nocardioides sp. NPDC127503; assembly: GCF_040302165.1. Taxonomy (NCBI): domain Bacteria; kingdom Bacillati; phylum Actinomycetota; class Actinomycetes; order Propionibacteriales; family Nocardioidaceae; genus Nocardioides; species Nocardioides sp. NPDC127503. Next base: position 13,783 of record NZ_JBEORH010000013.1, on the reverse strand, counting down.
TCGACGAGGTCGCCGGGGAAGGCCGGCTTCTGCCTGATCAGATCGATCTGGTCGTAGTGCCAGGCGGCGTCGCCGGCGATCAGGACCCAGCCGGACGGGGTTCGGGCGAGGACGCCAATGCTGCCGGGCGTGTGACCGGCGAGCTCGACGAGCAGGACGGAGCTGTCACCGAACAGGTCGTGGGAGGCGGTGAAGGTCGCGACGGGCGGGCCGTCGAGGTCGTACGTCTCGACCGGTCGGCCATCGGTGAGGGCCGGGCGTACGCCTCCGACAGGAGGCTGGCCCGGGCCGAGGATCCAGTCGCGCTCGGTGGTCCGCAGGTGCACCGGCAGACCGGGGAGGTCGAGGAGGCCGCAGACGTGGTCCCAGTGGGCATGGGTCGGGAGGGCGAAATCGGGCTGCACCAGCGCCGTCTGCAGCGAGTCGACGGTGGCGATGGTGTCGGCCGGCGGGGTGACCAGGCGTCGCAGCATCACCGGGAGCTCGCTCAGGGCTCGGTCGGGTGCGTCGCGGCAGTAGGACGGATCGACGACGAACGTCGCCTCGGGATGACTGATGACGAAGCAGGTCATCGCGTTGCGTACGCGCCGGCGGAGGCCAGCGCCTTCGATGAGGCCACCGGCGGGCAGCGAGCGCGGGACCTGAGGCATCGTGGTCACCGTGACCGTTCGGTCGCCCTCGGGAAGGCCGGCGTCGGTGATCGAGGAGAGAAGTCGTTGGTCAGCGCGGCGCGGGCGCAGCATGCCCCGCCCGAATCCGGTCAGGGCACCGATCAGCTCCCGAGCTGTCGGAGTGGCAGGAGAAGCTGTGGGGTCGCTTGTCACACAAAGAACCTAGCGACGATGAGTCGGTATGCCATCTGAACGCAGTAGGAATCGCATGCGAATATCACCATCATGACCAAGATCGACCTTCCGTTCGACCTCGACTCCATCCCGGGACGTACGCGCCGGTGGGTCAAGGGCGGGATGAGGCGCACCGAGAGGTGGGGGCGGCGGCTGGGCGGGCGTGTCGGCCCGCTCATCCCCAACACGCTGGCCACCGGTGGCACCGACGACTGGACGCCGCAGGGGCTGGGCTACGGCCCGGACACCAACATGCTGGCCCAGAGCTACTACTCCCACGACAAGGGTTCGGCGCTGGTGCTGGTCGACCTGAAGAGCGGCAAGTCCGCCGCCGAGGTGCTGCTCGTGGGCTACAACGGCAAGGCCGGTCCCGGCCACGCCGGCGGTGTCGCGATCGACGGTGACGACGTCTGGGTCTCCAAGGGTGCCGGCGGCGGCACCGGCCGGCTCTACCGCTACTCGCTCTCGGTCATCCGGAATGCGGCGAAGGGCACCGAGGTCGAGCCGATCGAGGCACCGGCGAAGGTGGCTGCCGGCTCCTACTGCCGGATCCGTGGGAACCGCCTCTACGTGGGCGGCTTCGGCAACCAGACCCTGTTCGCCTACGAGAAGGGCGCGAACGGCGAGTGGGACTTCTCCGAGCCGGTCCTCTCGACCACCACCCCGCCCAAGGTCCAGGGAGTGGTCGTGCGCCGCGACGAGTACGTCTTCTCCTCCTCGTTCGGCCGGCACCGGCCCAGCACGATCTTCGTCTGCGAGCGGAAGCCCGACGGCCGCGTCGGTGCGGTGCGGCGCAAGTACAGGTTCCCCAACATGGCCGAGGCGATCGTCGAGGTCTCGGGCGAGCTCATCACCACCTACGAGTCCGGCGCTTCCCCCTACAGCCGTCCCTCGGCGCGCGGGTTCGGCATCCTGACCGGCCGGATGTGGGCGAGCACCCACATGACCTGCACCCCGATCGCCTCCCTGGGCCTGGCGCCCGACCCCGAGGCCGGTTGATTTCGTACGCTTCATGGCGGGCCGGTACGCTTTCCGGGTCTAACGGGCAGCGATGCTCACCACGACTCGCAGGAGAAGACAGTGAAGAAGATCGTCCTCGTACTGCTGGCCGCGGCTGGCATCCTCCTCGCCAAGAAGAAGCTCGACCAGTCCAACCCTGAGAAGGGTCACTGGGCCGCGGCGACCGACAAGGTGAGCTGACCGACGGACACCCGTCCGGGGCATTGGCGCAATTGGTAGCGCACCTGCTTTGCAAGCAGGGGGTTAGGGGTTCGAGTCCCCTATGCTCCACCCAATCTGACCAGGCAAAACGCGAAAGCGACTGAGCCGGATTCAGCGGCCGAAGGGCCAAATCCTGACGAACTGCCTGACTACGCCGCGTCATCGTCGTCCTCGTCCTCGTCCTCGGCGTCTTCGTCGGTTTCCTCGACGGCGAGCGGAAAGACGCTGTCCATGACGCTGGCCCCGGACTCGATCACCGGCCGCAGGTCGTGGCGGTAGACCAGCTCCGTCACCGCAGTGCCCTTGTGTCCCATGAGTCGCGAAATCTCTTCGACCGGGATCCCCCGCTCAGACAGGATCGAGACGAACGAGTGCCGCAGCTCGTACGGCACCCACTCATCGGGATCGATCCCGGGCGCCAGGCGGAGAGCATCGCGGAACATCCGGCGCACGTTGTGAGCGTCCTGCTCGGTGCCCACGAGGTGTCTCCACCTGCTCGAACCGAGCGCCACACCTCGATATACGGGGGTCCTCGTCAAGGTGCACACGGTCACCTACGCGCACCCCCGTCCCGACGGCACCGGCCCAAGACGAGAAGAGCGCCTCAGCACGAAGACCAAGACGCTCCCGCCGATGACGCAGCTGCTACCCGTCGCGACTCCACTTCTCAATCCGCCGCCGATGCCGACGCACCTTCTTAGACATCGTGGCCCCGCCGGATCGACGGGGCCACGAGCAGTATTAAAGGTCAGAACGTGCGTCGCACTGTGACCGTGGTGGTCTTGCCGCTTCGAATGTTCTTTGCGATCAGTACGGCCTTGGTGAACTTGTTGGTCCGCTTGAAGCCGGTGAAGCGGTGCCGGAACTCGCCGATGTTCGTGTTAACGCCCACGTTGACCACCGTCGACTTCTCCTGGAAGCCGGCCGGAGTCCACAGGCGTACGGTGAGGCGGTACTTGCCGATCCGGTTCGCCTCGCCCTCGACCCGGACAACGCCGGAGTCGCGGCGTACGGTGATCTGGGAGGACGCGCCCATGCCGATGACTCGGTAGGGGTTCTGGTCGACACTTCCGACGCAGAAGACCGAGTAGTCACCCGAGAAGTACACGCCCGTGACTGGCTTCGGCCAGGCGCGGGTGGACTTCGTGGTGTCGCGTACGACGCCGTCGACCGGGTGGAGCATCGCTGACTCAGGGAACGGACCGGATGGCTCGCCGTTGCCGACCATCGTGAGTCCGGACCAGTTGGGCCTCTTCACGTCACGAATAACGGTCGTTCCGATGGTGCCACCGGTGGGCGAGCGCCGAGCGCCGACGGTGATGACGCCAGCGCCGCCCTGGCAGGCGCTTGTGACGTTGACAGATGGGGTGGTCGCAGCCTGCGCGGAACCACCGAGTGACAGGGTCGCTGCGCCGAGCGCGAGGGCGGCGGCAGCAAGCGTGAACTTGCGGAGCATGGGGGTCTTCTTTCGAAGTCGAGGCGCTGCGACATGCGGCGCGCTTGCATTGAAACACCCCTGCAGGCATCCGTCAGTGAATTCGGCACTCAGAACCCCAACAGCGCTCGTAGGGCAGGTGCCGCGGACCCACGCGGACCTGAATGCCTTGCTTCGCCACCAGCAAAGTCCTCGCGACGCACAGGCCCGAGCCCGACCCAAGATACTGGCGACGTCCAGACGAACAGGGCTCCGGGAGGATGGCCGGTGGCGAGGGGGAGGTGGACGCTGCCCAGATCTTTTATCCGTACGTCCAGTGAGAAGGCCGCTCGAAGCCCTCGGGAAGAGCGGTGCGGGCGTCGCCGCGGGCGCTGTTGACCTGCATCTGCGTCAGATAGATCGCGCTGCTGAGGTCCGCTCCGCGGAGGTCGGCGTCGCGCAGGTCGACGCCGAGGACGTCGCAGGACCGCATCGTCGCGCCCGAGAGGTCTGCGGCGATCGCGACGCTTCCGCGGAGGGTCGCGCCGGAGAGGTCGGCGCCGGCCAGCTTCGCGCCGATCAGGTCGCTCCCAGGCCCTGGCACCCGGGCGCCGCGACGACGCTGGCTGGTCTCGGCCCCTGCCCGGGCGATCTCGCTGGCCTCGACCAGGAGTCCTCGCGCGGAGTCGTACGCAGCGTCGACGTCGAGATCGGCCAGGTCCTGTGCCGGCCGGTCGCTGAGCTCGCGTACATGCTCGAACGCGTCGACCCACGGTGACGGGTCGCGGTGAGCCTGGACGAGGGCGATCGCCTCGTCCAGGTACCAGAGCAGCTCGTGCAGGCGGCGTACGCGCGGGAACACGGCGAACATCTCGTCCCGCACCTGGGCGTCATCGCGCCAGGAGCGGCCGGAGAAGGTCCGCTGGGAGACCTTCTGCCCGGCCCCGAAGCAGTCGAACACGGTGCAGCCCTTGAAGCCCTGGTCGCGCAGCTGTGGGTGGATGCGGCAGGCGTCGTGCTCGTCGAGGTTGTCGCAGGGTTCCCCCGCGGGCTTGTCGCGGGGGAAGTCGGAGGACTTCACGAACGCCAGGGCCACGCAGCACAGGCCGAAGCAGCTGGAGCAGTCTGCGCCGAGATCCGAGCGACGGCCGAGCTGGACGTACGTGCGGTTCTCCACCCGGTCAGCCTAGCGGCGGGGCCACCTTGTCGAGCGCGGCGGCGTACGCCGGTCGCAGCTCGTCGGTGCGGTCCTTGACGTGCTGGACGACGCGGGCGGAGGCCTCCTCGGTCATGGGCGACGGGCCCTTCTCGAGGAGGTCGGCGAGCTCGTCGAGGCAGACGTGCCAGCCGACGGCGGTGTCCGTGTTGCCGGTGGGACTGCCGAGCCAGGTCGTGAAGGTGAGGCGGGTGCCGTCGTCGGTGGGCTCGAGGTCGAAGCGGAGCAGGTCGGTCAGCTCCTCACGGCCGTCCATCCCCCAGGTGAACTCGAAGGTCCGGGGCGGGTCCCACACCCGCAGCTCCCCTTCGGAGACGTAGTCGCCCGGGTCGACCCCCATCTCCTCGATCGCCTCGGTGGTGCTCGCCAGCTCCAGGCCCTCGGGCCAGAACGGCAGGCTCAGCCGCGCCCCGACGGCACGCTCACCGACGATGTCCGTCGGGAACCAGTGCCGCAGGCCGTCCGGCTCGGTCAGGGCCCGCCACACCTTCTCGGGTGCGTGGCGAAGCAGGCGTACGTAGCGAAGGCCCGTCCGCTCGCCGTCGCGGAGCACCTCGCCCATGGGTCCGGTCGTCGTGGTCATCTCAGTTCTCCTTGTGGTCAGGGTCGTCGTCGAGCTGGTCCAGGTGACGCTCGAGCGCATCCAGACGATCCGCCCACATCCGCCGGTACGGCGCCAGCCACTCCTCCAGCTCCCGGAGCCTCTCGGGACGCAGCCGGTAGTGACGGCGCGGTCCGTCGACGCGTACGTGAACCAGATCCGCCTCACCCAGCGTCCGCAGGTGCTTGGACACGTTCGGCTGGGCGAGCCCGAGGGTCTCCACCAGCTCACCCACCCCCATCTCGCGCTGACAGAGCAGGTCGAGGATCTGCCGGCGGGTCGGGTCGGCGATCGCGCTGAAGAGGTCTCGGGTGGGCACCCCTCAAACATGCCTCAAATGGAATATGCCTGTCAAGGAATATGAGAGGTCGGCTACCCCAGCAGTTGGTCGATGACGAGCCAGATCGCGAAGATCGCGAACCCGCCGGCAAGCAGACCCGCGGCCACCGAGGCGTACGCCTGTAGCGATCGGGACGAGCGAACACCGGGCAGGGCGGGTGGTGGGGCTGAGGGGGTCATCGGCTGAGCCGGGGACGATGCGCCCGGTGTGATCGGTGGGTTCTCGCCCGTCGAGAAGATGTCGTCCATGGTGGCGGGTCCGGTGTCGACGGGACCGGGCGCGCCATCAGGGATCGGCGCGGGAGCGAATGACGGGTCCTGATACCAGGGAGCCGGAAACAGCGGCGTCGTCGAGCCGGTCAGCGTACGGAGCCGCTCGGCCTCGGCGGCAAGGGCCGCGTCCAGATGTGCGCGTGCCGGATGGCCGTACGGAATGTCCTTCAGGATCTGGGTGTAGCGCTCGATCCGGCTGAGGACCCGGGCACGTCTGCTGCCGTTCTTCAGGCCCCAGGCGAGGCAGGCGAGCACCACTGCGAAGAGTCCCGAGACGATCGCCGCGCTCATGTTCGGAGCGTAATGCTCCTGGATGGTTCGCGCTATCAGACCGCGATCGCGATCAGCGCGACCGCGGGCAGCACGACGGAGCCGATGGTGCCTCTGACGCTGCCGCCGTGTGGGAGCCAGTATCCGAGGGCGTCGGCGATTCCCATGAACAACGAGGCGAGCAGCATGTAGATGCAGGCGACGACCACGACGGTGACGCCGGTGGACTCGTCGCCGAAGTTCACCATCCAGAGGCCGGCGAGCGTGCCGACGCCGGCGAGGGCGTTGCGGGCGCCGATGCAGAACGACCACAGATGGACGTTGCGGATGCCGTGTGGCTCGATCCCGAGGAACCGCTGGACTTCGGGGCGGTGGATGAAGAAGGCCTCGACGGGGAAGACGGCGATGAGGATCAGGGCGGCGATGCCGGCACTGAGCTGCGCGACTGCGTTCATGGGGACCTGCTCGGGACGGGCCTCGGCGCGCGAGGCTAGTGGAGATCGTGGAAGTAACACGCGTCCGGCGGAGCCCCGTGAACAGACGTATGTCTGGACACCGGAGAGCGGTATGATAGTCAGTCTTACTGACTATATTGACCACGGTGCCGCACAGTGTCAAGGGGTTCGATGGACGTCGCAACGCTCATGCTCATCGCTTACCGGGCGATGGACGAACGGGTCATCGCCGCGATGCGGGAAGCCGGCTACGACATCACCGTCGCGCAGGCACGGCTCGCCCAGCGGATCGCCGAGGACGGCTCGCGCCTGGTCGACCTGGCCGAGCAGGCTCAGGTCACCAAGCAGACCGCGAGCGTGCTGGTCGCCGCGCTGGAGAGCAAGGGGCTCGTCGAGCGGGTCCCGGATCCGGTCGACGGCCGGGCGCGGCTGATCAGGTTCACAGTGGCGGGGCAGGATGCGGCTGACCGTGCTCGCGAGGTGGTGATGGGCGTCGAGCAGGAGTGGAACGACCACCTCGGGCCCCGCCTGGCGTCAGCCCTGCGCGAGGCGCTCACCTCGCTCCGCGAGCTCGTCGATCCTTACCAATGATGCAGAGGGCAACGTGAGTACGGCTCAAAACCCGCGCCAGACGGGGAATTTCCGGTAACTGGCAGACCGCAAGGTAGATACATTCCCTAAACAGGTTCAAGGCGATTGCGCAAGGGGCCTAATACCTATCGTCTCGACATTTGGACCTATCACTCGTTTGAATTCCGTACGGCGGAACAAAGTGGTCTCGAACTTAGGAAACCCTTTGGTGCGGGCGCCAGAAAACGCTTCTGACGAACCCCTCCACCGCAAAGTCCGAGAGGTCAATGTTGTGGGCGCAGAGTCCGTAGTCACCCGGGTCGAGATGACCCCAGCAGAGTCGCAGGCCGCAGCCGAGCTGTCAGAGTCCTTGCTCGCCCGGTTCGGGAGCCCGGTCTCCTCGGAGTTCCTCGAGACCGCGCCGTTCCTTGGCGGCGAGCTTCCCGACAGCGTCGCCAAGGCGATCCGCGCGTTCCGCTACGGCGATGCGACCGACGCTCTGGTGGTCAGCGGGCTCCCGGTGACCGCCGGCCCGACCCCGCCGCACTGGAACCACCCCGAGGCCCAGGCGCCGCACATGGCCGACTTCTGGCTCGCCCTGATCATGGCCCAACTCGGCGACGCCGTCTCCTGGTCCTCGCTGCAGGGTGGCCAGCTGGTCAACAACATCCTGCCGATCCAGAAGCAGGAGAGCCTGCAGACCGGTCACAGCAGCGACGTCGTGCTCGACCTGCACATCGAGGACGCGTTCAGCAACCTTCGCTGCGACCACCTCGGACTGATCTCGCTGCGCAACGAGGACATGATCCCGACCACCGCGGTTGGCATCAGCTCGATCGACGTGACCGGCCCTGAGTACGCTCCGCTGTTCGAGCCGCGCTACGTGATTCACCCCGACGACGAGCACCTGCGCAACCTCCGCGAGGCCGGCGTCAACGAGGGCGAGCTGCTCGCCGCGCCGACCGCGGTGCTCTCCGGCTCCCCCCAGGCTCCCGATGTCCGGCTCGACCCGCCCTACATGGCGGCTCTGCCGGGTGATGTCGAGGCCGACCGGGCGCTCCAGCTGCTCATCATGGAGCTCTCCGCGAACGTCGAGGACGTCGCGCTGGCGCCGGGCGAGATCCTCATCGTCGACAACCACCGTGCGCTGCACGGCCGCAAGCCCTTCACGGCTCGCTACGACGGCACCGACCGTTGGCTCCGCCGCCTCACGACCGTCAAGGACCTGCGCCGCAGTCGGGTCGCCCGGTCCGAGGCCTCCTCGCGGATCATCGACCCGGTGCTCGAGCCGCTCCCCTCATCCCTTGAGCTCACAGGCGCTGGTCGCTGACGCTCGGGATCCCGGAGGCCGCAGGCGCGTTCCGCCTGCGGCCTCCATCTATTTCGTGGCACCTACCGTGACGGGGATCGGGAATACTCGTTGGGGTGAACGTGAGGCGATGGGGCATCTCTGTGCTGGCCGTTGGGCTGGCGCTCGCACTGGTCGGCTGTGGGGACGACAGCGAGCCGAAGAAGCCGGAGGCGGCGGCGTCGGAGGACACCTACCCCGTGTACGCCGCGACCATGGACCCCGTCGAGGCAGCCATGACGCTCGTGCCGGAGGGCGCGAAGACGCTGGCGGTGACCGACTACGGAGAGGTGAAGTCGCTCTTCGGGTTCGATGACATCACCAGCCGGTCGAGCCCCGCGGACCAGAGCGACCTGTGGAACCGGGCCGACAAGGAGGCCGCCCAGGTCAGCGGCGGTCTGCTGCGTGGGGTCGACCAGCGTCTGCGCGACACCTACAAGTGGGGCGCTGCCGATGTCATCTGGGAGGCCAGGTTCACCGGCGGCGGCAAGGATGGGTACGTCATCAAGGTCGCCGACCGGGTCAAGCCCGGCCCGGCGATCAAGGCGGGGGTCGGTCCCCTGAAGGGCGCGAAGTTCGACCCGGAGACCCACCTGATCACCAAGAACACCGCGACCCCGGACGCCGAGAACTGGGCCGCGCAGGAAGTGATGGTCGCCGTCGCCGGAGGCCCCGCCACCTCGACGTACGTCGTCAAGGGCTGCGCCGAGGGCGGGCCGGAGGAGAAGACCCGGCTGGCGCCGGTCGAGGCCTACTCGGTCGAGTTCGGCGGCGGTCTGGCCACCCTGCGTCTCGGCGAGGACCGTGACGACCTGTTCGTCCGGCTGAAGCTGGCTGATCAGGCCCCTGCGTACAAGAAGGTCTTCACCAACGGTGTCGCGGACCCGGCCACGGGGCGGATCGGGTTCCGGGTGACAAGCCCGGTGACCGCGGCCACGCTGGTCACCAGCGAACCCGTCCCGTTCGCAGTCTGTGACTGAAGGGCCGTACTCTGGGAGTGCTATGGCCGCCCAGACCAGTCCCCCGCGAAGCATCCTCTCCCCCAGGTTGTGGGGTGCGCACGCGCTGGTGGTGATCTTCGTGACCGGCGCGGTGCTGCTCGGGGTGTGGCAGTACGAGTCGAGCCAGCAAGACAAGCAGGACCAGGTCGCCGAGCTGGTGCACGCGAAGCCGAAGGCGTTCACCGACCTGATCGGGCCCAACGACGCCTTCCCGTGGGAGCAGATCGGGCGCCCTGTGACCGTCTCCGGGATCTGGATGCCCGAGGAGACCATCTTCATCGACGGGATGGAGCGCGGCTCTCAGGTCGGCTTCTGGGCCGTCACACCGGTGCTCGTCGAGGACACCGAGTCCGCCGTCTACGTCGTACGCGGCTGGACCCCTGAGGTTGGCACCGCACCGCCCGCGCCGCGCGGCCACGTCACCGTCACCGGCTGGCTGCAGCCCAGCGACTGGACCGACGTCGCCGACGACCGCAAGTCCGACAACGTCTTTCCGCAGTTGGACGTCTCCGACCTGATCTCGCGCACCAGCTATGACCTCTACAGCGCCTACATGGTGCGCTCGCCGGTCGAGGACAACTGGCCGGCCAGCTCGATGCCGGTCAACGACGGCTCCACGGACGTCGCCGACGTGCCCGCTCCGCAGCTGCCCGAGCCCGAGGCCACGACCGGGCTGCGCAACCTCCTCTACGCGATCGAGTGGTGGCTGTTCGGGGTCTTCGGGATCTATGTGTGGTGGCGCTACTTGCGCGACACCCTCCGCCCCCGGCTCGACGAGGACGACGAAGAAGACCCTGAGAAAACCACTCAGGATCTGCGCGTACGCTCAGACGCGTGAACAAGCTGTTCGGCACCTACAAGGTGCTTGCGTACGTCGTGGGTGTGCTGCTGCTCGTCGGCACGGTCTCCTCGCTGTTCAAGTATCTGCTCCCCGAGGGCACCGCCCTGCAGTCCTTCGGCGAGGCGATGACGCCGCTGTGGGTCGCGCACGGCTGGATCTTCATCATCTACGTGATCGTCGCCTTCCTGCTGACCCAGAAGGCCCGCTGGACGATCCCGGAGTTCCTGCTGATGATGATCGCCGGCCTGATCCCCGGACTGATCTTCTGGGTCGAGCGCCGCGTCGCCGACCGGATCGCTCCGAAGCTCGCTGACGCGGCCTCCTGACCTCAGGCCCGCGACCGACACTGTGGGAGGATCGAGGAGTTACATCCCGTACCAATCCCAATGTCGGAAGGGCAGGTCATGGCTGACCAGAAGGCCATCCTCCACACCAATCACGGTGACATCACGATCACCTTGTTCCCCAACCATGCTCCGGAGACGGTCGCCAACTTCGTCGGCCTCGCCACGGGGACCAAGGAGTACACGGACGACGCCGGCCGCTCCGGCGTTCCCTACTACGACGGTCTCGGCTTCCACCGTGTCATCCCCGGGTTCATGATCCAGGGCGGTTGCCCCCTGGGCACCGGTACGGGCGGCCCGGGCTACACCTTCAAGGACGAGCCGCACCCCGAGCTCACCTTCGACAAGCCCTACCTGCTCGCGATGGCCAACGCCGGCCCCGGCACCAACGGGTCGCAGTTCTTCATCACCACCGGCCAGGCGCCGTGGCTGAACTTCAAGCACACCATCTTCGGTGAGGTCGCCGACGAGGAGTCGAAGAAGGCCGTCGACTCGATCTCCGGCACCAAGACGGGTGCGATGGACCGCCCGGTCGAGCCGGTCGTCATCGAGACGCTCGAGATCGTCTAGTTGTCCGACTCGACCCCGGTCGGGGTGCCGGTCTGTTACCGTCACCCCGACCGTGAGACGCACATCCGCTGTCAGCGCTGTAGCCGGTCCATCTGCCCTGACTGCATGACGCCCGCCTCGGTCGGCTTCCAATGCCCCGAGTGCTTGCGTGAGGGCCAGAAGTCCGTACGCCAGCCCAAGCGTTTCACCGGCGCGCGGGTCGGGTTCCGGGCACTCCCGGTGACCTTCTCGCTCATCGGCGTCAACGTCCTGGTCTGGCTGAGCATCATCTTGACCGGCGGGTCCGGGTCACGGATCGCCGACTTCATCGCGATCCGTCTGCAGGGCTACTGCCTCACGCCGGACGGTGGCTTCGCGGTGCCCAACGACGTCTGCCGAGCGAGCGGCTACACCTGGATGCCAGGGGTCGACGACGGCGCGGTCTGGCAGGTGCTGACCTCGACGTTCACCCACGTCTCGCTCATCCACCTGGCCGTGAACATGTTCTCGCTCTACATGCTCGGCTCGTTCCTCGAGCCGATCGTGGGCAGGCTGCGATTCCTGGTCTTCTACCTGATCTCCGGCCTGGCGGGCTCCGCCCTGGTGGTCTGGGCGGCGGCACCGGCCGGGTCGACCGTCGGCGCCTCAGGCGCGATCTTCGGACTCCTCGGCGTCCTGGTGGTGCTCTTCGTCAGGGCCGGGCAGTCGCTCGCCCCGCTGCTGCCGGTGCTCCTGATCAACGCGGGGATCACCTTCTTCGGCAGCGGCATCTCCTGGCAGGGGCACGTCGGTGGTTTCGTCGGCGGTCTCGTCGTCGCAGGCATCTTCACGCAGTTCCGGTCCGACCGGAAGGCGCCGTTGCAGTGGGCTGCCCTGGGCGGCTTCACGTTGGCCTTGCTTGCTGTGATCGGCGTACGAATCCTGCTGTTCTGACGCCTTCGGAGTAGGTGTTTTCGGGGCGTTTTCACCGCGTGGACAAATCCACAGCTGTGGATGACCCTGTGGAGAACTACACCCGTGTAACGCAAAGCGGCGCAAACCAAAGGTTTGCGCCGCTTTCGCCGTCTAACGAGAGGGTCACTCCCACTTCGTGGCGAAGGTGAATCCCACCGCCATGAAGCCGATGCCGACCAGGAGGTTCTTCTGACCCAGGTCGTTGAAGACCCAGATCTTGTCCAGGTGGTCGTTGGCGAAGACGTAGAAGACGCAGATCCAGATCAGGCCGATCACGAAGCAGCCGAGCATGCCGACGACGACGCCGCGGCCGCGGCCCAGCGGGGTCTTCGGGTGGGCGGCGACGGCCAGGCCCAGGAAGAGCAGGATGAAGCCGATCAGGTAGTTCCACCCCTCGAGCTTCTGCACCGGCTTCGGCCCGGTGAAGTCGCCGCCGACCTCGTTGGGACGGACCCCGACGTAGTAGTAGGCGATCCAGCCGATGCCGAGGGCGATCAGCAGCAGGGCGACCCCGAAGCGCGGAGTGAAGATCGGCTCCTTGGGAAGGTCGAGATCACTCTTCTTCGAGAGCTTGAGCTTGGCCACGGGTGATGCTCCTCAGACAAATGTGATTGCTGCGCATACCCTAATGGTCGTGAGCTCCGGAACCCAGGCTAACCCCACCTCCGAATCAACGCGTCGGGCAAAGCGCTGGTCCCGCGTGACCTCCTGGAGGCTTGGTACGCCCGTTGTGGTGCTGCTCTGTGGCGGTCTGCTCGCGGTGAGTTTCGTGAACGCCGACGGCACCGACCTGCGTCCGGGCCGCTACGAGGATCTGGCGACGCTCGTCGACGGTGAGCGGATCCGCTACAACCGCCTCGAGGCCCAGCTGACCGACCTGCAGAGCGAGGTGGACCAGCTCACGAGCGGCGTCACCGACAAGGACGTCAAGAAGCTCCAGAACCAGTCCGCGCGGCTCGCCGACCCGGCTGGCACCTCCGACCACAGTGGCGCCGGCATGCAGATCGTCCTGGGCGACGCGCCCTCCGAGGTCCAGGAGAGCTACACCGGGGACGATCCCAACTCGCTCGTCGTGCACCAGCAGGACATCCAGGCCGTCGTCAACGCGCTCTGGGCCGGCGGCGCCGAGGCGATCACCATCGCCGGCAAGCGGATCATCACCACCACCGGCATCAAGTGCTCCGGCAGCACGGTGCAGCTCGACGGTGTCCCCTACCCCCAGCCGTACGTCATCGAGGCTGTCGGCGACCCCGACCGGCTGCAGGCCGCGATCGACCGCGACAACCACGTACAGAACTACCGGGCCGACGCCCGCGACCCCAACGTCCAGATCGGCTGGTTCCTCGAGCCGCTGACCTACCTCACCGCTCCGGCCTACGACGGCCTGCTCGAGGTGAAGTACGCGAAACCCCTGCCTCAGGAGAACTGAGAGGCCGCTCCGCTGGTCGAGCCGCCGGAGCCGCTAGGCGGAGGCGTGGGGGGGGGGGGGGGCGCCCCCCCCCCCCCCCCCGGCGGGGGGGGTGGGGGGGGACCGCGCGCGGC
>NZ_JBEORH010000012.1:0-195569 GCF_040302165.1 Nocardioides sp. NPDC127503 | reverse complement strand
TCGATCTGGTCCGGAGTCCAGGACCGCCGAAGGCGGCCGGCGAAGCCGGCGCCCGAAGGGCGTCCTTGACGCCGGACCAGATCGAGAAGACCCTCGAAGAAGGGTCGGCGGCCCACCCCAACCCCGAAGAAGTCCGGAGCAAGCCCCGGATCACCCGTCCCAAGCCCTCCAGATAGCGTCCAGCAAAGGCCGTACCTCCTCGCGCCGTTCCGCTTCGGAAACCTCGATCTCGTCTCCGGCGCTCCGAAAGGTGACCTCCCGCCCCTGGTCGTCACGGACGGTGACCAGCGTCCCGAACCCAGCGAGCGGCTTGATCACCCGAACCATGTCGGGCACCTCATCGACGGCCACGGTCACCGAAAGGTCGTCATCAGCCAAAGCGAACGGCGCGTACGCAGCCAGCCGCGGTGCCGCAGCAACTCGCTCCGCGACCACGTCCGGAGATCCGGCAACCTGGTATCTCTCATCCCCGGCGACGGTGCCGGAGATCGAGATCCGGCTGAGACCGGTGGCCTCGGGCTCCCGTGCGACCTGCTGATGGATGGCGACGACGTCGTCCACGTCGACGCCACCGATCTGGAGACCGCGAATATCGCTGCTGACCGACCCCACCGATGAGAGCGCAGCGAGATCGAGGACGAGCTGAGCAGCGGGGACATCCTGGCTCCAGGCGCTGATCTTGCCGCCGCTGACGCTCACCTTTTGACCGGGCGTCTTGCGCGCGAGCTCGTCGGCCTCGACCACGTCCTCGCCGCGACTCATCTCCAGCACCAGCGAGCCCGGCCTGACCGTATAGCTCACGACGTCGAGCCGATCCCGGACCTCGCGGAGGCTGGCAAGCGGCTCCGTTATCGACACCGCTTCGGGCAACGTGTCGATGTGCTCCCAGTAGTCGGCCGCATCGGTGACGCTCTGATCTCCTCCGTGGGTCACCAGCACACCGGCGCGCTCACATCCCGGCGTCGCGGTCCGGAGCGCAACCAAGCCGTCATAGACCGCCACCGGATCTGTACTCGCCTCCGCCTCGACGACACAGGCCTGTGACCCGGCACCGTAGGCGATCGTCGCGCTGCCCAGATCGGTGCGCTGCCGCACTTCGTCGAGCAACCGCAACCCGCTCGCGTTGCTCTCCTCGGATGGGCTCACCTGGAGATCGACGCCGTCTATCCCGAGAGTCAGCTCGTAGTCGGGACTCTCCCCGGACACGTACGGCTCGAGGATCGCGGCGATCTCAACGGCCCGCGCAGTGCTGATCCCGTCCTCCAGGACGATGGTTCCGCTGGCGTCACCCGCAAACGGCAGCACGTTGTTGCCACCGAGCTCCACCCGCTCGATGCCATCGACACCCTCGAGCCGCTCGCTCAGCTCATCGGCCAACTGGTCGCCCCGGTTGGCCGCACACGACGACGCCATCAGCGCGATCGCGAGCGCCATGACGACGGTGCGCGTGCTCACAATGCTTCCTTTCGGTCCCGAGACATGGGTCATCGCTGCTCAGCGCTCGGTCTCGAACCACGTACGCAGCCGACCGACGATCGCGTCGATGGACCCGTCCTGAAGAGCATGCCCGAAGACACCGTCGTTGAACCGTTCGCCCCGGGTGTAGACCGTGGCCAGACGGGCGGCGTCGGCGAACGGCGCAGCGGCGAGCAGCGAAGGGTCAGAGACGAGCGGGTTGCCGCGCATCCACTTCATCCAGTCGATCGACGCGCCCGGCAGCGAGCGGTAGAGCTGGCGGACCCGGTCGCTGTAGGCGGGATACGGCATCTGGATCGCACCGCTCTCGGTCTTCTGGCCACCACCCCAGGCGAAGTCACGATCCTCGGCGGTCAGCGCGTCGGCGGCCTCGAAGGCCTCGCACCACATCTTCTCCGGCATGCTCCGCAGCTCAGCCTCAACCTGGGCATCGGAGGGATCGAGAGCCTCGCGGGCGCGGTCGAAGGTGTCGTACGCCTTCTGGTCGAAGAGCACGACACGCACCTCGTCGACGGATGTCGGGGTCCGGGCGAGGGTCCACAGGGAGACGTACGCGGCCTCGTCGAGCGGATAGTGGTAGACCCCGGTCGAGATCGCCGGGAACGCGACCGTGTGCGCGCCGAGCTCGTCGGCGACGCGGAGCGACTCGCGAAAGCACGAGGTCAGCAGGGCGACATTGTCCTGGCCGTCGGTGTGCACCGGCCCGACCGTGTGGATCACCCATCGCGCTGGAAGGTTGCCGGCGGTCGTCGCGACCGCCCCGCCGACCGGCAGACCGCCACTGAGATCTCCCGAACGGAGCCGCCGGCACTCCTCGAGGATCGCCGGACCACCGCGCCGGTGGATCGCCCCGTCCACCCCTCCCCCGCCCAGCAGCGAGGAGTTGGCGGCGTTCACGACCGCGTCGACCTGCTGTTCGGTGATGTCCCCGCGTACGACCGTGATCCTCACGCGGTCAATCTAGCGAGCCGGACAGTGCGGGCTCGGGCGACCCACGCCGCCGGGCCGAGCGCGGCAGCGACGCCGGCCGCGACCGAGCACAGGACACCCAGCCATCCGAGCCCGGAGGCTTCGAGGCCCGGATAGATCTGCCAGTGAACGAGGTAGATCCACAGCGACGACGCAGCGAGCACGGCGGCGAGCCGGGCCATCGGCCACGGCAGCAGGGGCGGCCACGGGACCAGCAGCACGAGGATGCCGAGGGCGACGGTTGCCTCGCGGACGGGGTCGCCGAAGAAGCCGTACGTCGCCACCACGACCGTCACCGCGACGAGCACACGCTGCCACGGCCGCTGCGCCTCGGCCGCCGCCCAGCCCAGCGCGAGGCACCACAGGACGCAGCCGATCGTGTAGCGCTCGGTCGCGCCGGCCTCGAGGCCGACCCACAGGTACCGCACCGCGAGGGTCGCACCCACCACCACGAGAGCCGCACCGAACCGATGGCGCCGCTGCCACCGGTCGAGGACGGGCACCAGGAGCAGGAGGGCGATCCCGGCGAAGGACCAGGTGATGACCTCCAGGAACCACAGTTGCCAGTCGCGGGTCCACTGGTTGCTGCCGAACGCCTGGTTGAGCCCGAGTGCGGTCGGCCAGTGGTAGCGGTCGCTGACCAGGGCCACCGCGACCACCCAGAGTGCGGCAGGGAGCGCGACCGCGACGGCGCCCCGGAACAGGCGGCGCGCGCGCAGGGTTCGGGTGGGAGCGGTGAGCCCGAAGCGAGCGAGGTTGAAGCCGGCCACCGCGAGCAGGATGTGCGCGCCGCCCAGCAGGGTCCAGACGTCCGCGTGGCTGCCGACGATGGCGACGATGGCGATCGCGCGCAGCAGCACCGGGGTCTCGACCGGTCGCAGCCACCGCCGCGGGCTCCGTGCGCTCGCGGCGAGCTCGGCGATGCTCCGGTGCTGCCAGCCGGAGGGCAGGGTGCCGAGCCGCTCGCCGAGCTGGGTGGCGATCTCGACGAAGGAGAGCGAGTCGCCGCCGAGCGAGACGAAGCTGTCGGCCACTGTCGCATCGGGACGCCTCAGCACCGTGGCATAGACCGTACGCAGCGCCTCAGCGTCCGCACCCTCCGCCAGCCCAGCGTCCGGTGGCCCGGCCGCGTCCGCCACGTTCGCCCAGGCGTTGAGCGTGGCGTAGTCGACCTTGCCGTTCGGCGTACGCGGCACCTCATCGATCCGGTGGACCTGGACCGCCGCGCGCGGCAGGGCCACGATGCTGCCGACGCGCTCCCGCAGTCGGGCCGCGGACCCCGGATCGTCGGTGAACAGGTGCAGGCGGCCACCCGGAGCGACGGCACGCGCCGACCCGAGCTCGGACTCGATCCGGTCGAGGTCGATACGCAGCCCGAGGATCTTGCCGAACCGGCTGCTCCGGCCGGTGATCTCCCATAGCCCGTCGTCGGCCTGACGGGCGAGGTCACCGGTGCGCAGCTCGGTGAGCTCAGGTCCGCGGACGAGATCGCCGACGCTCTCGGCGTAGCCCATCATCACGTTCGGCCCGGTGTAGACCAGCTCACCGACGCCCTCGTCCAGGCCGTCGACGGGATCGAGGCGGAAGTGCCCGCCGGGGATCGGAATGCCGATCGCCTCGGGCCGGCTCGCGGCGAGCGCCGGTGGGAGGTAGGCCATCCGGGCGGTGGCCTCGGTCTGGCCGTACATCACGACCAGGTCCCATCCGCGCGACTCCCCCAGCGCGGCGTAGCGACGGACCGTCTCGGCCGGCATCTTGCCGCCGGCCTGGGTGATGTAGCGCAGCGACGGCAGCGAGCGGTCGGCGAATCCCGAGGTGTCGAGCAGGTCGAAGGTGTAGGGAACGCCCGCGAACGAGGTCGCGCCGTGTCGCGCCGCGACGTCCCAGAAGCACTCGTCGGCGACCGAGAGGTCGGTGAGGATCACCGCGGCTCCCACGCTCAGGTGGGAATTGAGCACCGAGAGGCCGTAGCAGTAGTGCAGCGGCAGCGAGCTCATCGCCCGGTCGGCGGAGGTGAGCCCGAGGTAGGCAGCGATGCTGGCCGCGTTGGCGGTCAGGTTGTCCCGGGAGAGCCGGACCAGCTTCGGCGACCCGGTCGAGCCCGAGGTCGACAGCAGGAGGGCGAGGTCGGGATGGAGGTCCACCCGGCCCTTGAACGCGCCCTGGTAGCGCGTCCGGAGCTCGACGATGTCACCTCCGGGCGGAGTCAGCAGCACCGGACGGCGAGCGGCGAGCGCGGCCAGGTAGCCGATCACCGAGTCCAGGTCGTTGCCCGCCTCGAGCAGCACGACCCCGTGGCCGGGACCGTACGCGGCCGCCCGGTCCATCACCGCCTGCTCCAGCTCCGCGTAGGTCAGCGTCGTCTCGTCGGTGATGACCGCCGGGTCCCCGGGCCGCCCCTTCAGGAGCAGGTGCGCACCGGTCGCGATCGTCGAGCTCATCGCGCGTCCCCGGCATAGCCGACCAGCGGCCCGACGACCTCGAGCGCGACCGTGGCCCCGATGTCGGGGATCCCGGTGCCCGGGACCCGGGCGGTGACGCGTACGTCATCGCTCAGCCGCACCCGGATGGTGGCGTCGTGGCCGAAGAAGGAGACCTCCTCGACGACGCCCTTGGTGCCGGAGGTGGCGTCGGTCGAGACCTGCACCTGCTCGGCGCGGACGACCAGCGTCACCGCCCCGGCGGGCTGCGGCGTGATGAGCGCGACCTCACCGAGCGGCGAGTCGACCCGGCCGTCGCCGCCGACCTCACCGGGAAGCAGCGTCGCCGAGCCGAGGAAGGCCGCGACCCCGGGATGCTCGGGGGTCAGGTAGACGTCGACCGCAGAGCCGACCTGCAGGAAGCGCCCGGCAGCCATCACGGCCACCTGGTCGGCCAGCGAGAGCGCCTCGCCCTGGTCGTGGGTGACCAGCAGCGCTGCCGCGCCGGCCGTACGCAGCGCCCGCACGACCGCGCGCCCGGACTCCTCGCGCAGCCCCGCGTCGAGCGAGGAGAAGGGCTCGTCGAGGAGCACCAGGCGGGGCCGGGGCGCGAGCGCGCGGGCCACGGCGACCCGCTGCTGCTGGCCGCCGGAGAGCTCGTGGGGATGCCGATCGGCCAGGTCGGCCGGCAGCTCGAGCAGCCGGAGCAGCTCGGCGACGCGGGCCTGCCGCTCGGCTCGGGCCACGTTCCGGCGCAGCCCGAAGGCGATGTTGCCGCCGACGTCGAGGTGCGGGAAGAGCGCGCCCTCCTGCGGGACGTACCCGATCCCGCGGCGGCGCGGCGCCAGTCCGGCGACCGAGCGGCCGCCGATCCTGATCTCGCCCGCGGTCGGCGTCATGAACCCCGCCACGCATCGCAGCAGCGTGGTCTTGCCGCAGCCCGAGGCACCGAGGACGGCGGTCACGCCGCCCTCGACGGTCAGGTCGAGCCCGTCGAGCACCTGCCGCCGGCCGTGTCCGGCCCGCAGCCCGCTGATCTCCAACGCCGCGGTCATCGGGCCACTCCTCTCGAGGAGCGACCCAGCAGGATCGTCGCCGGCATCGCGAGGAGCACCAGCGCCAGCGCGTAGGGCGCCGCGGCGCCGTACGCGACCGAGGACGCCTCGCTCCAGAACTCGGTGGCCAGCGTCGTGGTCCCGATCGGGGCCAGCAGCAGCGTCGCGGTCAGCTCCGTGGAGACCGCGAGCGCGACCATCGCGGTCGCCGTCGCCAGCCCGGGCAGCAGCAGCGGCAGGGTCACGCGGCGCATCGCCCCGGCCCGGCTCAGCCCCAGGCTGAGCGCGACCTCCTCCAGCCGCGGCGGCACCAGCTCCAGCACCCCGCGCACCGCGACGAGCGCGCGCGGCAGGAACAGGATGACGTACGCCGCCACGAGCAGCGGCACCGTCTGGTAGAGCCCGGGCAGCCAGCCGATGGCGACGGTGACCAGGGCGAGCGCGACGACCACACCGGGCAGCGCGCTGGTGACGTACGCGACCCGCTCGACGCCCAGCGACCAGCTGGTGCGGCGGCGTACGGCCTGCCAGACCACCGGGACCGCCGCGGCGGTCGCGACGAGCCCGGCGACGGCGGCCAGCGCGACGCTGGTGCCGGCAGCAGGTAGCAGACGGCTCAGGTCGAGCTCGGCCGAGGCACCCCGGACCAGCCAGCGCACCAGGCTGGCCGCCGGCAGTCCGACGGCCAGAGCGACGAAGAACCCGAGGGCGACGACCACCGGCACGGTCCCCCGCCCCAGCCGCAGCCGGGTCGCCGGGCGGGCGGTGCCGCTGCCGACGCGGGCGCGGCGGGCAGGACCCCGGATCAGCATCTCCAGGGCCAGCAGCCCGAGACAGGCGAGCAGCAGCACGCCGGCCAGCAGGGTCGCGGCCGGGCCGTTGAACGCCGTGCCGTACTGCTGCAGGATCGCGGTCGTCAGGGTCGGATAGTTGAGCAGCTGGAGCGCGCCGTACTCGGCCAGCAGGTGCAGCCCGACCAGCAGCGCGCCACCGAGCACCGCCGGAGCGACGGTCGGCAGGACCACGCGGAGGAACACCTCCCGCGGCCGCCGCCCGAGCACCGCCGCGACCTCCTCCAGCGACGGGTCGAGGCGCCGGAGCGCCGCCACCGTGGGCAGGTAGACCAGCGGATAGTAGGAGAGCGAGACGACCAGCACCGCCCCGAGATAGGACTGGACCGCGTGGGTCGTGGCCACCCAGGCGTAGCCGTTGACGAAGGCCGGAATGGCCAGCGGCGCGCACAGCGCTCCATGCCACCAACCGGACAGGGGCAGGGAGGTCCGTTCGACCACCCAGGCGCCGCAGACCCCGAACACCACCGAGAGCGCGACCCCGCCGACCAGCAGCCTGCCGGTGTTCCACAGCAGCTCGCCGATGCGCGGGCGGACCAGGAAGTCGTACGCCTCCGCCGGACCCAGCGAGGCGGTCGACCACAGGACGTACCCCACAGGAAGCAGGCAGGCCGCAGCGATCGCGCCGGCCACCGCCGGCATCAGCCACCTCCCGGAGGAGCCGGCCGGAAACGTGCCGAGATGCACGCTGCTCAGAGGAACCCGGCTTCCGTCATCATGTCGACCACGGCGTCGCTGTCGAGGTCGGAGATCGCGACGTCGGGCGGGGCGAGCTCCGAGAACTTCTTGACCGACGGGTCGAGCTGCACCTCGGGGTTCAGCGGGTACTCCAGCGCGTAGCTGTCGGCCAGCCCCTGCTGCCCGGTCTTGCCGGTGAGGTAGCCGACGAACTTCTCGGCATCCGTCTTGTGCTTCGCCGAGGCCAGCACGCCCGCACCGGAGACGCTCACGAAGGCGCCCGGGTCCTGGTTGCCGAAGAAGTGGAGCTTCGAGCTGTCGCTGACCTCACCGGACTCGGCCTGGTCGCGATACCAGTAGTAGTGGTAGATGACGCCGACCGGCACCTCACCCGCGTTGACCGACTCGAGCACGACGTTGTTGCCGTCGTAGACGGTGCCGTTGGCCTTGATCCCCTCCAGCCACTTCTTGGTGGCCGCCTCGCCCTCGGTGGCCAGGACACCGGCGACGATCGCCTGGAAGTCGGCGCCGGTCGGCGAGAAGGAGATCTTGCCCTTCCACTCCGGCTTCGCCAGGTCGAGCAGCGAGGCCGGCAGCTCGGCCTCGGTGATCTGGTCGGTGTTGTAGACCAGCACGGTCGAGCGGGCCACGAACCCGGTCCAGGCGTTGCTCTCCGGCCGGTACTGCTCCGGAATCGGCGCGGTCACATCGTCCGGGAGCGCGGCCAGCAGGCCCTCCCGCTCGACGGCGGCCATCGCCGGGGAGTTCTCGGTGAGGAAGACGTCGGCGGGTGACTTCTTGCCCTCCGCGACCAGCTGCGCGGCGAGCTCGAGGTCCTTGCCGTTGCGCAGCTCGACGTCGATCCCCGTCTCCTTCTCGAACGCCGGCACCAGCTCCTCCATGAGCTGCTCGTGCTGGGCGTTGTAGACGACCAGCGCGTCGCCGGAGGAACAGGAGGTGAGCGTCGCCCCGAGGAGGGCAACCGAGACCGAGACCACAACAGCTGAGATAGGCTTCACGGCCGTCCTTTCAATTGGTAAGCCTCACCTTAGAAAGGTTTACCTAAGAACGCGAGCACAGGAGTGTGACGGTTTGGGTTCGCGTTCGACCTCGATCCGAGCGAGCATCGGTTCTGCTGATGCATTGCGCCAAAAGGATTCGTTTGCCAGAGGAACAGGCGAGTCACGACGATGGTGGAGCGCCTCACACCCTTTGGAGAATGACCATGTCTGACCAGCCAGTCGTCGAGAAGCACACCATCGGCTACGTCCCACCCGAGGACCGCCATGGCAAGGTGCGCGACCTCTTCACCCTGTGGTTCGGGACGAACATCGCTCCCCTGCCCGTCGTCACCGGTGCCGCCGGCGTCACCGTCTTCGGCCTCGACCTGTTCTGGTGCGTCGTCGCCATCGTGGTCGGCCACCTCGTGGGCGGCGTCTTCATGGCGCTGCACTCGGCCCAGGGCCCGCAGATGGGCATCCCGCAGATGATCCAGAGCCGCGGCCAGTTCGGCTCGTACGGAGCACTGATCGTCGTGGTGATCGCGGCCGTGATGTACCTGGCCTTCTTCGCCTCCAACATCGTCCTCGCCGGCCAGTCGCTGCACGGCATCGCCGACCCGATCCCGGTCGAGGCGGGCATCGTCCTCGGGGCGCTCGGCTCCGGCCTGATCGCGGTGATCGGCTACAAGGTGATCCACTCGCTCAACAAGGTCGCCACCTGGGTCCTCGGCATCGGCATCGTGCTCGGCACCGTCGCGATCTTCGTCTCCGGCCTGCCCGCGGGCTTCTGGACCCAGGGCGGCTACAGCACCGCCGGCTTCCTCGCGACGGTCTCGCTGGGCGCCCTGTGGCAGATCGCGTTCGCGCCGTACGTCTCGGACTACTCGCGCTACCTGCCGGCCGGCGTCGGGGTGAAGGCGACCTTCACCGCCACCTACCTCGGCTGCACCCTCGGCTCGATCCTGCCGTTCGTCTTCGGCGCGATCGTGGCGCTGGCGATGAAGCCGGGCGTCGAGGTCATGACCGGGGTGCGCGACACCACCGGCGCGTTCGGTACGCCGCTGCTCGTCCTGTTCCTGCTCTCGGTGATCAGCCACAACGCGCTCAACCTCTACGGCACCGTGCTCTCGGTCATCACCTGCGTGCAGACGTTCGTCGCGTCCTGGATCCCGACCGCGCGCAGCCGCGTGGTCCTGTCGCTGGTGGTGATGGCTGCCTCGACGTACTTCGCCATCGGCGTCTCCGGCAACTTCATCTCGTACTTCGTCGACATCGTGCTCGCGCTGCTCGTCGTGCTGGTCCCCTGGACCGCGATCAACCTGATCGACTTCTACCTGATCCACCGCGGCAACTACGACCTCGACTCGATCTTCGCGGCCGACGGCGGCATCTACGGCCGCTTCAACGGCCAGGCGATCCTCGCCTACGTGATCGGCATCCTCGTCCAGATCCCGTTCATGGCGACGCCGCTCTACACCGGGCCGGTCGCGGACAAGCTCGGCGGCGCCGACCTGAGCTGGATCATCGGCCTGGTCGCCACCGCGCCGATCTACTACCTGCTCGCACGCGGCCGCAAGCTCGCACCGAGCGAGATGGCTCTCGCCTGAGGAACGTTCAGCCGCCAGCTCACCGGCGGGGAGGTCGCGTCAGCGGCCTTCCCGCCGTCGTGCTGCCCGGCCCGACGAGCGGACGAACGCCTGGGCGCGGGCGGTGAGGCGTACGCCCTTCATCGAGGCCAGCACGACCTCGAGCGGCTCGACCTCGTCGGTGATCTCGAGGGTCACGATCTGGGCACCGTCGTACGTCGTGTCGCTGGCCGGGCGCTGGTTGAGGACCGACCATCCCTGGCCGTTGGCGACCATCGCGCGGACAGTCTCGAAGCCGGCGCTGCGGTGACGGATCTGCGGGCGGAAGCCGGCCGACTCGACGAGCCGCTCGAAGTACTGGCCGCTGTGCGGCAGGTCCAGGAGCACCATCGGCTCCTCCTCGAGCTCGGCGAGCGCGACCTTCTTGCGGCGCGCCAGCCGGTGGCCCTTGCCGATCAGGACGTACGGCGCGGCGAGGCCGACCCGGACGTGGTCGATGTCGTCGTCGAGGTCGTAGCCGTACATGAGCGCCAGCTCGCAGCTGCCCGAGCGCAGCGCGTGCTTGAGCGCGGCGTGCTCGTCCTCGACGACGGAGACGTGGATGCCGGGGTGGTCCTGCTCGCAGGCGGCCAGCAGCCGTGGCAGCTCGAAGGGGCCCAGGGTGGTGAAGCAGCCGATGGCGAGGTCGCCGACGAGCGCCTGGCCGGCGGAGCGCGCGACCTCGACCAGCTCGCTGGTGTGGACGAGGTAGCTGCGCAGCTCGCGGAAGAACTCCTCGCCGGCGGCGGTCAGGGTCAGGCCGCGCGCGTGGTGGCGCAGCAGCAGCTGGACGCCCAGCTCCTTCTCGAGCTGGGCGACGGCCGTCGAGACGGCCGACTGCGAGACCACGAGCTGCCGGGACGCGGCGGTCATGCTGCCCAGCTCCGCAGCCGCGGCGAAGTAGCGCAGCTGGGTCAAGGTGAAGGACGGCTCGGCCATGCGAGCCATCCTGCCCGAAGTCACTCTCGTTTGGCCCCGTTGACGCTGTCGACGCCGGTCGCGTCGAGGTTCGCGAGCGTCTCGGGACGCAGCAGCGCGTCGAGCACCGCCGGGTCGAGACCACCGGCGGCAAGAGCCAGATCCCGCACGTCACCCGCACCGCTCAGCGCGGCCTTGGCGATCTCGGCAGACCGCGCGTAGCCGAGCAGCGGGGTCAGGGCGGTGGCGAGGCCGGCGTTGCCGGCGGCCGCCGCGGCGAGCTTGGCGGCGTCGACGGTGATCCCGTCGACGCACAGCTCCCTCAGCGAGTCGAAGGCAGCGGCGGTCCAGGTGAATCCCTGGAGCAGGCCGTGCGCCATCACCGGCTCGAACGCGTTGAGCTGGAGCTGGCCGCCCTCGGCGGCCATGGTGACGGTGAGGTCGTTGCCGATCACCCAGAAGGCGACCTGGTTGACCATCTCCGGGATGACCGGGTTGACCTTGCCGGGCATGATGCTCGACCCGGCCTGGCGGGCGGGGAGCTGGAGCTCGCCGAGCCCGGCCTGCGGGCCCGAGCTGAGCAGCCGGAGGTCGTTGCAGATCTTGGAGGCCTTGACGACGATCCGCTTCAGCACGCTGGAGACCTGCACGAACGCGCCCGTGTCGCTGGTCGCCTCGACGAGGTCCCCCGCACCGACCACCGGCAGACCGGTGATCTCGGCGAGGTGCTGGACGGCGAGCCGCCGGTAGTCCGGATGGGCGGTGATCCCGGTGCCGATCGCGGTGGCGCCGAGGTTGATCTCGCACAGCAGCACCCGCGAGTCGGCCAGCCGGGCCAGCTCCTCGCGCAGGGTGATGGCGAAGGCACCGAGCTCCTGGCCGACCGTCATCGGGACGGCGTCCTGGAGCTGCGTACGGCCGATCTTGGGGACGGCGCGGAACTCGGCCGCCTTGCGGGCGAACGAGTCGGCGAGGGCCTCGGTCGCCTCGGCCAGGCGGTCCATCGCCCCGACCAGGGCGAGCCGGACGGCGGTCGGGTAGACGTCGTTGGTCGACTGGCAGCGGTTCACGTGGTCCAGCGGGTGGATCTCGTCGTAGCTGCCGAACGGCAGGCCGAGGATCTCGAGCGCGCGGTTGGCGACGACCTCGTTGGCGTTCATGTTGGTCGAGGTGCCGGCGCCGCCCTGGATCACGTCGACGACGAACTGGTCGTCGAGGGCCCCGTCGCGGACGTCCTGCGCGGCGGCGGCGATGGCGCCGTGACGACGGTCGTCGAGCAGCCCGAGCTCGTGGTTGGCGCGGGCGGCAGCGAGCTTGACCGCGCCGAGGGCGGCGACGAGCGAGCGGTGGCTCCCGACAGTCGTGCCGCTGATCGGGAAGTTCCGCAGCGCCCTGGCGGTGTGCACGCCCCAGTAGGCGGTCGCGGGAACCTCGAACGCGCCGAGCGAGTCGTGCTCGGTCCGGGTGGCCGGTGCGTCGACAGTGGTCATCGTGCGGTCGCCTCCTCGGCGACGTCGAGCGCGGTCCAAGCCAGCGCGGTGGCGGCGTCGAGAAGCGCCTTCTCGGCGTCCCCGCCGACACAGTGCGCGGCGAACTCGGGCTGGTGGTTGAGGGCGGTCCCGGAGTTGATGCCGACGTAGGGGTGGATCGCGTTCACGACCTGGGAGACGTTGCCCATGTCGGTGGACGCGCGGTTCATCCGGCGAGCCGGGGTTCCCGGGTCGAAGACCCGGCCGATCTCCTCGGCATTGCGCCGGTACGCCGCCAGCGCGGGGGCGAAGGTGCGGAACTCGGCGTACGGCTTGCTCTCCGGCTCGACGGCGAGCGTCGCGCCGGTGGCGAGTGCGCCGGCCTCGAAGCAGCGCCAGACCTTCTCCTCGGTCTCGGCGAGCTGGGCGAGGCTCTCGGCGCGGACGTACCAGCGGCCCTCGGTCCGCGCGGGGATGGCGTTGGGTGCCTCTCCCCCGTTGGTCATCACGCCATGCACGCGCACGGTCGGCGGCAGCTGCTGGCGGAGCAGGCCGATCGCGACCTGGGCGATGGTGAAGGCGTCGGCGGCGTTGACGCCCTGCTCGGGATAGGCCGCCGCGTGGGCCGCCTTGCCGCGGTACTCGACGTGCGAGTGCGACACCGCGAACGGCTCGGCCTCGGCGACGTCGACCGGCGCCGGGTGGGCCATCATCGCCAGGTCCAGACCGGCGAAGGCGCCGCGCTCGAGCAGCTCGATCTTGCCGCCGCCGCCCTCTTCGGCGGGCGTCCCGTAGACCTCGATGGTGAGCCCTGCGGCGTCGGCCAAGGGCGCGAGCGCGCGGGCGGCGCCGACGGTGATCGCGGAGATCAGGTTGTGACCGCACGCGTGGCCCAGGCCCGGGAGGGCGTCGTACTCGGCGCACAGGCCGAGGCGGAACGGGCCGTTGCCGAAGGTCGCCAGGAACGCGGTCTCCAGACCGAGGTAACCCGGAGTGACGGTGAATCCGGCCTCCTCGAGGGACTCCGCGACCCAGCGGGAGGAGTTGTGCTCCTCCCAGCCGGTCTCGGGGTTCGCGTGCAGCTGCTCGGAGAGCCGGATGAGGCGCTCGGCGTCGCTGCTGACGGTGGTCGCGGCGTACTGCTTCGAGGTGGTCATCGACTCACTCGTCACCGGGCACGCCGTAGGACGGGGCGACGGTGGGGTCGAGGCCGCGGGTCACGTAGTCGTCGCGCTGCGGCATCCAGACCTTCAGCAGGTCGCGGAGGTCCTCGACCGGGTGGTCGCTCCAGTCGACGCGGAGGTCGGTGACCCGCCAGGCGACGTCGCGTACGACGGAGAGGCCCGCCGAGTGCAGCGGTCCGGCCTCGCCGCCGGCGGCCAGCCCGGCCTCGAGTGCGGCCAGCAGCCGCTCCTCGAGATCGCCGGTCGCCGCTTCGAAGCCCGCGACGACGGCGTCGACGACCTCGGTGTCGGCCAGCAGGTTGCCGGCGGCGACGACCTGCGGCGCGACGGCGTGGTGGTGGATGCCGAGCGACCCGGAGCCGCTGTACGCCGCACCGGCACCGTCGAGTCCGAGCACCGTCAGCTGGCGGTGCTCGATGTGCTCGCGGCCCTGGGTGACCGAGGCGAGCGCGGCCCGGGCGTCGAGCCCCGAGGCGAGCGCGTCGAGCAGCTCGGTGCCCAGGCGCGGGTCGGTGATGTTCTGCGAGGAGGCGCCGCCGACGCCCGGACGCAGGTGGATGCAGCGCGCGGCGACGGCCGGGCTGGAGGAGGTCACGGCGATGCCGACGGCGCCGTTGCCGTCGGTGGCGAGGACGGAGAAGGTCACTGCTGCTCCCCCGGGATCACGGCGATCGCGTCGACCTCGACCAGCCACTCCGGACGGGCCAGGGCGGAGATCACCAGGCCGGTGGAGATCGGGTGCACGCCCTTCGTCCAGCGGCCGATCGTCCGGTAGACCGTCTCGCGGTAGCGCGGGTCGACGATGTAGATCGTGAGCTTGACCAGGTGCTCCATCTCGGCACCGGCCTCCTCGAGCAGCATCTTGATGTTGGCCATCGCCTGCTCGGTCTGCGCCTCGACGTCGCCGATGCCGACCGACTCGCTGGTGTCCAGGTCCTGCCCGATCTGACCGCGTACGTAGACCGTGTTGCCCGCGACGACGGCCTGACACAGGTCGTTGTCGAGGTTCTGCTCGGGGTAGGTGACGCTGGTGTTGAACGGGCGGATCCGGGTGTGCCCGCCGACGACGATGCTGCTGGGTTTGTTGGTCTCCACGACGACCAGTCCACCTCGTCGCAGAGCATGTGTCCAACAGATGTTTCCAAGGACTATCGTCAATGAAACAGATGCAGTGGCGCGGACCGGTGATTGCATCGGCCGATCCGATGGGTAAGGCCAACAACATCTGTTGGACACGAGCAACGGGGCACCTCAGGATCTGAGTATGTCCAACGAACAGATCGAGGTCCTCGTCGTCGGCGCCGGTCAGGCCGGTGTGGCGATGAGCGAGCACCTGAGCGACAACGGCGTACCCCACCTCGTGCTGGAGCGTGACCGGATCGCCGAGCGCTGGCGCACGATGCGCTGGGACTCGCTCGTCGCCAACGGCCCGGCCTGGCACGACCGATTCCCGGGCCTGGAGTTCCAGGACGTCGACGCTGACGCGTTCGCCACCAAAGACCAGGTCGCCGCCTACTTCGAGGCGTACGCCGAGAAGATCGCCGCCCCGATCAGGACCGGCGTCGAGGTCACCTCGGTGACCCGCAACCAGGGCCGTCCGGGCTTCCGGGTCGAGACCTCCGATGGGGTCATCGACGCGCGGTTCGTCGTCGCGGCAACCGGCCCGTTCCAGCGGCCGGTCTACCCGCCAATCGTCCCCGACGGCGCGGTCGCCATGCAGATGCACTCGAGCGACTACCGCAACCCCGACCAGCTTCCCGAGGGCAACGTCCTCGTCGTCGGTGCCGGCTCCTCCGGCGTCCAGATCGCCGACGAACTGCAGCGCTCCGGCCGCCAGGTCCACCTCTCGGTCGGCCCGCACGACCGTCCCCCGCGCAGCTACCGCGGCCGCGACTTCTGCTGGTGGCTCGGCGTCCTTGGCCTGTGGGACCTGGAGACCCCAGCCGCCGGCGCGGAGCACGTCACCATCGCCGTCAGCGGCGCGCACGGCGGCCGCACCATCGACTTCCGCGACCTCGAGGCGAGCGGGATCCAGCTCGTCGGCATGACCGACACCTACGACGCCGGCACGCTCACCTTCCGCGAGGACCTGGCCGAGAACATCGCCCAGG
Organism: Nocardioides sp. NPDC127503; assembly: GCF_040302165.1. Taxonomy (NCBI): domain Bacteria; kingdom Bacillati; phylum Actinomycetota; class Actinomycetes; order Propionibacteriales; family Nocardioidaceae; genus Nocardioides; species Nocardioides sp. NPDC127503. The sequence continues at coordinate 179,812 of NZ_JBEORH010000012.1, read as the reverse complement.
GCGACGCCAACTACCTCGCCCTTCTCGACGCCGCCGACGAGTACGTCACCCGCAACGGCATCGACCTGCCGGAGGAGCCCTCGGCCCGCGAGCTCGGCCCGAGCCCTTCAGCTGCGACCACGCCCCTGCTCTCCCTCGACCTGGCCGAGGCTGGCATCACCACGGTGATCTGGGCGACCGGCTTCGCAACCGACTACGGCTGGCTCCAGGTCGACGCGCTCGACGAGAACGGCCGCCCTGCCCACCGCCGCGGCGTCTCTACCGAGCCCGGCGTCTACTTCGTCGGCCTCCCCTGGCTCTCCCGTCGCGGCTCGAGCTTCATCTGGGGCGTCTGGCACGACGCCAAGCACATCGCCGGCCACATCGCGACACAGCGCAACTACACGGCGTACGACCGTCAGGCGCGGGGCTGATCCACGGCGCTAGTGGTGTCTGAGTTCCAGCGTGGGTGGGGCCAATACCGGGTTTGGGTTGGGAGATTTAGAAGCAGGGTGCCTGGGCTGGGTGCCATTTGGCTGTCTTGCGGGCTTCCAGCAGCGGTCTGGCTTGGGTTTGGGATATCTGTCCCTGATTGAGTTTGGGTTCATTGGTTTTGCGTTGTGTGGTAGGCTCGGCACAGGCGTAAACGTGAAGGCCGACCACCTCGAAAGAGGCGTGCCCTATCCATCCGAGACACAACGGGTTGGGGGTAATCCAGGGGAAACCAGGGGCGTGAACGCTGAGCTGCGAGGGTAAGTAATAGCCCGTACTCCGGGCCTCCGAGACCAGCGAACCAGAACACATCCGCATGCGCGGATGTGGAAAGAGTTCGTACGTCGGGAGGTGACCGGTTCGATGACCACGCTGCAGCAGCCACAACACCCTGTGCTCGGGGCCGTGGTCGCGATCACCGCCTCGCTTGGCCGGGTTGCGGAGGCGAATCCGTCGTTCATGGCCACCGAGCAGAAGGCCGCCACCCTGGTCGAGATTGCCCGGGCCAAGGCCCAGTTGGCGGAGCTCGAGCTGCGGGTGCTCGCCACCGCCGACGACGTCGCCGCTGACAATGCGGCCCGGGACGTGGCGGCCTGGCTCCATCACCACACCCACCAGCGCCCCGAGACCCTGCGCGCCGACCTGCGACTCGCAGAAGCCCTCGACCGGACCTATCACCAGGTCGCCGCCGCGATGCGCGCCGGCGGCTGCAACCCGGCCCAGGCCCACGTCATCGTCGACGCCCTCGACGACCTCCCCGCGGACCTCGATCCCGAGATCAAGACCAAGGCCGAAGAAGCGCTGGTCGCCTACGCAACCCAGTTCGACCCCACCCAACTGCGCCGCCTGGGGCGCCGGATCCTGGATCTCATCGCCCCCGAGATCGCCGAGGCCGAGGAAGCGAAACGGCTCGCGGCGGAGGAAGCCCACGCCCGGAAGAAGACCCGCCTGGCGATGCGGCGTCTTGGGGATGGCACCACCCGGATCTCCGCGGTCCTCCCGGACGCGGCCGCGGACCGGCTGGCCACCAACCTCGAGGCCTTTGCCTCACCCCGCCGCGACGACGGCACCCGCACCGAGGCCGGTGACTACCTGCCCTACGACCGACGGCTGGGCCGGGCGTTCTGCCAAAATGCTCGAAACACTCGACCCCACCAGGCTCCCGATCCACGGCGGGGACGCGACCACGGTGATCGTGACCATCGATATCGACCAGCTCCGCAAGGAAGCCGGCATCGCCCAGATCCTCGGCGGTACCCCGATCACCGCAGCCGAGGCCCGCCGCCTGGCCTGCACCGCAGGCATCATCCCCGCCGTCCTCGGGGGTTCGTCCGAGGTCCTCGACTTCGGCCGTAAGGAACGCTTCTTCACCGCCGCCCAACGCCGAGCCCTGCTGCTGCGCTCGGCGACCTGTGAGGCCGAGGGCTGTGACATCCCCGGCACCTGGGCCGAGGCCCACCACTGGATCGAATGGGCCCAAGGCGGCCCGACCGATCTCGACAACGCCGCCCTGCTCTGCTCCCATCACCACCACCGCGCCCACGACGCGGCGTACCTCCACGAACGACTACCCAACGGCGACATCCGCTTCACCAGACGCAGATGAGCCGACTCATCGAGCAGAATCATCGCGACCCGTCGGCTTCAAGCGGCGCGGACTCACGCCCGATAGTGGCGGAGCGTAACCTCCGCCCAGTGGCAGTGAACAGGACTCCTGGACCCCGCGTCGTGATGATGTGCGGGCCAGGTGGTGCAGGAAAGACCACCTATGCCAAGCGCCTCGAGCGCGAGGGCTGGACGCGTTTGTCGTTCGAGGTGGAGTTCTGGGATCGCGGAATCACGACGATGCCCTCCGCCGAAGTGGTCGCCGAGGTGGCAGCAGACCTGAAGGCGCGCTTGCTGCGCCATGTCGCTGCGGGGAACGATGTCGTGCTCGACTTCGGATTCTGGTTCCGGCGACAACGCGATGAGTTCCGCGCCCTACTCGCACCCCAAGGCATCGTGCCGGAGACTGTCTACATCGCGACGAGTCTCGAGATCATCCTGGGCCGAGTCGGTGACCGACACGGCAGGTGTGCGGACGATTGGCCACTCACCGAGCAGACGGCGACTGAATACTTCGAGAGGTTCGAGCCGCCGACACCCGAGGAGGGACCGCTCACGGTGGTCCGCTAGGCAGTGTGAGTGCGGTTCGCGCGCTGGGCTGATGACGGCACCTGGTTGAAGGCTCGGACCCACGAGGAAGGTCCGAGCCTTCAACGTTCCACACCCACCCAACCGCGCCGCCCGGACTCAGGCCAGCTGGGTCACCTCGCGCCGGAACGGCACCTCGTCGTTGGAGGGCAGGACGGCGTCGAACTCCTCGGCCGCGCGGCGTCCGGACCAGACGGCGGCCGCGATGGTGCCGGGGCCCCAGGAGTCGCCGATGCCGCGTACGGAGGCGATCTCGCCTGCGTCGCGACGGGCGAGCAGATCGAGGTAGAGCTCCTCGCGCGGGAGGCGGGCGGTGACCATGACGACGGCGTCGCAGTCGAGGTCGCGCTCGACGCCGGCATAGACATCCTTGACCCGGACACCGCCGGCCCCGACTGACATGACCGCGTGGTCGGTCACGCGGGTGATGCCGTTCTCGATCAGCCGGCGCTGGATCCGGTTGACCTCGAAGGTGTTGTTGGTCCACGACGACACCTGCGAGCCGGTGGTGACGATCGAGACGTCGTAGCCCTTCTGCGCGAGCAGCTCGGCGACGACGCCGCCCAGGTAGTAGTGGTCGTCGTCGTAGACGACCACCTTCTTGCCATCGGGCAGCCGGCCGGCGAAGAGGTCGTCGGGGCCGAGCACCTGAGCGCCTTCGGCGATCGGCATGGCGGTGGTGTGGAAGCGCGCGACCCCGTCCGTACGCCAGGTGGCACCGGTCGCGGTGATGACGTGCTCGAAGCCGAACTCGACGATGTCTTCGCCGGCCATCGGGCTCTCGCGGTAGATCTCGACGTTGGGGAGGTCGGCGAGGACGGCCTCGCGGTACTCCTTGACCCGGCCCCAGGCGGAGAGACCCGGCAGCTTCGACTCGGCCGTCACCCGGCCGCCGAGGTCGCGGCCGGCCTCGGCCAGCACGACGTCGTAGCCGCGTACGCCGAGCGCCCGTGCCGCCTCCAGGCCGGAGGGACCGGCGCCGACGACGAGGATGCGGGAGTCGCTCTCCTTGGCGCGGATCCGCTCCGGGTGCCAGCCGCGGCGCCACTCCTCCCCCATGCTCGGGTTCTGGGTGCAGCGGATCGGCGACATGGTGAGGTCGCCGGAGACGCAGATGTTGCAGCCGATGCACTCGCGGATCAGGTTGAGCCGGCCGTCGCGGATCTTGTTCGGCAGGAACGGGTCCGCGATCGACGGGCGCGCGGCGCCGATCAGGTCGAGGATGCCGGCCTTGACCTGACGCACCATCGCGTCCGGCGAGGTGAACCGGCCGACGCCGACGACGGGCTTGGAGGTCAGGTTCTTCAGCCCGGCGACGAACTCCTCCTGGCGTCCCTCGGGGGCGAACCGCGAGGTGACCGAGTCGCCCTCCCAGCTGCCCATCGCGAAGTCCCACAGGTCCGGCAGCTCGCCGAGCTCGCGCAGCACGCCCTCGATGTCCTCGCGGGTGATGCCGCCGTCGATCTCCTCCTCGACCGTGATCCGGCAGGCCACTGCGGCCCGCCCGGCGACCTCCTCGATGGTGTCCTCGAGGAGGTCGCGCAGCAGTCGCATCCGGTTCTCGAGCGAGCCGCCGTACGCGTCGGTGCGGTTGTTGTAGCGCCGCGAGAGGAAGTGGTGCGGGGCGCCGTAGCCGTGGGCGCCGTAGACGTAGACGACGTCGTAGCCGGCCTCGAGCGAGCGGCGTACGGCATTGCGGTGCCAGCGCCGCAGATCCTCGATGTCCTGCAGCGACATGGCCCGGGCCTGGACCGGCGCGATCGTGTCGGGAGCGACCGGGAGGTGCGCGGGCCCGAGCGGGGTCTCGCGGCTGAGCTGGTTCGGCGCGTTCATCCCGTTGTGCGCGAGCTCGATGCCGGCCAGGCCGCCGCCCTCGTGGATCGCGTCGGCGATCCGCTTGAGCGCGGGCAGGTCCTGGTCGTCCCAGATCCGCAGCTCGATGAACGGGGCGATGTCGGAGGTCGCGTGGATCTCCACCTGCTCGGTGCACACCACCGACCAACCGCCCTCGGCCTTGATCTTGCGCATCGCCGCCTGCGCGCTGGGGTCGCGGTAGCCCATGCCGTTGCAGTGGGGCACCTGGTAGAAGCGGTTTTTCGTGGTGAACGGCCCGATCTGCACGGGCTCGAACAGGATGTCGTACGGGGCGGCCACGGGCTTCTGCCCAGCGGTCTGCTCGGTCATCGGGTGGGCTCCTCGGTGGGAACGGACTGGACGGGGGCGCCGACCTCGGCGCGGACGCGGGCACCGCGGACGTACCCGATGCCGCACAGCAGGAGCAGGCAGCCGAGGGTGCCGAGCGTGAAGACCTCGAAGGTCACCTGGCTCACGCCCCAGATCTCCTTGAACGGGTACGCCTCGCCGAAGAGCCGCTCGAGGGTGCCCGGGAACACCGCCACCCACGAGCCGAGCAGGACCCAGGCGAAGGCCACCCAGCCGAGCACCGCGAAGCCGCGGTCGGAGACGGGGACGCGGAAGGGGCGCGGGCGGTCGGGGTAGCGGGTACGCAGCCGGATCGCGGCCGGGATGACGAGCAGGTAGCTGAGCAGGAAGGTGGAGATCGAGATGGTGAGGACGACACCGAAGATCGAGGCGCCCGAGCCGGTCACCTGCATCGCGACGAGCAGGAACACCGTGGCCACGACACCGGAGAGCATGTTGACCCGCACCGGCGTACCGAGACCCTCGTGGAAGCGGCCGAAGAACCCGCCGAAGAACGAGCCGTCGGCCGCGGTCATCGCCTGCATCCGGTCGGAGATGATCATCCACGCCGCGCCCTGGCTCATCAGGATGTAGACGAAGACGACGGCGGTGAGCGTGAGCAGCGGCTCGGCCGCGGCGCCGTAGACGGAGTAGACGGTGCCGACGGCGTCGAGGAGGCCGCCGATGCCGGTGATGTCGCCGCTGGGGACGACGAGCAGGATCGCGAAGATCGGCACCAGGTAGCAGACCGCGGCGGTCGCGCAGGAGCGGAAGATCGAGACCGGTACGTCGCGGGCCGGGTTCTCCATCTCACCGGCGGCGCTGTTGGAGGACTCGAAGCCGAGGTAGGCGAAGAGCAGGATCGGGACCGACCCGAACAGGCCGAGCAGGGTCGGGCTGAAGTCGCTGCCGCTGAGGTCGACGACGCCGTTCTTGGCGGCGTAGATGGCCGTGGTCAGCACGAAGAAGGCGAGCAGGCCGACCTTGAGGATCGCCCCGCTGGTCGGCAGCCACTTGCCCTTGGCGAGGCTGGCGATCGCGGCGACCACGGTGATCCAGATGAAGACGATCTTGAACAGGTAATCGCCGAGCGAGCCGTGCTCGAGCGGGGTGATGTAGACGCTCACGGTTTCGGCGGCGAGGAAGGCCATCGAGCCGCCGACCCACACCGGCTGGGTGATCCAGGTCAGGATCGCGGCCACCGCCGCGGCCGGGCGCCCGAAGGCGTCCCGGACCCAGGTGTAGGCCCCGCCCTCCTCGCTGAACGCGGCGCCGGTCTCGGCGAAGATCAGGCCGTACGGCACGAGGAAGAAGACCGCGAGCACGAGCGCCCACGTGAACGCCTCGGCGCCGTAGAGCGAGACCTGCCCGAGGGTCTCGAGGCCGACGACGGCGGCGATGAGTAGGAAGACGATGTCGAAGCGCCGCAGCGTCTTGCGTAGATGTGACTGTTGCTCGGCCGCGAGGGCGGTCGGCTGGTTGGTCTGCGTCATGGTGTGTCCCTGGCTGGTCGGGCGGGAGGTCAGTGGTTGATCCAGACGGTCTTGAGACCGACGTACTTGTCGAGGGCGTGCAGCGAGAGGTCGCGCCCGAAGCCGGAGCCCTTGAACCCGCCGAACGGGGTCCAGGCGCTGAAGGCGTCGACGCCGTTCACGGTCACGGTGCCGGCGTGGATCCGCTCGGCGAGCCGGTGTGCGCGGCTCAGGTTGCTGGTCGCGACCGAGGCGGCCAGGCCGTACGGGGTGTCGTTGGCGAGCGCGACCGCCTCGTCCTCGGTGTCGAAGGCAGTGACCGCCAGGACCGGCCCGAAGACCTCCTCGCGAGCGAGGGTGTCGGCCGGGTCGACGTCGTCGAAGACGGTGGGCTGGACGTAGCAGTCGCTGCCGTCGCGGGTGATCCGCTGACCGCCGGTGACCAGGCGCGCGTCCGAGGTCTTGGCCTCATCGACGAACTGCATGATCCGGTCGGTCTGCTCGGGCGAGACGATCGCGCCCATCCCGGCGGCCGGGTCGAGCGGGTCACCTGGGGCGTACGCCGCGGCCTCCTTCGCGACGAGGTCGACGAACTCCTCGTGGACCTCACGCTGGACCAGGACGCGCGAGTGCGCCGAGCAGACCGCGCCCTGGTTGAACCAGATGCCGAAGGCGGTCTGCTTGGCCGTGGCTGCGAGGTCCTCGGCGTCCGCGAAGACGACGTGGGGGCTCTTGCCGCCGCACTCGAGCCAGACCTGCTTGAGGTTCGACTGGCCGGCGTACTGCAGGAAGTACGCGCCGACCTCGGTCGAGCCGGTGAACGCGAGCACGTCGACGTCGGGGTGCAGGCCGAGCGCCCTGCCGGTGGTCTCCCCCAGTCCGGGGACGACGTTGAGGACGCCGTCAGGGATCCCGGCCTCGGCGGCGAGCTCGGCGATCCGCAGCGCCGAGGACGGCGACTGCTCGGCGGGCTTGAGCACGACGCTGTTGCCGGCGGCCATCGCCGGGGCGACCTTCCAGGCGAGCATGTCGACCGGGTAGTTCCACGGGACGACCGCGCCGACGACGCCGAGCGGGACGCGGCGGACGAGGGCTGTCGTGCCCGGCGGGGTGGGGGCGACCTCGTCGTTGATCTTGTCGATCGCCTCGGCGTAGTAGCGGAACAGGTTCACCGAGAACGGCAGATCGAGGTCGTACGCATCCACCACCCGCTTGCCCATGTCGAGCGAGTCCAGGACCGCGAGTTCGGCGGCATGGTCGGCGAGGAGGTCGGCGAAGCGGAGCATCCGCTCCCGGCGGAAGGCGACACCCGCCCGCGACCAGCCCCCGTCGTCGTACGCGGCGCGTGCCGCACGCACGGCCTCGTCGACTCCGGCGCTGCCGGCGTCGGCGACCTCGGCGAGCAGCGCGCCGGTGGCGGGGTTGCGGTTCTCGAAGGAGCCCTCCGCGGTGTCGACGGAACGGCCGCCGACGAACGGTCGAGTCGGGAGTCGGACCTCGGCGGCGATCTCTCGCCAGTCCTGGTGGGTACGCACAAGCAAGTCCTTTCTTTGCGCTTCACCGCAAATATGAGCCTCGCCACACCAGGTGTCAATCATTCGCCCGCAGATTTCACATACGCGTTACGGTTGAGCATGGCTCGACGCAAGGACCAGGCCGCTCGGCGCGAACATCTGACCGCGGCAACACTCACCGTGATTGCGGCCCACGGCTTGGCCGGCGCCACGATGAAGAACATCGCCGCGGAGGCCGGCATCTCACCGCGCCTGATCGCCTACTACTACCCCGAGCTCGACGGCCTCATCGAGGCCGCCCATCAGGCCGCGACCGACCGCTACTACTGGTCCCGGCAGCGCGCGATCGAGGGCGACCTCTCTCCCGCGGAGAAGCTCGGTCGCCTGATGTACTCGGGTCTTCCCCGAGGTGAGGACCTCCTCCTGAGCCAGGTCCTCGACGAGATCTCGGTCAACGCGAGCCGCAGCCCGATGCACGCGACCCTGATGACGCTGCTCTTCGACCGCGAGGTGTCGCTCTACACCGCCGTCCTCGAGGTCGGGCGCGCGACCGGCGTCTTCACGCTGACCGACTCTGCCGAGGCGATCGCCCGCAACTTCGTCGCCCTCGAGGACGCCTTCGGCCTCCACCTGCTCGCCCACAACTCGTCGCTCACCCTCGAGCGCGCCGAGCAGCAGCTCGCCAGCTACGCCCACTCTGCCCTCGGCGTCCGAGTCACCCCGATCGACCCGGATTTGCCGAACGACGCAAAGAAACCGGGGCTACGAACCTGACGTCAGGCAGGCTCGACAGTCTTCACCATGACGCAGTTCTTCAGGCCCTTGGGCCGGTCGTAGGCGAAGCCGAGCCGCTCGTAAAGTCGACGGGTGCCGTTGTAGAGGAACGACGACGACACCTTCTTGGTCTGGTCGGTCAGGTCGTGCGGATAGCTCTCGACCCGTCCGCCACCAGCCTGGGCGATCTGCTCGAGCGCACCGGTGATGGCCAGCTCCGTCACACCCTGGCGCCGGTAGCGCTTGTCGACGAAGACGCAGGTGATCCGGTAGTCGGGATCCGCGGTCTTCGTCGCGTCGTACTGCTTGAGGTGATGGAGCGTGGGCAGCTCGACCGGGGTGCCGTACTCAGCCCATGCGACGGCCTCGTCCCCGTCCATCACCAGCGCGGCATGCGCCTCGCCCTTCTCGACGTAGGCCTTCTTCAGCGCCCGGTTCGCCTCAGCGCCTTGGCCGCGCTTCGGTCCGTCCGGATGGAACCAGATGCACCAGCAGCCGCCGAAGATCCCGTTGTGCCGCTGCACCAGCGCATCGAACGCCGGCCAGGTCTCAGGGCCGAGCGGCGCGATGGTGAACGACTCGGTAGCCATGCCGCCCACGGTATTCGATCCTGCACGTCCTGGGGCCTCAAGCTCGATACGCCCTACGCTCAACCCGGGTGAAAGAAAAATTTCTTCCACCCGCCAACGCCACCCCGGTCGAGGCGGCATCCTGCGCCGAACGAATTTTCGCCTTCGAGTGCTTCAGTCCTCGGCGCGGGCTCCGATGACGATCGGGCGGCCGGCGACGTACCCGGCGAAGACCTGGACGAGCGCGAGCCCCAGCAGGAGGGCGATCGGGACCGACCAGGAGCCGGTGGACTCGCGCAGCAGTCCGACGACGAACGGGCCGGCGGCAGCGAGCAGGTAGCCGATGCTCTGTGCCATCGAGGACAGCGCGGTGGTGCCGGCGGTGGTCGCGGTGCGGATGCTGAACAGGGTCAGGGCCACCGGGAAGACGGCGCCGCCGATGCCGACGAGCACCGCCCAGACCCAGGCGCCCGCAACGGGAGCGAGCCAGAGCCCGGCGAACCCGATCGCCAGCAGCGCGGTCAGGATGGCGATCAGGTGGCCCTGCGTGGATGCCCGGATCGCGAGTGTGGGCGCCAGGAAGAACACGGGTACGCCGACCAGGATGCTCACCGCGAGCAGCAGCCCCGCCGTCGCGTGACTGAAGCCAGCGTCGGCGTAGATGCTCGGCAGCCAGCTCATCACGACGTACGCGAACAGCGACTGGGTGCCGAAGACGACGGTCACGGCCCACGCCACCGGCTCACGCCACAGCGACACCCGGACCCCGTCACCTCGGCGCAGGCCGCGGTCGCGCAGGTGCGGCGCCCATGCCAGCAGGGCCAGCGCGGCGAGCACAGCCCAGATGCCGAGACCGATCCGCCAGCTTCCGGCCGCCTGGGCGATCGGCACCGTGACCCCGGCCGCGATCGCCGCGCCCAGCGACATCACGGCGCTGTAGGCACCGGTGACCGCGCCGACCCGGTTCGGGAAGCCTTCCTTGACCACGGCGGGAAGCAGCACGTTGGCGAGCGCGATGCCGGCACAAGCGACGAACGTGCCGGCGAGCAGCAGCCAGGGGTCACCGATCACCCGGACCAACAGCCCGGCCACCAGGAGGCCGAGCGCGACGCCGATGCCACGGTGCACGCCGAGCCGGCGCGCAAGCGTCATGCCCGTCGCGCCGACGACCGCGAAGCACAGCACCGGCAGCGAGGTCAGGAAGGCACGGGTGCCGGCCGAGAGCCCGTCGAGACTGTCGAGCAGGGCACCGAGGGACGTGATGCCCCCGCGCAGGTTGGCAGCGACCAGCAGGACCGCGATCAGCAGCCACATCGTCGACCGAACGGCTGTGTTCGACGACGGGGACTCGGGGCGGGACTGGAGGCGGGGGTTCACACCCTCTAGGATGCCAGACGTCGGATGATTGGATGAAAGGACGGCACGTGCCGCTCTCCACCACCACGCCTCGCTCCCTGGTCGACCAGGCGATCGACGGAATGCGCGCGCTGCTTGCCGACGGCGAGTGGGCCGTCGGCGCCCGCATCCCGCCCGAGCCAGAGCTCGCCGCGGCGCTCGGCGTCAGCCGCAACACGGTCCGCGAGGCCGTACGGGCGCTGGCCCACGCCGGCGTGCTGGAGGTGCGACGCGGGGACGGGACGTACGTCGCGGCCTCCAACGAGGTGGCCGCGATGATGCGTCGTCAGGTCGGCCGGGTCGACCTGGCGCACGTCCTCGAGGTCCGCCACGCGATCGAGACCCGCGCCGCGGCACTGGCAGCCGAGCGTCGTACCGAGGACGACCTTCGATCCCTCACCGCCATCATGGAACGGCGCGCCACCGCCGTCGCGGCCGGGGACGCCGACGCCTTCGCCGAGGCCGACGCGGAGTTCCACCTCGGCGTGGTCACCGCGACCCACAACCCGCTCCTCATCGAGCTCTACGCCGGCTTCGAGGACACCCTGCGCGCGACCATCCACCTCGTCGACGAGACGCCCGAGATCGCCGACGAGCACGTCGCCGTCTTCGACGCCATCCGCGCCCAAGACGCCGATGCCGCCGCGGCCGCCGTCACGGGTCTGCTCCACACGCTCGCCCGCTGACGCCGGACCCAGGTCAGCGCTCGTCGGCTGCTCCGATCAGGACGTCTAGTGAACATGGGTAGGTCTATCCGACACACGTTCGGATAGACCTACCCAGGTTCACTCTGATCAAGGCCCCATTACTCACGATCTACCGAATGCAAGGTAGGTGCCTCAGAACGCACCTTTGCGCTCGTCACTCCTTCTAGAGTCGCCACGACTTGGAGGAGGGAACGATGGCGACCAACGGCGTCTTCTGCCTGGAAGGTGAGTGGGACGCGGACCTGCGCAAACGCACCAGTGTCCTGCCCGTCCTAGAACTACTGGAGCGCCTCCGCGCGATTAAGGCGATCCATCGGAAGGTCGCCACTACCGGCGAGGTCGAGCACTACCTCAACCTATGGAGCCAAGCCCGGTACGACGACTACCCCGTCCTCTACCTGGCGGCTCACGGCTACAAGGGCTCGCTCAGCTGGTCGAACCGCAACGACACCAGTCTCGACGACCTGGCCAAAATTCTCGGTGAGACTGCGACCAACTGCTACATCCACCTCGGCTCATGCCTTACGCCGTCCAACGAGAAGCAAGCCCGCGCGTTTGTCGAGAAGACGGGCGTGCGAGCCCTGCTCGGTTTCCGCGCCGAGGTCGACTGGATCGAATCAGCGGCGTTCGAGACGCTCCTCCTGCCAATGCTTGCCGAGTATGCGCCTACCAAACGAACAGCCAAGACCTTCTTCAACACGATCATGGGCCTGCAGAGCGACCTCGCCCGGCGCCTGAAGTTCGTCATGGTCACTGCTGACGGAACTCTGCGAGGCCAGGACTGGTCGTCACCCGTCAAGAGCCCCGCCGGCTTGGTCCCATGAGCGCGGGCCCCGAGTGGACAGCGCTGCTATCCGTCACGCGCTTCACCACAGGCACGTTGTCCCGCGGTGAGATCCCGCGTTCTCCGGGCGTGTACGCCTGGTTCCACGACGGCGAGTGCGTCTACGTGGGAAAGGCCAGCAACCTGCGGAGGCGAATCGGTACGCACCTCAGCACCTCCTTGGACCGGAGCCGCAGCACCCTTCGTGCCTCCGTCGCAGTCAAGACGCTCGGCGTTACCCGCAAGCACGCCCGCAGCCGACCGACGCTGATGACCGCAGAGCAGATCGCTGTCGTGACCGCGTGGTTCGCGACCGCCGAGGTCAGCTGGCTCGAGTGCGAGACACGCGACGAGGCTCACGCCCTCAAAGGTCGACTCCGAGAGAGCTGGATGCCCGAGATGAACCTGACCTGACGACAAACGTCGGCGTCACGAGGGAGTGGCGCCCTACCATCGCCGCATGATCGAGTTCGTCAAGCTGATCGTCGACGTGGTTCTCAAGGCCGTTCCGGGCATCGTGAGCAGGAACGAACGCGACAAGGCGGCATATCTCGGAGCGGATCTGTTCCTCCTCTACGTACAGATCAATGACGTGCTCGTGCGGGCCGAGGAGATCGTGACCCAGATGGAGCGCTATGACCGGGCTTCGGACATGGAGCTCGACACGGCGCGTGGGGCGCTGCTCGAGCTGGTGCCGCAGCAGATCTCCGACATCCGGGTGATCACCGAGCGTCTCCGGGAGCTGGACTGGGAGCTCAAGGTGCTCGACGGTCGGTCCTTCGTCGCCCTAGACTTCCTCCTCGGTGTCAAGACCTCCGCGTTGGACGTGCTCTCGCGCGCGCTCGACCTCGGCCACCTTCCCCTGGGAACAACGAGCGTCGAGGTCGACGAGAAGGGGATCCGCTGGCCGACGCTCCGGCCGACGTTGCACGCGCGCCTAGTGATGATCGACAACCTTCATGACGAGCTCGGCCGGGACAACCCCACCCGAGACGACGAGGTACGTCGCATCCGGGTCTATCTCCGGCACCGGCAGCCGCGGGAGGAGATGCGGGCGATCCGCGAGAACCTGGAGACGCTGCGCGAGGCGATCGCGGCCAACTTCACCATCCAGGACATCTTGATTCGCGCCGGCGATCCACGTCTCGGCCGCAGGCGCCGGCTCCGTTAGTGGCCGGGAAGGTCGACCCGGATGAACTTCGGCCGGTACAGGAGCGGGTTGCGCAGGACCGCACCGAAGTCGGTGCTGTTGCGGCTGTAGGAGACGATCACCGAGCCGGGCTGCTCGAGGATGTCGGGGTGGGCCAGCGGCATGTAGCGGAGCTCGCCGCGTGCCACTCCGGAGGGAAGGGTGCCGACCGGTGGTTGCGCCCGGAACGGGCCGGTCGGTGACGGCGAGGTCCAGAAGACGAGGTCGTCGCCGAGGAACTCGTCGCTCTTGCTGAACGCGTACCAGCGCCCGTCGCGCTCGAAGACGCTCAACGTCTGGGAGACGCCGTCGGCCGCAGGGATCAGCTCGCTCGAGGAGCCGGGGCGCTTGTTCCAGCCGCTGCCGTCCCAGTACGTCCAGCGGTCGAGGTCGGCGACATGGTCCGGTGCGACGCGGGCGACGTGCAGGGCGAAGCCGGTGCCGAGCGGCGGGTCGGGCTCGCGGGCGGTGCCGTAGAGGTAGAGCCACTCCCCCGACTCTGCCGCCGCGGCGCCCCACATCGGCCGGCGCGTGTCGGCGTCGTCGGCACCGATGTCGGTCACCGCGATCAGCTGCGGGACGCCCCCGTCCGGGACCACGAACTGGGCGATGGCCGGGCCGAGCGCCTCGAAGCCGAACGCGTCGTCGGAGTCGGTCGTACGCACCCGCTGCGCGGCCACCATGACGAGCGCGTATCCCGGCTTGTCGAGCGTGGTCACCGACATCGGCCAGTAGCCGACGCCGTCCTTCCGATCGGGGATGATGGCGCCACCGGACTCCGGGAGGACGACCTGCAGGCAGTCGGGCTCGACGAGCAGCATCGAGTTACGTACGAAGCCGGCACCGGAGAACTTCTTGGCCCGCAACGTGTCACCGAACATCCAGATACTCCGCCCGTCACTCAGATGGGCGCTCACCCCCACGTCGCCGCCCTGGAGCGCCGGCTCGGCGCGAAGCCTGGTAATCCGGTTGAGATCGCCGACATCCTCGACAGGGCCCGCGGGGACGCACTGGGTCGTCGAGGCGAGGCTGGCCAGCGGGCGCGGCACGGCTTCGCTGTGCAGCGCGGAGGTCAGCGCGGTCGCGAGCATCGTCAGGCAGGTGGCCGAGGCCAGGACCAGACCGAGGTTTCGCCGCCACGACCGCACCTCCGCGAGAGCGCCCGGGCGTTCGACGTCGACCCTGACCAGCCACCGCATCGCCACCAGCACCACCAGACCGAGCAGCGCCGACCCCGCGATGGTCACCACCGGTTGAGCGATCCCGGTGACACCGTCCCCGGTCGCCGCCCACAACAGCGACTCGCCGGCACCGGTGATCGTCCATCCGGAGCCGATCGCCCACACGTCCGCGAGCAGCAGCCGGTCCCCGGCGAGGAGGAGAGGTACGGGCCCGGCGACGATCAACGTCGCCGCGAGCAGCAACCCCGGCAACCCGCCGATGATCTCGCAGGCGAAGGTCAACGCACCCGCGGCGACCACCGTGGCAGCGAGCACCGACGCCACCAGCATGCGCTCCCCCGCCGGTGCCGGCCCGGCGAGCAACCAACCGCAGATGCCCGCTCCCAACGCCAGCGCGGCGAGGGCGGTCAGCCGCGCCAGGAGCCGAGGCAGCGTACGGGCGAACGGGCCCCACACGAGCGAGACGACGCACACCAGCAGGAAGCCGGCCAGCGCGGTCGCGAAGGTGACCCAGGACAGCGGCCGCGCCTCGAGCAGATCAGGCGGCGCAGCGAGCACGACCGTACGTCCCCGGGTCTTCTCGATCCGCTCGACCTCGGCCTGGATCGCACGTGCGAGCGCCGGCCGGTGTGCGGTGGCCAGACGCAGCTCGTCCTGGATGCCGGACAGGTCGATGTCGAGCTCCGCGACGACGTCACCGCGCTCCAGCAGCGCTGCCGCCTCGGCCCGGCTGTCGACAGCGCCCGCCGAGAACGGACGCCCCGGGACCGCGTTGACCTGCTTCACGAGCGGAACGGTGACGACATCGGGACCCACCAGGACCACCGGAGCCTCGTGGAGCTCTCCGGAGTCGGCGCGGAGCCCGGTGACGATCCAGCCCAGGGCGATCAGCACGAAGACAGCGCAGAGCACCACCTCGCGGCGACTGCCTGGTCGCACTGCTCATCACCGTCCTCGGTCACCGCGTCGCGCGGTTCATGAGGCCATGTAAGCAGTGCGACCGGGTAGGCCTAGTTCGGGGTGGCGCGCCAGCGCTGCGACGCCGCCGCGGTGTCGGTCTGCTGCACGACCAGCCCGTTGGCGCCGGCCGCCAGGCTGAGACCGCTGTGCTTGGCCGAGACCTTCAGTGCCGCACCGTCGGCCGCGATCACCCAACGTTGATTGGGCGTGCCCGTGCAGGTGTACTCCACGACCGGGTCGCCGCTCGTCTTCGAGCTGTAGGCGACGTCGGCGCACAGACCGGTGCCGGCGTTCTTCAGCTGGTAGCTGCCGTCGTCCTCGTTCCGGGTGACCACCCATTTCTGCGACGCCGCCGCGCCGACGGCCGACGTGGTCAGCTGACCGTTGCTGGTCGCACCGGCGGCGTCGAGCGCGAGCCCGGAGCCGACGTTGCCGAGCGAGTACTGGCCGTCCGCCAACGCCGGCGGCACGATCTCCTCGTTGCCGACCGTCATCGCGAACACGTGCACCGCGGCGTTGGAGGGAAGCGTGACCGCGGCGATCTCCTTGGCCGGGTCCGTGCGCAGGGTCTTGGTGAACAGGCGGTAGGAGACAGTCGGGTACGCCGGTCCGCTCGGCGTGTTCTTCCCGAGCGTGGTGACTGCCACCTTGGCGCCATAGCTGTCGGTCGCCGCGCAGCACCAGTTGGGGAAACCGAGCGTCCCGGTGCTCGAGGTGCCGTCGGTGTAGTGCACGGTCGCCTTCTCTGCTGCCGAGAGGCTGGTGCCGGTCCCCAGGAAGGCCAGCGCGTTGCCCTTGCCGCTGATCCGGATGGTCTCGCCGCCGGAGGCGACGTTGTCCTTGGTGCCCGGTTCCGAGTCCGGCCAGATGAAGTCGAAGCCGTTCGCGTTCACCGTCGCACCGGGAGTGACGCCCTTCTCGGCGAGCTTGCCGGCGAGGAAGCTGCTGCCTCCGCCGTCGATGTCGCCCGGTCCGGGATCCTCGGCCCTGGTGACGCCCACGTTGTTGAACGCCGAGGCCAGGTCCGGATGGGCGACCGTGGTCGTGGCTGAGTCGGTCACGGCGTACGTCCGGTCGTGGGCGACGTAGGTCGCGGTCGTGTCGATCTTGACCCGGCCGGGTGAGGCGTCCGCCGGTGGCGTGACGCTGAACGTCGCGGTGCGGGAGGCACCGGGCGCGAGGGACCCCGACACTGCAGCACCCGGGCGTACGTCCCAGCCCTCAGGTGCGGCGGCCGTGATCGAGTCGAGCTGGACGCGGGAGCCGGTGTCGTTGGTGAAGGTGGCGCTGACCTCCGAGGCCTCGCCGGCGACCGCGATCGCGGCGGTGGCGGCGTCCAGGGTCACGTTGCGGTCGGCCGGGTGGCCACCGCCGACCGCCGAGGACCCGTTCAGCGCGACCACAGCCCCCGAGGAGGTGGACAGCTTCCCGGTCTTCACATGCGTCACACCGGCCGCAGAGTCGTGGAACCATCCGGTCGCCGCGCCCTCCAGCTCCTCCTTCGAGCCCCGCTGAGGCAGCTCCTCGCCGGACAGCTCCACGCTGCCCGGTTCGGCATCGGAGTGCACGCTGAGCCCGTACTCGCGCGAGGCGGGCTTGCCGGCGTACGAGCCATCGACCTCGCCCAGCCGCACCACGACCCGGCCGCGACCCTGCTCAGGGGCGTTGACCTCGAACTTCTGGGTGGCGGACTCGCCCGAGGCGTGCGCCTGGCTGCGCCCGTCGTCCTCGTAGTTCACGAACGACGAGGCACCCTGCGGGTAGATGTCCAGGTCGAGGCGGCCCGACTTCTTGCCCTGCTGCCAGTCGAGCGTGCCCTCGGGGAACTGCGGCACGACCGCGCCGGCGCGTACGAAGAGCGGCAGCGTGTCCAGCGGAGCCTTGTAGCCGTCGATCGTGGTCGGTCCCTGCTGGACCCGGCCGCTCCAGTAGTCGACCCAGGTGCCTTCGGGGAGATAGATCCCGTCGCGGGTCGTGGCGTCCTCGTAGACCGGCGCGACCAGGAAGTCGTCACCGGCGAGGAACTCGTACTTGACCGCGTCGCCCCAGGTCTTCGGGTCCTCGGGGTAGTTGAGGTAGAGCGGCTTGACCGCTCCCACGCCGTTGCGGTTGGCCCGCATCGTGTGCGTGTAGAAGTAGGGAAGCAGCCGCTCGTGCAGGCTCAGGTACTTCCGGTTGATCGAGGTGTACGGCTCGCCGTAGCGCCACGGCTGCTTGTCCGAGGCCGCCCACCCGCTCATCAGGTAGGTCATCGGCAGGAACATCTTCCACTGCATGTCACGGACGTACGTCTCGGCGCTGCCGCCGAAGATGCCGTCGACGTCGCCGGTGGCGAGGTGCTGGCCGGACATGGTGGAACCGGCGTACGTCGGGATCTGCCAGCGGATGTAGTCCCAGCTTCCGGACTGGTCGCCGCTCCAGACCGCGGCGCAGCGCTGGGTGCCGGCCCAGCCCTCGACGGTGAGGACGGTCGAGCGGTCGGTGCTGTTGGTCTCGATGCCGTCGCGGGCCTGCTCGCAGGCGTCGAGCGCGAAGCGGTAGCCCGGGCCGACCCAGGCGACGTCGGTCTTGCGGACGCGTACGCCTGCCTTGACCTCGGTCTCCTGCTCGGTCAGGTCGTCCTCGGTCCACAGGCCGAGCTCGGCGCCGTGGTCGTTCAGCATGTCGCCGGTCTCGGCCAGGTCCTCGTAGCCGCAGCCGTAGCCGTCGTTGACCAGCATCCAGCCCAGCGGCAGGTCGTGCTCGGCGTAGCCCTCCGCGATCGCGGTCGAGTCACGGAGGGTCTCGCGCTCGCCACGGTTGGCGTTGTGGAGGTAGCAGGCGGCGTCGCCGACCTCCAGGGCGTACATCGGAACCGCGACCGGCCGACCGGTCAGCTCGGTGTAGGAGTCGATGACGCGCTCGGCGTCACCGACGAAGTAGTAGGCGTCGAAGCGCTGCTCGTCGTGGGTGGTCGTGGTCGGCGCGCCGAAGTCGTAGCTGCCGGCCGCGAAGGTGTTGCGCAGGACCCCGTAGCCACGGGAGGAGACGTAGAACGGCACCGCGTTCGGGTTGCCGCCGTCGTTCCAGTTGAAGTCGCGCGAGATCTTGATCGTCTCGCCGCGGTGGCTGAACCGGCCGTTCTGCATGCCGCCGCCGAAGAACTGCTCCTCGGCGCCGCGCTCCAGGTGCTGTGCGGTGCTCTTCTCGTCCCAGGTCAGCGGCGAGGCCTCGGCCATCAGCACCTTCCCGTCCGGGTCGGTGAGGCGCAGGGTGATCGGCTGCTTGGTCACGGTGAGCACGGCCTCGTCGGTGCTGATGACGTACGCCGCGCCGGTCTCCTTCACCTCCGACTGTCCGCCGGGGTAGTCGCGCTTGACGACGATGTCGGCGTCGGGAGCGCCAGGCTCGGTGGGGTCGTCGTTGGCAGGGTCGGTGAACTCGCCGTTCGGGGCCAGGCGTACGCGCACCATGTCGGCGTCCTCGAAGGTCACGCGCAGTGCGGCCTCGCCGGACTCGAAGGTGTAGCTGTCGCCGTCGCGCTCGAAGCCGGTGACGTCGCCGAGCTCGCTCGGCTCGGCAGCCACAGAGCTGACCGGGCTGAGCGCGACCAGAGCGGCGGCGAGAGCCACCCCCGGGACCAACAAGCGTCGGATTGAGTGATTGAACATGATCGCCTCACGCCCTAAAGAGTCAGAATCAATCGCAAGTTGGAGGCGACTGTAACGCAGGTCACACTGCGCGGTCCACCCTTGGTCCGCCGATCAGCGTGAGCAGACGGGCGGCTTCGCCGGCCACCGCATCGCGGCCGACGCCGAGGTACTTGCGCGGGTCGACCTTCGCCTCGTCGGCGATCGCCGCGCGGACGGCGCGAGTGAAGGTCGCGTTGAGGTGGGTGGCGATGTTGACCTTGGTCATCCCGGCGGCGATGGCCGCGACGATGCCCTCGTCGGGGACCCCGGAGGAGCCGTGCAGCACGAGCGGCACGTCGACGGCATCGGCGAGCCGGGTGATGAGCTCGTTGTCGAGGCAGGCCGTACGCGTCGTCATCGCGTGCGAGGAACCGACCGCGACCGCGAGCGCGTCGACCCCGGTGGCTTCGACGTATGCCGCCGCTTCGGCCGGCTGGGTGCGGACCCCTGGCGCGTGCACCCCGTCCTTGCCGCCCACCTCGCCGAGCTCGGACTCGACGGAGGCGCCACGCTCGTGGCACCAGGCCGCGACCTTGGCGGTAGCGGCGACGTTCG
The DNA here is from genome assembly GCF_040302165.1 of Nocardioides sp. NPDC127503. Classification (NCBI taxonomy): domain Bacteria; kingdom Bacillati; phylum Actinomycetota; class Actinomycetes; order Propionibacteriales; family Nocardioidaceae; genus Nocardioides; species Nocardioides sp. NPDC127503. The sequence goes on along the minus strand of NZ_JBEORH010000012.1, from coordinate 160,136 downwards.
AGTCGTAGTCGAGCTTCGAGGCGTCGAACATCACCGACGGGCACCCCAGCTCGACGGCCTCCTCGACGAGCTCGACGCGGGTCGCGTGATCGAGATGTACGCAGACCGGCACCGTGGCGCTCTCCGCGATCGCGATGCTCGCCCGCAGCAACGGCGCCAGCCAGCCGCGGTAGTCGACGGTGTTCTCGGAGATCTGGAGCACCACCGGGCGGCCGGCCTGCTCAGCGCCGGCGACGATCGCCTCGGCCAGCTCGAGCTGGATCACGTTCATCGCACCCAGGCCGCGGCCGGTGCCGCGGGCGTTGTCGAGCAGCAGCGACATCGGTACCAGGGGCATGTCAGTCTTCCTCGTGGTCGATTCGGCTGACCCTGACGTCCGCCAGGAACGATGCGTACGCGTCGGGGTCGATCTCGCCGGCGACCGGCGTGACCACCGCGGCGGCGCCGAGCGCGGCGGCATCGCGAAGGATCTCCGGCCACGGCCTGCTGTTAGCGAGCCCGCGGGCGAGCCCGGCGGCGGTCGCGTCGCCAGCGCCGGTCGGGTTCCCTGTGACCCCGGCTGGCGGGCGCACCTCCCAGCCACTGCCGTCGGCGTACGCGATCAGCCCGTGGTGGCCGCGGGTCAGCACGACGGGGCCGCCGTGGCGGGCGGCGAGCTCTGCGACCGCGGCGGCGGGGTCGTCGAGGGGCCGGCCCAGCAGGCGGGTGGCTTCGTCCTCGTTGGGAGTCAGGACGGCGCCGGTGCCGACCGCGGCGGCCAGCGCAGCGTCGTCGAGATCGAGGAGCACCGGTACGTCAGCGGCTGCCGCGAGCCGTGCGATCCGCGCCGGGAGGTCGGTGGGCACTCCGGGAGCCAGGCTGCCGGAGACGACGACGGCCGTGGCGTCGCCGATCCCGTCGGCCAGCAGGTCCAGCAGTCGCTGGTCGGCTCCGGGGGCGGCCTGCCGGCCCGGTTCCCACAGCGAGGTCGTCGAGTCGGCGACGACGACCACGGTGCGGCGTACACCCTCCAGCTCGGGCAGGAAGGTCGCGGGCAGCTCCCGCGCGAGGGCTTCGGCGAAGTCGTCGTCGGCGAGACCGACCGCATGGGTCGGCTCGCCCAGCTGGTGCAGCACCCGGGCGACGTTGACGCCCTTTCCGCCGAGCCGGGTGGTGACCTCGGTGACCCGGTGGACCTCGCCGACGGTCAGCCGACGCAGCCGGTAGGTCACGTCGATCGCCGGGTTGAGCGTGACGGTGAGGATCATGGTTTCTGCCCCATCGGGGCCAGGGCCAGCCGGGCGGCGCCGACGAGGCCGGCTCGGCCCCCGAGGGCGGAGAGACGTACGGGCGGAACCGCCGTCACGCCGGCGCGCTCGCGCATCCGGACCCGTAGCGGTTCGAGCAGGTATCCCCTGGCCTCGGCGACGCCGCCGCCCAGGATGATCTCGCCGGGGGCGAGCAGCGCTCCCACCGCGAGGAAGCCGTCGGCGAGTGCGGTGATCGCCTCGGACCAGACCCGGGCGGCACGCGGATCGTGCTCGACCCGGGCGACGAGCTCGGCGACGCCGGTGACCCCGGAGCCGCCCAGCGACGCATATCGCCGCAGCATGCTCCGAGCGCCCGCGCGCGTCTCGACGCAGCCGTGGAGCCCGCAGGTGCACAGGGCCCCGGCCGGGTCGACCACCAGGTGGCCGAGCTCACCAGCCTGACCGGAGACGCCGGCGATCGGCCTGCCCTCGACGTACGTCACCGCAGCGACGCCCGTCCCGAGCACCGCGACGAGTGCGGAGGCCGGCGAGCCGGCGTCGACCCAGATCGCACCCGCGGCGGCGGCCGTGTCGTGCGAGACCGCGACCGGAAGGCCGAGGCGCTCGGACAGCGGCGCTGCCACCGGGGTGTCGACGAGACCGAGGTTGACCGCCTTGAGCGAGGTCCCGGACTCCGTGTCGACCAGGCCGGGGAAGGCGACCCCGACCCCGGCGACCTGGTTCCGGGCCACGGGGCTGAGGCCGGCGAGCAGCTGCTCACCCAGCTGCGCGATGTCGTCGAGCACAGCTAGACCGGTGCGGGTGGCCACCCGCGATTCCGCCAACGACACGTCACCGGCGCCGACCACGGCGGCACGCACCGAGGTGCCGCCGACGTCGAACGCGAGGGCGAGAGCCCGCTCGATAGGAGACTCCCTCATCGCTTCACTCGGGAGGAGCAGCAGCCGGGCTCAGGATGATCGAGCGCGTGAGGTTGCGCGGCTCGTCGGGGTCGAGACCGGCGCGACGGGCCCGCTCCACGCAGAGCAGATGCACGCGCACGAGCTCGGCGAGCGGGTCGACCTCGTGGTGCACCAGGTCGGCGCCGGTGACGGCGACGTCCTCGGCGAAGCCCGGCACCAGGTCGCCGAAGGCCCACACGACGCGGCCGGGGGCGCTGATCGAGAGCGGACCGTGCCGGTACTCCATCATCGGGTAGGACTCGGTCCACAGCTGCGCGGACTCCCGCAGCTTGAGCGCCGCCTCCTGCGCCACGCCGTTGGTCCAGCCGCGGCCGACGAAGGTGAGCTGCTCAGCGGTCAGCGCCGGCCCGTACGCGCTCTCGCCGGCGTCGATGATCTGCTGGGCCTGCTCGGCGGCCAGGCTCAGGTCCTCACCGAGGTGCCAGCGCAGCATGGCGAGCGCGGTGGTCGCGAAGCGGGTCTGGACCACCGACTTCTCGTCCACCTCGGGCATGAGGATCGGCTCAGCCAGCTCGAGTGCCGGAGTCCCGGGTGAGGACGAGATCACCGTCGCCGGGATCCTGCCGCGGACCTGAGCGAGCAGGTCGATGACCTCGGTCGTGGTCCCGGACCGGGTGATCGCCAGCAGCCGGTCGTAGCCCCGGTCGATTCGGGCCTCGGTCGGCGTCCAGGCGTCGGTGATGCCGTCGCCCTGCTCCTCGCGGAGCGCGGCGTACGCCTGCGCCATGTAGAGCGAGGTCCCGCACCCGACGACCGCGACCTTCTCCCCCGGCTTCGGCAGGGCATCGGCGGCTCGTTCGGCGGTGCCTCTGGCCGCTATCCAGTTGGCAGGCTGCGTCGCTATCTCGGCTGCGAGATGCGTCGTCGGTGCGGATGCGGTCATGGCGCGGGTCACCCTCCGTTGTGTTGCCGGCTGGACTCGAATCATCCAACGCGCTGCGCGTTTTTGTCAAACAATCACTTCAAACGATCATTATCGCTCACTCGTGACGATGATCTCCGTCCCGCCTTCGGCCAGTGCCTTCGCGAGCGCCTCGGGCACGACCCGGTCGGTGACGAGCATGGAGACGCCGGAGAGGTCGCCGATGCGCGCGAAGGTCGGATGCTCGAGCTTGGTGCTGTCGGCCACGACGATGGTGCGCTGCGCCGCCGCGATGAAGTCGGCGCTGATCTTGGCCTCGGCCGGATGGATCGTGGTGAGCCCGGCCCGAGTGCTGATGCCGTCGACGCCGAGGATCGCGGTGTCGATGTGGACCTTCGACAGCACCCCCTCGCTCAGCGGACCGACCAGCTCGTAAGACTGCGTACGAGCCGCGCCACCGGTCACCACGATGTTGACGTTGGGCCGGATCGAGAGCTCGTAGGCGATGTTGAGCGCGTTGGTGACGACGGTGATGCTGTCGTCCTCGGCCAGATCGGGGTGGCGCCCGATCGCGCGCGCCACCTCGCTGGTCGTCGTCCCGCCGTTGAGCGCAACCGTCTCGCCCGGCACGAGCAGGTCGGCCACCGCGGTCGCGATCGCCTGCTTCGCGTCGGCCTGGCGGCCGATCTTGTATTGCAGCGGCAGCTCGTACGCCGAGCCGAGCGCGGTCGCGCCGCCATGTGTCCGGGTGACCAGCCGCTGCTCGGCGAGGTGCCCGATGTCGCGGCGGGCGGTCGCCGCCGAGACGCCGAGCGCGCTCTCCACCTCCGCGATCGACACGTGCCCGTGCTCGCTGATCAGCTCGAGCAGCTGGTTGAGTCGCTGTTGCCTCATAGGGCCCCTTCCTGCGTCCCGGACAGCCTACGCAGTTCCGGCCCCTCAGGACCCGCAGTGGAAGGTCGCGTCGGCCCAGTCGGCATGGTCGTTGCCGTTCCCGTCGCCGGCATCGCCGACCACCAGATCGACATAGTCGGCACCGGTGACGTCAGCGGTGATCGGAACGGTGGCGCTGGCCGGCCCCAGGGTGCCGGTCTCGGTGACCGTCGCCCCGTCCGCGACGACGGAGAACCTCACCGAGCCGCGCGAGGTCTGTACGTCATCCACCCCGACGTCGGCGGTGAAGCTGGTGCAGTTGCCGGCCAGGTAGTAGCGCACCTTCGAGACCGCATGCGTGCCCAGCCCCTTGGCGTACACCTTGCCGGCGAGCGTGATCGGCCCACCGTCGCCGGCACCGTTCTCCCCCACGCTGGTGTCGCGTTCCACCGGTCCCCAGCCGTTGGTGGCCGAGATCCAGCCGAGATCGCTGGCGTAGGTGTCCGCGGTCGGCGGGGGCGGCGCGGTCTGCACCGTGACCGAGCGGGTCACCGTGCGCGTCTCGCCGCCGAAGTCGTACGTCGCGGAGCCGGTGAGCGGATAGCTCGACTCGGCCGCGTCGGCGGGCGGCGTGACCTTCCAGGTCACCGAGTGGCTCGCGCCTGGAGCGAGCGAGTCGAAGGCCGCGGGCGTGGTGGCCTCCGCCGTCCAGCCCTCCGGCACCTCGAGACCGACCGTCCCGGCGCCGGTCTCCGACGCCTCGTCGCTGGTCAGCGTCGTGGTGACCTCGCTGGCTGCACCCGGCAGCAGTTTCTCCTCCCCGGCGTCGACGGCGAGGGTCGCGCAGGCCGGCAGGTCGGCGGCCGCACCGAGGTCCTCGACGGTGAAGTCGTCGATGCTGATGTCGCCGTTCGCGCCGTTGTCGTCGGCGGTCCGCAGTCCGACCCAATAGTCGCCGCAGCCGCCGGCCACGAACTCCTCGCTGAACCGGGTCGTCTCGACCTGCTTGCCGATCGGGCGAGCACCGACCTCGATTGTGCGCGGCTCGCCGCTCGCGACCGAGTCGTAGCCGGTGACCCACTCGTAGTCCTCGGCCCGCTCGGCCTGGTGGTCGAAGGAGACCCGGTAGCGGTGGCCGGGCTCGAAACGTACGGTCTGCGGGACCGTGCGGTAGACGAGGCCGCCGTTCTCGGCGTGCGACTTGAGCGACCAGTCGCCGCTGATCACGTCGTCGGTGACCTTGCCGTTCCAGCCGCTCTGCGTGTAGGGCTCGTGCCGCTCGGCCAGGTGGGTGCGCGGGTCGGTGACGCCGCCCGAGGTGCCCTTGACGAACGGCGACCAGCCCTGGACGACCTCCTCGAAGTCCTCCTTCACGACGACCTTCGCCCCGGGCTCGGCCCGCAGGTCACGCTTGACCGGGACGACACGTACGTCATCGAGGCGGACGCGGCCGGAGCCTGCCGCCGCGGAGATCCTGACGGTGGCTGTGCCGTCGCGGCCGGCATCGAAGGGGACCTCGACACGTTGGAAGTACGTGCTGTGCAGCTCGTCGGCGGCGACCAGGTTCTTCGCGGTCGATCGCTCGACGCTGTTGGTGTAGGTCTTCCCGCCGGAGGTGACGCTGACCGAGGTCGCGCGGCTGTGGCCGGGCTCGACCTCCACCCAGACGCCCAGGGCGTTGCGCCCGCTGCGCAGGCCCTGGAGGCGCTGGCTGATCGCGGCCCGCTCACCGGCGCCGAGGACGGCGACCTGCTGACCGGTCGAGGTCCGCCCGGTCGTGGCCGGGCCGCTCGGGTGCCAGGCGTCGAGGTCGCCGGCGTTGAAGCCCGGGTCGACGACGTGGCTGCCCTGACCCCACTGCGGTTCGGGTGAGCTGTCGGGAGCCTTCGTCAGGACGTACGCCGTGCCCGGCTCCGCCTCGAGGGTGACCTTGCCGCTGCGCACCGGGACGCTGCCCGCCGCGACCCGGCCCTGCTCGGTGAGCTCGTAGACGTTGAGCCGGCCGCTCTGGCTCCAGGCGTCGGTCAGGTCCCAGGTGGTCCGCCCGCCGTCGGCGTTGTAGTGGTAGAGCTTCGCCCCGTCCTGCTGCTCTTCCTTCCAGGGGAGGAGGTAGGCGTCGCCGTCGAGCACGAGGTCGCCGTCCTGGTAGATCTTCCGGGTCGCCTTGGTCTGGCCTGTGTTGACCACGCGTACGCCGCCGTCTTGGACGATCTCGTCGCGGCTCCAGCGCAGGATCGGGTTCTTCTGCAGGTACTTGGTCGGCAGGTTCGTCTGCCAGATGTTGTCGTAGAAGGCGTCGACGTCGTTCTCGCCGGTCCATCCCTCGAACTCGACGATCTCGGTGTGCCCGAGCAGCTTGTCCGGGTTCCAGGTGTCCTTCTGCCCGTTGCGTACGAACCGGATCATCTGGCTGTTGAGGCCCTTGTTGGTGGCTCCGCCGTAGGACTCGTCGTTGGCCCAGTGGGACCAGAGCGCGTCCTCCTCGAAGTGGTAGGACCACTCGGTGCCGATGTTCCAGCCCTGCCCGCGCAGCTCGCGGGCGAGGCGCTCCTGGAGCCAGCCGAAGGAGTAGTAGACGTCGATGTAGAGGAAGTCGAGGTTCGGGTGCGCCTCGCGGCGCAGCTGGGCGAAGCGGTCGACGATGTTCTTGGTGGCGAGGTCGGTGCGCTGGTCAATGTAGTAGGACTGGTCGATCCAGTCCCAGCCGGGGCTGTTCTCGTTGACCAGGGTCTCGTTGAAGGTCTTGGCCTCGGGGTAGGCCTCGGTCGCGTTGACATGGACGCCGAAGTCGGCGCCCCACTTCTCGCCCGCACGGACCAGGGTGTTGAGGTCGTCGAGCCCACCGGCGCGGGTGTTGTAGTTGCCGCCGTAGTCGGGGTGCGCGGAGTCGTGGCCCTCGGAGCCGTACCCCTTCAGCACCGCCAGCTGTCCCAGCCCGTCGGTGGCCAGCGAGACCCGCTTGACGTCGTCGAGCGTACGCAGGAACGGATGCGTCGCCTGGCTGGCGAAGTTGAACGGGATGTGGGTGACCACCCGCTCTGGTGTCTCCTCCGCGCCGTTCATCGGCCGCTGGATGTCACGCAGCGCGATCGCGCCGTCCTGCCAGTCGACGGCCTGGTCACCGTTGGCGTCGGGGGTGATGGTGACCTTCGCCCAGGGGAGCTCCTCGGTGTAGGGCGAGCCGGTCGCCCGGTAGGTCCACTGGCCGCTCCACAGCCCGACGCGGCGGCCGTTGTCGGTTACGCTCACGCTGCGCCAGATCCGGCCGCGCTCCCTCGTCGCGTCGCCGCTGCTCTGGTCGTAGACCGAGTTGGTCTCGATCGCGGCTGCCAGCTGGTCGGTGTCGACGATGGCGTACGCGGATCCGACCGGCCTCTCGGTCGTAGCCAGGTCCGCGGTGACCTCGGTGTGGGTGTCTCCGTTGGTGGTGCGGTCCGCGCTCACGACGGCGGTGTTCACGGTCGCGCCGGCCTGGTCCGAGCTGACCGAGAGGAGGTCGTGTCCGGGGATGTCGAGGGTGCCGACCCGGTGCTCGGCGGTGTCGGTCACCTTGGTGACCGCGAAGATGACGACGTCGCCGGCCACCTCGAGCTTCGCGTCGAGCTCGACGCCGGGCAGGTCGGCGAAGGTCAGCCGGTAGGTCGCGGTGTCGGCGTCGACCTGGGTGCCGGTCACATGCGCCGTGTGGGCGGTGCCGTTGATCCGTACGGCGGTGGGCGGCGTCGCGGCACCGCTGATCTCGCCGCCGGCGGTGTGCCGGTAGCCGAGCACGGCGGGGAAGTCCTCGGCCACGTGCACGCTCAGCACGGGCGAGGTCAGCGTGAAGCCGCCCGCGGGGGCGGCATGGCTTTCGGGCGCGATGGCGACCACGCCGGCGAAGGCCGTCACGGACGCGAGGAGGGCTGTGGGGAAACGCTTCGGCATCGTGACTCCCGAGGGTGGGGGTGGGCCTGACGAGGTCCGTCCATCATGCAGAGTTTTGCGCGGATTGGCTACGTTCTGCGCAAAAGTTGTCATAACCTCGGGAGGGTGATCCCCACTTTGACCTGGCGCGACGGCGAGTTCCTGAAGCACGGTGTCCCCCACCGGATCCTGTCCGGGTCCATCCACTACTTCCGCATCCACCCGGACCTGTGGGAGGACCGGCTGCGCCGGGTCGCCGCCACCGGGTTCAACACGATCGACACCTACGTCGCCTGGAACTTCCACGAGCAGGAGGAGGGTTCCCCGGACTTCACCGGGCCGCGCGACCTGGCCCGCTTCATCACGATCGCCGGCGACCTAGGGCTCGACGTGATCGTGCGACCCGGCCCCTACATCTGCGCCGAGTGGACCAACGGCGGGCTGCCGTCGTGGCTGACCGCACGCACCAGGGCGCCGCGAAGCAGCGACCCGGTCTACCAGGACGCCGTCTCACGCTGGTTCGACGTCCTGCTCCCCCAGCTCGTCCCGCTCCAGGCCGGTCGCGGCGGGCCGGTCGTGGCTGTGCAGGTGGAGAACGAGTACGGCTCCTACGGCGACGACGCCGCCCACCTCACCTGGCTGCGGCAGGGACTGCTCGACCGTGGCATCACCGAACTCCTCTACACCGCCGACGGCCCGACCGAGGTCATGCTCGACGCCGGCATGGTCGAGGACACGCTCGCCGCGGCGACCTTCGGAAGTCGCGCCGAGGAGGCCCACGCGATGCTGCGGTCGCGACGGCCCGGCGAGCCCTTCCTGTGCGCTGAGTTCTGGAACGGCTGGTTCGACCACTGGGGCGAGAACCACCACGTACGCTCCCCCGAGAGCGCCGCCGCGACGCTGCGCGAGATCATCGATCTCGGCGGCTCGGTCAGCGTCTACATGGCCCACGGCGGCACCAACTTCGGCCTCTGGGCGGGCGCCAACCACGACGGTCGCCGCATCCAGCCCACCGTCACCAGCTACGACTCCGACGCGCCGGTCGGCGAGGACGGCCGGGTCTCGGAGAAGTTCCGGCTCTACCGCGACATCCTGGCGCCCGCCACGGGGCGCACGGTCGACGAGCTGCCCGCGCTGCCGCCGACTGGTCCCCGTCACGCGTTCTCCTCCGCGCCGGTGTCCCCCGGCGCAGACCTGCTGTCCCTGGTGTCCCGTTCGCCCGCGACGCGCGCCGCGGGGCCGCTGAGCTTCGAGGAGCTCGGCGTCGACGCCGGCCTGGTGACGTACCGCTCCACGGTCACGCTCCCCAGCCACGACGTCCATCTCACCGTGCGGGGGCTGCATGACAGGGCGTACGTCTTCCTGGACGGGCGCGCGCTCGGCCTGCTCGAGCGCGACGACGCCGAAGCCGCGGTGCTGACCCTTCCCGGCCTCGGTAGGGCTGCCGAGCTGACCCTGGTCGTCGAGGCGCTCGGCTGCGTCAACTACGGCCCGCTGCTCGGCGAGCACAAAGGCATCCTCGGCGGCGTCCAGGTCGACCGGCGCCTCGTCCACGGCTGGGACCACCACCTCGCACCCCTAGACCGCTGGGGCCTCGACGACCTCGACGGCCTCGACGGCCTCGCACACGCCGTCATGGACGCCGAGGCGCCCGCCGACGGCTGGCTCGCCGCCCCCGGTGACGGAGACCGCTTCGTCTGGCTCAACGGCACCCTGCTCGGCCGCTTGTGGAGCCGCGGACCCCAACGCCGCCTCTACGCCCCCGCTCCCCTCTGGCACACCGGCGCCAACCAGATCTCCGTCCTCGACCTCACCCACCCCGCGACGTACGTCGAGGTCCATCCGGACCCCGACTTCGGGCCGACTGAGGAGTACATCGAGTCCCTGCCGACCGGCCTGGACGATGTGAGTGAGGAGCTCGGCGACACAGCTCAGATCGCTTGACCATCTCGAGTCGACCCTTTACGTTGCGCCATGGGCACGCCGGATGCCTACGGTTACGTACTCGGGGGATCACATGCGTGGGTTGGCTTTCAAGATCGGCGGAGGTCTTGCCGCACTGGCGATGGCGGTCAGCGCCTGCGGTTCGTCCGGATCCGGCGGCTCCAGCGGCGACGAGTCGTCAGCATCGAAGCAGGCCGAGCCACGCGAGACGCCGGAGTACGAGGAGATCGTGGACCTCGCAGCGATGAAGGTGGTCAAGCAGCAGTACGTCTTCGGCGACACGCTCTACCTCGACGACTCGCTCCTGTTGATCCAGGCTCGGACACATCCCGACGTCAACTACCTCAGCGTGGTCACCGGCATCGACCCCGCGACCGGGAAGGTCAAGTGGGAGATCGATGAGGAGGACATCCCTCCCTCGGTCGTGGAGTCAGGCATGTTCATGGGTCGCGGTCGTCTGCTCGTCTCGCACGGAATGGCGTACGTACCTCTCAGTTCCTCCGCCGGCGCCGAGAGCAACTACGGCTTCGTGGCGCTCGACAGCGAAACCGGCGAAGCCAAGTGGGTTGCGCAGCACCCGGTCTGGGAGCCGAAAGGGAGCGGCCCAGGCGGGCGAAGCGCCCGAACGGTCGTCGACATCGTGGGTGCGGTGGGCGACACGGTTGTCTACTCGGCACACAGCTATTGGTCCGACGGCGACCTGTCCTCGCTGAACGATCCGAACGCCAAGATCAAACCGAACATCCTTCACCGTGCCGAGACAGTGGCGGTGGACGCCGAGACGGGCAAGGTGCGCTGGAAGAAGGACGGCTTCCTCGGTAGGTATGTCACCCGGAGCCACGTGGTCGGGACGATCCCGGCCAAGCAGGAGGCGCGCCGCAACGAGCCTCTGGCAGGAGTCGAGGCGGAAACCGGTGAGGACGCATGGAAGACGACGTGGAAGTCGAACGTCGCGGACCTGTCGAAGGACTGGCTGCTCGTCCGCCAGTCGGAGTCTCCAGACATCGGTCCCCACGACGGCGTCTACGAGGCAGCCACCGGCCGTCGGGTCGCGAAGCTGGATGCCGATAACCCACCTTTCCTGAGCGGGGGCTGGGTGAACGAGGTGCCAGAGGCCAAGAGCCATGGCGTCGCCTGGATCGCCACGGAGAAGGACAAGGACGGACCCCAGACGCTGTACGTCGCCAAGGACGGGGAGTCCAAGCCGCGAAAAGTCGCCTTCCATCCCAACGAAAGGCTCGAGATCGACCACCCGATGGTGACGGAGGACGACTACGCGATGGTTCAGACGGCGATGATCGATCCCATCGGACAGCAGTTCGCAGATCTGGAGAACGGCGAACTCGGTTTCCCGGTCGATGCCACCGAGGACGACCGCGAGCCGATCGCCTACTCCGACAACTACCTGATCACCGGCGGAACCCAAGTCGAAGAGACCATCCTCTACAAGCGCGTGCCCTGATTCGCGCAACGCCGGGCTAGTGATGCCCGCCTCGTCGCGGTCACCACACGGTTAGCCTCGTACATGTGAACTCACTCAGCCCCGACACACCTGACATCAAGCCCAGGTCGCGCGCCGTCACCGATGGCCTGGAAGCCACCGCTGCCCGAGGCATGTTGCGGGCCGTCGGACTCGGAGACGACGACTTCGCAAAGCCGCAGATCGGCGTCGCCTCGTCGTGGAACGAGATCACCCCCTGCAACCTGTCCCTCGACCGGCTCGCGAAGGCGGTGAAGAACGGCGTTCACGCGGCTGGCGGCTACCCGCTGGAGTTCGGCACCATCTCCGTCTCCGACGGAATCTCGATGGGCCACGAGGGCATGCACTTCTCGCTGGTGTCGCGCGAGATCATCGCCGACTCGGTCGAGACCGTGATGAGCGCCGAGCGGCTCGACGCCTCCGTGCTGCTCGCGGGCTGCGACAAGTCGTTGCCCGGCATGTTGATGGCGGCTGCCCGGCTCGATCTCGCATCGGTCTTCCTCTACGCCGGCTCGACCATGCCCGGGCAGGTCGACGGCCGCGACGTCACGATCATCGACGCCTTCGAGGCGGTCGGGGCATGTATCGCGGGGAAGATGAGTCGCGATGAGGTCACCCGCATCGAGAAGGCGATCTGTCCTGGGGAGGGCGCCTGCGGGGGTATGTACACCGCCAACACGATGGCAGCCGTCGCTGAGGCGCTTGGCATGTCATTGCCCGGTTCGGCCGCGCCGCCCGCGGTCGACCGACGCCGCGACGGCTTCGCCCACCGCTCGGGCGAAGCGGTGGTCGGGATGCTGCGCAAGGGCATCACCGCGCGCCAGATCATGACCAAGGAGGCCTTCGAGAACGCCATCGCCGTCGTGATGGCCCTCGGCGGTTCCACCAACGCCGTACTGCACCTGTTGGCCATCGCCAACGAGGCTGAGGTCGACCTGACTCTTGACGACTTCACCCGGATCGGAGAAAAGGTCCCGCACCTTGCGGACCTCAAGCCTTACGGCAAGTACGTCATGAACGACGTCGACAAGATCGGCGGGATCCCGGTCGTGATGAAGGCGCTCTTGGACGCAAACCTGCTCCACGGCGACTGCCTCACGGTGACCGGGAAGACCATGGCACAGAACCTCGCGGAGCTGAGCCCGCCCGCGCTCGATGACGACGTGATCCACTCCTTCGAGCGGCCGATCCACCGCACCGGTGGTCTCACCATCCTGAAGGGCTCGCTCGCCCCCGAGGGCGCTGTCGTCAAGACGGCCGGCTTCGACGACACCGTCTTCCGCGGCACTGCCCGAGTCTTCGACGGGGAGCGGGCCGCGATGGACGCCCTTGAAGCGGGGCTCGTCGTCGCGGGCGACGTCGTGGTCATTCGCAATGAGGGCCCGAAGGGCGGCCCTGGCATGCGGGAGATGCTTGCCATCACGGGAGCCATCAAGGGCGCTGGCCTGGGGAAGGATGTCCTACTGATCACCGACGGCCGGTTCTCAGGGGGAACCACCGGCCTCTGCGTCGGCCACATCGCCCCAGAGGCCGTCGATGCCGGCCCGATCGCCTTCGTCCGCGACGGCGACCCCATCGTCCTCGACGTCGTCAACCGCACCCTCGAGGTCGAGGTGGAACCCGCGGAGCTCGAGCGGCGGAAGGTCGGCTGGGAGCCACTTCCCTCGAAGTATCAGCGCGGAGTGCTCGGCAAGTACCGGCGTACGGTGCAATCTGCCGCAGTCGGCGCCGTTACGAGCTAGTCAGCCGCCTGGGCCGGCGGAGCCATCACCACGATCCGGAGCTGATTGGAGAGCAACTGCGTGGCGGTGAGCCCGAACATCGCCCGGAAGGTGTCGCTGAAATGGCTCGGTGAGGCGAACCCCGCGTCGCTGGCGGCCGTGGAGAGATCCGCGCCCTGGCTGACGGCCGCTGCCGCGTACCGCATCCTGGCCCAGAGGCGGTAGCGGCGAAAGCTCGTCCCCGAGTGGGCCGAGAACAGGTGCAGGAAGCGGGACTGGGACAGGTTGACCGCGGCCGCCATCTCCGCCGCGCTCCCCCGCTCACCAGGTCGGTCGCGAAGGAGCTGCATGGCGACGCGGATCCGCTCGTCGGTCGGGTTCGCCTCACCGGCATCGAGCAGGCGTCGCCGCAGCACCTCCGGATCCGTGACCGGCCCCTGCCTCCAGTCGGCGAGCAATGCCGCCTCGTCGCGATGGTCGTACGCGATCGTGCCCGCCCGATCGGTCATCGCCCCCAACAGGTGGGCCGTCCCCGATGCGCCTGGGTCGACGTAGAAGAACAGCATCGTCTGCTCCTCCCCCACGACGATCTGATGGGACGTACGCGCAGGGATCAGCGCGCTCCGCACCCGCCGTGGCTCCGCCGGACCTGATCGCAGCAGGAAGGGAGCGTCCAGGCCCAGCGCGAAGCAGGTCACCGACCCGGAATGGGTGCCCAGACGCAGCGACGGGCCCCGGTACGCCGCGTGCCCTGACCAAAGCCAGACCGTCGGCCGCGCGTCGGCGCAGCACGAATCCGGAAGCGGCTCGGTCGCCATGCGCGTCATGATCCCACGGTGAACACCGTGGCCAGTCTGACCATCGCCGTCATCGGCGTCTTCTTCCTCGCGATGGGGACGTACGCCCTCGTCACCCCGGGCGCACTCGCCGCCCCGTTCAACCTGTCGGCGAAGACGCCCGAGTCCCGCTCCGAGATCCGCGCGGTCTACGGAGGATTCGGCATCGCGATGGCCGCCGTGCTCGGCGCCGCGGCGCTCGACATCGGCGACATCCGGACCGGCGCCGTGACCACCGTCGGCCTCGCCCTGATCGGGATGGCCGCCGGCCGACTCATCTCGCGCCTGCTCGATACCCCCGTACGTTTCTATCCCATCTGGTTCTACTTCGGCGTCGAACTCGTGGCCGGCACAGCCCTGCTTGCGTGCGTTTGACCTCGGCAAATTCGGCTATGCTCGCCACCGTGGGATCTCGGCCGACATTAGACACGTCTGTACATCCGCCACGCCCTCGCGCCCCTGGCGGGAGCCGCATGGCCCGACGAGTCGACTGGCACAACGATCCCTCGGCCCCCGAGGTGAACAGCATCCGACCCAGTGCCGGGGCCTTCGTGCTCGACGACCCGGGCAGGATCCTGTTGATCCGCCGCGACGACACCGGCAACTGGACGATGCCCGGCGGAGCGATGGAGCCCGGCGAGTCTCTGACCGCGGCCGCGGTCCGCGAGACGTTCGAGGAGACCGGCATCACCATCGAGGTGACCGGCCTGGTCGGGATCTGGACCGACCCGCGCCATCGCATCGAGAACACCACCAACGGCGAGGTACGCCAGCAGTGCTCCATCATCTACGCCGGCCGCTACCTCGCCGGCGAGCCCACTCCGTCGGCTGAGAACACCCACGCCGAATGGGTGTATCCCACGATCGTCCCCAGCCTTCAGATGGACCGGAGCCAGCGCGTGAGGATCGACTGGGCCCTCAACCGCAACTTCCCCCACCTCGATCCCAACCCCTGATCAGGCCGTACGCAGCAGCCTGAACTCGTGCTTCTGCAGCACCTGCAGCACCAGCTTTGCCGGAAAGCCGAAAGCGTCTCGGCCGTCATCTGACGAATAGGGCTCGACCGCAGAGACCTGGTGCCACTGCCCGTCCACGAACAGCTCGCAGCTTCCGGCCGCGACGATGTTGCGGTACCAGTTGACGTCCTCGCCGTACGTCAGCTCCGCGATGAACCCTTCCGGCACTCGCGCGACGACGATCGGCGTCTCGTACGTCTTCCCCGACTTCCGGCCGACGTGACGCACGAGCGAGAACGGCCCGTGTCCGGAGCGAGCGACCCGCGTCGTCACCTTGTTGAGCGTGTTCTTCATCAACCACAGCCACTTGCGACGCATCTCAGTCTCCTAGCAGTCTCAGGTTCACCATCGGCAGGCCCTCGACCTCGTGACCGGCCGCCGTCTCGATCGCACCGCGCAGGCGCCGCCAGGCCTTCGGGTGTGCCTTCTGATAGCGACCCAGCACCGCAGCGGACTCCTCATCTGAGAGTAACGTCGCGTGCACCGCGACGCTCGTACGCTTTCCGATGCTGACGCGACATGCAGGCTCGGCCAGGAGGTTCCGATACCACTGCGCCCCGGTGCCGAAGCCGCTCACCACCACGATCTCGTCCGCGCTCGGCCGCTCGACGACCTCGAGGCAGACATACCGTGGGACCCCTGATCGGCGTCCGATGTGCTCGAGCATCAACATCCGCGATCCGAAGAGCCACCCGGCTCGGTGTCGATAGAGCCAGATCGGCGCACGTACGACAGCGCGGGTCCGCAACAGCTGAGACACGACCGAGTCGACCATGGACGTCACCGACCCGACCTTACCCAGCGGCTTGGTCGATCCAGCCCGATCGAGCAGCGCCACGAACTACGCTCCAAACATGGCAACGCTCCAAGACGTGGCTCGGATCATCGGCGAGCTGCCCGAGGTCGCCGAGGGCGAGCGCTACGGGCACCCGACCTGGTCCGTACGCGGCAAGGGCTTCGCCTGGCTACGCCCATTCAGCAAGGCCGACATCAAGCGCTTCGGCGACCAGACCCCGCCCGCCCCGCCGATCCTCGCGGTCAACACCGCCAACCTGCACGAGAAGGAAGGCGTCCTCGCCGCCGGTATCGACGGCGTGTTCACAATCCCGCACTTCAACAACTATCCCGCCCTGCTCATCGAGCTCAGCGTCATCGCCCCAGGGGACCTTCGCGACCTACTGGTCGACGCCTGGCTCGCCGCTGCCCCAGCTGAGCTGGTCGAAGGATTCGACGGCTGAAGCTCTGACTCGCCGAGATCGTGTGCGTGACGGGGCGAGACATACCGCCCACAAGATGCGCCACCTCGCTTGGGTGTTTGCTGGTTTACTCCCGACATGGCATACGAGGAGCTCCCGCCGTTCGCTGCGTGGCAGTTCGTCGACGCCGTCGACGGGTTCGAGGTCGTCTATCGAGACGCCTCCGGCATCCGTGGATACACCTCAGCCGTCGAGGCGGGCCAGGCCTACGCGGTCCACTATGAGATCTCGGTTGATGCCCTCTGGCGTACGCGCGAAGTCCACGTCCACAATGACACCGCTCGCGGGCGACGATCCACTGTACTTGTCTCCGACGGCAAAGGTTCCTGGACCGTCGATGGCCGGTCGGCGCCCCAGCTCGACGGGCTCTACGACGTCGACCTCGAGGCCTCTGCCTGCACCAATACCCTTCCCGTCCACCGGCTGGACCTACCGCTAGGCGACGTCGTCACCGCGCCCGCCGCCTACGTCCAGGCACTTGACCTTCAGGTCAGACGCCTCGACCAGTCCTACCGACGCCTCGACGACCACCGGCTCGACTACCACTCCGAAGGCGGTTTCAACGCCGTGTTGGTGTACGACAAGTATGGGCTCGTCCTCGACTACCCCGGGATCGCGACGCGCTTCGCCTGAGAGACGAACCGTCCTGGGCGCGCGGGCCGAGCACACAGCTCCAGACTGCTCTCTCGTTCCGCACAGGTCGCGTCGCAAGGACCTACCCTCGCCGTCATCCGCGCAGTCGCTGACAGACTTGCGGCATGTCCCGGCCGCCGCGCATCGAGCCCGCCGCCGACGTAGTCGCCAAGGTTGCGTCGACCGCGTTGTCACTTCCCGACGCCTACGAGGAGGATGCCTGGACCGGCGTCAGGTGGCGAGTCAGGAAGAAGACCTTCGCTCACGTCCTGGTCGCCCAAGAGGGGTACACGTCGGCGTACCGCGATATGACCGGGGTGACCGAGCCCACCACGGTGCTGACCTTCCGATCCTCCGGCGACGAACTGCTGGCCCTGGTCCACGCCGGGCCACCGTTCTACCAGCCTCCGTGGTCGCCCACCGTCGTCGGCATGGTGCTCGACGGCGATACAGACTGGGAAGAGGTGGCCGAGCTGGTGACCGAGAGTTACCGGTTCTGCGCTCCTAAGAAGCTGAGGCACCGGCTGGATCGATGATCGTGCGGTCCGTAGGGCGAGCGTCAGCGCCACTCCTCCCCCGGCCACTTCCTCCTGGGCC
This sequence comes from Nocardioides sp. NPDC127503, assembly GCF_040302165.1. NCBI lineage: Bacteria > Bacillati > Actinomycetota > Actinomycetes > Propionibacteriales > Nocardioidaceae > Nocardioides > Nocardioides sp. NPDC127503. Next base: position 142,803 of record NZ_JBEORH010000012.1, on the reverse strand, counting down.
GCGTGCCCGATCACCCAAGTTGGGGGTCAGCCACGGCCGCGCGATCGCCGTGCTGCCCCGGCCGACGGCTGATGCATAGAGCCCCGGCCCGCCGTCTGTGCGGTCGGGGCCATGCCGACGCCTGCGTCATGGCGCCGCCAACGAGTCCTCGCGCTAGTCCGGTAGGTGCTCCCCGAGCCAGGTCGCTCTTCGGCGAGCTGACGCGCGCGAAAGCCAAGCCTCCTGTACGACCTCAGCGAGCTCGTCATAGCTGATCTCCCCAAGCCGGCTCGCTCGGACTAGAACCGACAGGTGGCCGTCGAAGTGCGGAGTGGTGAAGAACGGCGAGGACTCGTCCTGCACCATCGCCAGCTTGTCACCCTCGCTAGGCACCCAGAAGACGATGACGTCGTCGTAACGCTGGCCGGTGTCCGGGTCGAACGCGTCAGGACGCGGATTCCGGAAGAAGACGAACGACTTTCCACCCACCTGATAGATGGGCCTGTTCTGGGTGCCCGCGTATACGCGGACGTGGGGCATGCCAAGGGCAAGGTCGTGCACGTCCTCCACCCGCGCCGACCGGCCGCCTGTTCTCCTCACACAGCCAGGTTAGGTGCCACGGTCAACGCGCGGGCGACCTCCGCGTGCGTCACTTCGCCCACTATTACGCGGCCCAAGCGCCCGGATCGGGGTTCTGCGGACCTGTGCTCGTTCGCCCGTGCCACACTCCCAGTCGTGGGAAGTGAGGACGAGCGAGAACTCGATGATCGGTGGTGGCTTGGCTTGAGAGACACCACCGTGGAGTCCGTTGCGACCAACGAGTACAGCGTGGTGGTGTCCTTTAGCGGAGGCAACACCTTGACTATCGAAGGCCGGACAGAAATTGTCCAGAACGATGGGCTCGCGGTCAGCTTCATCGACGATGAAGCCGTCACGGCGTTCGACATGCTGAGATCCCTTGCTGGTGCTCGAGTCCTTTCCGGCGTGGCCTACAAGAGCGGTTCCTTGCGACTCGTCTTCGACACAGGCGCCAAGTTGCACGTTCCTTTTGATGCCCACTACGAAGCCTGGCAACTGACAGGCCCGTCGGGACGAATGTGGGTCTCCCTGCCAGGCGGCGGTCTCACACCAGTTCCTCGGGAACCGACCTGATGTGCCGAGTGGACTACGAGCTGTGCGCCCCGCTGCAAGCGTGACCAGCTGTAGACGGCACAGGAAGGGGTCTGGATCTCCCGCAACCCGGCGCAGCTCAAGTTGGGGTCTTGCCGCCGCGTCTGATCGCCCAGAATGGCGCGCCATGGCGTCGTCCGTTCACTCCGTCACGCGCTGCACCAGACGCTCAGCGGAGCGTTGATAGTAGTCCTGAGGTAAGCCTGCGTGGACGCTAGGAGATCCAACTGCTGCGTGGTGGCTCGCGCTACCGACAGACCTGGTTGAACGATGACCATCTCCATGCGTCGCTTGAGGATCAGCGATCGCTCGCGGATCTCGTACAGCTTCTTGATGTCGCCGACCTCGAATGGATTCACGCCGGTCCGACCCTGCTTCTTACGCGCACGATCATCAAGCGTCTTAAAGAAGGCCCGCAGATCGTTGCGTCGCCACATGATCGACTTCTGCGCCTGACCACAGACCTCGTAGAGGTCGTCGACCCGCGCGCCCGGCTTCCCGTCCTTCGAGTATTTGCAGTGGACGAGGCGCACTAGTAACCCGTGCTCGTCGATTCTCATAGCTACAACATCGGCAATCTCGCCGGATCCGTCATCGTCGATGATGACGTCCCAGGCGGGGCTCTCATTTTTGAGGTCTTGGATGACTCGGAACTGGATGGAGTCCATGAGCTTGCTCTTGGTCTGCGACTCGACGGTCAGCGTTGTGCCGTGCCAGTCGAACGTAACCAAGTCATCCCGAGAGTATGGATCCTTCTCCCAGGTGGGCTTATACATGAGGTCGCCTTCGATGATCCGGTCTCCGTCAAGGATGAATAGCAGGCCGTTGGTGTTCAGCCATTCGCTGAGTGGTTGCTCAGATCGCGGCCGGATCACCAGGACTTCGTCGTCACCGACGCAGCGATAGCGAAGCCGGCCAGCGTCCACCGTTGCCTCGTAAGTAACCTTCCATGAGCCGGACTCAATAGTGAATCGCAGAACGTCGTCAGCTTCCGTGTCTGGGACCAGGTCGGTAAAGACCGCTTCATGCACGACTTGTTGGTAGGACAGGCGCAACGACTCGGACTGCATCGTGTGGATGGCCCAAGGCCACTCGACCGCGATCAGTACGCCGTCTGGGCGCCCGGTGAGGTGCTCAGGCAGAATGAACTGTCCGATGACCTTCTCGATGCTGATCGTGTCGTCGAGCAACTTTGCGCCGACCGAGTCGCACCAGTCCCGCCAGTGTTTGAGACTTTGCGAAGTCGCGTGGGACCAGATGCGCCCCTTGATCGACGCGCTGATACTGACATGTTCACCCTCCCGGAAACCGCCGCCAGAGATGTTGGTCTGCGTCTTCGTGCCCGCTTCAGCCTGCGAGAAGCTCGCCGTAACGTCTGAGCCGACATGCATCGAGAAGCGTCTGAATTGGTCGTGCGCGTCTAGCACTCCAACGTTGGTCGGCACCAGTCGGTCGATGTCGGCCATGACTCGGTAGACGGTTGAGCCGGTGAATCGCTTAGCCCCGGGCCCCACGACTGCTTCTGCAAGCTCTTCGAAGACGCCGTCGTTGGCGGAGTTGTTGATGTACAGGAGATGGTTGACGCTGTCGAAGTAGAGGACGAACAACTGGTAGGTGAGCTCCTCGATGGTCTTGAGGTTGCCCCAGCGAACCTCCTTTCGATGTTCAGTGACGCACCATGCGACCCCTGCTTCGCTGTTGATTCCGATCGGGACCGTGAGCAGGTTCTCCTCGCCAAAGAAGTCAACGATGGCGTCGGGATTCCAGTCGTCGCTCGGTGCTTGGTAGACAACGGTGCTCATCTTCGGCAGCAGGCTGAGGATTGAAACCTCCTCAGGAAGGCTAGTGAAGCCCTCTTCGAAATCGCTGGCCTCCTGTTGGTCCTCAACTGCCGCCTCGGTGAGGTCACGCAGTATGAGATTCCAGTCAGAGTCCTCGGCGTACAGAGCACGCAGACGCTTGTCGACCTCGATGTCCGTCCGTGCGACGAAAACACTTGCTTCGCCGTAGTTGCCGCTGGTTGAGGTGCGTGCGAAACGGCCGACGAACTGGAGCGTGACGCCGAGGCTCTTCTGAGGGTCATGGACGGCGGCGACCTTAAGTGCCGGCAGATCGAATCCTTCTCCGAGCATGTTGACGCACACGATTATTCGTGAGTCGCGCTCCCGCAGCGCCTTGAGTGCTGCCGTTTGGTGTCCCTTCGTCATCTGACTGTTGACGATCACCGGCTTCAGTTCTGGCGCCAACGCCTCATAAAGCGGAAGGACGAGCTTCGCGCGTTCGATACTGCTCACGCGAGCCATGAGTACGTGGTCAAGGCCAGCGGCGAGATCTGCCCGCAGCCGGGCAACGCTTTGCTCGGCGATGGCTTGGTGGACGTTTTCGAAGTCGATGACCGAGGTGTAGTTGATTCGGGAGAAGTAGTCTTGAGCCTGAGCTTCGCGCAGTGGAAACGCATAGATGGTGCGTCCTTGCAAGCCCTTGCCGTCCTCGCGAAAGGGCGTCGCCGTGAACTGCACGACATCCTTCTCACCAAAGGCTCGCCGAATGCTCGACCAAGTCCGGGCAGCGACGTGGTGCGCCTCATCAATGAAGAGGTGGGAACACGACTCAAGCAGCGCCTCCAGGGCCTCGGGCGTGCAGGCGCCTAGCACCTGCGGCGTTGCAACGATGACGTTGCAAGCAGTCGAGAACGCTTCCACGGTCTTGGCGTCATCAAAGCCATGACGAACCCGCCCCACCACCGGTCGCAGCGCGGTGGCGCTCACGATGCCGAACTCTTGGAGCACGCCAAGTCGTTCGAACTTGCTGGCGACTTGCTCTCTGAGGGCATCAGATGGGACGAGCACCAACACGCGCGTTGGCCGCGCGGCCACGAGGAGCGCCAGCATCGTTTCCGTCTTGCCTGTTCCCGTCGGCATCACGACTGTGGCTGGCGTCTTGCGGTTGGTCGTCCAATAGCCCAGGACCGCGTGCAGGGCGCCAAGTTGCGGCGTACGAAGACCGCGCTCGTCCTCCGATTCCGCGGTGAAACCAATTGCGCCCACGTAGCTGGCGAGCACTGTAGATGAATCTGGGAGCATGAGATCGTCAGGGATCGACCATGCAGCTTCGTGCAGAGGCTCACCCGGGGCGATGCCGCCGGCCACGACGAGAGCGACCCGTTCGTCTGAATCGTCGGCGATCACGGGCCAACGCCCAAACTCGTTCGCCACTTCGGGGCTTTCGGAAGTGCCACCTATGAGAGTGAACCGACCGCTCGGGACGGTCAGCTGACTCACCGGATTTCCCTCGAACGAGTCCGCGCGCGCCCACACGTCCTCGTGCGACCAGCCCGAGTCATCGGATATGTCGTTGGCCATATTCGTAGACATACCACCTTCACACGTCATTGCAGGGGAAAAGCACTCAGGCGAAGTTAGGGCTCGCAACTGCGATCCCGTTGGTCGCTCCCGACCGATGAGCCCGCGGAGCTGCTCCTCCGAAAGGCGCTGCGGATCTCATGGCCGTGATTGCCCGCGACACACCGCCGCGAGCCGGGCGCCCGGACCGCCCCTTACCCGCGCTGACGGCTTACTCCTCGATGAGCACGTATCCACGACGCTTGCTCTCTAGCAGGTTCCGTCCGAGCTCGCTGCTCACACGCGCATCGAGGTCGGGAGGAACCGGACACCCACCCCCGCCTCCGAAGCCCGGTGGAGCCTGGGCCTCGCATCTCAACTCCAGTGGGAGACCACGGCCCGTGGGCCTACACATCTCATGCTCGTGGCCAGAGCGACAGATGAGCTTCACTCGAACGCGGTGCGGCTCAGACAACGTGGCCTCCTTCGACTGCGTCTCTAACTAGCAGGAGGACGGAGCGGGCGCTCTGATACTTGGCGACACCCGTCTTCCGCTGTCCGCTGCTGTTGCAGGATGCGTCTTTCCGGCTCCGATGACGATAGAGCCCATCGAGACCTTCGGACCCGCCGCCGTTCCCGCGACGGGCTAGAGCACCGAGTCCAGCACGCTGTAGGGCATCGGTACTCGGTGAGTTGACTCCCAAGCCTCTTCACCCACGCGTGCGGTCACGTCGATCGTCAGCTCGTCCGGCATCGGCTGGGCAGGAATGCCCTCGATGCGCCATGCGGTGGATCGGGCCCACTTCGTGATCTGGCCGGAATAGGAGCGAGCGACTAGCCCGTCACCGATGGCCGGTACTCCCAAAACCCCGGGTGTGAATCGAACCCCTTGCGATGTACGAATACGCACCGTGACGCTGTCGATTGGCTCTGGGGAAGCTAGGACAACGTCCAGTCGGAGGAAGCCCATGTCTCCGTTGACATCGTCTACGGACGCCTCAAGCTTCGGTAGGCGCTCATCGTGGTGACGTGCCGCCTCAATCGAGGTCAACCTGGAACTCTCTAAGGCACCGCGCTTGGTCCACTTGGCCTGAGACCTTGTGTACCAAGCGCTCGCCCCCGCGAGCACGATTGCGATTCCCGACAGAACAAGAGCGGCGACATCCACGTGCATAGTCTCGCTGCACCGCGTTGCTCGTGGAAGACCTCGGGGCGGGGAAGGTCTGGTTGCGCAGAGTTCTCGGGGCTCCGCATTGGTCCACCGCTCAGATCTAACCGTTGTCCGGGCGGTTCTGCGTTCTTCCGCCGCGGACTCGCGCAGCACATCGTTGCGCACGCGGTCTCCGCGGGTCCGCCGGGACGGCGTTGACACTCCTCGGAGTCACCGATGACGTTCAGAGGTCGGCCGGGGCCCCGTCGGCTGGCGGGTCGCCCGCTCGCCGCGGCAACTCCTCGCCTCGACTACCTGAACCGATCTGATCTTCGGGTACTCGGCCGGCGGGCTCGACTGGGTTCGTGCTCGGTCCCCGTCAAGCGTCGCCGGCCACTGCTGACATCAGGTGGCGGTGAAAGGCGACCCCGTTCGACGTTAGGCCGTCTTCCAACGGATCCATATCACCCAGTTCGTCAAGGATCTCGGAACGACGCTTCGTGGAGTACGCCCGAAACTCGGGTGCCCTGTCTGCCAGTTCGTCGAGCGCCTGAAGGATCACGGCAAACACGTAGATCCCGTGCAAAACTCCCTGCACCGGACGATCCCGTTGCTTCCAGGGCGAGTAGGCAGAGTGCTCGCTCCCAGTCACGAGGGCGCACCCGTTCTCGATCAGACTGAGCTGGAGGTGCATTGCCTCGTGCACGATGCCCTCGACCAGCCGGATGACGGCATAACGCTCATCTGGGTGTGGCACCGACACGAAGATCGTGAACGGAACTCCCGGGCTGCTGAAGCTGACATCCATGCCCTTGTCTGACTCGAGAACGTGCAGGTTCTTCACCAGAGTGAAGACTGTTTCACCCAGCGATTCGACGCTTCGAAGGAGTTCGAAGGCAGCTTGGAGCAGTTTGATCGAGTCGTCATCCATGGTGCTCGCGAGGGGCAGTCCGTCGAACTCGGCGGCCACCCGGTCGGGAAGAACTTCCACGGCGATGTCGCCATGCTCCGAAACGATCCTCGCCAGGCCCATCTGCTGGACGCTGAGGTCCCGTGAAATCCATCGGCCGGTTGAGTAGTCAGACCCGCAAAACTCCTCGCTTCCAGACTCACAGGCAAATTGGCATTTGAGCTCCGATGCGATCCCGGGGAACCACAAGCGTGGGTCGGAGCTGATCCGATCAGACAACATGGGCAAAGAACGAGTAAATGACCGAGTACCTGATACTGCTGTGGACTGCCGAGACGGCGTGGTACGAGCGATCGGAGATCTCGAACGCGAAACCGCTGAGGTTCGTCGGCCGGAGCACTCGCTTCACATCCGCAGGATCTTTGCTGCCGAAGAGCATTAGGAAGCCCCCGGCACTGTCGTCGAGCCCATGATTCAGCTGTACGACGAACCTGTGTGTCTCCTCACCGGCGATGAAATCGTTGTGGACCCCGATCCGATGCCCACTCACTAGTTTGTGCGCGACGACGCTCACTTCATCGGATAGGTCGCAGCCGAACGTCCTCTCAAGGATCTCCCTGAGTTCATCGAGCAGTGCCCTGCTCGTCAGCCAGGCAGCCTGGTCCTCTGTCGCGTCATAGCAGCTGAACTCGTACTGCTCATAGAAGTCTGTCTCGACGTGGTTCCATGGAGCGTCGCGTCCGAGCCAGTCGAGAATCTCCTCGGCGATCTGCGGGTCCAGGCAAGCGTCGAACACGGCATGAGGGAACGGCTCGGCGGCGAAGCTGGGTTCCAGCCGGAACTGTCCCGGCATTCTTGGATGATCTTCTGCTTGAGTCTTGGCGGTCATATTGGCTCGATCCGGGCAGGCGCCTGAACTCCGACACGACGCCGTAGTTCCCCGATGAGAACGAGCTGGTCGGCACAGAAGATCGTTGGGTTGTTGAACCCGTTCTCCGGCGAGAAGCGGTGCGCAGGCATTCCTCCACCGCAGACGCCGAGCTCGGGACAACTCCGGCAGGCGGGCGCCGACGGCTCCTGGAGTGCGAAGTAGTCGGCGAACTCCTCGGTCGCGACGAAGTTCAACAGGTCGATTTCGGTGACGTTCCGCGCGACCTCGAAGCGGTCCGCTCCGACATGCGCCACCTTCAGAGTGTCGTTCTTGGTGATGGTGCCGTCGGTGTCGATCACGAGGATGCCGTACTCCGTGAGCCCGACGCCCTCCTTTTGGCCGCGACCACCAAGGATCAGTCGCAGCAGGTCGTCGATGACCCGGATGCGGGGAGGGGACGGGTCCCGTAGATAGGCGTCGGTCAAGGCGACCATCCAGTCGCCGTACTCGGTCGACGTCGGGTCCGACTTGCCGAACGGCAGGTCGGCGTGACTACCGTCGCGGTACAGCAGGTCGAAGGACGGTGTGCCCGTGCCCTTGAGAGCCTCGTAGACAGCCACAGGATCGGACCTCAGGTCGACGACAGCCAGGACGCCACCCAAAAGGTGGTTCCCTCCCGGATACCTCAGGACACGGTCGATCGCGGCCAGGACGCGATCGTGGCTTCCTCGGCCAGCATGATCGACGCGGTTCAGGTCGTGTATCGGCCCATCGAAGCTGATCGACACGCCGACGTCGTACCGGACGAACAGCTCGATGAAATCGTCCTCCAAGAGAAGCCCATTCGTCTGCACATGTAGGCCCGTGCCTGGTCGACTCCTGGACCGAAGACCATGAAGGAGACGTTCCATGGATTCAAGGCCGAGCAGGAGTGGTTCGCCTCCGTGCAGGACGACGCTGAGCGGGTGAGACTGCGAATGGCTGAGTCTCGAAACCTGATCAACGATCGCTTCGACGACCTCGACACTCATCCGCTTGGGCTGTTTACGCCAAGCGTCGTCGCCCATGTTGTAGACGTAGCAGTACGTGCAATCCAAGTTGCAACGACTGGCCGTCTTCAGCAGGACAGTGTCAATGACCTGTGGTTCAGAGGTGCGGTGCCTAGCGGTTGTGGCGATTGTGGGTGCGGTCATACTTGCCCCCAACCATGGCCGGCTCACCCGTTCGGACTTCGTCGATGAGGCGCTGAAGCGCGACGCTGTCAAGGTTCGGGCCGTCGTTGGACCTTGATGCGGTGCTCGGCTCCGTCGTGATCTTCTCAGTGCTCATCGGATGTCCGCCGTTCGTGGGGGTAGTCCTGCTGCCCAGCAGGCAATGCCTGACTGGGCACCCCCGCTCCTACGATCGATCATAGCGCTATTTCCACGCGGGGGCAGGTAAACAAGACTGTCTTTCAACGCCTCGACGTGGGTCTCGCGGATTCCTCCGGCGCGCGGGCAGTGACCAGCGCTTTCCATCCCATATACCCAGGTCAGTGGGACATTTGCCGTTGTAGTCGTCGCGGGGGTGGCCGATGTAGACGGGTGTTCGTTCGCAGAGCGAGCAGCGGCGACTCGATCGTCGATAATCGGTCAACGGCTGCTGACGTCGCTTGGGACGCGACGAACGGCCGATTGAGCCGTCGCGTCTGCTGTGGTGGGCGCTGGCTGGCCGTTCTATTCGCGCCTTCGCTCCGTCGCATTGAATGTGCGTCAATCCGCCGCGTAAATAGCCCGCAATGGCGATGCGGACGACGCGTCTCGGTCCATAGATTGAGTCGGCCGCATCCTCGTGAGATCGGAAGCCGTCCATGCAACGTGCCGCGCTCTACTATCCCTACATCCACATCCGCGACGACAACTGGCTGAAGGCGGCCTCGCTCTACTGGCCGTCCGTCCGCCGGATCGTCCCGCAGGGCTACCCCAAGCACGACAGCAGGACAGCTGAGGCCTTCGCAGAGGAGGGTGTCCTCCGGGACGTCGATCCAGGGTGGCGCATGGACAGGTTCGCAGTTGACCTCGCGTCCGCGATCCACACCAACATCGATGAGGTGGCCAACCAGTACGGTCTCCTGCAGGCATACGGTGCGGACAACCACGCCGGCGGCCGCCACAAGTGGGAGCCGTGGCAAAACGCGGCCCTTGCATGGATCCACTTCCAGAAGATCCCTCGCCGCCTCATCGACCTTCTGGTTGACAGCGGGGTGGCTGTCCGCGGCCGTGGCCAAGTTCACAAGGACGAGCATCTGATTCTCCACGGACAACTCACACGCCCTGAGGACTGGATTGGCATGCACCCAGCACTTGCCAGCGCATATATGACCGCGCTCGCGGGCGAGATCAGCGACCAATCGTCTTTCGAGCCGCTCACCGACCAGACCGACCTCCGCGTCGCCACCCCGAACCATGACGTCCGAGCCGCACTCAGCCTCCTCCTCGGGCAACACGCCAACCGTGACCGTGCCGCCTCCGCCGACGGAATCGAAACCTATGTGATGCTCGCGCTGCAACAGGTCGTGCCAGTAGACCTCGACCAGATCACCGCGGAACAGATCATCGAATGCCGGAACAAGCTCGCCCAGGAGCTCACCGACTTTCGCACCTACGTCGACGGTATGCAGCAAGACCTTCTCGAGCTCGCGCAAATTCCCGACGACATCCGCCGCATCGAGGCCTTCACCGAGCAGGTCCAGGAGACTGTCGAACAACCCCTTCGGAACCTGGAGCGAGGCATGAACCAACTGAAAGTTCCCACGGTCCGCGAACTTTTCGTATCGACATTACTCGCACCGACCACCGCTGCCAGCCTGACTCATGCCGGCGCGACGCCTGCCACAGCGTTCACTGCCGGTACCGCCGTCGTCGTCGGAAACGCCTGGTGGTCCATCCACGAGAAACGATCCGCCCTCAAGAAGGGGGCAGCCGTCGGATACTTGCTTGACGTGCGGAGCCAGCTCACCCCGAAAACCGCACTCGGACGGGCCCGCGATCTCGTCATCGGGACGTAGCGAAGTCCACCCTAAGGTTTCCAGTTCACGTCGATCGACAGCCCGATCGTCGGAGAACACGCGTCTTACCGCCGCGGGTGCGCCGGGTCATGCGCTCAGACTTCTCTCGAAATCCTGATCCAAACTTTGCCGCGCTTGTCTAGGGTTGGCGCCCATGGACGCCCTTGGAATGCGGAACGTGGTTCACCAACAGCTGAAGGCAGACGACACGCTGGTCGTAACAATGGTCCACACGACAGTGGGCGATGTCGAACTCATCGTGGAGATTGGCGATCGAGGCCCCCACGCCAATGAAGATCGTTATGAGGTGACGATCCGGCGACGAGATCATGAGACCGACCACTTCTCCGCAACGGGCCCGGACCTGGATACCGCCACCCGAAACGCGTGGTCGAAAGCGAGCTCGTACATCCACTGAGCATGCTCAGTGGAGTCAGCCACAGGTCGCCAGGTCATCGGCTGACGCGCCGTGCGGGAATGCATTGAGCCTGCAGGCTCGGGAGATCGCAGGGCTCGCGCCGTCGCGACGTCGGTCGAGGATGCGTCCTTCCGCCGCCAGTGGGGCGCACCAACTGTGTCGAGTTTTAGGCGGTGGTGGACGGAAGTGCGAGTGGCCGATGCTGCACCGATCGGCTGGAGCGCTGTGGACACCGGTTAGCGACCGGCTGCGGACGCGACGGGCCTGAGACACATGGCCCTTTCAGTACTGCTTCCCACATCCACCAGTCCCAGATCGTCACCTCCGATGCGATGCGTCGGACGATGGGCTCGTCTGCTCGGGCGTCGTCGTGGTGACAGCCCTCGGCGCCGACGCGACACCGGCCGAGGCACGTCAGGCACACTGCAGGAGTGTCCGACCCTCTGCGCAATCTGCTCGCCGCGCCGCCCGATCTCCCGGTCACCGCCGGCTTGGCCGCTCTCGACCAGGCGCTTCGTGCCCGCCGAGTCGCGGTGGTCCACGCACCGCCGGGCACCGGCAAGACGACCTTGGTCCCGCCCGCGGTCGCCGAGGTTGTCGCCGGACGGGTCGTCGTCACGCAGCCCAGCCGCATCGCAGCCCGTGCTGCTGCCCGTCGGCTGGCGCACCTGCTGGGCGAACCGGTTGGCGAGACGGTCGGATACTCCGTGCGCGGAGACCGACGCACCAGTCGGCGTACACGTGTCGAGATCGTCACGACCGGCCTGCTGCTCCGGCGGATCCAGCACGATCCCGAACTGGTCGGCGTCGGGGCCGTCGTGCTCGACGAAGTGCACGAGCGCCACCTCGACGCCGACCTGACCTTGGCGCTGCTCATCGACGTCCGGGCCCACCTGCGTGAGGACCTGTCCCTGGTGGCGATGTCGGCCACCATCGAGGCCGAACGGACCGCCTCCCTGCTCGGTGGGGACGACACCGCTCCGGTGATCCGCGTCCTGGGTGCTCTGCACCCGGTCCGACCGGTCTGGTGCCCGCTACCTGCCGGGGTGCGCCGCACCGACGACCGGGGCATCACCCCGGCCTTCCACGACCATGTCGCAGCGACCGTAAGTCGTGCGCTCGTCGAGCACGAGGGTGACGTCCTGGTCTTCGTGCCGGGCGTCGCGGAGGTCGAGGCGACCGTACGTCGCCTTGCCGGCGTGGACGCGTCCGTCCACGCCCTGCACGGACGTCTGTCCGGCGCCGAGCAGGATCGTGCGCTCAGCGAAGGCCCGCGTCGACGTGTGATCGTCTCGACCGCGGTCGCCGAGTCGTCGCTGACGGTACCTGGGGTACGTGTCGTGGTGGATGCCGGATTCTCGCGCGAGCCGCGCACTGACCACCGTCGCGGACTGGCTTCTCTGGTCACCGTCGCGGTGAGCCGGGCAGCGGCCGAGCAGCGGGCGGGTCGGGCCGGACGGCTGGGGCCGGGCGCCGTGCTGCGTTGTTGGTCCGAGGCGGAGCACGCGCATCTGACCGCTCACCCGGAGCCCGAGATCGCGACCGCCGACCTGACGGCCTTCGCCCTGGAGGTGGCGTGCTGGGGCAGTGACGACGTGCAGGACCTGGCGCTCCTCGACCAGCCACCGGCGCATGCGATGTCGGCAGCCAAGGAGGTGCTGGTGGATCTGGGGGCGATGACCGAGGAAGGGAGAGCCACCTCGCGGGGCCGGGTGATCGCTGGCGTACCGGCCGATCCCAGGCTGGCGCGTGCCCTCATCGACGGGGCTGATCTCGTCGGGGCCAGGCGCGCCTCAGAGGTGGTCGCGATGTTGAGCGAGGACGTGCGCGCTCCCGGCGGGGACCTGGTTGCCGCGCTCCGGTCGCTGCGCGCCGTACAGGGGGCAGGATCGTGGCGCGGCCAGGTCGCCCGGTTGGAGAAGGTCGTCGGGAAGCAGGGCACCGACGGCCGAGCACTCACCGATGACGTGGCTGTGGGGCTGGTGGTGGCCCTGGCGCATCCGGACCGGATTGCGCGCAAGCGTTCGAGCTCCGCGAGCTACCTGATGGTGTCCGGGACGGGCGCGGCGCTGGATCCGCGTGCTTCGGGGCCCTTGGGCGGACTGGAGTGGCTCGCGGTCGGAGACGCGGAGCGGCGGCCCGGGCAACGTGAAGCCCGGATCCGGGCGGCGGCCCCGCTCACCGAGGACCTCGCGCTGGAGGCGGCCGGGTCCCTGTGGACCGAGGTGGACGAGGTCACCTGGACCGGAGGGCGGGTGCTGGCTCGCCGACGTACGCTGCTGGGCGCGATCGAGCTCCGCTCCGTCCCGCTCAACGATCCACCTGCCCACGCGGTGACCGACGCGATCCGAGAGGCGGTGGCGAGGGAGGGAATCGCTCTCTTTGCCTGGTCAGAGGCGGCCACCGCGCTGCGCGCCCGCCTCGACTTCCTGCACCGTGCGCTCGGTGACCCGTGGCCCGATGTCAGCGACGTGGCACTGACGCAGAACCTCCAGTCGTGGCTCGGGCCCCAGCTGGCGCGGGTTCGCTCGGCCCAGGATCTTCGTCGCGTCGACGTCGCTGCCGCGCTGCGGGCGATGGTGCCGTGGCCGCAGGCAGGCAGGCTCGACGATCTGGCTCCCGAGCGAGTGCAGGTCCCCAGTGGGTCGAGCGTGCGGATCGACTACTCCGCCGAACAACCGGTGCTCGCTGTGCGAATCCAAGAGGTCTTCGGCTGGACCGCAGCGCCGGTCCTCGCGAACGGCCAGGTCCCGCTCCTGCTGCATCTGCTCTCCCCCGCGCGGCGCCCAGCAGCCGTCACGGCAGACCTGGAGTCCTTCTGGGACAACGGCTACCCCGGCGTTCGTGCTGATCTGCGCGGGCGCTATCCCAAGCACGCCTGGCCGGAGGACCCCCGCAGCGCACAAGCCACCGCGCGCACGAACGATCCCCGCCGCCGAAGGTGAGCGGCGCGCCCCGCCCATCGACAGCAGCTGGCACATCCAGCTCGCCGACAGGCGATAGCGTCTGGGGGTGGCCAGTTCTCGCCGATCCAGTGCTCGTCGCCGCGGCGGGCGTCCGCGCCGGAGCGGGACGCGACAACCGAAGCGGCCGTTGCCGGCCGTCGGCCCGGGCGAGCGGCTGTGGGTGCTCGACGTCCCTTACGGCACCCAGGTCGAGGGCGCCACGTGGCACCCGGGAGTCAAGACCCACCTGTACGTCGGGCACGCTGTGCCGGCGCACCTCGCGCCCTACGCTCCGGGTCCGTACACGCTCGGTCGGTTCATCGAGAGCACCCTCAATCCCGACCTTCCGACGCAGAGCCTCGAGGCGACCGACCCGCTCGAGCCGCGGCGGATCCAGTACGAGGCTGCTGACGCTATCGCGGCGCGCGCTGCGGCGGGCGGGCGGCAGTTCCTGCTGGCCGATGAGCCCGGCGTGGGCAAGACGATCTCCGCGGTCCTCGGGGCGGCAGCGGTGGGCGACCTCCGCGGTGCGCGACGGGTGCTGGTCGTCGCCGACCGTCCCGCCGCGATCACGATCGGCCACTGGTGCCGCACGATCACGGCGCTGGGCGACGGCGGTCTCGAATGGGTCGTGATCACATGGGACCGCCTGGAGAAGGTCAGGGATCACGCGTGGGACGTGATCATCGCGGACGAGGCCCACGCGCTGCGACGTACGACGACGAAGCGGTGGAAGCTCTGGGCGCGGATCTCGGGCCACGGGCGGCCGCACGACAAGGCACCCTTCGTCATCGCGACGACCGCGACGCCCGGACACACGCCGCTCGACCTGCCATATCTCGCCCCGGCCTATGCGCAGGTCCTCGGCGAGCCGATGCAGGAGTGGACCTCGGCGACCCAGCCCGACGCCACGTTCGCCACCGCGCTCGAGCGCAACGGCGTCGGGGTCGAGCGCGGACGCTACGGCGCAACGTGGACCGCCGACCCGGCGCGGCGCGCCGCGGACCTCAAGCTGGTACGCGGCTGGCTCGAGGACGAGCGGCCGCCCGCGATGCTGCACCGCGCGGCACCGTGGGGGCCGGTGCCGATCTCCGGCATGCCGGTGGCACTCACGCCGTCGGAGCGGACGGCGTACGAGGCCGAATGGGGAGAGTTCTGCCGCGAGATGGACATCGCCCGGCGTGGCCGCAATGTCGCGAAAGGGCGGGCAGCGCTGCTGCGCTTCCGGCAGAAGGCCGGGCTGATACGCGTCGACTCCACGGTCGCCTGGATCGCCCAGCAGGTCGAGGCCGAGCGACAGGTGGCATGCTCGGTCGAGTTCGTCGCGACCGCCGCCGACCCGATCGCCGACCGGCTGCGTGACTCCGGCCTCGAAGTCGCCACGATCTACGGCCGCGACCGGTTCGACGCAGAGGCCGAGCGGCTCCGGTTCCAGACCGGGCAGGCGAAGGTCTGCGTCTTCACCACGGTCGCCTCGATCAGCCTGCACGCCGGCGAAACCCTCGCCGATGGTCGCCGGGCTAGCAGCGAGCCGCGGGTCGGCGTCTTCCACCAGGCCCGCTTCTCGGGTATCGCAGGACGGCAGGTGACCGGCCGCACCCACCGCGACCACCAGCTCTCGCCGTGGCACATCGCGTACGCCGAGGGCACCGTCGAGGAGCAGGTCGGCAGGGTGATGGTCGAGCGGATCGCTGCGGCCTCTGCCACGGTGGGAAGCGACACCACCGGCCTCACCGCCATCGCCCAGCTCCTCGGCGCCGACTGGCTTCCCTCCGCCACCCTGACCGAGGTCGACGCCTGACCTCTCGGCTCATGCAAGGCACACCGGCACCGTGGAGATACCCGTGCAGAGGTGGCGCGGCATTCCGCCGCGTGCAGACGCCCAGACTGCGGGACCAAGGAGTGGGTTGCCCCCGTCACGAGGAGATCTACGTCGCCCTCCCCCGGGGTCCCTTTGCTCCCTGACCTTCGGCCGGCGATTCGCAGTCCGAGCGCATCGCTCCCGCCTGTCGACTCGCGAGCACGAGCCCCGCAGTCCACCCCGGTGCGCGTCCTCCTCGGGGCGGCCCGATGGCGACCATGTCGTGGCCCGTGCGCGCCAGCGCCCAGGCGACTGCAGAGTTGGAGTTCCACATCTCGCCCGCGCCGAGCTCGTCTCTCCCCCACGTCAGCACCGGTATCTCTGGAAGAACGTTGAGCACGGCAGCAACTCTCGTCGGATCTTCAGTGGTCCGCAGCGGGCTGTCCACAGCTTCGGCGATGTCCGGGATGCAGCCGCCGGGCCAGCACCGCATCTCATAGCGAAATGCGCGGAACCGGCCAAGCCACTTCGACCCGACCGGCCCTTCGGCCAGGACACCACGATCAGCGCCGGAGACGTTCCACACCGGACCCATCTCCACGGCGTACGTGATGTTGTCGAGAGAGAGCAACAGCCCGCAGTGGTACAGGTCCGCTGCTGCACGATGTTGGCGTCGCGCTGACCACCATTCGTAGACGCGGCCGTTCCAGCGTACGAAGTGCCCTCCCGCCCCAAGCGGAAGCCAGAACAGGTCCACCGATGCGCCTACCAGGTCCTCATCCATTCCTTCACCATCGGTCAGTCCCACCGAGGCAATCAGAGTCGAAGGTCCTCCGCTGCACGCCAGAATGCCCGCCCCACATCGGCGTCTGTGCCCGCGTCATACCGTCGCGTCTGAGCGCCCACGATGACGCATGCGAGGCACGCCGAATCGGCCCGGCAGCGAAGGCCCAGTGGCCTGCGCCTCCCCCGGGAATCACACCTCGGTTTCCGGATCCGGAACTGGGCTGCAAGTCACCCGGAAGGCGAGTACGGTCAGTCGGAATGACGTCGACCGCCGACCTCGCATACCCGTTTCAGGGCCGCTGGCTGACCCAGAACAGTCCCGCGAATCGAGTGCCCAGTCACGGCACCGCCCTGTTCGCGACGTCATTCGCGATCGACTTCGTCCCGGTCGACGAGGCCGGGCGCACTGCACCGATCACGTTGGGGTCGCTTCTGCGCCCCGAACCGGCAGAACGGTTTCCTGGATTCGGCCGCCCCATCCTCGCACCTGTCGATGGCGTGGTCGCCGGGGTGCATCACACGGCGCCTGATCACCCGTCCTTCCGTGGGCTCCCGTCCGTGGTGTATGCCCTGACTCAGGGCCGACGGGCAGCAGCAGGCTGGCCACAGTTGGCTGGCAACCACGTGATGATCGAAGCGGGTGACGGACCGGTGATTGCCATTTGCCACCTGCAACGCGGCAGTGTCCAGGTGCGGCAGGGGCAACGCGTTCGGGTCGGCGAGACGCTAGGACGTTGCGGCAACTCGGGCAACAGCACCGAACCGCACGTCCACCTTCAGGCCATCGACCGCCTGGACGTGCTGCACGCCTCTGCTGTGCCCATCACCTTCGGTGGCCGTCTACCCCGCAACGGCGAGATCATCGACGCGGGGTAGGACAACACATCTGACGTGAGCGCCGCATCGTGTGTCACTCCGGCGCGATTGCGCTCTTGTTCACAGGGCTTGATGCCTCACACGACAGCCACGTCAGCCGCGGCCTGCTGGTAGAACGGAACCAGACACCTCTCCCTCACCAAGGGGCCAGGTGGGGTGAGGTACGCCGACGGCCAGGTCGTCTGCCCATGGCACAACTCCCGCTTCGACCTCGCATCGGGCGAGAACCTCGACTGGACACCCGGTTTCGCCGGGAGGGAAATGCCGCGCTGGTCGCGCAGGATGATCGCACTCGGCAGGAAGCCATCGCCGCTGACCACGTACGACGTCATGATCGAGGGCGACGACGTGTACGTCGAGCTCTGAAGGTCCACCGGCCAGCGACAGTCGAAGGTGTGTCACACCGCCGCGAGCGCGCTACATCGCCGCGATGGGTCACTCACCGAAGGGGCGGGCTGTCGAGGTCTCCCTTCCTATGGCGTCGTCGTGGCGAGGAGGCGTCGCGCACGACGACCCAGATCGCTCAGATCCACCCGACCCTCCTCAGCCGCGGCCGCCAGACGCGCGGCGAGGTCCATTGCCTCGTCGAGCTCGGGTGCGGTGACCGCGGACTCCTGGCCCATATCGCGAAGGATTGTGATCTCGGTCCTGGACGCGATCAAGGGGTCGGTGACCCCGTCGATCCAGACTCGAGTGCGGCGGCCATCGCCGCGTTCCTCCCCGGTGATGCGCTCCAGGGCGAAGATACGGTCGGCGCGCGCGAACTTTCCGAAACCCAATGCCACCATCCGGGAGTCCGATGCCATGTAGTCATCTTGCCATTACGCATCGAACTTTGATCTGGCGTGCAACCCCGGCTGACAGAAAGGGTCCCGCGTCATACCGCCGCCTGTCGGCGAGCCCGATGCGCCGGCTCCTATCGATGGGCGGGCGCGTTTCCTTGACGTGGTAAGTCGGCTGCGCGTTAGGAGTAGCGGTGGCTCTTCGCCGCGTGGCCTTGCTCGCGTGTGCAGGTGCGTCCATTCATCGAACGGTGCCCACACAGCGCCTCGGCAGGCGAAGGCGGAGCAGCCGACCTGGCGGCCTGGGCCTTCGCAGGTCGAACCGCCGATCTGGTCGGCGTCGAGTCGGCGGTCGACGCATCTTGCCTTTCGCGATACCGGGCCTCGCGCATCGCCCGCATTGCGGCGTCCTTGCTCATTGTGTAATCACCTGACGAACTCTAGGCGTGCGCACCGACAGTTTCGTACAGGCGCGGCGCCGACAACCACCGCCGCTTCCCATCACGGCAGCGCGAGAACCATGAAGGCGACCTCGCGCTCAACCTCGCCGCGTCAGTTCGCCGCGTGGAGGGCTTCGACGCCTCCTCGACCCTCTCGCAACGGTCAGTCCTGCGGCAGTGACACGCCGGTTGGTGCAGGGTATCCGCGTGGACGAACAGCAGATCCGGCAAGCGTTTGATGATGTGCTCGACCAGGCATTGGTCTTTCACGGCTTCGCCGACTACATGCGAGATTACGAGATGTACATCTACGCAACGGCAGATCCCCGCACTGGGATCGAGCCCGAGCACCTGAGGTATCGGTTCACCCACTGTGTCCGCGCCACAGTGAACACGGCCGTCCGGCGTGATGTCTGGCTCTACTCGCAGGACGACGACCTGATCGACTACGACAGCTGGATCCAGGCTGGTGAACGTGAAGCGTATGTCTGGGGCGTCAAGTGGCAGGCGTTGTACCCCGGCATGCAACTCATCGAGGGGTCCCCCGAGGCTCATGAGTGGTCAGCCGAGATGGGACGGCAGTTCCATGAAGCCTTGATCGAGACGAACGGGCACAACATCTCCCTCGTGTTCGCAGGCCTCGAGGTCACAACGATCCCACCCGGGTTCGCGCCGTTCGTCGTGCCGGCATCAGGGCCGGATGCCAAGTTCCCCCTGGATTGAAGTTCAGGACTCCGACGCCCGCCGCTCTGCCGCTGACATCGCTACTCAGGCCACTTCCACAGGCGCATTGGCGGTGCCGGCTTCCCCCGCGAGATGCAGGAAGCCCACCTGGCCAGGAGCCGAGTCGATATCTAGTGGCAGTACCGACAGGTTTGCTGTCAACTCGGTGCCATGAACGTCGAGGTACGCACCATCACCGCTGATGACTGGTCTCTCCTTCGCAACGTCAGCCTACGGGCGCTGGCCGACTCGCCCGACGCCTTCAGAACGACGCTCGCCGAGGCCCAGGCTCGCACGGATGACTTCTGGCGGCAGCGGGCCGAGGGGTCAGCACCGATCCTGGTGGTGCTCGAAGACGGCCGAGGAGTAGCGATGGGTGGCATCTTCACTCCCCCGGACAGCGCCGTCGCCTATGTCTGGGGCATGTGGACGGCGCCCGAGGCACGCGGCCGTGGGTACGCCGCCGGACTCCTCACCGATCTGGTGAACTGGTGCCGCGACCGCGATCTCGGCGTACGTCTGCACGTGACCGAGGGCAACCAGGTCGCGCGCCGGCTCTATCTCGTCCACGGCTTCAAGTCGACCGGTGTGTGGGAGCCGCTGCGGGAAGGATCGACACTGCGGGTCGAGGAGCTACAGCTAGCGAAGTGACTTGCGGTGACGCTCAGGACAAGGCGTCTCCGAGCGTGCACGCACCCCGGATCTGCCGCATCCCACGCCGGCGGAACCTGCGTCACACCGCCGCTTACAGGCGTGACCAGGATTAGACAAGCGCGATGAGGACGGCCGTCGCCAACTCTCGTACTTCGCGCCAAGCCTGATGCTGAGCGAGTGCCTCACGGGTCCACAGGGAGGGGTTGGGCTCGCCGCTCATCTCATCGAGCTGTGTGTTCAGAGCGGCGATCGGTGCGAGGGACTTCTGGTCAACCCAACCGGCCTCGACCCATTGAGCCAGCAGCCGATGGCCATCGTCGAACTCCAGACCAAGCTCACCGACGTTCCAAGAGGCAACGGGCCCCAGCGAGTCGAGCCAGGCTGCTTGCTGATCCGCAGACAAGGCAAGAACACCTGTTGCTCGCACCCAGGCCGCGAGTCGACTCGGGTGCGGGACGTCATCCACTCGGTGATCGTAGTCGCTCCCCGATTGCCTGGGGTCATTCCGCAAACCGTGCAGCATCCCGCCGCGGCTGGTTCTCTCACCGCGATGAGCGCTGCCGCCCGGCCGACATGCGTCATGCTGTCGTCGTGAGCGACAACTGGATCCGACTGATCCCGACCGACGCCTCGTGGGAGCCTGCACAGTCGTCCGTCGATTTGGCAGTCGCCTACGTCGTTAGTCTCTTCTCCCGCCCCGGAGATTCGGCGGACGAAGTTTCGGCTGTGCTTCACAACGACGTCGCCTTGATTGACTCGGGCGTGAACACATCGTCGTTCAAATGCACGATCTGCTCGTCGGTCACCGACGTGAGCTGGGTCTTCGAGGTAGTCGGCGAACGATCGAGCGACCTCAGCGACCTGGACGTTGTTCTGCCGTGCTGCGGTGTCACAAGCAGCCTGAACGAACTGGCGTACGACTGGGCCATGGGCTTCGCGCGGTTCGAAATCGGTGTCCTAAATGGCACACGCGCGCGCTACGAGCTCGATGAGTCAGAACTTCGTCAGGTCGGCGAACTCTTGGGCCATCCGGTTCGTCAGATCCTGGCACACTACTGACCCAAGGCGACGGGAGCCCGTCGGATCCGCAATGAACCGACGGGCTCCGACGGGCGCAGCATTCCGCATGGAGTCGAAGAATGAACAGCTACTCCCAAGCAGCGTCGTCGCCATATTTCGCCCAGGAAGCATTGAGTCGGCCCACGGGCGTCCTCCCATCGTGTTCGACGTGGAAGTCGTATTGCGTGTTGCGAAGCATCATCCAAACGGTGTTTGCCAGATTGGCATACGCGTCGTCTGTCATGTCGTCCTGGATCGTAAGTTTCACGTAACGCGGCATGGTCAAAGTGTGCCGCCAATGTGATGCCCGGGTATAGGTGGGCCTTTCCGCCGCTTGAGTGCGGCACATTCTCCGAAACCGTGCCGGCCGAATGACCGAATGAGACGATCGACCAAGTACCCGGAATGGCGTATTTCTGGCGGCCTTGGTTAACGCAGGGCGTGGCCGCTCGCGACCATACCGAGAAGGACGGCTGGCGATAGGCCAGACGCTTCGGTCGCATTGGGACCCGCCACCGCGATAGGCGCCTGTACCTGCGTCGACACGACGACCACCTGGCGTTGGGGCGCACACCACCCGGCACCTCCCGACGACCGCTCGACCTGGGACCAACAGTGCGGAGGCTCTGTTGGGATTGGCGTTCAACGGCGGACGACAACGTTGGCTGCAAGGGATACGTGAGACGGGAGAGTCGGATGCACGACGATCTAGGGGTCCCTGCGGGCCTCGCGGACTACGACCCCGTCTACTTCAGCACGAGGACATGGGACGAGCGGGTCGTCGAGTGGATGGACCGCGAGGCGAGTGATGAGTTCGCCGAGGGCAACCGGACGATCGTGCGACAGGCCATCTCGGATGATGACGCCGGACTGCGGGTGTTCGTCAATCTCGGTGCACATGCTCTACTCGGACTGCTGCCGAACGGCCGCTACCTGAACCTCTACGAGCGCCCGGCCATCGGCGCGAAACGCGTTGAGCCGTCGGAGGATCGACGAGAGGTCGACCTGGCGCTGGGGCTGGAGGACGCCGAACGGGGGTTGACGGCGGAGGGCGTTTACTTCGCTGCCCTGGGCCTGGGGGGCGTCGGGCTGCGGTTCTACGGGGAGTACTGCCTAGTGCTCAAGGTTGAGCAGATCGATCCGAATCCAGGCCTGTTCGATCGCGACTCCTACGACATCTTGCTGGCGCCGATCAGCGAACTGGATGACCGCGCCGCGATTGTGGCGATGCTTAAGGGCGTGTGGCGGGACGATCGCCACTCGATGGTGGAGATGCGCGTGCTACCTCAGCTCGCCCGCCAAGCGCGCCTGGTCACCGCTGGCACGGTCTCCGAGGCGGTGCTGAAAGACCAGGAGTTCATCGAGGTGCACCTACGGCCCGATCCGACGAACTCCGAGGTCGGAGGGTTCGGACCGGAGGACATTGAGGAGGTGCGTGAGTCGCCGGACGAGGTGGCGGTCGCATCCCGGCTTCGCGACCGCGACGAGGACGGCGAGTACCTCTCGGCGGTGGAGTTCGAGTGGCTGTTGCGACGGGAGTGTGTCGCTCGAGCGATCGGCCGCACCCGGTTGCCGTCGCGCGTCGTGACCCAGCATGGAAGGGGTTACCAATGGAAGTAGACGGCGACCTCGAGAACCTCCCTTGGTGCATCGATGCGTGGGCGGTTCATGACGGCAAGGTCTTCGCGTCCAGGCGGCGCCCCGGCTCGATGAACGCTGCCGCCACGGTCTTTATGGCCGTGCCGGACCTCGAGCCGGTCCCGGTGGGTCGCATCTCCACGGCTCTGCGAGCGACTCGGAGCGGGTTTCAGGCCGGGTTGCTGGATCGCGATGAGCAAGACGTCGCGTTCGGCAGTCTCCGCCAGGTCCGCGAGCTCGTTCGGCTCGCCTACCTGGCGGGCGGCATGGGGCCGGAGGCGCCGGGAGCGATCGCTGGTGCCCTCGGCGGACCGCCAGCAGAAGGCGGCCCCGGCGGCGCCTACCTGGAGGAGCAGCCCGCGTTCCAGGTCTGGTCGGCTGAAGGTCCGCTGGAGCTCGTTGAGGAGCCGACCGAGCTAGCTCGTGCGGTGATGTTCCTGGCATTCGCCA
The DNA here is from genome assembly GCF_040302165.1 of Nocardioides sp. NPDC127503. Taxonomy (NCBI): domain Bacteria; kingdom Bacillati; phylum Actinomycetota; class Actinomycetes; order Propionibacteriales; family Nocardioidaceae; genus Nocardioides; species Nocardioides sp. NPDC127503. Next base: position 119,764 of record NZ_JBEORH010000012.1, on the reverse strand, counting down.
CCGTGCTGGAGTGGGAGAGCCGGCTTTCCTGGACGGGCAACTCTCCCGCGGAGGTGCGCGCGATGGTCGGCTGGGCGTCCAGACTCATGTGCAGCGGCGTGATCGACGGCGGGCGCCGCAACGGCGTGGTCTGGTCGGGCGATTGGCTGCACGATTTGGCCGACCACCACGGGGGCCCGTTCCTCCAGGAAGCGACGAGCCTGGTCCGCGAGGAGTTGCCCGAGCTCCGAGCGTTCTCGCCGCTGGAAACCGTCGGCGGCACCTGGTCGAGGTCCCACCTCGCCGCCGTGCCCCTCCCCCGCTGGGCCGGCTTCGACCATCGAGCTCGACGACTTGTCGACCTGCACCTACTTCCCCTCGTGGACCGGACGTGGTGGCTGCGAGACCTGACGGCCCTCGACATCGCGCCCCTGGTGTTGGTGAACGTCGTGCAGGGGCAGTCTCGGGTCGGATGGCTACCCGGCGAGCCGCCGGCGGTCGACGCTGCCTGGCTGCATATCCGACGTGAGCTCGTGTGGGAGGAACTCCCGGAGGTGGCGGAAGAAGCGTTGCGCGGCTTCATCCACAACTGCCTGACCAGCGAGTCGCCATTGCATCCGGAGCCACACGGACAGGCGTTACGCGCCGCGGTTCGGGGATGAGGGACCGCATGAGTGCAAGCAAGCGGATCACGGCCTATCAGTGGGTCGCGATCGTGGTCGCCCTGGCGATCTTGGCGACCGGCGTGATCGGAGTTGCGTACGACTGGGCAACGATCCGCTACGGCGTGCTGTTCGCCGTAGGTCTAGCCTGCCTGGTGTTCGGGCTCTTTGGCGACCGGATCACTAACATCGACCTCTCGATTGACAAGGGTGCCCCGAGCATCAACATCACAATGGACAGCGAGCTCAAGCCGGGGGTGGTCGCCGAGCTGAATGACACCGGACTGGCTGGCGTCGCCGCGACATACACGTTCGTTCACAACCAGCTAGCCGACGACGAGGGGTCGCACAAGACAAAGGTGCTACTTCAAGATCAACTGATTGAGCTGGTGCGGCGCAACGCGTTCAATCAGCCGATCGACGAGGCTGAAGTCAATCGTGCGCTGACCAGGGGGTCGCCAGCCGAAAGGGTGCTGGCGTACGGATTCTTGCTGGGCTACCCCGACCTGGCGACAGCCGAACGGTTGGAGGAGGGTATTGCCCGCTCGAAGTCCGGAAACGAGCAATACCAGGCGCTGCTCGTGACCCAGCAGCGCTGGGCAAACCTCTCAACACAGGACCAGCTACGGCTGGGCAAGGCCATCGAAGGCGCGGACTATCTACGGGACGATCCGGAACGGAAAGAACTCGCCGAAAGGATCATGGGACGGAAGTTATAGCTGTTCGAAACCGTCTCCATAATGTGGGCACCGACCGCGTCGATGTTCGAACTCCGACCTCCCGAACGTGAGGTGGGAGCCGACGGACCGACTCGCTAGCGCTGCTCTGCGAAGGCCTTGAAGTTGGTGAACTGTCTGGGGAAATCCCGACGGACGAGCGGCGCCAACAGGGGCAGCATCGCCCTCATCACACCCTTCGGGCGGAGATCGAACTCGCCGTCCAGCTGGGTGCCGGAGCCCGCGGGCGAGAAGCTCATCTTGCCGGTGATGTCTATCTGCTTCGTGTCGACCTCGAAGGTCACGACGCGGTCAGGCTCGTGCTCAGCGATGACCGCTATGCACTCCTGGCCCCGATAGACGGCCCTGAAGCGGCTGCCCACGCCGATGGGCTCCGCTGTGAGCAGCTCGGAGTCGCTGAGGTTGCTGTTCCACCGCGGCTCGTTCCGGTTGTCGGCCATGAGGGGGAACACATCGCTGACCGGCTGGTCGATCGCCGTGGTGGCCCTGACCTTCATGTGCGGGCCCCGGACACGGCGTTGACGATCCAGGCACCGGACCCCAGGAGCACGCCGTCGTCGCCGGCATGTGCCGCCATCACCTCGTGCAGGTTCGCCTCGGCTCGCCGCCTGTCCTCGGCGTCGAGCTTGTCGAACAGCCACTTCATCTGACCGACCACGAACGTGGTGGCCGTCTTCGCGTCGGGCCCGAAGAACATCAGCTCGTCCTGGGCGGCGAAGGTCACATGGTCCCAGCCTGCGCCGTGGAGCAGGTCGCGCACGCGATCCGGGTCGCTCAGCGAGAACGGACCCGGGGCATCAGCCGGCGGTGGAGCCATGGGCAGAACCCGCCCGATCGCGCCAAAGAACTCGCGAAGCCACTCGTTGTCCTCGATCCCCCGCCATACGAGCATCACCAGGCGACCGCCGGGTCGGGTCGCCTTGCCAAGGTTGGCGAAGGCCAGCGCCATGTCACTGAAGAACATGGTCCCTGTACGGCTGGCGATCACGTCGAAGGAATCTGCTCCGAAGTCATGCGTCTCGGCGTCGGCCTGCGCGAACGTCACCGGCAGCTCGCCCGTCTGATGTCGCGCCACCTCGAGCTGGGCCGTCGACAGGTCGACCCCCACCGCGGTCACGCCCGGCGTGCCACGCACCAGGTCGATCGCGAGCTCACCGGAACCGCACCCGACATCGAGGATCCGCTCGCCAGACTCAGCACCGATCGCAGCCAGCAGAACCGGCTGATAGCGCGCCACGGATGCGTTGTACGTCGCCGCATGTTCGGCCCAGTAGGCCCCGTGCTCACCGTCCCACTCACGGAGTGCGCCCGCGTTCCGCGGGTCGATCTCCAGCGTCATGTCATTCATCGTCGCCCCCACTGGATAGTCCCAAAGAGACTATACGCTACTTTTAGTCCCGAAGGGAGCATCATGTCAACTGCACTTCCACGGCTCACCACCACGACGTACGGCGTACTCGGCCTCCTTGCTGTCCGCCCGCACTCGACGTACGAGCTCGCCAAGGCAATGGACCGCAGCGTCGGCCGAGCCTGGCCACGCGCGCAGAGCAAGCTGTTCGAAGAGCCCAAGAAGCTCGCCCTGCACGGGTACGCCAGCGCTCGCGAAGACGCCGTCGGCCGCCGTCCACGCACCGTGTACACGATCACAACGTCCGGCCGACGCGCGCTCGCCGCGTGGCTCGCCGACCCCGGGGACGGCCCAGCGCTCGAGTTCGAAGGCCTGGTCAAGCTCGTCTTTGCGGACCACGGCACCCGCAACGACGCTCTCGCCACCATCGCCCGCGCCCGCGCCTGGGCCGTGGAGATGAATGTCGGCAACATCGAGGGCGGCGAGAAGTTCGCCGATGGAGACGGGCTGCATGACCAGCGCCGCGCCACGACCCTCCTCTTCGGCGCCTTCCTCACGGACTTCTACGCCCTCGTTGCATCCTGGGCCGAATGGGCCGAAGCCGAGGTCGCCAATTGGCCCGAGGACATCGCCAGCCACCGGGTTCCTCCCGAGCGGACGCACGAAGTCCTCGAGCGGGCGCGCTGGTCACAGCGACCGCGCTAGTTCGCCCCCGATTGATCCCCCGCATGAGCGATGCTGGCGGTGCCAGGACGGACTTAGACTGCGGTTCATGAGCGTTGTCATGCTCACGGGAGCGTCAGGGTTCCTCGGTCTCCACATCCTCCAACGCCTCCTCGATCAGGGCCAGCAGGTCCGTGCATTCGTACGGACCCCCGCGAAGCTGCGCCAGAACCTAGCGGCGCTCGGCGTGGACCCGGACGACCCGCGCATCCAGGTGGTCCGCGGCGACATGACCGAAGCCGGAGCCGTGAAGGAAGCGGTCAGCGGCTGCGACCAAGCCATCCATGCGGCCGCCACGTTCTCGTACCGGCGCAGAGACGCCGACCGGATGGTCCGCGAGAACCACATCGGCACGTCCACGGTCCTGGACGCGGCGATCGACGCCGGTTGCCGCAGCATCGTCCACGTGTCCTCGATCGCTGCGCTCCTGCAACCCGATGCGACTCTGGACCACCAGAGCCCAATGGGTGTCATCCTCGGCCCCTACACCCAGAGCAAGGTGGAGTCCGAGCGTACGGCCCGGGAGCGACAGCAGGCTGGCGCCCCGGTCGCCATCGTTTACCCGGGCGGCATCTTGGGCCCCCACGACCCTTACCTCGGCGAGAGCGACCAGGTCATCCGTGACATCCTTCTCGGTCGACTTCCCACATGGCCACGAGGCGAAATGCAGTGGGTGGACGTACGAGACACCGCCGAGGTGGTGGTCGCCGCACTCACGCGGCCTGGCCGGCGCTACCTCGTTCCCGGGGAGAACGTCGCAACGCCGCACGAGACGCTTCGCACCGTGACGGGACGCCGACTCCCCGCGGTACGCCTGCCGCTCCGGGCCGCGCTTCCGGTGCTGCAGCTCGGCTACAGCACCGATTGGTCGTTCCTTCCGCACGCGTTGGAGGGTTGCCGGCTCGTCGCGCAACGTACCCGTGTCGACTACTCGGCGACGTCCGACGAACTCGGGGTCAGCGGACGATCTCTGGCTGAATCCATGCGGGACACCGTTCGTTGGCTCGTCGAGGCCGGCCACATCAGCCCCCGTGCTGCTGGTCGCGCCCTCCAGGCATAGAGGTCCCCTGACGAATCGAGAGAACCGCAGAGCTTGGCTATGGCGTCCCTGCGCCCAGAGGAGTAGACAGGAAACTACCGGCGGTGCCGGTCCGGGCACTGCCCTGTTCTAGAAAGGAGCGGGCCGTGTACGCACGTTCCAGTACGTTCCACGGGAACCCCGGCAACATCGACGCGGGCATCGCATTCGTCAAGGACGAGGTCGGGCCCATGCTCGACAGCGTCGAGGGCTGTCGCGGCCTCTCGATGCTGGTCGACCGCGAGACCGGGCAGTGCATCGCAACAAGTTCGTGGGAAGACGAGGCGGCCATGCGCGCCAGCGATGACCAGCTTCGCCCGCTACGCGATCGAGGGAAGGACATCCTCGGCGGCTCCATGCAGATCGACGAGTGGGAGATCGTCGTCATGCACCGTAGCCATCACGGCGAGTGCGCCCGAGTCAGCTGGCTGCAGGGTGACCTGGACGCCATGGCCGAGACCTTCCGGGTAGGGATCCTTCCCGAGCTCGAGCAAACCGATGGATTCTGCAGCGCCAGCCTGCTGGTGAACCGGTCGTCCGGCCTGGGTTGCGCCACCACCGCCTGGGAGTCCCGCGCCGCGATGGAAGCCAGCCGCTCGGCGGCCGACGACATGCGCAGCCGGGCCGCGAGCGACGCGGGCGGCGAGATCGCCGACGTGCACGAGTTCGACCTCGCGTACGCGCACCTGCACGTCCCCGAGATGGCCTGACGTCCACGACTTCGCCGAGCCCGCCGTGGCCGGGCTCGGCCACCGTGTCGGTGAATCCGCTGACGAGCCCCCGGTCTGGGAGGACACTGACCCTAGGGGGAGTTTTGATGAAGCGAGGAGCCGCGGATGAGTCGCCAGATGACCATCACGATCCACGATCCTGATGTGGAGCGTCTCGATGAGCTCAGCTCGGTCCTGCGCCGGGAGCTGCTGGACCTCGGCGTCGATGATGTCGAACGCGCGAGCGCGGGCGAGGCGCCTGCTGGCACCCGTGGCATCGACGTCGCGGCGATCGGGGTTCTGCTTGTCGCCTTCCAGGAGCCGCTGGTCGCCGTGACCGCCATCGTGGGGGTGATACGGGGGTGGATGTCCTCTACTCGCGGGGCCAACGCGGTCGAGCTCACCATCGGCGACCAGACACTCAAGATCGACTCGGCGTCGCGGGAGCAGCAGGATCGACTCATCGATGAGTTCGTCGCAGCCCTGCACGGGTCAGCGGAGCCGGACCCACCTGCTTCCTCACCGGTGCCATGACCGCGGGACGGCGCAGCGCGCTGGTGGTGGCGAACGACACGTACCTCGACCAGCGGTTGAGCAGGCTTCGCGCGCCCGCCACCGACGCCGAGCAACTGGCAGGCGTGCTCCGGAACGCCGAGATCGGAGGCTTTGAGGTCGAGGTGTCACTCAACGAGCCGGAGCATGTGGTCCGGCGCAAGGTCTCCAGCTTCTTCGATGACCGCAGCCCTGACGATCTTCTCCTGCTGCATCTTTCGTGCCACGGGGTGAAGGACGAGGACGGGAGGCTCTACTTCGCTACGCCGGACACCGAGATCGGCCACCTGGATGCCACGTCGCTGCCCGCCGACTACGTGAACAGGCAGATGACGAAGAGCCGATCCCGGCGCATCGTGCTGCTCCTGGACTGCTGCTACAGCGGCGCGTTCGCGCGCGGGATGATGACTCGCGGCGATGAGCGCATGGACATCATGGAGCGATTCGATGGCCGCGGGCGGATCGTGCTGACGGCGTCGAGCGCGATGGAGTACTCATTCGAGGGCGACCAGCTTGCCGGCCAGGGCAAGCCGTCGGTGTTCACATCGGCTCTGGTCGAGGGTCTGGCCACCGGCGAGGCGGACCGGGATGGTGACGGTTTCGTGTCGGTCGACGAGTTGTACGACTTCGCCTTCGACCGGGTGCGGGCCGTCACGCCGTCGCAGACTCCGGGCAAGTGGGTCTTCGACGTGCAGGGAGACCTCTACCTCGCCCGCAGCAACCGCCCACCTGAACCGGTGGACCTGTTGGCCGACTTGCGTGGTGCCATCTCGAGTCCATTCACCAATGTGCGTCTCGGTGCAGTGGAGGAGCTGGCCGCGTTGCTGGACGACGCGGACTCCCCTCGCGGCGCCGCGGCCCGCATGGCGCTGGACGACATGGCTGAGCATGACCCACAGCGTGTCGTACGAGGGTCGGCCGAACGAGCTAGTAGGCCCGCCGAGGCCTCGCCCCAACCGTCACCGGCCCCACCGGCCGCCCCGGAGCAGCCGACAGTCGTGCCGCCCCCACCAGACACACCCGCACCGGCAGCCGAAGCCGAAGCCGCCGTCGCGCGCGAGCCCGAGCACAGCCCGCGGCCAGTGGCAGCTACCGAGCCCAGGCCACCCGCGTGGGTGCCGGCCGCCGCGTCAATAGCTGCCGTGGGGGTCCTGGCTGCGGTTCCGTTGCCGATGCTGGCCGAGGCCCCGACATCCTGGAACTCGTTCGCGGTCGTCACGCCGTTCGAGGCAGGGCTTGCCGCCCTTGCTCTCCTCTTCGCTGCGGGCCAGATCCGCCGTGCGCAGCTCGCTACAGCCGACGCAGCAGGACTGTTCATCGTGGTCGGGGTGCTCATGGGCGCCGCCGGCATCGGACTGGTGAAGTTCTCCCTCGAGGACGTCGGCGCCATCGGTGTTGTTCTGGGTGTTCTTGTCGTGTGCGGCGGAGTGGGGGCTGTCGTGGCAGGCCGAGCGTGTTTGAGCGTGTCGCCGAGGGATCGCGACCTTGGTCCGGTCGAGCCCGTCTGGCTTGTATCGGCCATGGCCGGCGCTGGACTGGCCACCCTCGCGCTGTTCATCCCCTACGACGGCTTCAGCTCGTACTGGACCGAGGTCGAGGAAGGCGCAAGCGCCGAGTTCATCTTCGAGCCGGCGGCAGTGGTCGGTTGCCTGGCCTTCGGCATGCTGTCTCTTTCCTCCCGGCGTCGGTTCGCCACCGCCGTCCTGATCTCTGCCGGTGCCCTCACCGCAGTCCACTACGTCGGGGTCGTCATAGCGGCCTGGGTGGCGATCGGCGAGGAAGGCGAGGTGCGTTCCGCCGGGTGGGTCGGCATTGCCGGGGGCCTGCTGGTCGCCTTCGCTGCATGGCAGATGCATCAGTCGCTGATACGGGGCGGCGCGGGGCCCGGCACAACCTGAGGGTTCGCGTTGGTCGGCTCGGTCAGGCGGTGTAAGCCGTCATGCGGATCGATACGAGAAGCCCTGGGACGTCCACGCCGAGCTTCACTCCGTAGCGCGTGGGCGGATCGGACGGGAACCAACGCGCCCACTCCTCGTTGAGGCCGTCGAAGTCTGCAGGGTTGGTGAGCAGGATCCCGACTTCCACGACGTCGTCAAGACTGGCGCCACCGGCTTCAAGGATCGCTTGGCAGTTGGTCAATGCCTGTCGCGTTTGCTCCTGGATCGTCCCACCGGCGAGGCGGCCGCTGCTCGGGTCGATGCCGACGGTGCCGGAGACGAACACGAACGGTCCGGCCTTGACTGCTTGGCTGAACAAACGATTTAGGCGCCTTCTCGGTGGCGATGACCTGGCGCGGCATGTTGCTTCTCCTGACTGAAGACGAGGTTGGATCCGTTTGTGCATTCGTTTTCGGGCTCGCGGCTGGGAGCGATCAGTCAAGTGCGACGGCCGCGACCGGGAGACTGATCCTCGCCACCTCTTCGATCTCAACCGGCTGGTCGCCACGGACACGGTGGATCTTCACCACGACCTCGGTGGGTGAGGTCTCGAACTCGAGGAAGTGCTTGAAGAACGGCGGCTCGTCCAGCGAGTAGATCTCGGAGACGAACTTCTGGATCGGCCCGAACGGCGGGTTCAGGCCGGGGAAGGCGATCTGCGCCCGCCGTCTGGTCTGCCGATCGACGCCCTCGACCGATCCACCTTGGCCGCCCTCCTGCTCAGCGTCGATGATGGCCGTCGCGGCCGCCTCGCTGATGAAGTCGTAGTGCGTCGGGCCGCCCTGGCGGTAGCGGGGACTCACCCACGCCTTGGGGTCCGCGATCAGCGAGTAGGCGCCGAGGAACACCATGTGGGCGAGGAGGACCGACGCACCGACCGCGACGGCAGTGAAGAGGGCCGCGCCGACCGCCACCGCCGGCCACCACGTACGGAGCTCGTTCGCGAGCCGGCCGGGCGCCTCGAAGCCCGGTACGTCGAGCAGGCCCGGAACCGCCGCCCCCAGCAGGAGCACCCCGATGGCGAGGACCGCGACGACCAACAGCGGCATGTAGAGGCGCGCATGCTCGCGTCGCATCCAGTCGACGACCAGCATGCCGATCGCGGCGACCGTGATGAGCGCCGGCAGGGCGAAAGCGGCCCGCATCCACTCTGAGTCGACGGCGTCGGCTACCCACCACCAGAGCACCAGCGTCACCGGCGCCGCGAGGAACACGAGGGGCTGAGCCAGCCAACGCCGCCAGGTGTGCCAGGCCCGCGCCCGGCGTACGGGGTCCTCGTGCAGGCGGCGGGTGAGGAAGTCCGGGGCCAGAACGGCCGCGAGCACCACCACCGCGATCACCGCCAACGGCACGAGTCCGAGCGGGCCGCTGAGGAACAGCACGGTCAGGCCCTCGCCGCTCATCACGCGCAACATCTCGCCCGAGACGACGGCCGCCTGGGCGAGCAGGGCCCACACGACCGAGCGCTCGAGCCAGCGCGCGGCCCTCGCGCCGTTCACGGTGGTGACGATCCGTTTCCGCCACCCGATGATCGCCAGGACGGCGTAGAGGTCGACCGCGACGACGAGGACCCAGGACACCGTACGTCCGTCGTCCGAGCCTCCCGCGTCCAAGCCCATCGGCAACAGAGCCAGGATCACGAGAGCCGCCAGCACGCACGCGAACGCGACGTGATGCCAACCGGGCACCCGCTCGACGGGGCTCCACCACCTCGACCAGCGCACGCACCAGGCGTTGAGGCAGATCCACAGGGTGCTCGCCCCGAACAGCACCAGCAGCGCGCCTGCCGCATCAGGCAGGTAGTGGTGCAGGAACAGCGTCGCCAGCACCCCCGCGACCAGCGCTTCGAGACGCAGGAGCAGGCGGGGTACGAAGCGACTGCGTCCGGGACGTTGCGGCAACTGGTGCAGCAGCATCAGCACGATCATCGCGGCGATGGCCGCACCCCCGGGACCGACTCGCACGGGCTGATCCCAGAGCTGGAGCTCACGGCTCCACCCTGTCTCGGCGAGCCACCGGCCCAAGACCACTCCCCCGCCGAACAGCACGACGGTCAGCAACAGCCGCCAGATGCTGGGCACCAGCTGCTGGGCGAAGTACGCCAGGGACTCGGCCGATCGTGGGAAGAGCTTGGTCGGACAGAATCGCAGCTCGGCTCGTGCATCCGAGGTGGCCGTCCGGATGGGATGGGTCGCGTGGGTGTACGCACCGCCACCGCCACTGACGATGTGCCACAGACCGTCGCGCGAGCTGTCCTTCCTCGTCGGGTCGTACAGCTGGAAGTTGTGGGTGTCACCGCCCACCGTCGCGACGTAGCGGTGCTTCTCATCGGTCACGACGTCGTAGACGGTCTCGCCAGGTCGCCCAGACACCTGACCCTTCCGGCGCTCACCGTTGACGAGCAGCGGCTTGCCCGTCATCAGGATCTTCGGCTTCTCACCGCTCAGCGAGCTCAGCCAGTCGAACTGCGGTCCGTCGATGGTCCCGTCGATGCCGGTGTCGATGCACACCAGGTCCACGTGCTCGGTCTCGATGACGAAGTACGGCGCCGGCTGCAACTGGGCTTCTGGTGCCGGCTGGTCATCTGATTCGCCCCACCGCGCCGGCACGGCTATGCCGGCCGGTTCGCTGGGTGTGCGCCACATGATGCGGCCGAAGCGGTCCCGGATCAGCTGCCATCGCCCGAGCGGCTCGTCGAATGACGGAGCCAGGAGTTCGCTGGGCCAGGTCGGCGGCGCGTCCGCCGGGTAGAGGAACTGGTGGGCGAAGCCGTAGAGGCCGTCGTACCAATCGTGGTTGCCCGGCATCGCGTAGACCGGGACGTCCTCAGGAAGCGCGAAGTCGTCCCGTACGTCAGCGGGCGCCTTGAGGCCCTCCACCCGGTTCGATCGGTACGGCTTGTAGAAGCCGTCCACGTAGTCGTTGACGTTCCCGGACGGGTAGATCACGTCGCTCAGGACGAGCACGAAGCCGGCTTGTTCCGCGGCTCGCGCCAAAGCGGGCGCGACCACGTACTGGGACGGGTCCTGCTCGCCAGTGTCGCCGATGACGAGGAATCTCGAGACCCCGGTGGCGGGGATCGTCAGGGGCTTGTCCTTCTTCGTCCAGTGCGCACGCAGGTTCTCGACGAGCCCCTGCGTACCGCGTCCCAAGACGTCGTTGACCGAGTCGATGAGGGTGCGCGCGGCGATCCAGGAGAGGCTGTTCCACTTGGTCGGGTCGTTCTGCAAGTAGTCCCGCGTGCGCGCCCAGTCCTCGCGCCCGGTCTCGGAGTCATCGCCCAGAGTCATGGACATCCCCTTTGCAGGACGGACCGGTCGGCTTGAACCGCGCGACCGTATGCAACAGGTCTAAACAGATCCCGGCACGGCGCGACGGTAGCGCAAGCCAGCTACCCAAGACGCGGTACTGACTCTATTCCCTCACGCGCTTCGTCTCGTACGCCCACATTGCGACCTCGACGCGGTTGCGGGCGCCGAGCTTGTTCATCAGCGCGGCGACATGGGTCTTCACCGTGCTCAGGGTGATCTTCAGCTCCTCGGCGATCTCCGCATTGGTGCGGCCGCGCGCGACGGTGAGGAGGACCTCCTCCTCGCGCTCGGTGAGCGGCTCGATCGGCTGAGCCGGCGGGGTGGCTCGCTCCAGGCCGGCCAGCGTGGTGAGGAGGCGGCGAGTGATGTTGGGCGAGATGAGCGCGTCGCCGTTCGCGGCTGCGTGGATCGCCTGGACCAGCAGCTCGGGACCGGCGTCCTTGAGGAGGAAGCCTCGGGCGCCGGCCTTGAGGGCTCCGTGGACGTACTCGTCGAGATCGAAGGTCGTGATGACCACGATGGCGAGGGGGTCCTCAACACCGGGGCCGGCGAGCCGGCGGGTGGCTTCGACGCCGTCGATGCCGGGCATCCGGATGTCGAAGAGGCAGACGTCGGGACGCAGCTCGCGTGCCACGGCCACCGCCTCGTGACCGTCCGTCGCCTCGCCGACGACCTCGATCCCGGGCTGTGCGTTGAGGATCATGGTGAGACCGGTACGCACGAGGAGCTGGTCGTCGGCGACCACCACTCGAATGGTCCCCTGGCTGGTCACCGCGACACCTCGCGCGGCAGGGTCGCCTCGACGGTCCAGCCACCGGCCGGGTCCGGCCCGGCCTGGCACACGCCGCCGAGGAGCTTGGCCCGCTCCGCCATCCCGAGCAGGCCATAGCCCACGTTGTTCGAGAGGCGGGCCGCTTCTCCGTCGTCGTGCACACGCACCTCGACGACGCCGGCCTCGCCCCGGACCTCCACGCTGACCCTCGTGGGGTAGAGGGCGTGCCGGATCGCGTTGGTCACCGACTCCTGACAGATCCGGTAGACCGACACCTCGACCGGCTGCGGCAGGTCGGCGAGATCGCCCACGCACTGCACCCGCACCAGGGGGCTCATCCGGGTCAGCTCGTCCAGATCGCCGATGCCCCGCTGCGGTGCGTAATCTGCCGCTTCGTCGCCGTCGCGGAGCACTCGGACCATCGTGCGCATCTCGGACAACGTACGCGACGCCTCGGCCTCGATCACGGCCAGCGCCTGGAGGGCCGCGGCCGGGTCGGTGGCCGCCACCGCTCGCCCCGCCTGGGCCTGGATCGCGATGGCGGAGACGTGGTGCGCGACGGTGTCGTGCAGCTCGCGGGCGAGGTCGCCGCGCTCGAGCGTACGGACCTGCTGGACCTCGCGCTGGCGCGCCACCGCGCGGTAGCGCATCGCGGCCCCGAGTGCGAACGACGCGACCACCACGGTGGCGCCGCCGATCAGGTCTCCGAAGTTCTCAGTCGCGGCGAGTCCCAGAGTCACCGGCACGGCGACGATCGCCGTACCGATCAGAGCCTCGCGTCCTGATGCCCAGCGGTACAACGAGTAAGGCAACAGCAGGACGCAAGCCATAGTGTTGAGCCCCACCTCTCCGACGCCGCCGAGGATCGTCGGGATCTGCAGCACCATCGCACCGCCGCCGAATCCGACCACGGTCGCCAGGAGTGGATGAGTACGCCGCCAGAGCAGGACCGGGATCACCAGGAGCGTGACCACGGCGGCCAAAGGGCGCCACGGTACGTCGGGGCGAAAGATCGCCTCGCCCACAGCCGTGACCAGCAGGGCGCCGACCAAGGCCCAGTCCCACCACATCCGCGCTGGCGGGTCTGGGGCACGGGGCTCAGCCAGGACTGAGCGGACGAAGGCGGTCACCACCTCTCGACCCTAGCGAGCGGACGGCCTCGACGTACGGGGCACAAGCACGAGCTTCTCCTCGTACTTTCGGCCGAGGAGCCCACTGCTCCTTGGCCCGATGTGGATCGTTCGTCGCCGGGCCACGGTGGAGGCATGTCCAATTTCCTCTACCGGCTAGGCCGGTCAGCCGCGACCCGTCCCTGGACCGCCATCGGCGCCTGGGTCGTTCTCGCGCTCGTCGTCATCGCCTCCTCCGCCGCCTTCGGGCGCGAGCTCGAGGAGAGCTTCGAGGCCCCCGGCCTCGACTCCTACCAAGCCGCCGAGCTGCTCTCCGAGGCCCAGGCCGACGAAGGCGGGATCAGCGCCCATGTCGTGCTCGAAGCACCAGACGCGACGACGCAGGTGGCGCCCGTGGAGGCGGCACTCGCGGAGCTCCCGGGCGTGCTGGGCACGACGAGCAGCGTCTCGCCGGACGGTGACATCGCGCTCGTACGGGTGCAGTACCCGGCGATCGAGCACCTCGAGGCCTCCGACCTGGACAACCTCAAGGACGCCGTCGCCGACCTGCGTGAGGAGTCGTCGCTGACGCTGGAGACCGGCGGCGACCTGTTCTTCGCGTTCGAGGAAGCACCCACCGGGCTCGGCGAGGTGGCCGGGATCATCGTCGCGATGATCGTCCTGCTGATCGCCTTCGGCTCCTTCGTCGCGATGGGGCTGCCGATCGGGATGGCGCTGTTCGGTCTGGTCATCGGCATCACCTCGATGAAGCTGGTGACGTATCTGGTCGACATCCCGGCGTGGGCGCCGGAGCTCGCGGCCATGGTCGGGCTCGGCGTCGGTATCGACTACGCGCTGTTCCTGGTCACTCGGCACCGCGAGAACCTGGCTGCGGGGATGCCGGTTCCCGAATCGGTGGGCCGAGCCCTGGCAACAGCAGGACAGGCCGTGATCTTCGCCGGCGGCACTGTCGTCGTGGCGATCCTCGGGCTGCTCGTCGCGGGGATCCCGTTCGTGACCGGTGGTGGGGTCGCCATCTCCGCGATGGTGCTCGTGATGGTGCTCGCTTCGGTCACCCTGCTGCCGGCACTTCTCGGACTGGCTGGGCATCGGATCAACGGACGCCGGCGTCGGGATGGAGCGCACCGGCCGAGCACCGGCTGGTACCAGTGGGGCGCTCATGTGACCCGCAACGCGACGGCGTACCTCGTCGGCGGAGCGGTCTTCATGATCGCCCTGGCCGCACCCGTTCTCGCGCTCAACCTGGGCTTCCCGGATGACGGGACCAAGCCCGAGTCGAGAACCGAACGCCGCGCGTACGACCTGATCGCCGACGGTTTCGGGCCTGGCGCCAACGGGCCGCTGGTGATCGCGGTCGACATCTCGCAGGACAAGTCCGTCGTGGCGCCGCTGGCCGAGGCGATCGCCGCCGACCCGGGCATCACCGCTGTCGCCGAACCGACCATCGATCTCGCCGCGGGCGTGGCGACGCTGGTGGCTCAGCCGACGACCTCGCCCCAGGACGTTGCCACCCAGGAGACCGTCACGAGGCTGCGCGGTGAGGTCTTCCCGACGGTGCTCGACGACAGCTCGGCGACCGCCCATGTCGGCGGTCAGACCGCCACCTTCGCCGACCTAGGCGACCGGGTGCAGGAGCGGATGCCACGCTTCGTGGCGGCCGTACTGCTGCTGTCGTTCCTCCTGCTCACGCTGCTGTTCCGGTCGGTGCTCGTGCCGCTGAAGGCGGTCGTGCTGAACCTTCTGAGCGTCGGTGCGGCGTACGGCGTCCTCGTCATGGTCTTCCAGTGGGGCTGGGCAGCCAGCCTGATCGGCGTGGAGTCGACGGTGCCGATCGTGTCGTTCATCCCGCTGTTCATGTTCGCGATCCTGTTCGGGCTCTCCATGGACTACGAGGTGTTCCTGCTGTCGCGGGTGCGCGAGGAATACCGCCGTCACGGCGACAACACCCGCGCGGTCATCACCGGGATCGCCGGCACCGGCCGCACCATCACCGCAGCCGCACTGATCATGGTCGCGGTCTTCTCGGGTTTCGTCCTCGGCAGCGACCCGGTGGTGAAGATGATGGGAGTGGGCCTGGCCACGGCCATCTTCCTCGACGCGACCGTCGTACGGCTGATGCTGGTCCCCGCGACCATGAAGCTTCTGGGCAACGCGAACTGGTGGCTGCCGAAGTGGCTGGATCGGCTGCTGCCGGAGCTGGACTCTGCGTCGGAGGAGCCGGTCGAGGAAGAGTCGGTTGTTTCCCGACCCACGGTCTGATCCGGCGTACGGCATCATTCACCATGACGCGTTTGGCCGGCACGAGCCGGCGGGTCGGTTAGCCTCTTGGCACGGGTCTTGGTGCGTCCCGGATATCCCCCGCAATAGGAGCCGCATGATCAGGACCTACACGCCCGCTGACCACGACGCGCTCGTCGATCTCTTCACCAGAGCGGGCGCCGACTCCCCCAGCGGCGAGCTGTGGAGACACCTACCCTCCGAGCAGATGGTCTACCTCGACCCCTACATCGAGCACTGCCCCGAGACCCTTTTCCTCGCCGAGGTCGACGGCGACCTCGTCGGCTACCTCACCGGCTGCCGTGACAGTGCGCTGCTCCCTGACGAGGACGAGCTGTTGACCCAAGCGATCACCCGCCACAAGGTGATGCTCAGGCCGCGGTCGATGCCGTTCTTCGTCCGTAGCCTCATTGATATGGGCGCGGCGAAACTGCGAGGTATCGAGTCCGCTTCCGGCGAAGCCATGGATCCACGCTGGCCCGCCCACCTACACATCAACCTCGCTCCAGAAGCGCGTGGCACCGGCGTCGCCATGGACCTGATGCGCGCTTGGCAGGACTGGCTCGTGCACGCACAGAGCCCGGGCTGCTACCTACAGACACTGGTCGAGAACACCCGTGCAACGCGGTTCTTCGAGAAGTGCGGATTTGTCTCGCACGGTTCGACACCCCTGGTTCCAGGGGTCAGGTACCAGGGGCGGTCAGTTCATCAGCAGACCATGGTCTGGTCTCCGCCGCCGACTGCATGACCACCCGTGGATCCGCTCCGCAGCGCGAGATGGCAGAGGCGGCCGCGAAATCAGCTCGCGGACGTCCCGTCGACAAGCGCCCTACTCCCCCACCTCATAGGGAGCTAGGTCGAGGCTGAGCGATGCCAGATCTTCGACGGGCCTGAATCCGAGGCTTCGATAGAGGCCGAGCGCGGCTTGGTTGTCGGGTTCGGTCACGAGGGACAGGCGTGTAGCGCGTGCTGAGAGCGCCGCCTCACGGACGGCGCTCATCAGCGCGGCTGCCACTCCCCTGCGGCGGGCCCCGGGGAGGACGTACAGGTCACGCAGCTGCCAGAACTGTCCCATGGTGAGAGAGGCAGGGACGGCGTGGCTGGTCGCCAGGCCGACCGGGGATGCGTCCACCGACGGGTCCACGAAGGCCGTGTAGATCGTGAGCATCTTCGACTGGACCATGTCGGTGAGCCAGCCGATGGTGCGTCCGTCCGCGTCCGGCGGCTCGCCGTAGTGGTGGCGGTACTGGTTGAACAGGACGCTGGCCGCGGCGAGCGACTCGTCGGTCTCGCACGTCACGACCCGCAGCGCCTCGCTGGGGACCGACGCACTACTCATGCGCCCTGACGCTACCGGCCTCATATGGGAAGCCCCCAGATTGGCGTATAGCAACACGCCGAGACCGGACAGATGATGAAGGTGCTAGCCCTAGAACGACATCTCGGCCTTCCGGCCATTCGTCTGGTTGAGCGGACCGCCAACCACAGCTCGGTGGCACGGCAGGACAGGTCAGGGCCATCGAAGACGGAAGGAACAGAGATCATGAAGGTTTGGATCGGAAGCTGTGCCATGGCGGCAGGACTCGTGCTGGCGGGAGCCGGCGCCGCGAGCGCTGGAGAGGTGAACGGCAACGGCGGCGAGATCCCCGCGCCGGACCGCGCCTCGTCGGAGTGCGTGTACTCGGGCCAGGACACCGCAGACGCCATCGAGGGCAACCCGGAGGGCTTCGACGACGACGGGCTGGCCGTACGAGGCAACCAGAGCCCGGGCGGCGTCGACCGCTTCCACGGGACGCAGAGCTACGGCATGTTCGCCCGAGCCGGACTCAAGGAGTTCGTGCCGTCTCCCGGCGAGGCGTGCAGAGGCCACTGACCGCTCGTAGGTACAGGCTCAGATCTCACGTCGCTCCGAGGAGCTCCAGCCAGTCGGTGAGAGCGTGCGCGCCACGCGCCGATCGATAGCCGACGTGACCGTCCGGACGTACGGCGGTGACGCCCGTGCCGGGCCAGCTGTCGATGCGGTGGGCGGTGACGCGAGGACCGAGGCGGTCGAGCTCGGCGCACTCGGCTTCGCGCGCCAGGAACAGGTGTACGCCGGGCGAGGCCGTGAGGTCGTGCAGCCGCGTCTGCCGACCGGCGCACATGACGACGCTATCCGGCAACCGGTCGCCGGGGCGCGGTCCTCGGGCCAGGAGGCCGTCCGCCACCGACAGAGCACTGCCCGGGTAACGCACCCACGGCTGCGAGAGAAGGGTGATGACGGCAGCCATGGCGTGCGGTTGTCGCACCATCACGGGAAGCAGGGGTGCCAGCAGAGGCATCACCCTCCCCCGCAGGAACTGCGGCAACGGGTGGGTGGATGCCTCGGCGAAGAAGACCGTATGGGTGAGGGCGAGCGCCTGCCGCGCTGCGGGCCGACGTTCGCGGTCGTAGGAGTCCAACAGCGCGGGGCCCGCGCGGTCGGCGTACGCGAGCTTCCAGCCGAGGTTGACGGCGTCGATGATGCCGGTGTTCATGCCCTGGGCGGCGGCCGGTGAGTGCGTATGGGCGGCGTCCCCGGCGAGGAAGAGGGGCCCGTGCCGGAACTCGCCGGCGACACGATGCTGAAGTCGCACCTTCGCCGACCACGGCATCTCCCGGACCTGTGCCTCCAGCCCGGCATCATCGATGAGTGCCTGCACCTCGGCGGCGGGCACCGCGTCGCCTGGCTGGCCGTAGGGCTGGTCCCCATCGCCGGCCGGGCGGGTGCCGAGCAGGCGCCAGGTCGCTCCCTCGCCGAGCGCGAACAGGAAGAGCAGGCCCGCGCGCCCGGCGACCACATGGAGTACGTCCGGCGTGAGGTCGGCCTCGAGCTCGAGGTCGGCGAGCACGATCTCCTGGCGGTACGGGCCGCCCTTCCAGGCGATTCCCGCGGTGTTCCGCACCCTGCTCGCGGGGCCGTCACAGCCGACGACGTAGCGAGGCGTGACCAGCTCGTGGCCATGCGTCGTTCTCAGCGTCGCACGCGGGCGCTCGTCGGCCACCTCCAACGCGTCGAGCTCCACTCCCCACTCCACCTCGACTCCTCGTCGGCGCAGAGCGTCCTGCAGGATCTCCTCCACGTCTGCCTGCCGCACCATCGTCAGGTGCGGGTACGGCGTGCGCCGCATGGCCGCCTCCCCCAGCGCGACGTCCACGACCCGGCTCCCGAGGTGCAGCTGCGCGCGCGGGTTCCGGTCGGCACGGTCGAGCAGGGCTGCCGTCACCCCGAGCGGACGCAACGACTCAAGGGTCCTGGAGTGCACCATCATCGCTCGCGAGGGTCGGAGCGCCTCGCTCCGGCGATCGACCACACGCACCGTGGCGCCGTGCTCGTGAGCCTGCAGCGCAAGTGCGAGACCGGTGGGCCCGGCCCCGACGACGAGCACGTCGGGTGCGCTCATGACGTACCGGCCGGGCACCACCACTCGGGGGCCGAGGGGTCGGCGTCGAGCAGACCCGGATCCGCGAGCGCCTCGTCGCGTCGCACCCCGGGCACGATGCGGAAGTCGATCGATCCCGGCTCGCTCACCAGCGCGAGCACCCGCCACAGCGACCGGGCATAGTGATCGGCGAGGTCTGCACCGTCCCACTCGTAGACCCCGCGGTAGCGGCCGTGCTCGTCGTCGGCGAGCCAGAGCTTGGAGACGAATCCGGGGAACCCCACGAACAACGGGGTGTTCAGCCAGCTCTCCCACCGGAACAGTACGTGTCCGCGACCGCGGACCAGGCGGAGCCGGAAGCACACGACCAGAAGGCACGGCTCGACAGGTGGCGCTGCGACCACTGTCTCTCGGTACACCTCACCGCTGGTCCCGTCGGCGAACCGGAGTCGCCGCCCCACGTTGCCGCGCGGCCAGCGCACGGTCCCGGTGGCCAGCATCCGCGCCGACTCGACGACACAGCGTGCCACCGCACGCCACGCCACCGAGGGCGGCAGCGGTCCTGATCGGGAGCCGACGGGGTTCGAGTTGAGCCTGTCCGTGTGCATCTGCGGATCCTCTCGTCCGAAGGGCGACGACGTGGTGCTTCCAAGGCAACGCGTCGACGTCGTGGCAGACCAGGCGCCCAGGTCCTGCCCGGCAGGTTCAAAGGACCCTCCCCTCGTGGCCGGGTGCGGCGCGACGATGAGTGAGGAAGGAGGTCGCCATGACGATCACCACAACCCGCCGGCCACGAACACAGGTGCGCCGCTTCGGGTACGTCGTTGCCGTCCTGGTCAACCTGACCCTGGCCTGGCTCATCGCAGTGTGGCCCGGATGGGAGGTCGTGCCGTTCCTCACCGCGGAGACCACCGAGGTGCTGCCGTTCGTCTACGCCTCGATCGCAACTGGCGTACTGGTCAACCTCGTGTACGTCGCCGACGATCGGCCGGCGGTGAAGGCCACCGGCGAGCTGGTCAACGTGTTGGTCGGATTCGTGTCCGTGACACGGATCTGGCAAGTCTTCCCTTTCGATCTCGACGGGCAATGGGTCGGCTGGGAGTGGCTCATCTACATCGCGCTGGCCCTCGGCGTCTTCGGCACCGCGATCGGTGCGATCGTCCAGGTTGTCACCCTGGTCCGCATCGCATCGGGGCAGCAGGGCCAACGGCGGTGATGGGCGGGATCGATCCCTGGACTCTCGGGTTGCTGTCCTGTCCGGAGCCGTCGGTGGCGTGGCGCGCGCACCGGCTGCTCGCCCGGGTCGATGACGACGACCCCGCCCAACAGCAGCGCCGCAGGCTGGTGGCCGGGAGCGACAACGTCAGGCGGATGCTGGCTCACCGCCACCCCGACGGCACCCTCCGCAAGGGCAACGAGACCGGCGCCTACCGCAAGTGGCAGGGTCCGCACTGGACGCTCGCCGGGCTGGCCGAGCTCGGCTACCCGCCCGGCGACACCGGGCTGAGCCCGCTGGTCGACCAGGTCTTCGACTGGCTGCTCGCTCCCCGCCACCTGCGCCCGCCCTCGACCGCGGTGCTGCCGGGTCAGGGCGACCGCGTCAGGCGCTGCGCCTCCCAGG
The DNA here is from genome assembly GCF_040302165.1 of Nocardioides sp. NPDC127503. NCBI lineage: Bacteria > Bacillati > Actinomycetota > Actinomycetes > Propionibacteriales > Nocardioidaceae > Nocardioides > Nocardioides sp. NPDC127503. Next base: position 99,526 of record NZ_JBEORH010000012.1, on the reverse strand, counting down.
AGGGCCTGACCCTGTGGTACCTGCACGAGCTGGGTCTGGCCGACGAGCGGACCGAGGTCCTCGCCGCCCGACTGGTGGAATGGCAGTGGCCCGACGGCGGCTGGAACTGCGACAAGAACCCCAGCGCCCGCACCTCCTCGGTCCAGGAGACCCTGCTCCCGCTGCGTGGCCTGGCCCGCCACCACCGGTCCGACCTGACCACACACCAGGCGCAGCTGGCGGACACCGTGGATCGAGCTGCGGAGTTCCTGCTCGAGCGCCGCCTGCTGTGGCGACGCCACGACGGCGCCCCCATCCACCCCGACTGGGGACGCGACCCGCTGCGCATCCAGTGGCCGATCCGGTTCTACGACGTCCTCTCCACCCTGACCGTGATGGCCGAAACGGGACACATCCGCGACCCCCGCTGCATTGACGCACTGGCGCTGCTGGAGAGCAAACGACTCCCTGACGGTGGCTATCCGGCCGAGATCCGCACCGCCCGCACAGTGGACGTCATCGCCAGCGACGGCACCTTCGCCGACTGGGGACCCACCGGACGAACCCGACCGAACCCCTACGTCAGCATCGATGCCACCTGGGTCAGCCTGCAGTCCAGGCTGACGCCCACGAGCTGACCGTCTGGGACAAAGCTGGTTCTTCTCCACGTCAGCGCTAGTCCGGTGGGGAGTTCCGGAACTGGAATTGGACCCGTACGTCGTCGTCGAGCCGGACCAGGATGGTGGTGCCGCCGGCGCTCCAGGTATCGGGCACGAGGAACATCCGATCGTCTCCTTGGATCAGCAGCCGCAGGCGCCAGTAGCGGAAGCGGTAGTCGTCCTCACCGGCATCAGGTCGTACGACCTCCTCGACTCCTGCGGTGGCCGGGACGTGCAGCCGCTCGCGGGTGTCGAGGACGACGCTGGGCAGGCTGCGCAGGTTGCGGGCCTGCTCCATCGCCAGGCCACGGCCGGTCCACTGCGCGGTGGTGGCCGTCGCCCAGATCACGCACGCGGCCACGCCCACCCAGAGCAGCACGATGCGCGGTTCGAGGCGGCCGCCGCGCAGCCGCAGGGCGTACGCCACGAGTGCCGCGCCACCACCGAGCAGGACCGGCGTCACCAGGGAGTAGTAGGCCCAGCCACCGACGAGAGTGAAACCCGCCAGCAGCAGCGTTCCGACCGTCATGAGGACCAGCCCGACGCTGAGGACGATGGTGACCAGCGGACGAAACCAACCCTCCACGGCATGTCGCCGAACCCAATGGTGGAAGGCGACCACCGCGACGCCACCCAGCACCAGGATCAGCATCGGGGTCAGCAGCGGCTGCGGGCTGCGCATGACGTAGGCGCGGGTGCTGAGGCCGATCACGTCGACGTCGAGGCCGAAGTAGTCGTACTGGGCGCGGGCGGCGACGTACCCGAAGTAGAACAAGACGCCGCTGATCAGGGTCACCGGCGCGACGAAGCTCGTCGCCAGGCTCACCCAGCGGTCGATCCCCGTCGGCGGCGTGTCGGTCATGGCTCAGCCGGATTCGGTCGGGTCCGTGGTCTCCTCCGACTCCTCCGACTCCTCCGACTCCGTGTCGACCTCCGGCGCGTTGAGGAACGCCTCGGTATCGCCACCCTCGACGTCCTCGAGTTCGCACGGCTCGGCGGAGCAGGTCATCTCGCCGCTGAGCCGAAGCACGGCGTCCTCGCCCTCCTGCTCATCGGTCCAGGGAACCAGTGAGAGCATCGCCACCTGGCAGCTGGTCGAGTCGGCGCTGAAGACAAATCCGTCCAGGCAGGACGCACCGTCGCACGCCGCGTCGGCCGGCTCGAAGACCTCCGGGTCTACTTCGTAGCCGGTGACGACGATCGAGACGCCCTCAGGAACCGACGGGTCGTCGCCGCTCGGCCAGAGCCAGCTGACGTCGGCGCAGACCACGCCGGGTGTGCCGTCGAGAGGGTACGACCCGCCGCCGATCGGAAGCGTCGGCACGTTCACCACCGGCTCGTCGGGATCGGTTGGGTCGTCGGGGTCGGGATCTTCCTGTCCGGTCTCATCCGAGGTCGCCTCCGCGACGCCGACTTCCGACTCTCCGTCGGACGAGCCGCAGGCGGCAAAGAGCAGGAGCGCACAAGGGATGACAGCGAGGAGCGAACCGTTCAACACCATGATGAACACCTCCTGAGATCAAGGAGGTACGGCCGCTCGCCGCTGATACCCGTGGGCGGTAGCACCTGGCGGACATCCGGGCCGGTCATCATGCGCTCAGATCAGCTGAGCCAGCTGGGCGAGAGCAGGCTTGGTGTGCCGCGCCAGTCGTTCCCGTGCGTCGTCGAGGGCGGCCGACGCGGGATACCCGGGCGGGACCCGGGCCGGGTTGAGCGCGACGCCGTCCGACCACGCCTTGATGTCCGGCTCGGACGAGAACGACATCGCCGCCTGAGTGCCCAAGACATTCATCTTCGCCCAGGTCGCCATCGAGTCGGGGAACGGACTCGGCGGGCAGAGCCGGTTCTTCTCCGTGTCGGTGTCGCGGGTTGCCTCGACGTACCCGGTGACGGCAGCACCGAAGCAGGGGAATCCGGCGCGGATCGGCTGCAACGTGATCGCCTCGGGGCGCCAGACCGGGAGCAGCGGCGGATACTTCAGGCCGTCCGCCGCGCAGTGCACGACCAGGGCGTCGTCGGCGATGGCCAGGGATCCGTCGGCGAAGGTGAGGCTGCCGCGGTCGACGTGTTGGATGTGGCCGCGGCGTACGACGTTCTCGAGAGTACGCAGCTGCTCGAGCTCCCACGTCGCCAGCGTCGGCGCCTTGGCCATCGTCGGCATGACCGATCGGTCGATGCGGAGCATGATGTCGGCGTCCTCCAGCCCGAGGAACAGCTCCTCGAGCGACTTCGACCTCTCGGCGATCTGCATCGTGTCGGCGGCCATGCCGAGGAAGATCGAGGGATCGGGCTGGACGACGGCCCGATTGAACATCCACGGGTCCCGCGGCCGCACCCAGCAGATCGCATCGGGATCGACGCCACGCGACAGCAGCCAGATGCACGCGTCGGTCGCGGTCTTGCCGGATCCGACGACGACGTACTGGCTCGGCGTCTCCTCGAGTCGGGCGAGATCGTTGACCGGCAGCACCCGAGCACCCTCGCCGACCCCGAACGGCGGCGGCTTCTCGGCGGGGATGCTGGGGGCGAGGTAGCGGGCGTCGACGATCCGCGCCCCGGGCATCTCGAAGCGCTCCCCCGAGATGCGCGAGACGACGGCACCGTCGCCGACGTACTCGCTGTTCGGAAAGAACTCGACCTTGCCGGAATCCACCATCCCGTCGAGGATCCGGGCGTAGTAGGCGCAGATCTCCGCCTGGGTGGCCCGCTCCTGAAGCCCCTTCTCGGGTCCGCGCTGCTGCAGCTGCCCGCCGCCGAGCAGCGTCGAGGGGACACCGTAGAAGGCGGAGGACTGATGCAGGCGTACGAACGGGTACGCCTCCAGCCAGTGCCCGCCGACGCCGTGGCGGCGGTCGACCATCGCCACCCGCACGTCGGCGTGCTCGATCAGAGCGTCTGTGAACGCCATCCCCATGGCGCCGGCACCCACCACCAGATAGTCGACATCGACCGTGCGGCTCATGCCTCCACCAAAGCACGGCAAGGAGCCGCCCGGTCAATAGGCAGTCGGGTCTATGCCGCAGACGGGGTACAGCTCAGCTCGAGGTGACCGAAGCCCGCGCCTCCCCCAGAGCCTCGCCGATCAGCCGGATCCCCTTGCGTACGTCCTCAGCCGAGGTGTTGAGCGGAGGCACTGTGTGGATGCGGTTGAAGTTCACGAACGGCAGGACGCCCTTCGCGTTCGCGGCCGAGACGACGGCACCCATCTCGGGGCTGGAGCCGCCGTACGGCGCGAGTGGCGCCCTGGTGGCTCGGTCGGACACGAGCTCGATGGCCCAGAAGGCGCCCACGCCTCGTACCTCGCCGATCCACTCGTGACTCTCGGCCAGGGCACGCAGCTCGGGCCCGAAGACCTCGTCACCCAGCGTGGCGGCATGATCGACGATCCCCTCGTCCTCCATCACCTCGATCGTCGCCACCGCGGCGGCGCAGGCGAGGGGATGACCCGAGTAGGTCAGGCCACCGGGATAGGGCCGCTGCGCGAACGACTGGTAGATCGCCTCGCTGATGGCGACGCCTCCGAGCGGGACGTACCCGGAGTTCACGCCCTTGGCGAAGGTCAGGAGGTCGGGTACGACGTCGGCGTGCTCGATGGCGAACCACTTTCCGCTGCGCCCGAACCCGGACATCACCTCGTCGGCGATGAGCATGATGCCGTTGGCATCACACAGCTCGCGTACCCCTCTGAGGTAGCCGGGCGGCGGGACCATGATGCCGGCGGTGCCCGGGATCGACTCGAGGATGATCGCCGCGATGGTCGAGGCCCCTTCGAGGGCGATGACCTGCTCGAGGTGCTCGAGGGCGCGCTGACACTCCTCCTCCTCGGTGGTGGAGTGGAACGGGCTGCGGTAGAGGAAGGGCCCGAAGAAGTGCACGGTGCCGGTCGAGCCGTTGTCGTTTGGCCAGCGACGGGGGTCGCCGGTGACGTTGATCGCGAGCTGGGTGCCGCCGTGGTAGGAGCGGTAGGTGGAGAGCACCTTGTGCTTGCCGGTGTGCAGCCGCGCCATCCGGATCGCGTGCTCGTTGGCGTCCGCTCCCCCGTTGGTGAAGAAGATCCTGTCCAGGTCGCCAGGCGTGTGCGAGGCGATCAGCCGAGCCGCCTCGGACCGGGTCCCGTTGGCGTACTGCGGCGCGACGGTGCAAAGGGCTGCGGCCTGCTCCCGGATCGCCTCGACGATCCGCGGGTGCTGGTGGCCGAGGTTGGTGAAGACCAGCTGGGAGGTGAAGTCGAGCAGCTTGCGACCCTCGCCGTCCCAGACGTACGGGCCTTCTCCGCGGGTGATCACGGTCGGGTCGATCAGCTCCTGGGCGGACCAGGAGTGGAAGACGTGCTGCCGGTCCAGCTCGTACGCGCGGCTGGCGTCCTCGGTCAGTGCCTGCATGCTCGTGCGCGCGTTCGCAGGCGCGGAGATGGTCTCAGTCATTCTGCGGGAACCCCAGCTCGAGGCCGCCGACGGGCCGGGCGGCCGGGTTGATCCAACGGGAGGTGACGACCTTGCCTCGGGTGAAGAAGTGGACGCCCTCGGTGCCGTGGGCGTGGGTGTCTCCGAACAGCGAGCGCTTCCAGCCACCGAAGGAGTAGTACGCCACCGGCACCGGGATCGGCACGTTGATCCCGATCATGCCGACCTGGACGTCGGCCTCGAAGCGGCGAGCGGCGCCACCGTCGTTGGTGAAGATCGCGGTGCCGTTGCCGTACTCGTTGGCGTTGATCAGCTCGACGGCCTCGTCGTAGGAACCGGCGCGCACGACGGAGAGGACGGGGCCGAAGATCTCCTCCCGGTAGATCTCCATCTCCGGGGTGACGTGGTCGAACAGCGTCGGGCCGAGCCAGAAGCCCTCGGCAGCTCCGTGCGCCTCGACATCGCGGCCGTCGACGATGACCTTCGCTCCGGCCTGCTCTCCGGAGTCGATGAAGGAGGCCACCCGGTCGCGGTGCGCCTTGGTGACCAGCGGTCCCATGTCGGCCTCGACGGCACCGGTCTTCTTGGCCCCGTCGCCGATACGCAGCGTGCGGGTCCGCTCGGCGATCCTGGCCACCAGGTCGTCCGCGACAGGCTCGACCGCTACCAAGACACTGATCGCCATGCAGCGCTCGCCGGCGCTGCCGAAGCCTGCGTTGACCGCCGCGTCCGCGGCGAGGTCGAGGTCGGCGTCCGGCAGCACGACCATGTGGTTCTTGGCACCACCAAGGGCCTGGACGCGCTTTCCTGTCTTGCTCGCCTCCTCGTACACGTACTGGGCGATCGGCGTGGAGCCGACGAAGCTCACCGCGTCGATGTCGTCGCTCTGGAGCAGGGCGTCCACGGCGACCTTGTCGCCCTGCACGACGTTGAAGACACCGTCGGGAAGCCCGGCCTCCTTCCAGAGCCTGGCCATCCAGATCGCCGCCGAGGGATCCTTCTCGCTGGGCTTGAGCACCACGGCGTTGCCGGCAGCCAGCGCGATCGGGAAGAACCACATCGGCACCATGGCCGGGAAGTTGAACGGGCTGATCACCGCCACCACGCCGAGGGGGTCGCGCTTGGAGTGCACGTCGACTCCGGTGGAGGCCGACTCGGAGTGGCCGCCCTTGAGCAGATGGGAGATCCCGCAGGCGAACTCCACGACCTCCTGACCGCGGGAGATCTCGCCCAGAGCGTCGGAGTGCACCTTCCCGTGCTCGGCGGTGATGATCTCAGCCAGCTCCTCCTTTCGCCCGTTGAGAAGCTCACGGAAGGCGAAGATCACCTGCGTACGTCGGGCCAGCGAGGTGTGCGCCCACGCCTTGCTGGCAGCCGCGGCGGAGTCGATGACGTAGCGCGCGTCGCGGGCGCTGGCCAGGGCGACTCGGCCACTGACATCGCCGCTGGCGGGGTTGGTGACATCGGCCCACTGCTCCGAGGTGCCGACGAACTCGGCGCCGTCGACCCAATGGGGGATCTGCTTGGTCATGAAGTCTCCTTGCTGTGTCCAGGTGCCTCGATCCTGTGGGCTGATGCATCCGTCTTGTCCCGACGTTCCGTAGGATCTGCCGGGCGATCACAACAATCTGTCAGGGAGGGGCGTAAGTGGGTCTGGTGACGGTCTCCCGCGTACTGGACATGCCGGTCATCCGTACGGCAGCACCAGAAGTCGTGGCGGGGCGAGATGGTCTCGACCGCGAGGTCCGCTGGGTGCACTCCGCCGAGCTGGCCGAGATCGGCGCCCTGTTGCGCGGAGGTGACCTGCTACTGAGCACAGGCATCGCTCTGCCCGGTGACGCGGCCGGGCTGTCGGCGTTCGCCGACTCCCTGGCCGAGAGCGATGCGGCAGGGCTCTTCATCGAGCTGGGTCGACGCTGGTCCGAGATTCCTTCGGCGCTGACGGCTCGATGCGACGAGCTCGGTCTCCCCTTGATCGCGCTCGGGCACGAGGTCCGCTTCGCCGCCGTTGCCCAAGCCGTCGGTGAGCGCATCGTCGACGAGCAGCTGGCCGACCTTCGCGAGGCTCAGCGCGTCCACGACACGTTCACCGAGCTGAGCATGACCGAGGCCGGTCAGCCCGAGATCCTGCAGGCCGCCCAGCGGCTGTGCGCGGCCGCCGTGGTGCTGGAGGACGATCAGCAGCGGGTGCTCGACTACCGCTCCGGCCCCGACGACATCGACGCCTTCCTGCACGACTGGACCACCCGCTCCCGCCGCGTCCCGCTCGAGGGGAGGTCCGCTTGGGACGAGACGAACCGCTGGCTGGTCACCCGGGTGGGCCGGCGCGATCGTGGCTGGGGCCGGCTCATCGTGCAGTCGGACCAGCGCCCCTCCCCCGGGCTGGTCGCGACCGCCGAGAGGGCCGCTGCGGCGCTGGCCATGCATCGGCTGAACGACGGCCATCGGGACAGCCTCGTGCGACGTACCCATCACGAGCTGCTGGTGGCCCTCCTCAACGACCCGAGCGACCCCGACCTGCTGCGTCGCTGCGAGCTGGCTGGCCTCCCGATCCGCAGGCGCCAGTTCATCGCGGAGACCGTACGCCCGGTCGCACGCCCGGCGGACCGCGCCGGCGGCACGGTCCGCGCAGACGAGATCGTCGCCGCCATCACCCACACCCTCAGCGCACGAGAGCTCCCCGGGCTCGTCGGGATCATCGGCCAGGACGTACGCATCCTGCTCTCGCTCCCCCTGGCGGCGGATGCCGACCACATTGCCGACGAGCTCGCCGAGGCGGTCACAGCCAAGCACGCCGCAACGGTCGCTGCCGCCCGTCCCGTGGAGGACAGCAACCTCATCGACCGCACCCTGCGCGAGTCACAACAGGTCATGGACGCGCTCAAACCAGACCAGCTCACGACGATCTCCACTCGGCCACATCGCCTTGAGGACGCCCACCTCCGCGGCCTGCTCACCTTGCTCGCAGGAGACGACCGGCTCGCGCTCTATGCCGATCGCGAGCTCCGTGCGCTCGACGCCCACGACGATCGATACGGGACCGATCTGCTCGGCGCGGTCCGGGCGCTGGTCACCAGCTCGGGCAAGTCGGAGGCGGCAGCCAGCCTGCACATCTCCCGCCCTGTCTTCTACGACCGCCTCGCCAAGGCCGCACGGGTGACCGGCACCGACCTCGACGATCCGGACATCCGCGTGTCGCTCCACGTCGCCCTGCTGTATCGGGAGCTCCTGACCTGAGTAGAGCGCGGTCAGCGCCCGCGGGGTAGCGCTCCGACGGGAGCCAGGGCGTGGGATGTGGAGATCTGGTGGGAGAACCGTCCCTCTCGGGTGAGCACGGCGCCCGAGCGCTTCGCGACGGAGGGGATGAGCCAGGTCTCGCAGAGCTCGATACGTGGGTGGGCGTGCTCGATGCGCGTCAGCAGCGACTCGAGCTCCTGCGCGTGATGAAGCCACACGGTGATCGCGAGGTTCATCCTGTCGAGGATGGCGGCGGACAACCGCACTCCCGGGACATCCGCGATGCTGGCTCCAACGGTGCTCAGGTCGGCCGACGGTACGCGGTACCAGAGGGATGCGGCCGTGGTGTAGCCGAGGGCTTGATGGGCGAAGTCCGTCTTCGCCGTGAACCACGGGGAACCGTACAGACGGTGGATCGCGCGGGTGACGCTGGTCGTGGAGAGCCCGAGCTCGGAGGCGATCTCGGGCGCCGGTCGTCGCGCGTCCGACAGCAGGCTCTGCATGACGCTGACGAGGAGCGGTGTGGGAGCAGAGGGCTCACCGGCGAAGCCCTCGGACGCGCGCCGCAGGGCGTTAATGACGTCAGGCGCGAGAACGTCGAGATGTGAGCGCGCCCCGTCCTTGTACAGGGCCTGCACGAAGCGGGTGCGCGTCGCGCGGATCCCGGGGATGCTCGCAACGCTCTCGGCGATGAATGCGTCGGCGGACGCGATACTCGAATGCACCACGGTGAGCAGCAGATCGCGAGAGCCGGAGGTTCGGGCGATCTCGATGACCTCCTGAAGCGGCGTCAGAGCGGCGACGACCTGCTCCCGCTGACCCGCACGGACATCGACTTCGACGAGCGCCATCGCCGGCAGCTCGACGTCGAGATGCACAGGCTGCTGGTAGCAGACCGTCCAGGCCAACCCCGCGTCCCGCAGCCTGGCCCACCGGCGGGCGAGCGTGGTGGGGTCATAGCCAAGGATCTTGCCCAGCTGCATCCAGCTGATCCGCGGAAAGATCTGCAGGGCATTCGCCAGCTGTTTGTCGACGACATCGATGACCGATTCCTGCACCACACACGCGAATCTAGCCCATATCCGGATGGCTGACGTTCCTTTACGAACCGAATCCCGGTGGCCTGCCTACGATCCCGGAAATCTTCGGACTCAAGGCGGGCCCGGCTCGGCGCGTGCAAGCACCGTGCTTTATGTCATCAGGGAGCATCTGTGAGCAAGACCTCGTCACAACCGGCGCTCAGCCAGACCCAGGAGAAGCCGCGGGTACGGCTGCGGCCCGACGCCAAGCTCGCCGTACTCCTCTTCTTCCTCGGGTGGGTGATGAGCTACGCCGACAGGCAGCTGATCACGCTCGCGCTGCCCTATATCGGCGAGGATCTCTCGCTCACCCCGACGCAGCAGGGCATGCTCATCTCGGCGTTCTTCGTCACGTACGCGATCGTGCAGATCCCCGGCGGCATTCTCGTCGACAAGGTGGGCGCGAAGCGCACCGCTGTCACCGGGGTGCTCGCCTGGTCTGTCTTCACCGTGGCGACGGGAACCGCTGGGTCCTTCGCGGTGATGCTCGCCATCCGGGCACTGTTCGGCATCGGCGAAGGCGTGTATCCCGCAGCATCCGTGAAGGCCGTCGCCGAGCGGACCAGTTCCGAGCAGCGCATGACCGCGACCGGCTGGATGTACAGCTCGAACGCTGTCGGCACGATCGTCGCCGCTGTCGCGGGAGCGGCGCTCATCAGCGCCATCGGCTGGCAGGGAGCGTTCTTCATTCTCGGGGCGATCGGTGTGCTCGTCGCCGTGGCGATCGGCTTCTTCCTCCCGAACCCGCGCACCGATTCGTCGACCGCCGTCGAGGTGGACGAGCAGGCGCCATCGGCGATCACGGCCAAGGATCTGTTCCGCTCCGCCGCGCTTTGGGGGCACGTGGCCATGTTCTTCGGCTACGGGGTCGTCGCGTGGGGCATGAGCGCGTGGGTGCCCAGCTATCTCGTCCAGGCCCGCGGTATCCCTCTGGGCGTGGTCGCAACCGCAGCGGTGATCCCGGTGCTCGCCGGCGGTGTCGCCTCCGTGCTGGGAGGGCGCCTCGTCGACCGACTGGGTGGTCGGCACCGGCTGATCATCATCCCGGGGATGCTCGCAAGCATCGTGACGCTGGCGATGATGACCCAGGAGCTTCCCGTCCCCGTCTTCATCACGCTGATCGGGCTGCTCTCGTTCTTCAGCGGGATGTGTTACATGCCGGTGTTCGCGAGTCCCGTCCGCGGCCTGCCCACCGCGGTCGTCGGGACGGCGTACGCGACGATCAGCACCGGCAGCCAGGTCGGCGGAATCCTCACCCCCACCATCATGGGCGTCGTCGTGCAGAACGTGAGCTGGGAGGCGGCCTTCGGTGTCCTCATCGCCGGCTGCGTGATCTGCCTCGTCGCCGCGCTGCTCGTGCCCCGCGGCCCGGAAGAGTTCTTCGCCACCTTCACCCGTCGGCAGAAGGTGGCGCCCGATGGTGCCTGACCCTCTGTCCTGGCCCGTGCCGGCCGGCTCCGTGGTGGACCTGTATCGCGAGCTGCACCGCCATCCCGAGCTCAGCGGCCAGGAGACCCGCACCGCCGCACGCCTGGCGACAGAGCTGACCCACCGGGAGATCGACGTCACCGAAGGCATCGGAGGCACCGGGGTCGTCGGCATGGTCCGGAACGGCGAAGGCCCCACCGTTCTCCTTCGCGCCGACATCGACGGTCTCCCCGTCAAAGAGCTGACCGGCGCGCCCTACGCCTCGACCGCCAGCGGCATCGACAGGACCGGCGCGACCGTCCCGGTCATGCACGCCTGCGGCCACGACATGCACGCGGCGGCTCTCATCGGCGCCGTCGATGTTCTGCTGGCGCGTGCCGCGGAGTGGTCAGGCACCGTCGCCATCGTCTTCCAGCCCGCCGAGGAGACCGGCGAAGGCGCCCTCGCCATGATCGCCGACGGGCTCCCCGAGCTCGTCGGGACACCGGTCGTCGCGCTGGGGCAGCACGTGTCGCCGGTGCCGGCCGGTGCCGTCGTGACCGCCGCCGGCATCTACGGCGCCGCATCCGACAACTTCCGCATCCGCATCCATGGCGTGGGTGGCCACGCGTCGAGCCCGGAGGCGGCCGTCGACCCGATCGTGGCGGCAGCGGCGATCGTCGTGCGGCTCCAGGCCGTGATCTCGCGAGAGACCGCGGCGCACGAGCCCGCCGTCCTCACCGTGTCGTCGATCCACGCGGGTCATGCGGAGAACGCCATCCCCGACGAGGCCGAGCTCACCGTCAACCTCAGGAGCTTCAGTTCCTCGACCCGACACCGCCTCATCGCGGCGATGCGTCGCGTGATCGACGCCGAGGCGGCGGCGGCAGGGATGACCCGGAGACCGAGCATCGACCGCATCAGTGGCGCACCTCTGCTCGTGAACGACCCTGCTGCCACACACCGCACGATCGACGCGATCGGCGAATCCGGGCTCGACGCGCACCTGGTCACCCAGCCGATGACCGGTAGTGAGGACTTCGGCGCGCTCGGCGAAGCGCTCGGCTGCCCCAGCGTCTTCTGGCACTGGGGCGGCACGGCACCCGACAGGTACAGCCCGGTGGAGCTCGCCACGCTCTTGGCCGAGGCGCGCTTCCCCCAGCACGTACCGATGAACCACTCCCCCGAATACCTGCCAGATCTGGAATGGGCGCTTACCGCCGGCATCCAGGCCATGAGCGCGGCCGCCCTGCACTGGCTTCAACAGCCCACTTCCGCTCCCATAGATCAAGGAACACGATGAACGATCTCATCTACCTCTCCGCCACCGAATGCATCGAGCGATTCCGCACGGGCGCACTCTCACCCGTCGAAGTCCTCGAGGCGCAGCTGGCCCGGGCGGCTCTCGTCGACGGCTCGCTGAACGCCTTCACCGAGACGATGGCAGGGGCCGCTCGTGCGCAGGCAGAGGCCTCGGAGCGTCGCTACCGCGACGGCACGGCGCGAGCGTTGGAGGGCGTCACCGTCGCCGCGAAGGAGAAGCACCAGATCGCGGGCATGGAGGTGGTCGAGGCGTCGAACGCCTGGGCCGGCTACACCGCGACCGAGAACGCGCCCCTCATCGACAGGCTTCTGGACGCGGGCGCGATCATCCATGCACGGACGACCACGCCCGAATTCTCCATCGCCGCCTTCACGCATTCCGATCGGTGGGGAGTGACTCGCAACCCCTGGAACACCGACTTCTCCCCGGGCGGCTCATCCGGTGGGTCCGCGGTGGCCCTCGCAGCGGGGATGACGACGCTCGCCACCGCGTCCGACATCGGCGGATCCACGCGTGCTCCGGCGGCGTTCACCGGGAACGTCGGCTACAAGGCACCCTACGGGCGGATCCCGGGAACGGGCCCGATGAGCGTCGACTACTACCGCGGCGACGGTCCGATGGGACGTACGGTCGACGACGTCGTGCTCTTCACGAACGTGATCAGCGGGCCCGACCCGCGTGACCACGTTGCGCTTCGGCCGAAGGTCACCCTTCCGTCCAGCTTCCCCGGAGTGGAGGGCCTTCGCATCGCCCTCAACCTTGATCTCGGCGGGTTCGTCGTCGCGAAGGAGATCCAGGAGAACACGCGTCGCGTCGCGGAAGAGCTCGCCAAGGCCGGCGCGGAGATCGTCGAGGTCGACTTCACCTGGACGCGCGAGCTCATTGCCGCCGCAGCGCTGCCGCACTTCGGTCACATGATGGGCGCCATGGTCCACGACGCGATCGGCGGGAACACGTCGGACCTGAGCGACTACGCCCGTGACTTCGTCGAACAGACGCGTGCGATCCGCGCGTCCGCAGCGATGTTCGACGCGGCCAAGGCCGAGTACGCCGTCCAGCGTGAGCTCGCGCGCGTGATGACCGGGTACGACGCCCTGCTCTGCCCGACCACGGCCGCCGTCGGATTTCCCGCGGGCGACACGCTGATCGACGGGATCGACATCGACGGCCACACGGTCTCCGGCCTCGAAGGCACGCTCACCCTTCCGTTCAACATCACCAATCGCTGTCCTGTCCTCGCCGTTCCCAGCGGTCATGCCGCGAACGGGATGCCGACCGGTGTGCAGATCGTCGGCCACACCTACGACGACGCCACGGTCTTCCGCGTCGGAAAGGCAGTCGAGACCCTGCTTCCGTGGGCGTACACCGACGAGCACCGCCCACAGCTGTGAGTGCGTCGATGAGGCTCGTCGCCCTCTACCTGCGAGCGAGGAGCAGACGACATTTCGCCACCGCCGATGGTGCCCGTCGGATGCTGGCGAGAGAGAAGACCACGGCGGCACCGCCGGAACGACTTCGGGCTCGTCATGTGCTGAGCTTTGCCCTGCACGAGGGGTTCGGCTGCTGGACCGTCGAACCGCAGCGCCCGGACCCCAGTCGGACGGTGATCTATCTGCACGGCGGCGCCTACGTCAACGAGATCTTCCCGCAGCACTGGAGACTCATCGAGCAGATCGCCGACGCCGGTGCCCGGGTGATAGTGCCGGTGTACGGGCTCGCCCCGCGGCACGGATACCAGGACGCGTACCGTCTTCTCACCGCCGTCTACCGAAGCACGCTGTCGACAACGCTCCCCGCTGACATCGCCATCGCCGGAGACTCCGCCGGCGGAGGCCTTGCCCTGGGGTTCGCTCAGACACTCATCGGCACCGGGCTGCCACAGCCCGGCCGGCTGGTGCTCATCTCGCCCTGGCTGGACCTCACCCTCCAAAACCCCGATATCAGGCGCGTTGCCCGCAAGGACCCCTGGCTCGCAGTGCCTGGAGCGCGCGAGTGCGGGCGGGCCTGGGCGACCGGCGATGACCCACGCATTCCGCAGCTGAGCCCGCTGCACGGCCCCGTCGCCGGTCTCGCACCCATGGACGTCTACATCGGCACCCGCGACATACTGCTTCCCGACGTGCTGCTCCTACGCGACCGCGCCGCGGACGACGCCGCCATCACCCTGACCATGTGCCCGGGCGGGGTGCACGTGTATCCGCTCACGCCCACACGGGAAGGACGGGCCGCATCCGCCCGGATCGTGCAGTCCCTCGCCGACAGCAGACTCGAGGTCTGACACTTCGCGCGTCAGTCAGGCGCCGTGTACCTGATCCCGGGCACATGCGACGAGTGCTCCGAGGTCGAGACCGTACGTCGGACCAGCACCCCGCTCGTACCTCTCGAGCCGACCGGCCGCCCGCTCGATGAGCCGGGAGGCGCCGACGGTGTTGCCGCGCTCGTGGTGGGTCAGGCCGACGCACAGCTGGGCCAGGCCCTGCCACAGCTCGCGCTCCTCCTCCGGGCACGACTTCCACCGGACCTCGAGAGCCTCGTGAGCCGCGAACGGGCGACCGTCATCGAGCAGTCTGCGGGCGTACGCCAGAGTCTCCGCCGGCGGAAGCGGTTCCTCGGAGATGGGCTCGACACCGACTGCGTCGTACGGCAACGGGCGTCCGAGCGCGTCACGCGGTCGGGCCTGTTGGGCCCGCCCCTGTTCGTTCCGGTCGCGATCGCTCACCATGTCGGCCTCCTCGGCTCCCACCCTACGGACCCGCTGAGATAACCGATTGCGCGGGACGGCGGGGCCGGTGAGTCTCAGCCCATGGAGTTCTTCTGCTACCACCGCGACCGCCCGGGGTCGACGCCGCTGCGCACCGAGATGGTGGAGGAGCATTGGGCCTACATGGACCGGTTCGGCGCGACGATGATCGCCCGGGGTCCGACCTTCACCAGCGACGAGACGCTGACCGGGAGCGTGCACATCCTCGACCTCCCGGATGCCGCCGCAGCTCGAGCGTTCGCCTTCGAGGAGCCCGGCTACCAGGCCGGTGCCTACCGTGACGTACTGCTGCGGCGGTGGCGCAACACGCTCGGTCGCACCATGTGGGACTTCGGCGACGGGCGGCCGGACAACGACCGATACCTCGTCCTCGGCTTCTGCGAACCGACGGCGGACGACATCGGCCTCCCGGACGGCGACGAGCTGATCGCCTGCGGGCCGCTCCTGTCCGACGACGGAGCCGTGGTGATCGGGGCGGCAGTGCTGCTGGAGGCCACCTCCGCGGGCGTCGCGGGGAGCAGCACTCTCTCCCCCGACCAGTTCGCGGCGATCGAGGTCCACCAGTGGGACTTCGGCGGTCGCCCCGCGTAAGAGGCCACCACATGCACGAAGGGCCCCGACCGCAGCTGCGGTCGGGGCCCTTCAGTGAAAATCAGGCGACGCGGACGTTCTCAGCCTGCGGGCCCTTGGGGCCGGCGGTGACGTCGAACTCGACCTTCTGGTTCTCGTCGAGCGACTTGTAACCGCTGGTCTGGATGGCGGAGAAGTGAACGAATACGTCCTCGCCGCCACCGTCCTGCGCGATGAAGCCGAAGCCCTTGTCAGCGTTGAACCACTTGACGGTGCCCTGAGCCATGATCTTTTCCTCTGTTCGGTGCAAGGGACACTGTGTCCCAAGCCGCTGAAGACATCCATCTGTGCTGATGTCCAGCGAACCGAAAACCAGATAAAAGATACAAGCCGCGACGTGGTGTGCGGCCAGGATGGCTTACAGAGCCATCCCTTCAACAAGATCAACAGTACGCCATCAGACCCGGGATCGTCGTTTCCACGAGATCCCGGGCCTGTCGGATCAGACTCGGGCCGATTCCCCGCGCGAACCAGCAGCGTCCAGCAGCCGGATCGCCTCGTCGAACTCGGCCTCGATGTCCGGGTTCTCCCGGTACGTCACGAGGCTGACCACGACCGCGACGATCGCGTTGAGTGCGAAGCCCGGCACGATCTCGTACATCTGCGAGCTGAGCGCGTCGATGTTGCCCCACACGACGACCGTCACGGCGCCGACGACCAGGCCGGCGAGCGCGCCGGCCGCGGTGAGCTTCCGCCACCACAGCGCAAGCAGGATGATCGGGCCGAAGGAGGCGCCGAAGCCCGCCCAGGCGTACGCAACCAGGTCGAGCACGGTCCCGCTCTTGGGCCACGCCAGGACAGCAGCGATGACGGCGATCCCGAGCACGGCGAGCCGGCCGAAGAGGACCAGCTGGCGGTCGGAGGCGTCGTTCTTGAAGACCGCCTTGTAGAGGTCCTCCACCAGCGCCGAGGAGGTCACCAGGAGCTGCGAGGAGATCGTGCTCATGATCGCGGCGAGCACGGCGGCGAGCATGATGCCCGCGACCAGGGGGTGGAAGAAGATCTGCCCCAGCACGATGAAGATCGCCTCCGGGTCGGTGAGCTCGGCGTCGGGGTTCTGCTGGAAGTAGGCGATGCCGACCAGGGCGGTGCCGACGGCGCCGAAGAGGCTCAGCAACATCCAGCCGATGCCGATCCGCCGCGCGGAGGCCGCCTCCCCCGCCGTACGCAGGGCCATGAACCGGACGATGATGTGCGGCTGGCCGAAGTAGCCCAGCCCCCACGCAGCCGCGGAGATGACACCAAGCACGGTCGCGCCCTCGAGCATGCTCAGCCGCGACGGGTCGACGGCGCGGATGCTGTCCAGGGTCTCGGCGGGCCCGCCGGTCACGAAGACACCCACGACAGGCACCAGGATCAGCGCGAGCAGCATGATCGCGCCCTGCACGAAGTCGGTGTAGGAGACCGCAAGGAACCCACCGAAGAGCGTGTACGCCACTACGACCGCAGCGACCACCAGCATGCCGGTGTGGAAGTCGGTGCCGAAGGAGCTCTCGAAGAAGACGCCGCCGGCGACCATGCCCGAGGAGACGTAGAAGGTGAAGAAGACCAGGATCACGGCCCCGGAGGCCATCCGCAGCAGCCGCGAGGTGTCCTTGAGCCGGTTCTCCAGGAAGCTGGGCACGGTGATCGAGTCACCCGAGACCTCGGTGTACGTCCGCAGCCGCGGCGCCACGACCTTCCAGTTGAGCCAGGCGCCGACGGTCAGACCGACAGCGATCCAGCCCTCCATCAGCCCGGTCGCATAGATCGCACCGGGCAGGCCCATGAGCAACCACCCCGACATGTCCGAGGCACCCGCACTCAACGCACTCACCATCGGGCCGAGATCGCGCCCGCCCAGCATGTAGTCGTCGAGGTTCGACGTGCGCCGGTATGCCCAGGCACCGATGCCCAGCATCGCGACCATATAGGCCAGCAGCGCCAGCATTTGGAAGGTCAGGTCTGACATCAAGACTCCTTGATCGGGGGTTCTCGAGAACTTAAACCGTGAGCCACCTCACCAGCGACGGACACCTGTCATAAACCTGAGGTCCACTCTCTGTACAGATGTCTGAGAGACGGGTCCTCCCGACCTCCATACGCGCTGCTGCCGCGGAGGCACGTTCGACAAACGTTACGCAGTTCGCTTGAATCAGTAGACATTTGCTCAAGGCCCTTGGAGGGCACGTGCGCCCCGAACTGCAAGACGTCGTCGACGACGTATCCCGGCTGCTGAACCACCCGGTCACGCTGGAGGACCGCGACTTCAACCTGGTCGCGTTCAACTCTCACGAGTCGCAGATCGACGACGTACGCCAACGCTCGATCCTCGAACGCAAGTCCACCACCGAGGTTCGCCGATGGTTCGAGGGGTTCGGGATCGCCACCGCGACCTCCCCGGTCCGCACCCCCTCCTCCCCCGAGCTCGGTGTCCTGGGACGCCTCTGCCTGCCGGTGCGCTGGAACGACGTCACCTACGGCTACCTGTGGGCGATCGACGAGAGCCGGGAGATCGACGATGCCGCGCTGCCCGCGGCGATGGTGATCGCCGAGCGGGCCGGCGCCTTGATGGCGCAGCAGGCGCGCACCCGCGAGGACCTCGGGTTCCGGCTTCGCGACCTGCTCTCCAGTGACGTGGACACCGCCGAGCAGGCGGCCGACGAGATCGCCGCCCGACGAATCATCAGGCGCGGTGTCCCGGTCACCGCCATCGAGCTGCGCCTGGTCCGCCAGACCGCCGCCCCGGTGCCGATGAACCTGTGGACACTGCCCCGCTCGGTGATCGCCTGGACCGGCGAGAACCACACCACTTTGCTGATGCCGCTGCCCGGCCACGATCTCACGCCCGCTTACGACCTGGCCCAGCGCGCCCGTGAGCTCTATCTGGAGCGCCTCGATCCCGATGCCGAGACCGACCTGGTGGCCGGCATCGGGGCACCACGTGACGACTTGGCACAGTTCCGCGACAGCTGGCGGCAGGCACGTCTCGCCGCTCGCGTGCTCGAGTCGGTACCCGAGCGTCGGCCCGCGGCCGCTTGGGCCGATCTCGGCATCTACCGCCTCCTGGGCTGCGGCCCCGACAGCGTCCTCGCCGACGCTGTACTGGACACCCCGGTGCGGCGACTGCTGGACCAGGGCGACGCCGAACTGCGCCGCACCGCCCTGACGTATCTGCAACATGGCAACAACGTGCAGAAGACCGCTGCCGCCCTGAACGTCCATCGCCAGACCGTGTACTACCGACTCGAACGCATCGCATCGATCTCGGGACTGGATCTGACCCGAGGCGACGACCTGCTGCGGCTCCACCTCGCCCTGACCTTGGCGCCGGTACTGCACACCCGAACCCAGGCAACCTGACCAAATGCCCTACGGTCTCCCGACGTGACTACGACTGTCGTTGTGGCCGGGATGGGCATCCTCGCCACCCTCCTCGGAGCCTGGTGGGGCGCCTACTGGCAACACCGAAACACCCGCGACCTCCAGCTGCTGGACGCCAGGGTCCGCGTGTACGGCGAGTGCGCTGCGAGCCTGTACGAGTTCGAGCGCGTCACCTACAGCCGCGTCAAGGCTCGCCTCGCCGACCTCCCCGCGGCGGATCGGGAGTCGTTGCGCCAGGAGGCGTACCGCAACAACTCAGCTGCCCGCGCAGCCATCGGCCAGCTGAGCATCCTCAGCGCGGGCGGGAAGATCCCCAAAGGATTCGAGGCCCTCCGTCAGGCGATCGGCGACCTCAACGACGCACCTGGTCTCGACGAGCTCAGGGAGCGGCACGAGGAGATCTACGTGGAACTCGACCGAGTCCTGGAGCAAGCACGCGCCGACCTCGCGCGCTGAGCTGTCTACTGGGCGGCTGCTCAGCCAGAACGCCGGTAACGCAGCCAGACAACGCCGTCGGCGACGGCTTCGACCTGGTCGAGGGTGAACACGAGGGTTGCGGTGCTCGCGCCGTACCACCGAGTTGCCGACTTCGCGCCCACGGTAACGGGGTGCACGAGGAGGCTGACCTCGTCTATCAGACCCTGCTCCAAGAGTGCGCCCGTCAGCACACCGCCACTGTCGACCCTGACCGTCTCCACACCTTGCTCGGCAAACCGTTCGAGCGTACGACGAAGGTCGACCCGCTCTCCGGGCCGATCGGCTTCGAGGCGGATCGCGTCACGCCAGTGCCCAGCGCTGCGGAGGGCCTCCCATGCCGATACTCGCCCGCGGCTGTCCACCACCGCCAAGAGCGGCCCGTCCGGGTCTGGGCCTGGCCCAGGTGTGCCTGAGACGAGGGCCTCCTCCTGGGCCAAGATCGTGTCTGCGCCGACGAGCGTGACATCCTCCTGCCACGTGGTGATGAGCCCGTAGAAGGTGCCCAGGTCGGGCGAGAACCCGGTGGTGGCCCCGTCGAGCGAGACCGCATGGTGAGCGATCACCCGGGGCCGCGACCTGCTCGGTGCCGGCATGCTCGAAGCCATGGCTTCGATGCTACGACTGGAGACCCTGGCGGTCCGATGCAGATCCGATGCAACGCGAAATCTGAAAGGCCGTCTGATCTGCTTCTCAGCAGGTCAGACGGCCTTTTCGGGGTGGTGCGTGATACTGGGTTCGAACCAGTGACCCCTTCGGTGTGAACGAAGTGCGCTACCACTGCGCCAATCACGCGTTGCGGGTGAAACATTAGCGCATCCGCTCGCCGGACCCACATTCGGGCCATGCCGGGACGTAGGCTCCCGGCCATCGGCATGACACCCAGAGGCAACCGAAGGAGCGAGGATGCTCGCGTACGAACGGACCGGTAGCGGGGAGCCGCTGCTCCTGATCCATGGAATCGCGCACCGCAGGCAGGCGTGGGGCGGGGTGGTGGAGCGGCTGGCCGACGAGTTCGAGGTGATCACGATCGATCTGCCGGGGCACGGTGAGTCGCCGGCGTTCGATCTGGCGGGGCGTACGGTGCGGGAGGCGGTGGCCCACGAGCTGAACGAGCTCCGAGAAGAGCTCGGGATCGAGCGGCCGCACGTCGCCGGCAACAGTCTCGGCGGGTTGCTCGCGCTGGAGATGGCCGATGCCGGGCACGCACGGTCGGTGACGGCGCTCTCCCCCGCCGGTTTCTGGATGAACCACGTCGACTACCTCTACGTCAGGGGCCTGTTCGCCGGGATCCAGGCGGTGGCGCGGCCGCTGGCGCCGGTGGCGGGGACGCTGCTGCAGTCGCGGGTGGCGCGTACGGTCACGATGGGCTGCTTCTTCGCCCGCCCGGGGCAGATCGACCCGGCCGTCGCGGCAGCCGACACGGCCAACATGGTCGCCTCGCGCGAAGGGATCAGGACGTTCTTCAGCGGTGTCTACCGCTACAGCTACGCCGGGCCGACGCAGACCTACGTCCCGACCACGGTCGCCTGGGCCTCGCGCGACCTCACGCTCCTCCCCTACCAGGCGAAGGTGGCCGCACGGCGCCTCCCGCACGCGACCCACCGGTGGCTGGCGGGCTGCGGTCACGTACCGATGAACGATGACCCCGACCTGGTGGCCGAGGTCATCCGCGAGACCGCCCAGACGCAGCGGCGCGACGAGCAGGTCGCCTAGCCTCGAGCGGCGAGGATGCCGCGCGGGTCGAAGGCGACCCGGATCTCGGTGATCAGCCCTTCCTCGACGCGCATCCAGTTGGCGGTCGGGGCGGGGTCGGCGACGGTGGTGTGCAGGTCGAACCAGGTGATCACGCTCGGCCCGTCGGCGAGCCGCTCCTTGACCTCAATCTTGTCGAGCACCTGGGCCATGCCCTCGAGCCCGGCAACGCACTCGTCGGCGCCCTCGATCGTGGCGAGCGGGCCGGCGAAGCTCACGTCGTCGGCCAGCAGCCCGCGCAGGCGGGTGAAGTCACGCTCCTGCCAGGCGGTGAAGTACGCCTCGGCGAGCTCGGCAGCGGATGCGGTCATCGGATCTCCTCAGGTCGGTTCGGCTTCCACCACTCAGCCTGACGCGACTCCAGCGAACACTCAAACAGATAGTTCTGCTGCTTGCTAGCATCAACGGTGATGGAAATCGGACAGCTCCGCTACTTCGTCGCCGTCGTCGACCACGGCTCGTTCACAGCCGCGGCGCAGCGCCTCCACGTCAGCCAGTCGGGCATCAGCGCCCAGTTGGCCAAGCTCGAGCGCGAGCTCGGCCACGACCTGCTCGTCCGGGGTCCCCGCAACGTACGTCTCACCCACGCGGGCGAGACGCTCCTCCCCCGCGCCCGCGACGTGATCCGGGCGATCGAGGGTGTGCGGCAGAGCGCCGACGAGCTGAGCGACCTGATCCACGGCCAGGTGCGCCTCGGGATGATCGCCGGCTGCACGATCCCCGGGTTCCTCGACGCCGTCGCCACCTTCCACCGGGAGCATCCCGGCGTCTCCGTCGAGCTCGTCGAGGACACCTCCGACCGCCTTCAGCGACGTACGCTGGCCGGCGAGCTCGACCTGGGCCTGATCTCCCACGCGGGACCCGTCATCGACGGCCTCGCCACCGAGTCCGTCAGCAACGAGCGGCTCGCGGTGATCACGCCGGCCGGCCATCGCCTCGCCGGTGCCCGGCCGAGGCTCGCCGACCTCCACGAGGAGACGGTGCTCTGCATCCCGCCGGGCACGGGCATCCGTACGGCCCTGGAGCAGTCGTGCGCACGGGCGGGCGTGGAGCCGAGGGTCGATCTGTCCGGGTCCAACCCGGAGACGCTGCTCGGGCTGACCGCCCGCGGGCTGGGCGTCTGCGTGCTGGCCGAGTCGATGGCGACCGGGACCGATCTGGTCGCGACGCCGATCGTTGACGCGGAGGTGCGCGCCGGGCTCGCGCTCGTTGTCCGCGACGGCGACCAGCAGCGCGCCACCCGGCGGCTCTACGACCTGCTTCAGGCCGCGCTGACCTGAGGATGGCGCAGCCCGGGATGGTCCTCGGGCAGCGAGCGCCGCAGGACGACCCAGCTCACCAGCAGGCACAGCGCGACCAGCGGCCAGCTGAGCGCGACCCGGGCGATCGCCAGCGCGACCACCTCGCCGGACCACCACAGCGGGCCGAAGATGGCGACCCGGATGACGTATTGACAGACCCAGACCCAGCTCGCCAGCGCATAGCCGCGCAGCAGGACGGGGTCGCGCCGCCAGGCGCCGCGCTGGCGCAGCACCAGGCCGACGACCACGCCGAGCAGCGGCCAGCGGAATGCGATGCTGACGGCCCACACCAGCGCACTGGCCGCGTTGGCGGCGAGCTGGACCACGAAGAAGTCCTCCGCCCGGCCCGTACGCAGCGCGATCATCGCCGCGACCGCGACCCCGGCCACACCCAGGAGCACCGCGCGCGGCTTTCGACCCTTGCGCCACTGCCAGATCGCCACGACCGAGGCCACGGCGAGCGCCACCACGGTCGCGATCCACAGCTCTCCGCTGACCAGCCAGCCGGCCGCGAACGCGACGGGCGGGACGGTTGCATCGATCGCCCCGCGCGCGCCTCCGAGGAGGTCGGCGAGCGTCTCGGCGTCTTCGTTGCGGCGGTCGGTGGTCGTCACGGGAGTAAGGCTAGCCTTACTTGCAAGGCGTGTGACGCCTCGGCCCGCGTAAGCGACCTCTCGGCCGACGGGGCTGACGCCTCGGCCGACGGGGGTGACGCCTCGGCAAAATTTCACCGGGTGGGCAACCGGCGGACGTACCCCGGCCATCCGGTGCCGCTTTGCTCTGAGCGCCGCTGCTCGGGCATGCGGGAGACGCCTTATCCCAAGCGGAGGTTTCAACGTGTCACACGAGCACCATCCCCACTCGCACGGGCCCGACGGGCACCACCAGGCCCACGCGCACGGCCACGACCACGATCACGGCCACACTCACTCCCACGAGGTCGACGAGATCACCCTCGCCGCCTCCTCGGACGCGTCCGACAGCGACCTGCGTCCCGCCGAGGTCACCCGGCGAAACCTGCTCCGCGCCGCCGGCATCGCCGGTGCCGTAACCGCCGGGATGGCGGGCATGACCGGCGTGACCCCGGCGATGGCCGAGACAGCCACCACCGCCACCACGAAGAGCGGCAACCGGGCCACGATCCGGCACTGGCTCGCCGGCGACCACCACATCCACACTCAGCACAGTTCGGACGCGATGTACCGGGTCATCGACCAGGCACAGCACGGCGCTGCGTACGGCCTGGACTGGCTGGTCATCACCGACCACGGCGGCGCGACCCACGCCAAGCTCGGCGTCGACCTGGTCAACCCCGACATCGTGGCCGCGCGCAAGGTGCTCAGGGACACCCTGATCTTCCAGGGCCTGGAGTGGAACATCCCGGCCGCCGAGCACGGCACCGTCTTCGTCGCCCCGGGTGCCAACGAGGTCGCGGTGCTCAAGCAGTTCGAGAACGACTACGACGGCTCCGTCAAGGGCGCCAGCGGCAACTCCCCGGAGAACGAGGCGCTCGCCGTCGCCGGCATCCAGTGGCTCGGCAAGCAGGTCGACAAGCGCCGCGTCGCGGACGCGCTCTTCCTGGCCAACCACCCCGCCCGCAACGGCATCGACAGCCCCCACGAGGTGCGTGCCTGGCGTGACGCCGACCCGCGGATCGCGATCGGCTGGGAGGGCGCACCCGGCCACCAGGCGGCAGGACTGCCCGCCGGCTACGGCCCCGGCAGCGCCCGCGGCTACTACGGCAACTCCGCCGGTCCGAACTCCTTCCCCGGCTACCCCGCCGAGTCCTACCGCTCGTGGGGCGGCTTCGACTGGTTCACCTCGACCGTCGGCGGCCTGTGGGACTCGCTGCTCGCCGAGGGCAAGCCGTGGTCGATCAGCGCCAACTCCGACTCCCACGTCAACTGGGGCACCACCTCGCGCCGCCCCGACGGGTCGGACTCGGCGTACTTCAACGCCAACGGCCGCTACGGCGACCCGGTCTACGCCGGCTCCCTCAACACCACCGCCGGTGACTTCTGGCCGGGCTACTACAGCCGCACCCACGTCGGCGCCTCCGAGCGCAGCTACGGCGCGGTCATGAAGGGCCTGCGCAACGGCCGCGTCTGGGTGGACCATGGCGCACTGGTGAAGTCGGTCGACGTACGCGTCGTCTCCTCCGACGGTGGCTCGGAGAGCCTCGGCGGCACCCTGAAGGCGAAGAAGGGCAGCCGGATCTCGCTGGTCGTCACCATCGCCGCCCAGGACGTCCCGAACTGGTCGCAGTTCCTCCCGAGCCTCAACCGGGTCGACGTGATCCGGGGCGCGGTCGACCCGACGTACGTCTCCGACCGCGACACCTGGAAGGCGCCCGACACGAAGGTGATCGAGCAGACCGACACCTCGGGCCGCACCGGCACCTTCCAGCTGCGCTACGACCTCGGTCGGGTCGAGGAGGCGTTCTACGTGCGTGTCCGCGGCACCGACGCCAACCGGTCCCAGCCCGGCTACCTCGGCGCGAGCGTCGACCCGGCCGGTCCCGCGATCGACGTCGTCGGCGACGCTGACCCGTGGGTCGACCTGTGGTTCTACACCAACCCGGTCTGGGTCGTCCCGACGCGATGACCACCCGACGCCTGGCCGTCGATGCCGACGCCCGGGACCTCGCCGCCGCCGAGCACCTCGTCCATCGCCTGGACGAGGTGCTCGGCGCGGGGCAGTCCGAGGATGCGTACGTCATCAGCACCCATGTCGTGCGCGAGCCGACCGGCCGCTTCGTCGCCGTCCTGGACTGGCCCGACGGCCCGGCGGTCGAGGAGCTGACCGCGCTCCTCTCCGACCAGCTCCCCCAGGCGTACGTCACCACCGACTCCCCCGCGCTCGACGAGGCCGCCGCACGCAGTGCCGGGCGGCTGGCGCGCTACCCGGGTCGCACCCGGATCGAGACCGTGACCACGGTGGCCGCGGTCGAGGCGGACAGCGTCGTCGACGCCGTCGAGGGCCTGGCGGGCATCGAGCTCGAGCCGGGCGACGCCCTCGATCTCACCGGGTTCGCGCGGCCGGTGTGGCGCGAGGGGCGCTGCGTACTCCTGGTCCAGCGTTCCGCCGCCGGTCTGGTGCCGTTCGAGATGCGCCACCAGATCCCCTGCTGCTCGGACCACTGAGGTTCAGACCGACGCGGAGCCTCGCGGCAGCGGAGCCTCCCAGTGGCGCCACATCGCCAGCAGCCGCCAGCCGGCGCAGACGACGAAGGCGGCGGCCATCACCAGCGACTGCGGCAGTGTGAGGAACAGGCCGAAGGCCACGATCGCCGCACCGGCGAAGGCCGGGATCGCGTAGAAGACGCTGCGGCGCAGGATGATCGGCACCTGGCCGGCGAGCACGTCGCGGATCACCCCGCCTCCCACCCCGGTGGCCAGCCCCATGATCGCGGCCGCGAGCGGGGAGAGCCCGAAGTCGAGCGCCTTGACGGCACCGGCGATGACGAACAGCCCCAGGCCCAGGGCGTCGAAGACGTTGATCATCGGCCCGAGCCGGCCGAGCGCAGGATGGAAGTAGAACGTCAGCAGACCGGCCGCCATCGGCACCACGAGATAGCGCCAGTCGGAGAGCGCGGCGACCGGCGTCGCGCCGATGGCCATGTCACGCAGGACGCCGCCACCGAGGCCGGTGACGCAGGCGAGGACGATCACGCCGAAGATGTCGAGCTCCTTGCGGACCGCCATCAGGCCGCCGGAGAGCGCGAAGACGAAGCACCCGACCAGGTCGAGCACGAGGAGGGTCAGCGTCTGTTCCACGGCCAAATGGTCGCCTCGTTGGTCCCAAAAACCCCAAATGCCACGGCCACGCCGCACGGCCACCCAATACGATGCAGGTCTGTGGCGTAGGGTCGTCACAACCGTATCTAGAATTGAGAAGAGGATGTCAGCCGAAGGATTGCCCCTGACTCCGGGCCAGCTCGAAGAGCAGGCACCGGATGAGGCTGGACCCGTCCTTCTGCGGCTCATCTCGGTCAGTGACGATGGTTTACGCATGCTTCTCGTCGATGACGAGGACCGTGAATACACCGCCGACATCGACGACCGTCTCCGTGCAGCACTCGAGGCTGTGTCGACCCGCCGATCGGAGCAAACCGTGAACAAGACCCCGAGCAGCAGCCTGCGGCCCCGTGACATTCAGACCCGTATTCGTTCGGGCGAGAGTGCCGAGGAGGTCGCCGCTGTCGCCGGCACCACGGTCGAGAAGATCTTGGCCTTCGCCGGTCCCGTCCTCGCCGAGCGCGAGCACATGGCACAGCGCGCCCAGCAGGCTTCCGTGCGCCGTCGGCCCGGTGAGGCCGCCAGCACCGCCCGCACCCTGGGCGAGGCGGTCAGCGCCCACTTCCAGACGATGTACGTGGACCCCGAGTCGGTCAACTGGGACTCCTACCGGCGCCCTGACGGGCGCTGGAAGCTCACCGGGGAGTACGAGACCCCCGAGCGCTCCGGCATCGCCGAGCTCACCTACGACGCTCCCGGCAACTTCGTCGAGCTCGACAACGACGACGCCCGCTGGCTGACCGGCGAGAAGCTCGAGGCCGCAGTGCCTGAGCCGGAGCCGATCACCGACGACATGCTCGCCGCCCGCCGTCGCCGCGCCCAGAGCTCGACCCCGCCCGCGCAGGCCCCGGCCGCCCAGGCTCCGGCAGCGCCCGCCCCGGCGCCGGCCGCACCGGCTCCGGTCACTCCTCCCCCGGCTCCCAAGCCGGTCAAGGAGCCCAAGCCGGCCAAGACGGCTCAGGTCGATGTCGACACCCCGCTCGAGGCGTTCCTGGGAGACGAGAGCCCGACCGGCAAGCAGGCGCCGGTCCCGGCCGAGCCCGAGCTCGAGCCGGCGGTCGTCGAGCCCGCGGCCGCCGAGGCTCCTGCCGAGTCCGAGCAGTCCGAAGAGGCTCAGCAGAAGCCGGCCAAGAAGTCGTCCGCACGCCGCAAGCGCGCCTCGGTCCCGAGCTGGGACGAGATCATGTTCGGCGGCGGCAAGTCGGAGTGAACCGACTGGTGTGAACCCGTTCACGGACCGGCCATCGGCCGGTCCGTGTTACGTCGGCGACCCGACCCGACAGAGTCGGCAGCGGGTCGGGCGCAGTTCATGCGCCCCCGATGAAGTGAGTGGAGGCAAGCACTTCCACCTTTCTCGGAGGCCCCCCGATGCTCCTGCCCGACTCGCTGAGCCGACGCTCCCTCCTCTCCAGCACCGCCACGACCGGCTTCGCCGCTTCCGCAGCCATGCTGCTCGGCACCGGCTCGATCCCCGCAGACGCGGTCTCCGTCAAGGGCGCCACGTCGCTCTCCGGCTACCCGTTCACCATGGGCGTCGCCTCCGGCGACCCGCTCCCCAACTCCGTCGTCCTCTGGACCCGCCTCGCCCCCGAACCGCTGGCCGCCGACGGTCTCGGCGGCATGCCGCAGGAGCCGGTCAAGGTCCGCTGGCAGGTCGCGGAGGACCCGCTCTTCCGCAAGGTCGTGAAGTCCGGCACCGTCACCGCCACCCCGAACTTCGGCCACTCCGTCCACCCCGAGGTCTGGGGCCTGCGCCCGGGCCGCGACTACTGGTACCGCTTCCTGGCCGCCGGTGAGGTCAGCCAGACCGGCCACACCCGGACCGCCCCTGCGTACGGCTCCTCGCTCTCGCAGATGAGCTTCGCCTTCGCCTCCTGCGCGCTCTACAGCCACGGCTTCTACACCGCCTACCGGCACCTGGCCGACGAGGACGTCGACGTCGTCTTCCACCTGGGCGACTACATGTACGAGTCCGGCGTCACTCCCGAGAACAACTGGCGCAACACCCCGGTCTCCCCCGCCGTCGGCGGCGAGACGCTCGACCTGGCGCGCTACCGACTGCAGTACGGCCTCTACAAGTCCGACCCGGACCTGATGGCCGCCCACCAGTCCCACGCGTTCGTGGTCGCACCCGACGACCACGAGGTCGAGAACAACTGGGCCGACGAGACCCCCGAGGAGCGGAGCCAGTCGCAGGGCGAGCTGTGGATGCCGCGGCGTACGGCTGCCTTCCAGGCCTACTACGAGCACCTGCCGTTCCGTGCCAGCTCGCTGCCGGACGGTCCGGACATGCAGATCTACCGGAGCCTGCGCTACGGCGACCTGGTCGACTTCAACGTGCTCGACACCCGGCAGTACCGCGACGACCAGGCGTACGCCGACGGCTCCGATCCCGCGAGCCCGGAGCTGACGCCCGACATCTACGACCCGTCGCGCTCGATGATGGGCTTCGAGCAGGAGGCGTGGCTGCAGCGCAACTGGCGTCAGTCGACCGCCCGCTGGCAGGTGCTCGCCAACCAGGCGCCGATGGCCGAGACCGACCTCGACGAGACCGAGGCCAAGACCCTCTACATGGACCCGTGGGACGGCTACATCGCCAACCGCAACCGGCTCCTCGAGGGCGCTCGGACCAGCGGGATCGACAACCTCGTCGTAATCACCGGCGACCGGCACCACAACTACGCCAGCAACCTGCTGGCCGACTACGACGACCCCGAGTCGGCCGTCGTCGCCAGCGAGTTCGTCGGCACCTCCATCGCCAGCGGCGGCGACGGCGCCGACATGACCACCGGCGGCGAGACCCTGCTGCGGGCCAACGACCACCTGAAGTTCTTCAACAGCCAGCGCGGCTACGTACGCGTCAAGGTCACGCCCGAGGAGTTCTCCAGCGACTTCCGGGTGGTCCCGTACGTCCAGCGCCCCGGCGCCCCGGTCTCCACCCGCGCGACGTACGTCGTCGAGAACGGCCGCCCCGGCGTCCAGCTCGACACCAAGAGCACCCCCGTCGGAACGAGGTACGCCGACGTGCCCATGCCGACGCTCAACCGCTAGCCGAACGGCAGCGGCTCGGGCACCAGGGAGACCGACTGGGCCCGGGCCGCGGTCAGGCGGCGGCGGTGATGCTGGCGGCAGAGGACCTCGTAGGAGACCGCACTGGGTGCCTCGTCGGTGTCGCCGACGACGACCTGATCGCCCTCGGTGACCATGACGCCGTCCTCGACGCGGGCGTTGTGGGTGGCACGCTTGCCGCACCAGCACAGCGCCTCGACCTGCAGCACCTCCGTACGGTCGGCGAGCTCGACCAGACGAGCGGCGCCGGGGAAGAGCCGGGTGCGGAAGTCGGTGAGGATGCCGAAGCAGAAGACGTCGATCTGCAGCTCGTCGGTGATCTTGGCGAGCGCCTCGATCTGCTGAGGCGTGTAGAACTGCGCCTCGTCACAGATCATGTAGTCGATCCGGGCGCCGTGGGTCAGCGAATCGACGGCGTGGCGCCAGAAGTCGAAGTCGTCGGTGACCTCGATCGCGTCGTGGGTCAGACCCAGCCGCGAGGTGACCACCGCCTCGCCGGAGCGGTCGTGGGCGGTGAAGATCAGCCCCACTCTGCCGCGAGCCGCGTGATTGTGGTTGGTCTGCAGCGCGAGGGTCGACTTCCCCGCGTCCATCGTCCCGGTCCAGAAGGTCAGCTCAGCCACTCGGAGAACACTAGTGGTTCAGGATACGAGGAGGGGGATCAGCATCTCGTCAGGGGTCAGTGATCCGTGCAACCCGACCAAGGTCGTCTCGTACTGGAACAGGCTCGTCGAGACGACCGCGTGCTCGCCGTGGGAGGCGACGATGACGTCGCCGAGCCGCGGCAGCACCGACGGGGTGACCGGCCCGAACCAGCCACGCCGGATCGCGGTCTCCCGGGTCATCACGTCGGCCTTGTCGCCCAGCGTCTCCGACCAGGTCGCGACCACGTCGTCGACGGCGCCGCGCGAGCAGTAGAGATGCCGGAAGCGGGCCTCGCCACCGACCAAGGCGACCCCGTGGCGGAGCTCGGGGAAGTCGTCGATGTCGGTGCGGGAGCTGGCCGGCGAGTCGATCATGCCGTGGTCGGCGAGCACCAGGAGACGTACGGACGGGTCCAGGGCATCGCGGAGCTGCTCGGCCTCGGCGTCGATCATCGAAAGCTGCTGCAGCCAGGGCGAGGAGGCGACGCCGTACTTGTGGCCGGTCCAGTCCAGGTCGCCGTCGTAGAGGTAGGTCAGCGAACCCGGCACCCGCGAGAGCGCGACCGCCGAGGCGATCCGCTCGCCGACTCGGTCGGCGCCGACGAACTCCGCGCCCCGGTGGGCGGCGATGGTCAGCCCCGAGCCACCGAAGACGCGCTTGTTGATCACCGTGACCGGCACCCCGGCCTCGCCCAGCCGCTGGAAGACGGTCTGGTTGGGCTGCCACTCGACCGGGTCGACGTCCTTGCGCCACTGCAGCGCGTTGAGCAGGTGCTCGGTGCCGGGGATCCGGGAGGTGTAGCCGACCAGCCCGTGCCCGCCGGGCGTCAGCCCGGTGCCGAACGAGGTGAGGCTGGTCGCCGTCGTCGACGGCACCCCGGCCGTCCCGGCCTCCTGGTCCTCGCTCAACGAGGCCAGGAACGGCGCGGCGTGCGCATAGCGGCGCAGCAGGTTGGTCCCCATCCCGTCGACCAGGAAGACGACGTACGCAGCGGCCGAGGGCAGCTCGAGACCGGATTGGCCGAAGCGGAGCCCGAGGCCATTCTGTCCAGCCTCGGAGGTGCCCAACGGGATGCCCATGGCGGCGGCGACCGCCGGCAGGACATCACCCAGTGAGCGCTCCCCGTAGGCGGGGGCGACGAACCCGGTCACCAGCCCCTCACCGGTTGTGGGTGCGAGCCGAGAGCGATTCCGCGAAGGAGAGCAGGCGGTCGACCGAGTCGTGACCGTCGGCGGCGGCCGAGACGCGCAGCGAGAAGTCGTCGGGGGTGAGCACCCCGGTGTAACCGTGGTCGGCGTCGCAGTTGGGGTCGGAGCAGCCCGCGGGCTCGAGGTCGACGCGGTTGACGCCGCCCCAGCCGATGGTCATGACCACCTCGGCAGGCTTGCTGGATCCCTTGGTCGGGTTGGTGATCATCCGGGTCACGACCACGGAGTTGACCGAGTCGATGCGTACGGCCTCGGTCGAGGTCGAGGTGTAGGGCTCGGGCAGCAGGTCGTCGCCGGCGTGCTCGTCGGTGTGGGCCAGGATCAGCCGAGTCGGGGTCAGCACCAGCACGGAGAGGTGACGGCGCACCTCGTCACGGTCGAACGTCGGCTCGTGGTGCAGGAAGAAGGAGGACACCTTCTCCCCCGCCACTGCGGAGGCGACGCAGTCGGCCACCACCTCGGGGTAGTAGCCGGTGCGGTCGATCTCGGCGCGCAGGTCGTCGGCGCGGTCGAGATCATCGGTGCGGGTGCTCATGGGTGCCAGTCTGTCACGCTCGCGTGTAGCACGGGCTACTGGCGGCGCCGGAGTACGCCTGGAGCATTGCCGTCGACTTTCCTGTTCTGATGGTGTAAATCCTTGCAACGCACCAGACACCGGCGGAGGGAAGCCATGGACGGGATCGGGCTCAGTCAGGCGATCGAGACGTTGAGACAGGAGCTTTCCGACGCCCAAGCGAGCGGCCGCGAGGGTGAGCTGCGGTTCGAGCTGGGGACGGTCGACCTGGAGCTCAGTGTCGCCATGACCAAAGACGCCAACGGCAAGGTCGGCTGGAAGATCCTCGAGGCCGGTGGATCGGTGGGCACGGAGCGTACGCAGACCATCAGGCTGTCGCTGAAGCCGCTCTCGGGTGCCGCTGCGTCGAAGGAGACGACCGCAGGTGGGATCGTGATCTCCGGAGAGACGTCTCCGTCCCGCGACGACCACACACCCGGGACCGAGCGCACCATTCCCATCGTCGACACGGTCGAAGAAGACGAATAGCCGTCAGATGACGACCCAGCCGACCGGTCCTGCGAACGATCGAGTCGTTGCCGTCGTCGTCCACGTCTCCGAGACCCGGGAGAAGTGGGGCACCGGCTATCTCGTCTCTCCGAACGAGGTCCTGACGGCGTGGCACTGCACGGTCGATGACCCGGCCCACCCCGATGAGACGCCCGACCCTCGCGTCACCGTCCGGCGGAAGAGCCCGGACGGCACGTGGGAACAGAGCTCGGTCTCGCACATCATCGGGAGCAGAAAGCGGAACGGGGCCGGCTGGGGTCTGGACATCGCGCTTCTCACGCTCGCCGATCCTCCCTGGCATGACGCCGGCTGGAAGCTGCCGACGTTCGCAAGATGCGACCGGAGCGGCGCGGGCTCGTTGCGAGACTGCGAGGCGGTCGGCTATCCCCGCTATGCGCTCGACCCGACGCAGGAGCTGTCCACCGCATCGCTCTCCGGCACGATCAGGCTCGCGGAGGGCGCGAACGATGCGCAGGAGCACCTGATCCTGCGTGACGCCGAGATCGGTGCCGTCAGGGTCCCGGGACCGGCCGACAGTTCTCCGTGGGGCGGCCTGTCGGGCTCCCTGGTGTTCTACGACGGAGACGTGCTCGGCCACGTCGTCGAGCACCACCCCCACCGGGGAAACAACCCGGTCAAGGTCATTCCCATCTCCAGGCTCGCCCGTTCCACCGGGCAACGCGCGCGGGAGATCGCCCAACGCCTGGGCATCTCCTCGGAAGAACACCTCAAGCTCGTCCGCCCGACGAGACAGGGCGAACGGCCCAGGCTCCTCGCGCCGAGGTCCCTGCATCTGGTCGAGGACGGGCTGCCACGCGAGGAGCTCGGCATCAAGGAGTCGACCAGGCTCCCGGAGGAGCTGCCCGACAGCGCTGACCCGGACTTGTCTCCCGCCTTCCCGCTGTACGTCGAACGCGACCAGGACCAGCGGGTCCGCCACGCCATCCAGGCCTCCGCGGACTCGGGTGGCGGCATCGTGCTCCTCCGCGGCGAGCCGGGCTCGGGCAAGTCCCGATGCCTCTACGAAGCCGTCCGCCAGGTGCTACCCACGTGGAGGCTGTTCGCTCCCGTCGGCGACCACCCTTCGGCGGAGTTCCGGGAGTGGGCTCGAGGGACCGACCGGGGTAGGACGGTGGTCTGGCTGGACGAGATCGCAGGCTTCCTCGGCTCGGACAAGGTGCCGTATCAAGTGTTCCGGGACCTGCTCGACGACCGCGAGAACCCGGTGGTCATCCTCGGCACGATCTGGCCCAACACCTACGCGGACCTCACCTCGTCCTCCTCTCCGGACGGTCGCGACGGCGGCGGACGCGACTACGGCGGCCAAGACGCGCGCCTGCTGCTCAAGTGGGCACCTCCCGACCGGGTTCCCCTCGAGCCCATCGACATCAGTCTGGAGCTCTCCGAGGAGGAGTTCGGCCGGGCCACCTCCCTTGCAGCTCGCGATCCGCGTCTCGCGTCCGCTGTCACCGAAGACGGTCGTTCTCTCGCGCAGAGCCTGGCCGGAGCTCCGGCGATCCGTGAGCGGCTGACCTTGGCCACCAACAACCCGGGCCAAGCGGTCCTGCGCGCCTGCGCGAAGATCCAGCGCTATCTGCACCCCAACCTCGTGCCCGTGCCAGGGCCGGTGCTGAAGGCGGTTGCGCGCACGTACATGACAGATTCCGAGCGTGCGGAAATCCTCTCCAGCCCCGACTGGTTCACCAAGGCGGTCGAATGGGCATGCCGGCCCGTCAGGGGCAGCGGCACCACCCCGATGCAAGCGGTCGCCCCCGTAGACCCGTTCGCCGACGAGAGCGAGATCGAGGGCTACGTCGTGTCCCACTTCCTGTTGCGAGACGGGCCCGACGATCCCCCGGCTGAGCTCTCCGACAACGCGTGGCTGGCGCTCGCCAAGTGGGCTGACGACGCTCCTCCCGCGATGCTCGGTCAGCTCGCGCGCGCGGCGTACCGACAGCGCGACTTCCAACACTCCGAAGACATCGGACGCAGCGCCCGGGGTCGGGACGCCGCGGCACTTCTCACGCTCGGCCACCTGAAGTTCGACGACGGCGACCGCGACGCTGCCGAACAGTTCTATCTCCAGGCTCAAGACCTCGATCGGACGTACGCACCGGCGATGAACGCACTAGGGTTCCTCGCCTTCAAGGACGGCCGTGTCGAGAAGCAGCGTGAGTGGTACGAGCGGGCTCATCGCGCCGATGGCTCCGCGGCTATGCCGATGAACAATCTGGGTGCCTGCGCACGCTCCGATGGCGACCAGCAGACGGCAGACGACTGGCACCGGAAGGCGTTCGAGGCCGATCCCACCGCGCCCCGGATGATGACCAACCTGGGCCAGATCGCCGCCCGCCGTGGATCGCTGACTGAGCAGCGCGACTGGTTTCTGAAGGCCCATGCCAGCGACCCCTCTATCTACTGGGTGATGAGCACGCTCGGGGACATCGAGGAACAGGCCGGCGACGCGACAGCCGCCCGCACGTGGCGCGAGAAGGCGCTTGCCGGCGCGCAGAGCGCCGTCAGCTCCTACCAGCGCCTCAGGGAGGAGCACTCCGCCAGGTACGCGTACTCGCTCACAGAGAACCTTCGCAACCTCGGTGACGCCCACGCTGCCCTCGGACAGCACGACGAGGCGCTGATCGCGGCCCGACAGGAGGTCGCGATCCATCGCGACCTGGTCCGCAGGTCTGAACGGATGCTCCCCGAGCTGGCAGATGGGCTGAGTACCCTCGGCATCCGGCTCGGCGCGGTGAACGAGAACCGGGAGTCTCTCCTCGTCAGCACCGAGGCGGCATATGTCTACAAGGATCTCGCGGACCGCAACCCACAGGCGTTCCACGGCCACTATGCAGCTGCTCTCCACGACGCCGCGAACGCCTATGCCCGCCTCGACCGCGAGATAGCGGAGCGCATCATGCGACGTCAGGCTCTCCCGAGCTACCGGTACGCCGCCGAGCATGACAGCGACTGGACGCGCTGGCTCGCAAGCGGCCTCGAGGCGCTGGCGGCCAGCTACTCCCGCTACTCGTCCACCGCGGAACTGGCCGTTCCGCTCCTTCGGGAAGCGCGCCAGATCCGTCGACGCGTGACAGAGATCGACGTGAGGGAGACAGTCGCGCTCGCAGACGCGTGCGCCTCGCTCGGCCGAACACTGTTGAAGACAGGGCGATTCCGTGCCGCGGCGGCTGTGTCCGGACACGAGATCCATCTGCGCTCGAGGTTCGACGGTGCGCAAGCCAGTGAGTGGTCGATGTGCGATGCACACGTGAGACTCGCCGAGTCCCTCGCCCTAGCCGGGATGCCGGATATGGCACGCCGCGCCGCCCGCCGAGGCGAGCGGCTGTATCTCCGGATGCTGGCCGGTCAGACCTCGTACGACTGCGTCGTCATCCTGCGAAAGCTGGCTCGGATGCTGGTTGTGAGCAACCGCTACGCCTACCGCCCGCCGCAGCGCGCCCTGACCTACTCGACGAAGGCGTTCGAGATTCATCGAAGGCTGGCACAGGCGAGTCCCGCGACCTACGTCAGCAGCCTGAGCCGCACGGCGCGTTCGCACGCCCACGTCCTGGCCCGGTTCGGCGCTCATGATCCAGCCACGACGAACAGCACCTAGAGGAGTTGATGACATGCCCGAAGGTCCATCCGAAGACCGCCTGGACAAGTTGCTCGACGAGATCATCGAGGACGAGATACAGAAGGAGAAGTCGCCCGACCTGTACTACGGAAATGTCGAGGAGTTCGTCAAAGACAGGTTGGTCCATCTGTTCGCGCGGTCCCCGGAGTCGGGGCTCGTGTGGTGCCCGGAGTGGTACCGCCATGCCGAGGCCCTCTCGCGCCTGGACGCGATCTGGCGGGCGTGGGAGAACCTGCGGCTCGACCCTGCGACCGGCATCTCGAACTGGTGGCTGCACCATGTCGACCCGAACATGCGCGTACTGATGGATCCTGTCGCCGGCCCCTTCGCCCGATGCACGAACTGGGTACACGGCGACACTCTGGCTCCGCTGCCCCACGTGGATGCCCCGCCCGGTCTGTTCACCGATGCCCGAGGCGAATGGTTCTCAGGAACGCCGCTGGGCCTCCCCGACGACTGAGTCTCGGGCGTGCTCGGCGCCGGCTCACCCCGGGAGGGTGTCGCCCACCGCCGGGTTGAGGCGGCGTACGAACCAGTCCGAGCGCGGATCGGCGACCAGGTCGACCCTGGCGCCGGCGGTGAGGACCGCGGATCCCTCGAGCCCGACGAGGACCAGGGAGAGGTCGAGGGAGGAGATCTGGGGCAGGTCGTTCTGCAGCTGGGCGACCCTGAGGACGAGCCGCTCGATCTCGTCGACGTCGACCATGTCGCCGCCGCGGTAGCCGAAGAGCATCGGCGCGGCCTTGATCTCGCGCACCATCGAGGCGGCGTCACGCTCGGACAGCGGCGGGATCCGGTAGGCCTTGTCGGCCACCAGCTCGGTGATCGGGCCGGCGATGCCGAAGGAGACCACGGGACCGAACAGCGGGTCCTCCATCGACCGGATCGCGACCGGGACGCCCGGGGGCGCGGTGCGCTGCACGGTGAACCCGCCGGTCTCGGGCGGGATCCGGCTGGTGATCAGCTCCCAGGCCTCGGTCATCTCGTCGACGTCGTCGATGTTGCGTACGACATGGGCCTGGTCGGGCCGCTCCCGGACGCTCTCGACGGTCGCCTTGAGGACGACACCCCAGCCGAGGTCCTCCGCGGCGGAGATCGCCTCCTCGAGGGTGCTGACGCTGTGGGTGTTCCACAGCTTGATCCCGTAGGCGGCCAGGACCATGCCCAGATCCTCGCGGCTCAGGTCGCCCCCGGCCGGGCGCGCGGCGAGCACGTCGGTGACGATCTTGCGGGCCGTGCGCGGGTCGCACTCGTCGGTGCTGAGCCACGGAGTCTCGCCGTCGGCGGAGCGCAGCCACACGGCGTACTCCACGACCTTGGCCAGGGCGCGTACGGCCGACTCCACCGAGGAGTAGGACGGCACCGAGCCGCGACCGGCGGTCGAGCCGGCGACGTCGGGGACACGGAGCAGCTCGGGGACACCCTCGGCGCCCAGGAAGCTGGTGACCAGCGGCTTGTCGGACTGCTCCCCCACCGCGGCGAGCACGTTGGCGATCTCCTCGCCGGAAACGTTGAGCGGCGGGATGTAGACCGAGATCACCGCATCGACCTCGGGGTCGTCGATGGCCGCGTCGAGCGCGTCCTCGAAGTCCTCGGCGCTCGGCTCGGTCGGGAGCGGGACCTGCTTGTTGACCTGCAGGCCCGCCGAGACGGCGGCGTCGGCGGCCAGCAGGCCCAGCGCGTCGGAGTTGCCGACGATGGCCACCCGCCGGCCGCGCGGGAGCGGCTGGTGGGCGAGGAGCTGGGCGACGTCGAACATCTCGTCGAGGGTGTCGACCTGGATGATCCCGGCCTGGCGGAACATCGCGTCGACGGCCGCCGGCGGGGCACTGATCTTGCGGACCGCGTGACCCATCGGCACACCCTGGGTGGTGCGGCCCGAGCGGACCGCGACGATCGGCTTGCGCAGGGAGACGCGGCGGGCGATGCGGGAGAACTTTCGCGGGTTACCGATCGACTCGAGGTACATCATCACGACCTCGGTCGAGACGTCCTCCTCCCAGTACTGCAGGAGGTCGTTGCCGGAGACGTCGGCGCGGTTTCCGGCGCTGACGAAGGTCGACAGGCCCAGACCACGGTTGTTGACCTTCTCCAGGATCGCGGAGCCGAGCGCGCCGGACTGACAGAAGAAGCCCGCGCGGCCGCGCGGCGGCATCGTCGGGGCGAGGCTGGCGTTGATCTTGACCTGCGGGTCGGTGTTGATGACGCCGAGCGCGTT
Source organism: Nocardioides sp. NPDC127503 (assembly GCF_040302165.1). Classification (NCBI taxonomy): domain Bacteria; kingdom Bacillati; phylum Actinomycetota; class Actinomycetes; order Propionibacteriales; family Nocardioidaceae; genus Nocardioides; species Nocardioides sp. NPDC127503. The sequence continues at coordinate 61,520 of NZ_JBEORH010000012.1, read as the reverse complement.
GGGCCCGATCAGCCGCAGCCCGTAGGAGCGGGACAGGTTGACCAGCCGCCGCTGCCGCTGGCGGCCCTCCTCGCCAGTCTCGGCGAAGCCGCTGGAAATCACCACGAGCCCGTGTACGCCCTTGGCGGCACAGTCGAGCACGACGTCCTGGACGGCGTCGGCAGGCACCGCGACGATCGCCACGTCGACGTCGTCGGGGATGTCCTGGACGCTCTTGTAGGCCGGCATCCCGCTGACCGCGGTGGAGCTGGGGTTGACCATGTAGACCCGGCCGGTGAAGTCACCGATCACCAGGTTGCGGACCAGCGCCTGGCCGACGGTCTCCTGCCGCCGGCTGGCGCCGATGACCGCGACCGAGCGCGGGTTGAAGAAGCGGTGGATCGAGGCGGACTCGGCCTCGTGCTCGCGCAGGGCGAGCCGGCCGACCGCGGTGTCGGTGACGTCGATCCCGAACTGCAGCGAGATGACCCCGTCCTCGTAGACGCTGGCCACCTTGTAGCCGGCGTCGCGGAAGGTCTGGATCATCCGCGCGTTGTCGGGGAGCACGTCGGCGGTGAACTTGGTGACCCCGCGCTCACGCCCGGCCTGGGCGAGGTGCTCGAGCAGGATCTGCGCGATCCCCCGGCCCTGGTAGTCGTCCTCGACAAGGAAGGCGACCTCGGCCTCGCCGGGCTTGACCACGTCGTAGCGCCCGACAGCGATCATCCGCCCCCGCAGGGTCAGGATGAACGCCACCCGGTCCTTGTGGTCGACCTCGGTGAAGCGCGCTACATCGCGTGCGGACAGGTGCGGCATCGGCGAGAAGAAGCGGTAGTACTTCGACTCGTCGCTGACCCGGTGGTCGTAGAAGTCGACCAGCAGGTCCTTGTCCGCCGACCGGATCGGCCGGATGTGGGCTGTCCGCCCGTCGCGCAGCAGCACGTCCGCCTCCCAGTGGGAGGGGTACGGCGGGGTCTGCTGCGCGGTCACGAGAGAAATCTAGCGTCAGGGGCCAGGGTCTCGCGCGCAGCAGCCGGTGTCAGTGACGTACGACGTTCGCGCGGTCGCGCTCGTTGAGCACCCGCCAGCCGTCATAGTCCCAGTTCCGCGCCAGCTTCTGGGCGTGCTTGGGAGCGTCGCCCTCATGGTTGCGGATGACGAGTTCGCGCACGGCGAACTCCACCGCCTCCTGGGGCGTGGTCGCGCCGGAGATCCGCTGGATCTCCTCGAGCAGCTCGGTGTCGAGCTCGATCTGGGTGACAGCCATCTTCAAGCACCTCCATGTGCGTTGAACCGGTGACTCCGGACGGATTGATCTCTACAGCCAATGTACGCGGCTGTGCGGCGTACGGAAGACCAACCTTGCTCGGATCTCATCCAGGAAGTTGGCGCAGTCGGCGAGCCCGATGTCGCACTCGCACAGGGATTCGAGACAATGCCCCTTATGGCACGCGGCAAGACCAAGCAGGACGTACCCGACGACTTCGAGGAGCACATCCTCGACACCGACATCGGGGACGAGATGCGGTCCTCATTCCTGGAGTACTCCTACTCCGTCATCTACTCCCGGGCACTGCCCGACGCCCGCGACGGTCTCAAGCCCGTGCAGCGCCGGATCCTCTACACGATGAACGACATGGGCGTACGTCCAGACCGTGGCCACGTGAAGTGTGCCCGCATCGTCGGTGAGGTGATGGGCAAGCTGCACCCGCACGGCGACGGTGCGATCTACGACGCCCTGGTCCGGATGGCGCAGCCGTGGGCGATGCGGCTGCCGATGATCGACGGGCACGGCAACTTCGGCTCCCCCGGCGGTGACGACCCGGCTGCCGCGATGCGTTACACCGAGGCCCGGATGGGCCCGGCCGCGCAGGCGATGACCGATGACATCAAGGAAGACACGGTCGACTTCCGGCCCAACTACGACTCGCGGGAGATGGAGCCGAGCGTGCTCCCCGCCGCGATCCCGAACCTGCTGGTCAACGGCGCCACCGGCATCGCGGTGGGCATGGCGACCAACATGGCCCCGCACAACCTGATCGAGGTCATCGCCGCCGCGCGCCACCTGATCAAGCACCCCGGCGCCGAGCTCGACACGCTGATGAAGTTCATTCCCGGCCCCGACCTCCCCACCGGCGGCACCATCGTCGGCCTGGACGGGATCCGGGATGCGTACGAGACCGGCCGCGGCTCCTTCAAGATCCGCGCCACCACGCGGATCGAGCCGTTCGGGCGCCGCAAGGGCATCGTGATCACCGAGCTGCCGTTCAACATCGGCACCGAGAAGATCATCGAGCGCGTCAAGGTCTTGGTGCAGTCCAAGAAGATCCAGGGCATCGCCGATCTCAAGGACCTCACCGACCGCGAGCACGGCACCCGGCTGGTGATCGAGGTCAAGAACGGGTTCGTGCCCGAGGCCGTCCTCGAGCAGCTCTACAAGATGACGCCGCTGGAGGATTCCTTCGGGATCAACAACGTCGCGCTCGTCGACGGGCAGCCGCGCACGCTCGGCCTCAAGGAGCTGCTCGAGGTCTTCCTGGGACACCGCTACGACGTCGTACGCCGCCGTTCGCAGTTCCGCCGCGACCGGGCCGCCGACCGGCTCCACCTGGTCGACGGGCTGCTGATCGCGATCCTCGACATCGACGAGGTCATCCAGCTGATCCGCGCCTCCGACAACGCCGGCGAGGCGAAGGAGCGGCTGATGTCGGTCTTCGACCTGAGCCAGCCGCAGGCGGAGTACATCCTCGACATGGCGCTGCGCCGGCTGACGAAGTTCTCCAAGATCGAGCTGGAGAAGGAGCGCGACGAGCTGCGCTCGACGATCGAGTACCTCGACTCGATCCTCGGCGACGACGAGATGCTGCGGAAGGTCGTCTCCGACGAGCTCGGCGAGGTCTCCAAGACGTTCGGCACGCCGCGACGCACCGTGCTGCTCGCCTCCGCCGGCACCCCGGCGCTCGAGGCGATGAGCCTCGAGGTCGCCGACGACCCGTGCTTCGCGCTGCTCTCCTCGACCGGACTGCTGGCCCGGTCCTCCGACGCCGAGCCGTTCTCGACGGGCTCGGGGCGCGCCAACCACGACGTGATCGTCTCGGTGGTCCCGGCGACCGCGCGCGGTCAGATCGGCGTGCTCACCTCCCGCGGCCGTCTCGTACGTCTCGGGGTGCTCGACCTGCCGGCGATGCCGCCGACCCACGGTGACCCGAACCTCTCCGGCGGCCTGCCGCTGTCCGCGCTGCTCTCGCTGGAGTCCGACGAGCGTGCGCTCGCGCTGACGACGCTGGCCACCGACGGGCCCGGCATCGCGCTCGGCACCAAGCTCGGTGTCGTCAAGCGGGTCAACCCCGAGGTGCTGCTCAACAAGGACGAGTGGGAGGTCATCAAGCTCGCCGACGGCGACGAGGTGGTCGGCGCCGCCCAGCTGCGCACCGGCACCGAGTCGCTGGTCTTCGTCACCTCCGACGCCCAGCTCCTCCACTTCCCGGCGGACGTCGTCCGCCCCCAGGGCCGCAGCGCGGGCGGGATGGCCGGCGTCCGGATGGCCCACGGGTCCAAGGTCGTCTTCTTCGGCATCGTCTCCTCCGACGCCCCCGAAGGTGCCGCGGTCGTGACCGTGGCCGGCTCGTCGAGCGCCCTGCCCGGGACCGAGACCGGATCGGTGAAGACCACGCCGTTCAGCGAGTACCCGGCCAAGGGCCGAGCCACCGGCGGCGTACGCGCGCACCGCTACCTCAAGGGCGAGGACTCGATCGTCTTCGCCTGGGTCGGCGCCGCTCCCGCGATGGCCGCTGCGGCCTCCGGGGCGCCCATCGACCTTCCCGAGATCGACCCGCGCCGCGACGGCTCCGGGATCCCGCTCGAGCAGCCCATCGACGCAGTCTCCGGGCCGGTGGCTCACACGTTCCCGGTTGCTGCCGGGTAGGGGTTGGATGCTCACCGAGGTAACTCGGTAGACGCTCGCTTCCCTCGTGGAGTTCCGCGAGGGAAGCGACTGCTCACCGAGGTACCTCGGTGAGCGTCGGCCCCCTCAGCGCAGCGCGATGGGGTTCACCGGCGCGCCGACGGCTCCGGTGACCCGCAGCGGTGCCGCGGTGAGCAGGAAGTCGTAGCGGCCGTCCTCCGCGCACGCGGAGGCGAGGCCGTCCAGGTCCCACATCTCGCCCAGGAAGAGACCGAGGTGTGGGATCGCGACCTGGTGCAGGGGCTGGAAGGCGTCGTCGAACTCGTTGGGCCGCACCTCGAAGCCCCAGGTGTCGGTGGCGATGGCGGCGATCTCGGTGCGGTGTAGCCAGTCGGCGCTGGTGAAGGAGAGGCCGGGGGCCGGTCCCCCGGCGTAGCCGCCCCAGCCCTCGCCTGCGGCGACGCCCCGGCGGGCGCGGGAGAGCTGCCCGGTGCGTACGAGGACGATGTCGCCGCGGCCCACGGCCGCGCTCTCGCCCTGGGCGGCGATCGTCTGCTCCAGGTGCTCCTCGGTGATGGCGAAGCCGTCGGGGAGCTCTCCGTCGGTCCCGACCGCGCGGCCGACGTCGAGCAGCACCCCACGACCGCAGACCACGTCGGCGACCGTCTCGATCCCGGTGACGCCGTCGCCCAGCGAGGTGACCACGGATTCGGCCGGGCGGCCGTTCCAGGCGCGCCCGTGGTCGAAGATGTGGCCGAGCCCGTCCCACTGGGTCGAGCACTGCAGCGGCATCGCGATGACGTCGTCCGCGCCGCCGATCCCGTGCGGGAACCCCTGGATGCCGGTGACCGCGTCGGTGCCGGTGTCGAGCATGGTGTGCACAGGGTTCGTACGCCGCCGCCAACCGTTCTGCGGCCCATCCATGTCGAAGGGCAGCGAGAGCGAGTAGGAGCGGCCGGTCTGAACCAGCCCCGCAGCCTCGAGCCGCTTGGCGTCGGTGAGGAAGTTCATCGTCCCGCGGACGTCGTCCTCGCCCCAGCGCCCCCAGTTGGAGACGCGTGCGACCGTCTTCGCGATCTCGCCTTCGGGATCGCTCCGATCCAGGGAGGTCACGACGCGTCCAGCTCGGCGAAGGTGTCGGCGACCCAGTCGGCGATGAAGCCGATGACGTGCGGGAAGTGATCCAGGCCGATGTGCTCGGTGGCGCCCTCCTCCGGCGTGAAGATCCGCAGCTCGCGCTTGGGGCTGTTGACCGCCTGGTCGTAGGAACGATGCGCGTACGAGAGCGGGATCTGGCGGTCGTTCTCACCGTGGGCGATGAGGAACGGCACGGTGATCTCCTCGACCACGCCGTCGAGGTTCACGTCCTCGGCGAAGTCGATGAACGTGTCGATGTCGGGCTGCCCCCACACCCACAGCACGTGGTCCCAGTAGTGCGGCACCGGGTTCTCGCCCTCACGGTCGAGGCGTCGCTTCTGCACGGCGCCCCAGTCGTGGTTGGCGCCCCAGGCCACGCACAGCGCGAGCCTCTTCTCGTACGCCGCGGCGCGAGGCGCGTAGTAGCCGCCCAGCGACCAGCCCACGAGCCCGATCCGGTCCGCACGGACATCCGAGCGCGTCTCGAGCCAGTCGACGCAGGCCGCGGCCCAGGCCTCGGTGTCGACGCGCGCGGTGAGGCCGCCGAGACGCAGCGCCTCGCCGGCGCCGCCGCAGTCGACCATCAGCGTCGAGATGCCGCGGGCGGCGAGCTCGGTGTGGACACCGGCGCCGACCATCATCTCCTTGGTCGAGTCCAGCCCGTTCCACACGATCATGACCGGCGTCGCCTCACCGTCGCGACCGGCCGGGTGGAAGTAGGCGGGCAGGGTGGTCTCGCGGCCGTTCTCGACGTACGGGATGGCGACCTTGGTGGTCGGCTGGTCGAGGAGCTCGAAAGAGCGGACCAGCAGGTCGACGCTGCGCTGGTACTCGGCGTTGCGACCCGGGTCCTTGGCGCTCTGCATCCGCTCGGCCTGGGAGACGTAGACGGAGGCGCGGAAGAGCTTCTGCCCGGCCGTACGCCGGTGGCCGGCCTTCTCGGCCTCGCCGGCCTGCTCCTCGAGCTGGTCGGCGACGCCGCGCCAGGCGGCCATGAACTCGGCGGTGCCGACGTCGGAGCCCTGCGCGGCGAGCTCCTTCAGCGGCCGGCAGGCACGGTCGACCTCGTCGATCAGGCCGCCGGAGTTGAGCGTGGCGACCACGCCCAGGTTCCACACGTAGTTGCCGGGAAAGTACTCGTACATCTTTTGTCCTCTTCTTGGTGGATATCAGCGCAGCCGGGCGGCGGGCTCGCGGCGGCGCACCGGCGGCAGCTCGGGGGCGGGCGGGGCGACGGCGACCGTGTTGGTGAGGGTGCCGACCCCCTCGACCTCGAGAGTGACGACGTCACCGGGCTGCAGCGGCTTCGGCTCCTGCGAGCCATGACGGCCCCAGAGCTCGGCCAGGCACCCGCCGTTGCCGACGGTGCCCGAGCCGAGGACGTCGCCAGCTACGACGCGGGAGTCGCGGGAGGCGTACGCGATCATCGTCTCGAAGGTCCAGCCGACGTTCGAGAGGCGGTCGCGGCCGACCTCGACACCGTTGACCGACACCGTGCACAGCAGGTCGAGGAAGCCGTCCTCGTCCCGGTAGGGCTCCAGCTCGTCGGCCGTCACGATCCACGGCCCGAGCGTGGTCGCGAAGTCCTTGCCCTTGGCCGGACCGAGCCCGACCTGCATCTCACGGCCCTGCAGGTCACGGGCGGACCAGTCGTTGAAGATCGTGTAGCCGAAGACGTACGCCCCGGCCTCCTCCGGCGGGACCGACCGGCCCTCGGCCCCGACGACGGCGGCCACCTCCAGCTCGAAGTCGCGGGCCTCGCAGGCCGCCGGGAACGGGACCTCCGCGCCCGGCCCGAGGATCGCGTGCGGGTTGGTGAAGTAGAAGGCCGGGGCGTCGTACCAGGCGTCGGGGACGCCGCTGACGCCGTCGACCGAGCGGCGTACGCCCTCGACGTGCTCCTCGAAGGCGACGAAGTCGCGCACCGAGGCCGGCTCCAGCGGTGCCAGCAGCTCGACCTCGGCGAGGTCGATGGCCTCCGCTGCCCGGGCATGGTCGGCGGCACGGTCGAGCACGTCGCGGCCGCCGGCGATGAGCGTACGCATCGAGTGCCGGACGGCGAACGGGTGCAATCCGGCCTCGGTGACCAGGCCGACGCGCGGCACGTCGAGGTCAGGATCGCGGAAGGTCGCCAGCTTCATCGGAGTCTCCTCATTCGAACGCAGCTCAGACCGGCGGGGCGACGAAGACGCCCTTGTCCGGGTCGTTGAAGGACTTGCCGGCGACCAGCTCGTCCATCGGGTTGGCGGTTCCCCACTGGTCGGAGACGTCCGGGTCGCTGAAGTCGTACAGATGCGGGTGCCAGTTGTCCTCGGCAAGCTCCTCGAGCTCGGTGGTGTACTCGACGGTGTTGCCGTGCGGGTCCAGGAAGTAGCTGAAGGTGTTGTTGCCGGCCAGGTGCCGCCCCGGCCCCCAGATCTTCTCCACGCCGGCCCGCAGCAGCCGCCCGGTGCCGCGCATGTACTCGTCCAGCCCGCGCATCTCGAAGGAGGCGTGGTGCAGCGCGACGTGCGGCCCGCGGGCGATCGCGAGGCTGTGGTGGAAGCGGTTCGTACGCAGGAACCACATCATCGAGCCCAGCCGCGGGTGCATCAGGGTGTCGGAGAGCGCGAAGCCGAGGTGGCGCTGGTAGAACGCCACGGTCTGCTCGGGGTTGGGCGAGTTGATGACGACGTGGGAGAGCTTGACCGGGACCGACTCGCCCTCCTCGATCTTGCGGTGCTGCCGCACGGCCACGTCGCACGAGACCTCGACCGTACGCCCGTCGTTGTCGAAGAAGCGGAAGCCGTAGCCGCCGCCCGGCGTCAGGACCGGGCCCGGCTCACTGACGAGCTTCACCCCGGCGCGGCCGAGCCGCTCGGCCATCGCGTCGACGTCGGCCGGGCTGGCCGCACCGAACGCGATCAGGTCCAGGCGCTTGTCGTCGGCGCGGCGCAGGCGGACGGAGTAGTGCTCCGGGGAGCCCTCCGCGGCGAGGAACGCCAGCCCGGAGTCGGTCGTCTCGGCCTTGAGCTTCCAGGTGTTCGTGTAGAACTCCAGCTGCCGCTCGTAGTCGGGTACGGCCAGGTCGACGTGGCGCAGGTGGGTGATCAGCCGCTCGGCGGGCGGGGTCTCGATGACTGGGTCGATGGCGGGCTCGGTCACGGTGTTCTCCTCGTGAGATGGGGTGGTCAGGCGGGCTGGGTGACGAGGGCGGCGACGCGGGCCATCAGGCCGGGTACGTCACCGCGCTCGTGCGCCTTCAGCCAGGTGCAGAGCTGGAGCGAGGCCTCGACGACGGCCCGCGCACGGGGCAGCCGGCGCTCGGTGAGCGCGGGCCAGACGGTGGCCAGGTCGTCGTGGCCGGTCAGCAGCTCGGCGAGCACGGCGGCGTCCTCGAGCGCCTGGGCGGCGCCCTGGGCGAGGGTCGGCGGGCAGCTGTGGGCGGCGTCGCCGATGATCACGACCCGGCCGCGGTTCCAGGGGCCGTCGACGACGTGGCTCTCGAAGTGGGTGTGGTTGACCCTCGTGGGGTCGGTCAGCGATCCGACGATCTCGTCCCAGGGCCCGTGATAGGCGCTCGCGAGCTCGCGCATCACCGCCAGCCCCTCCTCGGGACCGAGCCCGCTGCGGTCCTGGGCGGGCTCGACGATGTAGGCGTAGAGGCTCTCCTCCGAGGTCGGGCAGTAGCCGGCGATGTAGGACGGCCCGCCGTGGATCAGGTCGGTGCGCGTGACCGAGGCGGGCCGCTCGGTGAAGGCACGCCAGATCCCCATCCCGACCGGCTCGGGCTCGACGTCGATGCCGATCGCCCGGCGCGTCCACGAACGCACCCCGTCGGCGCCGACGACGACGTCGTAGCGCCCGTGCGACCCGTCCGCGAACGTGACGTCGACGCCGGCGTCGTCCTGGGAGAGCCCGGTCGCGGTGGCCCCGAAGCGCACCTTGGCGCCGGCGGCCCTGGCTCGCTCGAGCAGGGTCCGGGCCAGGGCGGGGCGGTACATCCCCACCGTCGCGGGCAGGTCCGGGCCGCCGGTGCGATGGTCCTCGAGCTCGACCAGCAGCGTGCCGGCCGGGTCGGGCGCGCGCAGCCCGAGGGTGTCGTACCCGTAGCCCTCCGCCCTCACCTGCTCCCACACGCCGAGGTCGCGCAGCACCCGCAGCGCGTTGCCCTGGAGGGTGATCCCGGAGCCGAGGGCGGAGACGTCCGGCTTGGCCTCGACGAGGTCGACCGAGACGCCCCGCTCGGCGAGCAGGATCGCGGTCGCCGTCCCGGCGGTTCCGGCACCGATGACGAGAACCGAGCTGATGGCGGGCATGAGAGCTCCCTGGATGTGCGAGATGGTGGAGTGACGAGCACCACTCTGAACCGCGCGCAACTATTCGGGAAGAGCAGATTTCCTATCCCGCCTATACATCGCGTTTATAGTCGGACCATGGCGACCGATCCGCTCCGCAATCTCGATCTCAACCTGCTGCTCTCCCTGGACGCGCTGCTCGAGGAGCGCAACGTGACCCGTGCGGCGGAGCGCCTCGGGCTGAGCCAGCCGGCGGTCTCGGCGGCACTGCGGCGCCTGAGGCGTCACTTCGGCGACGAGCTCCTCGTCCGCACCGGCAACCGCTACGACCTCACTCCCCTGGCCACCCAGCTGCGCGGGACCACCACGACAGCCCTGGTCGGCGTACGCCGAGTCTTCGAGGCCGAGCCGGGCTTCGACCCGGCGACCTCGACCCGCGAGTTCACCGTGGTCGCCTCCGACTACTCGACGACCGTGCTCGGCGATCACCTCGCGACCGAGCTGGCCCGCGAGGCCCCCGGCGTACGCCTCCGGTTCCAGCTGCAGACCCACGGCGACGTCGACCAAGCGCCGGAGTCGCTGCGGCACGTGGACGGTATGGTCCTCCCCCACGGCTTCCTCCAGGACCAGCCCGCGGTCGAGCTCCACACCGACGGCTGGGTGCTGGTCGTGTCCGCCGACAACGAGGTCGTCGGCGAGGCGATCACCATGGAGCAACTCGCCGAGATGCCCTGGGTGGTCACCCATCACGCCCCGACCGCCTTCACCCCGGCCGTACGCCAGCTCAGCATGATCGGGGTCGAGCCGGACGTCCACGTGGTGACCGAGAGCTTCCTCCCGGTGCCGTTCCTGGTCGCCGGGACCCCGCGCGTCGCGCTGCTGCAGCGCCAGCTCGCCACCCGGCTGGCGGGTGCCGCCAGCGTACGCATCCTCGACTGCCCCTGGGACGTGGTCCCGCTGAAGGAGGCGTTCTGGTGGCACCCCGCCCATCGCGCAGATCCGGCGCACGGCTGGCTGCGCCGGATGATGACGCTCGCCGCCGCGCGACTGGAGCAGTCGGAGTGACCTTCAGGTATCGACGAGGCTGATACCCGGCAGAAGCAGGTTTGGCTTCCGCAATACCTCCTGGATCTCCCACGATGCTGTGACTGCTGTCACACCATCTCGGCCTGATCCATGGAGACCCCATGTCCGACACCATCACGCCCGTCCGGCGAGCCGGACGCCCGCAGGGCATCCTGCTGATGTTCATGAGCTGCCTGCCGATCCTCGGCGCGGTGCTGCTCGCCCCCGTACTACCCCGGATGCAGGACCATTTCGGCCACAGCGGCGCCGCGACCGCGCTGGTGCCGCTGTCGCTCACCGTCCCGGCGCTGATGATCGCGCTGCTGGCGCCGTTCGCGGGCAGCATCGTGGACAGGTTCGGGCGCAAGCGGCTGCTGCTCACCGGCCTGGCGGTCTACGCCGTCTTCGGCACCGCGCCGCTGTGGCTGGACGGGCTGGGCGCGATCGTCCTCAGCCGGGCGGGGGTCGGCGTCGCCGAAGCGGCGATCATGACCTGCTGCACGACGCTGATCTCCGACTACTTCAGCGGCACCGAGCGCGACCGCTGGCTGGGCATGCAGACCGTGTTCGCGTCGCTGTCGGCCACGGTGTTCTTCGCCCTCGGCGGGGCGCTGGGTGCCCAGGACTGGCGCAACCCGTTCTGGCTCTACGCCTCCAGCCTGGTCTTCCTCGTCCTCGCCGCGGCGCTCATCTGGCAGCCCGCCGGCGAATCCACCTCCACCGAGGAGCACGCCCCGCTCCCGCCGCTGCCCACCCGCGCTCTCGCGCTCCCGTGCGCGGTCACCGTCGTCGGCGGCATCGTCTTCTACACCCCGATCGTGGAGCTCCCCTACGTGCTCGACGCGGCTGGGATCACCGCCGTCCCCGCCATCGGCGCGTTCGCGGCGCTCGCCTCCCTCGCCACAGCCGGTGGTGCGTACGCCTTCGGCCGGGTCTCCGGCCGCGGCACCGCCACGCTGCTGCCGATCGCCTTCGGGCTGGCCGGAACCGGCCTGGTCGTGCTCGGTGCCACCTCGCTGGTGCCGGTCATCGTGCTCGGTGCGGTCATCGCCTCGGCCGGCACCGGCCTGATGCTGCCCACCCTGCTCGTCTGGGCCGTGTCCGGCCTCACCTTCGAGCAGCGCGGTCGCGGCACCGGCCTGTGGACCGCCGCCCTGTTCCTCGGCGAGTTCGTCTGCCCACTCCTGATCGTCGCCTTCACCGGTGCCCTCGGCGGCCTCGGTGCCGCCGTCGTCCTCGTCGGCGCCGTCGCCCTCCTCCTCGCCCTCCTCACCCGTCGCGTCCTCACTCGCGACGTCGCCCTCACCGCCTGATCCCGGGAGTAGATCCACATGTGTCATGTCCTCAACGAGGCCGTCGCCTCGATCCCCTCGACCGACCGGCGCCGGCTGCTGTCGATGGTCGGCCTCGGAGCCGTCGGCGCGGTGACCGCGACAACCATGGGTACGCCGGCGGCGGCCGCCGCACCTGCGGCCTCGACCGGGCGCCGATCGAAGGCGCGGACCCGCGTCGTACTGCTCGGCACATCGGGCGGTCCGGCCGTGCTCGACGGCGGCCGGCACGGGGTGTCGACCGCGATCGCCTTCGAGGACAAGGTGTACGTCGTCGACCTCGGGGTCGGTGCCTTCGGCCGCCTGCAGCAGAGCGGCCTGGCTCCGGACACCGGCCTGGGTTCCGCGCTCTCCTGGATGCGCGGCATCTTCTTCACCCACCTGCACAGCGACCACACGGTCGACTGGCCCACGACGTACGCGATCGGGTCGATGAACATTGTCGGGCGCTCCGGCGGACCGGTCCAGGTGTTCGGCCCGGCTCCCCGGGACACCCTCACCCGGGTCTTCCCACCCACCCGGCCGGCGCCCGCCCTGGTCAACCCGGACGAGCCGATGCCCGGCATCTCCTCGATGACCGGTCATCTGCGCAACGCGTTCGCCCAGGACTTCAACGACCGGCTACGGGACAGCAACTTCCCCGACCCGGACACGCTCTTCGAGGTCCACGACATCGACCACTCGGCCGTGTGGGCGATCGATCCTGAAGGCGTCCCGCCGCGGCTCGACGCCCCGATCCAGGTCTGGAAGGACGGCGAGGTCACCGTGACGGCAACACTGGTCGACCACCGGCCCACCGCTCCGGCGTACGGCTACCGCTTCGACACCCCGGACGGTTCGGTCGTGGTCTCCGGCGACACCTGCGTGAGCCAGAACCTCATCGACCTCGCGCACGGCGCGGACGTCCTGGTCCACGAGGTGATCGACCCCGAGTTCGTCGAGCGGCTCACCGCCTCCCTGCCGCCCGAGACCGCAGACCCGGTCCGCAAGCACCTGCTCGAGTCACACACCACCATCGAGCAGGTCGGCCGCGACGTCGCCGAACCCGCCGGCGTCGGCACCCTCGCCCTCTCCCATCTGGTGCCCGGCAACAACCCCTCGGCCCGCTGGCGCAAGGCCCAGCGAGGCTTCTCGGGAGACCTCGTCGTCGGCGAGGACCTGATGGTGATCCCTGTCGGCCGCGCACGCTGGAACAGCTGAGGAGGTTATGAACCGGCTTCCCCCGGGTACCGGGTCACTCCGTTGCCAGGAGGGAGCCGGTCATGAGAACTGCCGTCACATCAGTCGTCGTCACGGTCGTCGGGCGGACCGTCCGCCCTGACCGCGGCATCGTCAGGTGATGCCCGACACGGGGCGATCGGCTCGCTTCCGCGCGCGAGTCCGCCAGCTTCCGTGGGTGCCAGCCCTGACGACGGCGGGCGCCGGAGCCATCGCCTTCTGGGTCGGTGCGGTCTTCCCCGGGCCGGCGGGCGAGTTCCCGTACTACGCGCCCTTGGGCGCCGTGGTCGCCATGTCCACGACCGTGATGGGCTCGGTGCGCAAGTCCGTCCAGAGCATCATCAGCATCTGGCTGGGCTCGGCGATCGCGCTGGCCATCGGGGCCGTCCTCACGCCCAGCCCCGCGACCGTGGCTCTGGTGATCGCGGTGGGAACGATCGCGGGGAGCTCGGGTTGGCTCGATGACAAGGGCCACTGGGTCCCGACGGCAGCCTTGTTCGTACTGATCATCGGCACGGACGATCCGGTGGCGTTCGTCAGTGCCTTCGGCGGACTCACCCTGATCGGGGCCGCTATCGGAGTCGTGATGACGGTGCTCTTCCCGCAGCTGCCTCTCGCGCCCACGGAGCGGGCGATACATGACGTCCGGGCCGAGGTGGTCTTCCAGCTCCGACTGTTGGCACATGCTCTGCAAGGCGACGGGCCGCCGACACAGACCCAGTGGAGTGAGTGCCGGGCAGAGCTGGAGCCGGCGGTGCAGCGCATGCGAGCCGCCAGACAGCTCGTCCTCGACGCATCCCGCGCCAACAGGCGGCTAGAACACCACCGATACCGCCTGGACCTACAGCTCGAGCAGGCAGCAACCCTCGAGCGGGTGTGCTTCCTGGTCGAGGAGCTCACCCAGCTCCTGGAAGAGGAGGAACGGGCGGGAAACGATCACGTCGGGCTGGGCCCGGAGCTGAGGCCTCACACTGCGGTTGCACTGATCGCTCTCGCGGACCTGGTGCGATCGGGCGACGGGCGCACCGTGGACCCAGGGGTCAAGGCGGACACACAAGACGCCCTGGCCGCACTCGTCGACCGGATCCACGACGTCCGGGCGGGCGAATCCACGGAGGACGAGCTCTTCACCGCGGGCAGCGTCGTCACGACCATCCGGCGGTGCATGGAGACTCCGCGTCCGGACAGCGCCTCACCTGCCACCTGCCAGGGCGCGGATCGAGGACCGGCCATCTGACCACCGGAGGCCACCTGGACACCACGGGAGTTGCGGGGCGTGGCATTCTGAGCCGCATGCCCATGAGCCTGCCACGCCTCGCCTTCGCTCTCGTCGCCCTTCTGGCCGCGCTTCTCGTGATGACTTCGTGCGGCGACGACGAGCCGACCAAGGGACGTACGCCGCAGCAGGTGCTCGCAGCGGCGCAGAAGCACCTCGACGAGACGAGCGGGATCAACTTCTCGATCGCCTCCGACGACCTGCCCGAGGGCATCACAACGCTGAAGGCGGCGACCGGGACGCTGACCCGCGAGCCCGCCTTCGAGGGCACCCTGACCGTGCCGGTGATGGGCACGGAGGCGAAGGTCGAGGTGGTCTCGGTCGACGGCGTCGTCTACGCGAAGCTGCCGTTCACGACGGCGTTCCAGGAGCTCGACCCGGCCGACTACGGCGTGCCGGACCCGGCCGCCCTGATCGCGCCGGAGACCGGCATCTCCTCGCTGCTCGGCGCGACCCAGGACGTGAAGATCGGCAAGTCCGTACGCGGCGGCGCCGACAACGACGAGATCCTCTCGACCTACACCGGCACCCTCCCGGACACGGCGGTCCAGAAGATCCTCGCCGGCGCGACAGGCGACTTCGACGTCACCTACATCATCAACGACTCCGACGAGCTCACCGAGGCCACCATCAAGGGCCACTTCAGCGGTGAGGGCGAGGCGGCGTACTCCTACACGATCGATGTGACCGAGTACGGCGTCGAGAAGGAGATCGCCAAGCCGTGAAGGTAGTCCTGTGGCTGGCGGCCGTCGCGGTGGCGTTCGCCGCCGCGGACACCTACGTCGTCGTGCTGGCGCTGCCGGACATGATGGCGGGCGTCGGGCTCTCGATCGAGGAGCTGCAGCGGGCCGCTCCGCTCATCTCGGGCTTCCTGCTCGGGTACGTCGCGGTGCTACCGCTGATCGGGCGCCTGGCCGACCTCCTCGGGCACCTGCCGGTGCTCGTCGGCGGGCTGGTCGTCTTCGCGTTCGGCTCGTTCCTGACGGCGCTGTCGTGGGACCTGGCCGCGATGGTGGTCGGTCGGTTCTTCCAGGGGCTGGGCGGTGGCGCGCTCGTGCCTGCGACCCTCGCGCTGGTCGCGGCGCTCTACCCCGCTGAGCGCCGTGGGGTTCCGCTCGGACTGGTCTCGGCGGTCCAGGAGCTCGGCTCCGTGCTCGGGCCGCTCATCGGAGCGGCCGTGCTCGCCGTCGCTGACTGGCGGGCGATCTTCGGGCTCAACCTCGTCGTCGGCGTCGTCCTGGCGGTCGCCATCAGGCAGACGGGGCGCTCGGGCGCCGTCCGTGATCGCCCACGACGACCGGACCTGATCGCACTGCTGCTGTTGCTGGTCGCCGGCGTCGCGTTCGTGCTGCTGGCGATCGAGCCGACCGCTCTGGTCCAGGACCTGACCTGGGGCGCCCTCTACGTGCCCGCGGCCGGGTCCACCCGCTGGCTGACTCCGCTGGGGCTGGTCACGATCGTCGCCACGCTTGGCTTCCTGGTGAAGTGCGGCCTGCGGCCGGGCGTACGCCGCGTGCTCGCCCGGATCACCGCCGAGGTCGACCTCCTCGGGGCGCTGCTGCTCTCGTTCGCCCTGGCCGGGGTGATCCTGGCCTTCGCGACGGCGGACCCCGAGGTGGCGGTCTTCTCCGAGCAGGGCACCTGGTACCTGGTCGCCGGCGGGCTGGCGCTGCTCGGCTTCGTCTTCCACCTGCGCCGGGCACAGGACCCGATCGTGCCGCGCGGCGCGTTCGCCCGGACCCCGGCGTGGGGCTCGGTGCTGATCTCGTTCTTCGTCGGCGCGGCACTGGTGGCCGCGCTGATCGACGTGCCGCTCTTCGCCCGCACAACTATCTACGGCGACAGCCAACTGAAGGCGGCCCTGGTGCTGCTCGAGTTCCTCGTCGCGCTGCCGGTGGGTGCCATCGCAGGCGGCTTCCTGACCCGGCGGCTGCCGGCGGGCGTGATCGCGGGTGGCGGGATGCTGCTGGCCGCGGTGGCGTTCGTGCTGATGGCCCGCTGGGACGCCGACGCGCTGCGCTCGCTGGCGGCGACCGTCGTGCTCGTCGCCGGCGGACTCGGCTTCGGCCTCGCCCTGGCGCCGGTCAACGCGGCGATCCTGGCCACGACCGCGCAGTCGATGCACGGCCTGACCACCTCCTTCACCGTGGTGGCCCGCATGGTCGGCATGCTGGTCGGCATCTCGGCGCTGACCACGATCGGCCTGCGCAGCTATTACGCCGCCCAGGCCGACCTGCCGTCGCTGTCATCGGTGTGCACCGGCGGCGGCATGTGCGAGGACTACCAGGACCTGCTCATCGGCGCCGCCATCGCCCAAGAGCACACCGTATTCGCCGGCGCCGCGGTCTGCGCCGGGATCGCCGCCGTGCTCTCCGTGGTGCTGTTGCGAGGCGCGCCCACGCGGGCGCTCTCCCCCAGCGAGACCGTCACCGCCCTGTAGGGATTCGCTACGCGCCGCTGATCTACCCGATCCGGACCCGCAGCCGCTCGCGGGCGGGGATGCGCGGATAGGTGCTCCCGCGCTCCACCACCTCCCAGGGGGCGGCTGCGAAGATCTCGACGGTCGCGGAGATCATCGCGATCGTCGACGGCTCGCCGGGACAACGGTGCCCCTCGGCCGGGTCTCCCCCGCCCTGCGGCACCAGCTCGAACTCGTCGACGTCTCGGCCGAGGAACCGCTCGGCCGAGAACGCGTGCGGCGTGGACCACGAACCCGGGTCCAGGTTGGTCCCGGGGACGTCGAGGACGACCCGCTGCCCCTGCGGGACGATCTGGCCGTCCCAGTCACCGTGCTGCCGCGCGATCCCGGCGAGCGCCGGGACGAACGGGAAGACGCGGCGTACCTCCTGGGTGAAGGCGTGGCGTCGCTCAGGATCCTCGGCGAGCTTCGGGCGCAGCAACGGCTCGTCGTCGAGGGCCTGGACGGCGAAGGTGCCGAGGTAGGCCACGGCGACGGCGGGCCGAAGTACGTTGAGCAGCTCCACCGCCGCGACCGGGACCGGAAGCAGGTCGCCGTGCGGGTCCCGCCAGGTGGCGATGGTCTCCACGGGCGTCGTGGGCGGGGTCGTGGCCGACCGGGCCTCCCGGATCAGTCCCCGGGCCCAGCGGTTGGCCCACAGCCGGGCCGCCCAGGCCGTCGCGTAGGAGGGCCCGGAGATGCCGAACCCGTCGACGATCCCGGCCAGTCGCCGCCCGACCTTGTCGGGGTTGCGCACCGTGATGCCGGCCCAGGCGAGGACCGCGCGAGCGTAGGCCTCGGACAGCAGGCTGAACACGCTCACCGTCTCCCCGTGACGTTCCCGGAGGGACGAATCGAGGTGGTGGCGTACCAGATCCTCGAGGTTCGAGGCCGCGGCGTCGTCGAGCAGGCCCAGGAACTGGCCCTTGCGGTGCTGGTGCTCGGCACCGTCGAGGCCGTGCACGGCGCCACGGCCGAAGAGCAGGGCGGCCAACGGCGCGGGCACCGCACCGGAGCGCCGGATGAGCTGAGGGTCGTAGAAACGGCGTACGGACGCAGGACCGCTCACGACGACGGCATCGTCCCCGAGGAGCTTGACGGGACAGACCGGCGGATCGCCGGCCCGCCGCCGAGCGTCGGGGATCGCGTGGTAGCCGTGCCGGAGCAGGTCCGCTGCGAGATCGCGGGTCATCCGGGTCGCCGCCCGTCAGGAGCCGCTGGTGACCCGGTCGCTCACGCCTGTCACGCCGACCGAGTGGGCACAGTGGGCGCAGCAGAACATGTGCTGCTCGTTCTGCACCCCGTGTCCGAGGATGCGGGTGCCGCAGTTGACGCACACGGGCGCGATCACCGCCACAGCACACTCGATCGAGTCGAAGACATGATGCTCACCCGAGGCCGTCGTCACCTCGAAGCTCTCGTCGTAGTCGTTGCCGCACGTGACGCACTTACCCATGGTCGATCCTCTCCATCGCTTCGTACCGGACTTCACGCCGGACGCCACACGGCCCGGGCCTCGAAGGCCCGGGCCGCATGGTGTCTAGGTGAAGATGCTCACCCCACCGGGGCCGACCAACAGGCCGACCACGATGAGGACTGCTCCCCATAGGATTTGGCCGCGTACCAGCGCCAGGATGCCGCCGATGACCAGGACTGCCGCGATCAGCCAGAGAATTAATGCCATTCGATCTCACCTCGGTGTGTAGTTGTTGCGGGGGATTGCTCAGACCTTGTCGTCCAAGCGGCTACGGAGCAGGGCCTTCGCCTCCTCGGCACCCTGCACGGAGTTGGCCTGCGCGCGGACGAACAGGTCCTCCAGATCGGTGTCCTTCGAGCGGCGCGCGTCCTCGATGTAGGTGTCCAGACGCAGCGCGTTGTTCAGGCATGCCTCGGCGAACCAGATGAGGTTGTAGTCCTTGTCAGGGGTACCCGTGACGACTCCGGTCTCAGCGCTCTTCGTGGTCATGCGGATCACTCCTCATGAGTTCTCTCGTTCGTACAGCCCTCCCGGTACCCACGCTCGCGCGCCTGCAAACCTCTGCGATTCGGCAAACCCTCAAGCGAGTGCGAACCGCTCCCACGAGCGGTGCGCGGCGAGCAGGTCGGGAAGCTCGGCGGCGGCCACCGAGGCGGACTCCTCGGCCCTCACGCCCGGCGCCGGCACCGCGATCCCCGCAGTCGAGATGACCTCGACCCCGTCGCCCCAGGCCAGCAGCGCCTTGCCGTGACGGAAGATCTCCTCGACGAGCAGGAGCACGTGCGCGTCCGAGGCGACCGCAGCGGCGCCGTCGGCGACCACTAGCGCGTCGAACTCGACGGAGCGAGCGGTGGAGAACGTACGCTGCACCGCCAGGTCGCCGCCGAGCGGTGCGGCCGTCGGCGCGATGAGCAGCGGCGTCATCTTCGAGCCGGCGAGCGCCGAACGCAGCCCGTCGACCTCGTCGGCCGCGCTGTCCGGGCCGACGACGATCCCGACGACCCGGCCGTCCGGCGGGTAGGAGCCGCCGAGCATCGACAGGGCCGGGCTCGGCGCCGGGTCGGCGAGCTCGCTCTCCGGCGAGGGCGCCGGCAGACCGAGTGCCGTGGCCACCCCGCCGCACAGGTCCGGCGCGATCTCGGCCAGACACTGGAGCTGTCGCTCCCGGATGGCCTGCTCGTGCACCTTGCCCAGCTCGAATGCGTACGCCGCGACGATGTGCTGCTTCTCGACCGGTGTCATCGACAGCCAGAAGAGCCGCGCCTGGCTGAAGTGGTCGTCGAACGAGGCCGGCTGCGTGCGCTGCTTGGTCGTCTCGGGCACCGTCACCGGGTTGTCCAGGAAGGCTCCCTGCGGGTCGCCGGCCATGAACGGGCAGCCGCCGTCGAGCGAGTTGGGGTGGTAGGGCGCCACCCCACGGTGCCCCTCGTGCTGGTGGAGCCCGTCGCGCAGCATGTCGTTGACCGGCGCGTGCGGCTGGTTGACCGGGATCTGGTTGAAGTTCGGCCCGCCGAGCCGGGTCAGCTGGGTGTCGACGTAGGAGAAGAGCCGCGCCTGCAGCAGCGCGTCGTCGGTGACGTCGATGCCGGGCACCAGGTTGCCGACGTGGAACGCGACCTGCTCGGTCTCGGCGAAGAAGTTGGACGGGTTCCGGTCCAGGACCAGGCGGCCGATCCGCTGGACCGGCGCAATCTCCTCGGGAACCAGCTTGGTCGGGTCGAGCAGGTCGATCCCTTCGTACGTCTGCTCGGGGGTGTCCGGGAAGACCTGGATCCCCAGCTCCCACTCGGGGTAGGCGCCGGCCTCGATCGCGTCGGCGAGGTCCCGGCGGTGGAAGTCCGGGTCGAAGCCGCCGAGCATCTGGGCCTCCTCCCAGAGCAGGCCGTGCACGCCGAGCTTGGGCTTCCAGTGGAACTTGACCAGGCTCGTCTCCCCCGCGGCGTTGACGAGCCGGAAGGTGTGGACGCCGAAGCCCTCCATCATCCGGTAGGAGCGGGAGATGCCACGGTCGGACATGTTCCACAGCGTGTGATGCTGCGCCTCGGTGTGCAGGGAGACGAAGTCCCAGAAGGTGTCGTGCGCGGACTGCGCCTGCGGGATCTCGCGGTCTGGGTGCGGCTTGCCGGCATGGATGATGTCGGGGAACTTGATGCCGTCCTGGATGAAGAAGACCGGGATGTTGTTGCCGACGAGGTCGAAGGTGCCCTCCTCGGTGTAGAACTTGGTCGCGAAGCCACGGGTGTCTCGCACCGTGTCCGCGCTGCCGCGTGACCCCAGCACCGTGGAGAACCGCACGAAGACCGGCGTCTCCCGGCCCTCGGCGAGGAAGCCGGTGCTGGTGACGGACTCGGCGGTGCCGTACGCCGTGAAGGTGCCGTGCGCACCGGCTCCGCGGGCGTGGACGACGCGTTCGGGGATCCGCTCGTGGTCGAAGTGGGTGATCTTCTCGCGCAGATGGTGGTCCTGGAGCAAGGTCGGGCCGCGCTCGCCCGCCTTCAGGGACTTGTCGGTCTCACGTAGGCGCACACCGCCCGAGGTGGTCAGCCACTCGGTCTGCTCAGGGGCGCCGGGGCTCGGCGTGTCGGTCATAGCGGTCCTTCGGTCGGGGACAGAGCCTTTACCTCCCGTACCCGCGCCGACGGCTCACGATGCCCGGACCGTGCCCGGCTCACCTCACGGCGTCTGTCGCGACCCACCGGAGCACGTCGTCCCACTCGTCGAGGAACCGCTCCAGTCCATAGCGCTTTCTCGCGTACCGGCGCCCGATCAGCCCGGCCTCCTCGGCGACGTCGGGATCCTTCATCAGGTGGCGTACGGCCGGGACGATCTCGTCACGGCGGGTGGTGACGAAGCCGGCCTCGTGCGGCACCGCGAGCGGCGTCTCGGTCGTGGCCAGGGCGACGACCGGCATGCCGAGGTGCATCGCCTCGAGCAGGGAGAGCCCCAGCGAGGTCCAGCGGTTGAGGTGGACGTAGACGCGACGTCGCGGGAGGTGGTCGTGCAGATCCTGCTGCGACAGGTCCTCGTACGTCCGCAGCCCCTCGCACGCCGGCAGGCGCTCGACGCGCATGCCGAAGACGTCGGCGCCGACGCCCTCGGCCAGCGCCGGGATCAGGTCGGCGCCGACCGAGCGGCCTCGGCGTACGGGATCGTTGACGACCACCCCGGCGCGCTCGATGTCTCCGGTGTAGCGGCGGCCGGGGTCGACGATGCCGTGCTCGATCACGGTGGTCGGGGTGCCGTCGCAGTCCCAGACGAGGTCGTTGAAGCCGGTCACGTGCACGATCGGGATACGGCCGCCCGCCATCGGGTGGCGGGTGTCGGGAACCGCACCGGCGGGGGTGTTGTGCTCCAGGTAGACGGCGGGCAGGTCGCGGCCAGGACGCCGTCCGCCGAGCCACCGCTCGGCCAGCTCGACCTCGTGCGGACGCTGCAGGACGACGAGGTCGACCTCCTCGTCCACGAGGGCCTCGTAGCTCACCTCGCGGGCAGCCGACGGCCAGTCCCAGGTGCGGGCGCGGCCGAGGCCGTCCGGGCCGCGGTCGGGCGTGGTCGGGAGGAGGTAGTCGTGGCGACCGTGCACGAACGCCGTCGTCCAGGAGCCGTGCACGTGCCAGATCAGGATTCTCATTCCCTGTCGGTGCCCGGGAGCACCTTCGGTGATGCGGAGAACCAGGACAAGTTCCGCGGAGAAGCGGTTCAAAGCGCTTCGCCCCGGGTACCCGAAAAGCACTTCGCATCCCTCTCAGGTCCGGAAGGCAGCACAGATGAAGGTCCTTGGCGTCAATGCCCTCTTCCATGACCCCAGCGCAGCACTCGTCGTCGACGGCGTGACGGTCGCGGCGACCGAGGAGGAGCGCTTCTCGCGCCGCAAGCACGGTCACCGGCCGGTGCCGTTCGCCGCGTGGGAGCTCCCCGACCACGCGATCCGATGGTGTCTGGAGGAGGCGGGACTCGAGCCCGGGGACCTGGACGCGGTGGCGTACTCCTACGACTGCTCCCTGGCCCGGCCTGCGGACGACATGGGGCTGCACGATCCCTGGGACAGCCTCCGCCAGGCGTACGCCTCCCATGCGCCTGACTTCCTGACCAACATCCTGCCCGGGCTGGACCGGGCGGCCATCCGCTTCGTGCCGCACCACGTCGCCCACGCCGCCTCCGCGGCACTGGCCTCGCCGTACGTCGCCGACGGCTCCGACGTGCTCGTGCTCGACGGCCGCGGCGAGTGCCACAGCCACCTCGCCGGCCGCTACGACGAGCACGGGTCGCTGACGACCCTGCGCACCCAGGCGCTTCCGCACTCGCTCGGGCTCGTCTTCGAGGAGCTCACCGAGCATCTGGGGTTCCTGCGCGCCAACGACGAGTACAAGGTGATGGCGCTCGCCTCCTACGGCAAGCCGTACGCGGCCAGCGGGCACCGGATGTACGAGCTGACCGAGCGGATCCGGCTCACCGGTGACGGCGGGTTCATCACCGAGCCCATCGACTGGTCCGCCCTCGCGCCACGGCTGAGGCCCGGCGAGCAGCTGACCTCCGACCATGCCGATCTGGCCGCGAGCGTGCAGCTGCGCTTCGAGGAGGTCCTCGTCGAGCTGGCCCGGTGGCTGCGCGGACGAACCCATGGGAACCACCTCACGCTCGCCGGTGGGGTGGCGCTCAACTGCGTCGCCAACACCGCGCTGGTCGAGCGCAGCGGCTACGAGAACATCTGGGTCCAGCCGGCCGCCGGGGACGCCGGCACGGCGCTCGGCGCCGCCCTGCAGGTCGCTGCCGACAACGGCGAGGACCTCGAGCCCATGCCGGGCGCGGCCCTCGGCCGCGAGTGGCCGGAGGAGGAGATCGAGGCGGCGCTGCGTACGGCCCGGGTGGCCTACGAGCGGCCCGACGACCTGGCCGCGACCGTCGCCGAGACACTGGCCGGCAACGGGATCGTCGCCTGGTTCCAGGGGCGCAGCGAGTTCGGTCCGCGCGCGCTCGGGCATCGTTCGCTGCTCGCCCATCCCGGGCGTCAGGAAAACCTCGAGCGGATCAACGACGTCAAGGGCCGCGAGCAGTTCCGGCCGGTGGCGCCGATGGTGCTCGCCGAGCGGGCCGCGGACATCTTCGAGCGCGGGCCGCTGCCCTCGCCGTACATGCTCTTCGTCCACGACGTCGCCGCCGAGTGGCACACGGTGATCCCGGCGGTCACCCACGTCGACGGCACCGCCCGGGTCCAGACCGTGGATCCCGAGAGCGAGCCGCTGGTCGCGCGGATGCTGAAGGAGTTCGAGGCCCGGACCGGACTGCCCGTCGTGATCAACACCAGCCTCAACACCGCCGGCCGGCCGATGGTCGACTCGCCGCGAGACGCCCTGGAGTGCTTCGGGTCGGCCCCGATCGACCTGCTCGCCATCGGACCGTTCGTCGTACGACGCGCAAGGACGTTCTCATGACCATCGAGACCACCATCGTCATCCCGACCCTGGGCCGGCCGAGCCTGTGGGTGCTGCTGGACGCGCTGGCGAGCCAGACCGTCCCGCTGCACCACCCGGTGATCGTCGTCGACGACCGTCCCGACGGGGACGATCTGGCCGTCGGCGACCTTCCGATCGACGTCGAGGTCGTCCGCACCGGAGGCGGCGGCCCGGCCCGTGCCCGCAACATCGGCTGGCGGCACACCCGTACGCCCTGGGTCTCCTTCCTCGACGACGACGTGGTGCCGGACGTGTCCTGGTATCGCGACCTCATCGCCGACCTGCGCCTGCTCGAGGACTACCCCGAGCAGGAGATCTTCGGGAGCCAGGGACGCCTCACCGTCCCGCTCCCCGACGATCGTCGCCCCACCGACTGGGAGCGCGGCACCGCGAGCCTGGAGACCTCGGCGTGGATCACCGCCGACATGAGCTACCGGCGCGACCGGATCGCCGCGGTGGGCGGGTTCGACGAGCGCTTCCGGCGGGCCTTCCGCGAGGACGCCGACCTGGCCCTGCGCCTCGGCGCCGACCGCGGCCGGATCGTCACCGGCAGCCGACACGTGACCCATCCCGTGCGGCCCTCCGACGACTGGGCGAGCCTGCGGGCGCAGGCGGGCAACGCCGACGACATCCTGATGCGGGCCATCCACGGGCCGGGCTGGCACGAGCGCGCGAAGGCTTCCGAGGGGCGCCGGAAGGCCCACCTGGCCACCACCGCGTCCGGAGCTCTCGCCGTCGCTTCCCTGCTCTCCGGACGGCGACGGCTCGCCACCGCCGGGGCCTTGGGCTGGCTCGCCGGCACCGTCGAGCTCGCGCGTCACCGCATCGCCTCAGGCCCGCGAACCGCCGACGAGATCCGGCGGATGCTGCTGACCAGCGCCGCGATCCCCGCGGCCGCGACCTGGCACCTGCTTCGCGGCATCGGGCGCCACCACGATGCCCCGCCGTGGCGAGGCATCCCGGAACTGGTCCTGCTCGACCGTGACGGCACCCTGATCGAGGACGTCCCCTACAACGGCGACCCCGCTCTGGTACGCCCGCTGCCCGGTGTCCGCGAGGCCCTCGACCGGCTGCGGGCGGAGGGCGTCCGGCTGATGATCGTGACCAACCAGTCCGCCATCGGCCGCGGCGTCATCAGCGAACAGCAGGCCGACGCCGTCGATGACCGGGTCATCGAGCTGCTCGGCCCGTTCGAGGCGGTGCTCCGCTGCCCGCACTCCCCCGACGACCGCTGCGAATGCCGCAAACCCGGTCCTGACCTGATCAAACAGGCACTCGCCAGCACCGGCGTGCATCCCGACCGCGCGGTCATGGTCGGCGACATCGGCAGCGACGTCGACGCCGCGAAGCACGCCGGCGTGAGCGGCATCCTGATCCCGACGCTCCAGACCCGTCGCGAGGAGGTCGACGCCGCCCCGCGCACCTGCGCCGGCCTCGTCCAGGCCGTCGACCAGATGCTGGGAGGAGTGTGGTGAGGTCCCTCGTCGTACGCCTCGACTCGATGGGCGACGTGCTCCTCGCCGGTCCCGCGGTGCGCGCGATGGCGGCGACCAGCGACCACGTGACGATGCTGTGCGGCCAGCGCGGCCGCGAGGCCGCCGAGCTGCTGCCGGGGGTCGACGAGGTGCTGTGCTGGGAGGCGCCGTGGATCGTCGCCGACCCACCTCCGGTCGATGCCGACGAGGTCGACCTGCTCCGCAAACGGCTCGAGGCCGGCCTGTTCGACCGGGCGGCGATCCTCACCAGCTTCCATCAGTCACCGCTGCCCACCGCGCTCGTGCTGAGGATGGCCGGGATCGACCGCGTGGGCGCGGTGAGCACCGACTACCCCGGCTCGCTGCTCGATCACCGGGTGCGGGTCGACGAGGACATCCCCGAGCCCGAACGGGCTCTCGCCGTCGCCACCGCCTGCGGCGGCCGGCTCCCCGACGGCGACGACGGCCAGCTGGCCGTCCGTGCCCGTCAGGCTCCCGCGGACCTTCCGGCTCCGTACGTCGTCCTGCATCCCGGCACCTCGGCACCCGCCCGTGCCTGGCCGGCGCAGCACTTCCGCCAACTGGGCGAGCAGCTGCGGCTGCTCGGGCTCGGCGTCGCCGTGACCGGTGACGCCGAGGAGCGCCCGCTGACTGCGTACGTCGCCGGGGACGGCGGCTGCACCGACCTCGGCGGGGCTCTCGGACTCGGCGAGCTCGCCGGCGTTCTCGAGCGGGCCAAGGCGGTGGTGGTCGGCAACACCGGACCTGCCCATCTGGCCGCTGCCGTCGGCACTCCCGTGGTCTCGCTCTACGCACCGACGATCAGCGCCGAGCGCTGGGCACCCTACGGCGTCGACCGGGTGCTCCTCGGCGACCAGCATGCTCCTTGCCGCGACACCCGGGCCCGTGAGTGCCCGGTGCCCGGGCACCCGTGCCTGACCGGCGTCGCGCCGGACGAGGTCATCACCGCGCTCGGCACCCTCGGCGTACGTCCCATCGAAACCGCGGAAAGGAGCCACTGATGCGTGTCGCACTCGTCTCTGAACATGCCAATCCGCTCGCCGCTCTCGGCCGTGAGGACGCCGGCGGACAGAACGTCCACGTCGCGGCGCTGGCCACCGGACTGGCGGAGAACGGCCACGAGGTCACCGTCTACACCAGGCGCGACGACCTCGCCACGCCGGCACGCGTCCGGACCGACGGCTACGTGGTCGAGCACGTCCCGGCCGGACCGCCGGCCGAGGTCGCCAAGGACGACCTCCTCCCCTACATCCCGGAGATGGCCAGGCGGCTCCAGGAGGCATGGCTCATCGAGCCACCCGACCTGGTCCACACACACTTCTGGATGAGCGGGCTGGCCTCGCTCCCCGGCGTCCGGGAGCAGGGCGTACCACTGGTGCAGTCCTTCCACGCCCTCGGCTCGGTCAAGCGCCGCCAGCAGGGCGACGCCGACACCAGCCCGCCCGAGCGGATCGGGCACGAGCGCCGGCTGTGCGTCGAGGCAGACACCGTCATCGCCACCTGCACCGACGAGGTCCGCGAGCTCCGCCGGCTGGGTCTCCCCGACGGCCGCGCGACGATCATCCCGTGCGGCGTCGACACCGACCTGTTCCGTCCCGGCCCCGGCCGGCTCGCCGACCGGCTGCGGCTGCTCGTGCTCGGCCGGATGGTGCCCCGCAAGGGGTTCGGCAACGCGATCGAGGCTTTCGCCCGCCTCGTCCACGACGAGGGTCTCGACGTCGAGCTGATCATCGCCGGCGGCCCGTCGCGCAAGGACCTCGACTTCGACCCGGAGGCGTTGCGACTGCGGCAGATCGCCGAGCACCACCACGTCGCCGGCCGCACGACCTTCCTCGGCAGCGTCGACCGCGACGACGTGCCCGGCCTGATCCGCAGCAGCGACGCCGTGGTCACCGTGCCCTGGTACGAGCCCTTCGGAATCGTCCCGGTCGAGGCGATGGCCTGCGGCCGCCCGGTGGTCGGCACCGCCGTCGGCGGACTCCTCGACACCGTGGTGCCGGGCGTCACCGGCGACCTGGTGAAGCCGAGGGACCCCGTCGAGCTGGCCCGCGTCCTGGCCGCCCTGCTGCGCGACCCCGAGCGCCGACGGCGCTACGGCGATGCCGGCCGGCGGCGTGCGGTCGAGCGGTACGACTGGCGCCATGTCCTGGCTGCCACCGAGGACCTCTACGAGCGGGTCACCCGACCTGCCCGATCCACCCGATCCATGCGATCCATCCTTGCGAAGGAGGCAGTCCGATGACAACGACCCCATGCGCCCACGAACACCTCGCCGAGCTGAGCCAGACTCTGCGTCGGTTCGACGGCTGCGTCGACATCGCCGACGAATGGGGCGTACGCCTCGCACACATCCTCGAGTCGGGCAACCGACTCCTCGCCGCGGGCAACGGGGGCAGCGCCGCCCAGGCCCAGCACCTGACCGCCGAGCTGGTCGGTCGCTACCGAGAGGACCGCGCTCCGTTCTCGGCGATCTGCCTCTCCGCGGAGACGTCCAGCCTGACCGCCATCGGCAACGACTACCCGCCCGAGGAGCTCTTCGCCCGCCAGGTCGAAGCGCACGGCCGGCCCGGCGACGTACTCATGCTGATGTCCACCAGCGGTCGCAGCGGCAACCTGCTCGCCGCCGCCCGCCGTGGGCGTCGCGCGGGACTGCGGGTCTGGTCGATGACCGGCCCGGTTCCGAACCCGCTGGCCGATCTCTCCGACGAGCACTGCTCCGTCGAGGCCCGCTTCACCGCAACCGTGCAGGAGATGCACCTGGTCGCACTGCACATCATGTGCGCCGCCCTCGACCGCGAGCTCGGCGTCGGCGAGCCGGCACACGCTTCGGTCGAGGATCTGGAGGTTCTCCGATGAGCCTCAGGATGGTCGTCGTCGGCGACGCCCTGCTCGATGTGGACGTCACCGGAGACGTACGCCGCCGCCTGCCCGAGGCGAACGCGCCGGTGATCGACGATCCGAAGGAGCGGCTGCGCCCCGGCGGGGCCGCGCTGGCAGCCGCCCTGGCCGCGGCCGACGGCCACGACGTGGTGCTGGTGACCGCGCTCGCGGCCGATGCGGCGGGCTCGCGGATCCACGAGCTGTGCCGGGACGCGGGCGTCACCGTCCTCGCCGTCCCCCAGGACGGCAGCACCCCGGTCAAGCGTCGGATCATCGCCGACCAGAAGCCCGTTGCGCGGCTGGACGAGGGCGCCTGCGGGTCGATCGAGCCCGTCCCGCCCGATGCGCTCGACGCGATCAGCGCGGCCGACGCGGTCCTCGTCTCCGACTACGGCCAGGGACTCACGAGCGTCGACAACCTGCGCCGCGCCCTGACCGGCGTGGCCAAG
The DNA here is from genome assembly GCF_040302165.1 of Nocardioides sp. NPDC127503. Lineage (NCBI taxonomy): Bacteria > Bacillati > Actinomycetota > Actinomycetes > Propionibacteriales > Nocardioidaceae > Nocardioides > Nocardioides sp. NPDC127503. The sequence goes on along the minus strand of NZ_JBEORH010000012.1, from coordinate 33,120 downwards.
GCGACGTCGACCCCCATCGTCTGGGACCCGCATCCGCGCGGGGAGGCGCCGATCCCCGGCGTACGTCTCGCCACTCCCAACCGCGCCGAGGCCGCCGCCTTCGCCGGCCAGGCCGCGGGCACGGATGCGAGCGAGCATGCGGCTGCTCTGGTGGACGCCTGGCAGGCCCAGGCCGTCTGCGTCACCCTGGGCTCGGACGGTGCTGTCTTGGCCGAGGGCCAGGCTGCGCCGCTGGCGATCCCCGCTCCCACCGTCGGACCGCACGACACCTGTGGCGCCGGCGACCGCTTCGCCGCCACCGTGACGGCGAGCCTCACCGGCACTACAGCGACCGAGGCGGCCATCAAGACCGCCGTCGAGGCCGCCGGCGACTTCGTGGGCTCGGGCGGGGCCGCCGCGTTCACGCCCGTCGAACGGCGAACCAGAGCACGAACGATCGTCGCCACCGGCGGGTGCTTCGACCTCCTCCACGCCGGGCACGTCGCCACCCTCCAGGCGGCCCGGCGTCTCGGCGACCGCCTGATCGTGTGCCTCAACTCCGACGACTCCGTCCGCCGCCTCAAGGGCGAGGACCGCCCGGTCGTCCCCGAACGGGACCGCGCCCGGCTGCTGGCCGCACTCGACTGCGTCGACGACGTGGTCGTCTTCGACGAGGACACCCCGATGCACGTGCTCTGCCGGATCCGTCCCGACATCTGGGTCAAGGGCGGTGACTACGCCCAGGACGACCTCCCCGAGAGCGATCTGCTGGCGACCTGGGGCGGACGGACGGTCGTGGTGCCCTTCCACGGCGGCCACTCCACCACCTCGCTGATCGAGACCGCGCGGGCCACCTCGGGCTGATGACGACGGCGCTCGTCTATCGCGCGCTGGGGCTCGGCGACCTGCTCGCCGGGGTGCCGGCGCTGCGTACGCTCCGCCGCGCGCTGCCGCGACACCGCATCGTGCTCGCGGCACCCGCGGCCCAGACCCGGCTGATCGAGCTCGCCGACGTCGTCGACGAGGTCATCCCGACCGAGGAGCTCGAGCCGGTCGCCTGGACGGGCCCTCCCCCGGACCTCGCCATCGACCTGCACGGCAACGGTCCCGCCTCCCGCGACCTGCTCCGCGTCCTCGGTCCCGGGCGTCTGATCGGCTTCGGCGAGCCCGGCGGACCCGCCTGGGACCAGACCGAGCACGAACGGGAGCGCTGGTGCCGGCTTCTCGCCGAGACCCTGGGCGCCGAGGGCGATCCCGACGACGTACGGCTCGCGCAGCCCCCGGACCGGGCACCGCGCGAGCCGGCGATCCTCATCCATCCCGGCGCCGCCTCCGGTAGCCGCCGCTGGCCGCCCGACCGCTTCGCCGAGCTGGCCACACACCTGGCGATCGCCGGCGTCCCGGTCCTCATCACCGGGTCATCGGGCGAACGCGACCTGGCCGAGGACGTACGTCTCCGGGCCGGTCTCGCGCCCGACGCGAACCTGGCCGGCACGACCGACCTGATCGGGCTCGCGGCCCTGGTCGCCGGTGCGCACCTGCTGATCAGCGGCGACACCGGCGTCGCTCATCTGGCCCCGGCGTTCGCGACGCCGTCGGTGACCCTGTTCGGCCCCACCCCGCCCGCCCTCTGGGGTCCGCCGCCCGGTCCTCACATCGCGCTCTGGCGCGGCACCGTTCCTGGAGACCCGCACGGCTCCGATCCCGACCCCGCCCTCCTGCGACTGAGCATCAGCGAGGTCACCGCACCGGCTCTGCGGCTGTTGCGACAGTCGAGCGCGTCTCCTCCATCCACCGCGCCGTACGTTTGAGCCCTTCCTCGAGCGACATCTCCGGCTCCCAGCCGAGCAGCAGCCGGGCACGGGTCAGATCGGGGCGGCGTACGTGCGGGTCGTCCGCCGGCAGCGCCACATGATGGATCCGCGACTCGGATCCGGTCAGGTCGATGACCATCCGGGCCAGCTCGAGCATCGTGACCTCGTGGTCGTTGCCGATGTTGACCGGTCCCGCCACATCGGCGCAGGCGAGCCGCAGCAGGCCCTCGACGGTGTCCTCGACCCAGCACAGCGACCGGGTCTGCGAGCCGTCGCCGGCGACCGTCAGCGGCGCTCCGCTCAGGGCCTGGTTGAGGAAGGCCGGCACGACCCGGCCGTCGTCGAGACTCATCCGCGGTCCGTAGGTGTTGAATACGCGCGCCACCGCGACGTCGACACCCCGCTCGCGGGCATAGGCCATCGTGGTCGCCTCGGCGAACCGCTTGCCCTCGTCGTAGACGCTGCGTACGCCGATCGGGTTGACGTGGCCCCAGTACTCCTCGCGCTGGGGATGCTCCTCGGGCTCCCCGTAGACCTCGGAGGTGGAGGTGAGCACGAACTTGGCGTTGTGGCGGGCTGCCAGCTCGAGTGCGTTGACCGTGCCCTCGCTCGCCACTCTTAGCGTCTCGAGAGGCAGCCGTTGGTAGTGCTTCGGCGAGGCCGGGCAGGCCAGGTGCATCACCAGGTCGACGCCACCGGGGTCGGGGATCGATTGGCTGGCGTCGGCGAGGGTGATCGCGAACCCGGGACGGCCGAAGAGATGCTCGATCTTGTCGGCCGAGCCGGTGAGCAGGTTGTCGACGATCCACACCTGCGCCCCGGCATCCAGGAGTCGCTCGCTCACCCACGAGCCGACGAACCCGGCCCCGCCCGTGACCACCACCCGGGCACCGCTCAATGACTCTTCCCAGTCGTTCATCGCGGATACGCCTCGTTCCGAAGCGTCACCACGGCGCTCTGCAGGCACGCCTCCTCGGGAAGCGAGACCGCGAACCGGATCAGGTCCGCCACGATCGTCGGGTCCATCATCCGCTCCGGCGGCAGCCCCCACTGGTCCATCATCGGGGTGGCCATCGCCGCGGGGTTGATCGCGCTGACCCGGACCGGCCACTCGCGCTCGCGGGCCTCGGTCTGCATGACCTCGGTGAGCTTGAGCAGCGCCGCCTTCGATGAGTTGTACGCCGCAGCACCCGATCCCACCGTCAGCGCACTGATCGAGGCGATGTTGACGATGTCGGCGACCGGCTGGGCAGGCCCGTCCTCGAGCGCCAGCCGGTGACGTACGAAGGCACGCGAGAGGCGCATCGGACCGTCCACGTTGACGCCGAAGACCCCGTCCCACTGCTCGTCGTCGATGTCGACCAGGTCCGAGCCGCGATCGGTGCCGGCGTTGTTGATCAGCAGGTCGAAGCGGGCCCCGAACCGTTCGGAGAGGTCGGCGACCGTGTCGTCGACGGCCGAGGGTGAGGTGACATCGAGGTCGACCGCCTCCGTCTCCCCGCGCCGCGGCTCACCCCGGATCAGCTCGACGGTCTCCTTGGCGGCCTTGGGATCCTTGTCGCTGGCGACGACGTACGCTCCGGAGACGCTGAGCACCCGACTCGTGGCCCGTCCCAGCCCGCTTCCGGCACCGGTCACCAGCGCGACCCTGCCGTCGAGACCGTTCGTGCCGAACATTTCGTTCATGGTGTTCCTTCCAGCGCGTGTGTCCGTCCACCTGCACCGGTACCCGAAGCCACTTGTCGCAGCCCGGCCGTCCCGCATACCACCCGAAGGGGTGGTTGCGCCGTCGAAGACGCACACCCGCGGGGGTGAACCTTGCGGCGAAGCCGTTGGGAAGCGGCCGAGACGGGCACTACCTACACATGACGACGACGACTTTCGAGACAGACCTACCCCGGGCCGAGCGACAGCGTCTGACCTCAGAGCTGCTGGCGAAGGCACACACCGCGGAAGGAGAGGAGCAGGACCAGATCCTCGAGGAGGTGATCCTGCTCAACGCCGCGGTGGCTCGCTCGATCGCGCACCGCTACACCGGTCGCGGCATCCCCCGCGCCGACCTGGAGCAGGTGGCGTACATCGCCCTGGTCCGTGCCGCCAAGAGCTTCCACCCCGACCGCGCCGACGACTTCCTCACCTACGCGGTACCCACGATCCGCGGTGAGGTGAAGCGCTGGTTCCGTGACCACGGCTGGACCGTGCGGCCGCCGCGCCCCATCCAGGAGCTGCAGAGCACGCTGCTGCGTATCGGGTCGGAGCGTGGCAACCTGCCCACCTCCGAGCTGGCCGAGATCGCCCACGTGCCGGAGCAGAAGGTACGCGAGGCCCTCGACGCCCGCGGCTGCTTCACCCCCTCATCCCTGGATGCTCCGCTTCGCCCCGGCGAGGCGCAGTCCTCGGCCGAGGCGACCATCGGCGACATGCTGCCCGGCATCGACGGTGGACTGGCCGACTGCGAGACCCGTCTCGCGCTGGAGCAGGCGATCCACGCGCTGTGCCCGCGTGACCAGCTCGTGGTGAGGCTGCGCTTCATCGAGGACCGTAGTCAGGCCGAGATCGGCGAGGCCATCGGCGTCACCCAGACCCAGGTCTCCCGGATCCTGACCCGGATCATCGACGAGCTGCGCGAGCAGCTCGAAGGAGTAGGAATCGCTGCATGACCCGCACCCACCACGGGTACGGGACACGAAAGCCGACCCCGACACAAGGAGATCTGGCATGACGTTCTCAACGATCACCGGCGAACGCTCCAAGAACGCTCAGCGCTCGCTGTGGAACGGCACGACGCCCAAGAGCAAGTGGCAGGAGTCGTCCTGGGGCAAGCGGATCACGGCTGTCGCCGCCTTCGCGGCCCCGATCATGATCACCGTCGCCACCACCGTCATCCGCAAGAAGGGCACCGACGCTCTGCTGCGAAAGTTCAAGGGAGGTAAGAAGAAGTGAGGACGAAACGCAACCTCTTCACCTTCGCTCTTGGTGGGGTAGCCGGCTACGTCGTCGGCCGCTACCCCGCCGCCACGTACGAGAAGCTGCGTGACGGAGCCGGCATCACCATGGGCTTGGCCCGCGAGCGGATCGGCATCATGTCCGAGAGCTTCCCGATCGGGCGGCCTGGGTATCACCGAGCTCCCGCCCAGCCTCCGGACAACGCTGACGGTGTCTTCGAGCGGACTTCGACGGCTTACGTTTCTCGGCCGCATCCGTAGCCGTTCTGGGGGCTCTTTCGGGGTGTGGGCCGCCGACCCGTTACGGATGGTCTTCTCGACGGAGCCCGGAGTCAAGGACGGCCTTCGGCCGCCGGCTTCGCCGGTCGCCTTCGGCGATCCCTGACACCGGGCTCCGTCGAGAATTTTGGCTGTATATCGGGTCGGCGGCGGGGTTTGGTGCCGATTCCTTTGGTTGGGTACGGGCTCGGGATCAGTGGCCGGCCGCGTCCGAGCGGCGCAGCGCCTCGTCGGCGCCTACGTCAGTGGGCGCGACCTTGTGAACCGTTCACAAGCGAGCCGGCGCCTTTGACCGGATCGGATTCACTGCCAGCCGGATCATGAGTTCCCCGCTCATCCGAAGAGTTCCCCACGTACGCGGAGCTTCCCCACCCTCCGGAGCGTGGGGAACCTTCACCGCAGTGGGGAAATGTCCCTGCCGGCAGGGAACCGGCGAGCGTGGAGTCTAAAGAGTCCTCCCACGGCGGCAGTGGAGCACCCTTGCCGACCAACTGATGTTTGCTGGGCGAGGCATAGGCCTCGCCCAGCCGCTTGAACCTCATCCCCACCTAGGTGGCCCGAAGGGCCACCCTCACACCCCATAGACCCCAACCAAACGCGCAACAATCTCCCCGCGCCACACCCGGGCCGCCGCCCCGATAGCGAGCCAAACCTTTCTCGAAAACGGGTCGGCGGCCCACGGTCCCCCGTAAAACAGAACTAGCGCCCGACAGCCTTCTCGAGCTCAGCCTTGCTCATCTTCGAACGCCCCTTGACGTTCTTGTCCTTGGCCTCCTCGTACAACTGAGCCTTGGTGCGCCCGCCGGGGCCGCGGTGGCTGCGCAAGCCACCGCGGCGGCCTGAGGAGATGTCCTTGGTCGAGGTGCGGCTGCGCTCGCGGGATTCGCCACCGCGGGCGCGCTCCTTGTTCACCGTACGAGCCGCGATCTCCTCGGCGGTGTCCTCGTTCTCACCGCGGTCGAGCAGACCTTCCTTGATGTGCTCGTACTGTCGTTCTCGCTTCTTGCTCCAGGCACGCTGCGGCATCTCAGCTCCTCCTCCTTTTCGGCTGATCGAAGCGCTCCTCGTCATCGGCGACGCGCTTGTTTCGGTGGGCGTCGTAGAGCCAGGCGGCGATGCCGGCGAGGATCACGATCACCCCGATCACGGTGAAGATGACGGCTTGGGTAGTCATATTTTCCGGTACCCCCCACATGCATCGATTACGCGGCGACGGCGACCCGCATCCGTCGGATGATCCGGGCCAGGGCGCGGGAGACCTGCGCCTGCGTGGCACCGATCTGCTCGCCGATCTCGGCCTGGCTCAGGCCGTCGACGAAGCGCAGCCGCAGAATCAGCAGATCCGTCTCGCGGAGGTCACCGATCGCCTCCCCCACCAGGACTCGCGCCTCGGCGCGGTCGAAGCCGGGGTCGGCCTCGCCGAACTGCTCGACGAGCGAGTCCACCCCGTCGTCCACCCGCTGAGGCGGTACGCAGCGGACCAGGTCCCGGAAGCAGCGACGCATCTCGCCCTTGGCCATCGGCACGGCGTAGCTGAGGAACTCACCCTGGGCGGGGTCGTAGCGGCGAGCGGCCTTCACCAGCCCCATGTGCGCGGCCTGGCGTAGGTCGTCGGCCTCGACACCGCGGCCCGAGTAACGGGCGGCAAGTGAGCGTGCCACCGGGAGGTGACGTACGACAAGATCCTCCTGCTGAAGCGGAGGCAGCGGCGATGCTTCCTGTGTCGTATCCATGATCCGAGTCTTTCGCGCAGTCCAGCGAAAGGCACCGGCTCAGGGGAGAAATGGCCCCCAGGGGTGAGTTCAACCCCCACAGCACACTCACCCCTGAGGGTTAGAACCGCGGTCCCGGGTCCGTTGCCGAGACCGCGGCACCGACAGTGCAATCGTGGTGTCCACCCCCGTACCGTGGCAGGCGGAAGTCACCCAGACTGCTCTGTCGATACGCTATCGGTAACCATCCGTGCCCCCACCGATGCACTCGACTCCAGAGAATTCTCGTCAGGCGGCGCGAAGCCATGGGTGATCGCCCAGCTCACCGCCTGACTGCGGGTGGCGACATTGATCTTCCGGTAGGCCTGACGGATGTGGCTCTTGAGCGTGTTCACGCTCACCACGAGCTTGGCGGCGATCTCCTTGTTGGACAGCCCCTGGGTGATCAGGGCGAGCACCTCGACCTCACGAGTGCTGAGCCCCGCGATCGTGCCCATCCGGTCCTGGTGCTCGCCGATCGGCTCGCCGGCGGCGGCGAGCTCGATGCTGCGTACGAGGTCACCGGCGTGCACGCTCATCGACACCCAGGCATGGGCTCCCAGCGAGTACGCCTGGGCCCTCAGATCGGGGCGCATGTCGCGGCTGAAGACCAGCACCTTGGCGTCGGTCTCATGCAGCAGGTGCTGGAGATCGGCGCCGTCGGTCAGGTAGAGACCGAAGGTGTCGTAGAGGATCACGTCGACGCCCGGAGCCCGGCTGCGTACCGACGGAAGAGCGGTCACGACCACGCGGTCGGGAAAGTCCGTGAGCATGCTGACGAGCCCACGCATGACAACCTCTTGCGGGCTGACCACCGCGACCCGCACTACCCCCGACCTCATCACTCCTGAACCTTCTCAGATCGGTGGTCAATTGGACAGGTGTATGGGCAGAACACGCCGTGGGTACCAGGGACGATGTCCAAAGAACTCGAGACAGGAGCAGCCCATGTCGCACGTCACCGAAGACCTCAAGAAGGCCTCTGAGCTACCCGAGGGCGACGTGGTCAGGATCCTGCTGCAGCAGCACGCCGGCATCCGGCAGCTCTGCGCGACGGTGGGGAACTCCGAGGGCCCGGCCAAGCGCCAGGCGTTCGACGACCTCCGGGTCCTGCTCGCGGTGCACGAGACCGCCGAGCAGATCGTCGTCCACACGGTCACCTCGACCCACGGCGGCGAGACGCTCGCCAAGGCTCTCAACGCCGACGAGAAGGAGGCCACCGAGATGCTGGCCCGGCTCGAGGAGGTCGGTGTCGACAGCCCCGAGTTCGACGAGACCTTCCCGATCTTCCAGATCGCGGTCGAGCAGCACGCCGAGGAGGAGGAGCGAGTCGAGTTCCCGCTGCTGCTCACCACCATCGACGAGACGTCTCGGCACATGATGGGCAAGCGGCTGACCGCGACCGAGCTCATCGCGCCGACCCACCCCCACCCCAGCTCCGCCGGATCGGTGCCCAAGCAGGTGGCCACGATGCCGTTCCACTCCATCGTCGACCGCGTCAAGGACGCGCTCCGATCGTGACGTGGCACAGTGGATGCTGAACGGCATCGACGACAGCATCGAAGTCTTCAGATGGGAGCAGAGAACATGGTCGAGAAGGAAACCCAGGATCCCGTGACCGGCGCTGACGAGAGCACCGAGTCCCCGATCCCCTTCCCCACCCCGGAGCGGGTCGAGGAGGAAGGCGAGGAGCGCGACCGCCAGGACGAGACCGAGGAAGAGACCTTCCCCGCCAGCGACCCGCAGTCCAGCTGGGCAGGTCCCGCGGATCCGCGGGACCGCTGATCCTCAAGCCTTCCAGGCAGTGTGGCCAGGGTCGGCCGGGCCCTCGACGCGGTATCGCAGATGCGTCACCCGGTCGCCCTGGACCACCTCGGGACCACTGAGCAGCACCGAAGATGCGTACGTCCCGAAGAACGGCTTCCCCCTGCCGATGAGCAACGGTGCGACATCGAGCTGGATCTCGTCCACCAGACCGGCAGCGAGCGCCTGACCCGCCACCTCGCCGGCGCACAGGCCGATCGGGGTGCCGCCGGCCAGCTCCTTCGCCTTGGCGACGCCCGCCTCGACCGAGGTCTCGAAGTGGTAGCTGGCCTCGGGGTGCCACCCCTCCGGCTTGGGCCGGTGGCTGACGACCACCACATGGTCGCCGGTCGGCGGCTTGCCCTCCCAGCCGTTGGTCATGTCGAAGAGATGGCGTCCGATCACCATCGTCGTCGACCTCTCCCAGAAGTCGCGTACGTAGTCCCACGACGCCTTCGAGATCCGTCCGGCACCGCCGAGCACCTCGACGTCGCCGTTGTTGTACCAGTCGAAAAGGTGCCCCGGCATGTCGTCCTCGTAGCCGATGAACCCGTCGACCGACACGACCGCCTGCATGATCACCGTCATCGTCCCCACCACTTCCGATAGTCAACCGATTGGTTGACTATTAGGAAAGCCCGAAGCGGCGCCGTTTGTCAACCATTTGGTTGATGAACGGCGCCGCTCGACGGTGGTCCGAACGCCTCAGGCGAGCCCGCGACGCTCCAGCAGCGGGGCGATCGGGGCCGGCCGACCGCGCCACTCCGCATAGGACTCCAGCGGGTCCCGAGTGCCGCCGATGCCGATCACATAACGGACGTACGCCTCGCCGTTCTCCCTGGTCAGACCGCCGTTCTCCTTGAACCACGCGACCGTGTCGGCATCGAGGACCTCGGACCAGATGTAGGAGTAGTAGGCCGAGGCGTAGCCGCCGAAGATGTGCTTGAAGTACGCCGTGTAGTAGCGCGAACGCACCGCCGGGTTGTCCAGCCCGACCGCCGAGAGCGCGGCCGCCTCGAACTCCTCCACTGCCTCCGGCGAGGTAGGCACCTCGGCCGGACCGAGCTCGTGCCAGGCAAGGTCGATGAGCGCGGCCGCCAGGTATTCGGAGGTCGCGAACCCCTCGTTGAACGTGGCGGACGCCTCGAGCTTGCCGAGCACGTCGGCCGGGATCGGCTCGCCGGTCTCGTGGTGCACGGCGTAGTTGGCGAGCACGTCGGGCCAGAGCATCCACATCTCGTTGACCTGGGACGGGTACTCGACGAAGTCGCGGTAGACCGACGTCGCCGCGAACCGCGGGTAGGTCGCCCGCGCCAGCAGCCCGTGGAGCGCGTGGCCGAACTCGTGGAAGAGCGTGTTGACCTGGTCGAAGGTGAGCAGCGTCGGCTCCCCCGGCGCCGGCTTGGGCACGTTGAGGTTGTTGGTCACGACCGCCGACGGCTCACCCAGCAGCGTGTTGGCGGTGACGTAGGAGTTCATCCACGCACCGCCCTTCTTCGAGTCCCGGGTGTAGAGGTCGAGCAGGAACAGCCCGATCGGCTCGCTGTCGCGGGAGACCTCGAAGACGCGTACCTCGGGGTGGTAACCCTGCAGGTCGGGCCGCTCCTCGAAGGTCAGTCCGTAGAGCCGGCCGGCGGCGAAGAAGACGCCGTCGCGCAGCACCCGGTCGGCCTCGAACCACGGCCGCAGGACGGCCAGGTCGACGTCGTGCTCCGAGACCCGGACCTTCTCCGCGTAGAAGGGCCAGTCCCAGGTCTCGATCGGTCCGCCTGCCGACGCCTCGAGGGCGGCCTGCTCGGCCCGCGCGTTGCGGGCCGCCGGCGCGGCCAGCCGCTCCAGCATGTCGCGGACGGCCTTCGGTGTGCCGGCCGTGTTGTCGGCGGTCACCAGACCGGCGTAGCTGTCGAAGCCGAGCAGCTGGGCCTTCTCGGCCCGCAGCCGCAGCGCGTCGAGCGCGATGGCGCGGGTGTCGTTGGCGTTGCCGCGCGAGCCGCGGGCGAGCTGTGCCTCGAACAGCCGCTGCCGGAGCTCGCGGTTCTCGAGCACCGACAGGTAGGGGTGGGCGGTGAAGAGGGTCAGCGTGATCAGGAACTTGCCCGCCAGTCCCCTGCCCTCGGCGGCCGCCGCGGCCGCGGAGATCTCCCCCGGCGTCAGCCCGGCGAGCTCCTCGACGGTGTCGACGACAACGGCGAGGTCGTTGGAGTCGGCCTGCGCCGCCTGCCCGAAGGCCGCCTCCAGGCCGGAGATCTCCTGGTTGAGCTCCCGCAGCCGTGCCTTCTCCGCTGGCCCCAGCGCAGCGCCGGCGAGCACGAAGTCGCGGTGGTAGCGCTCGACCAGATAGCGGTCCTCACCCTCCAGCTCGGCCCGCTTCTCATAGACCGCGTTCACCCGGGCGAAGAGCGCGTCGTCGAGGAGCAGCGCGTCGTGGTGGGCCGCCAGCCGCGGAGCGTACGCAGCATGGAGCTCGTCCAGATCGTCGTCGGAGTCCGCGGAGAGCAACGAGAAGAAGATCCGCAGGACCCGGTCCAGCCGCTCGCCGGACCGCTCCAGGGCAACCAGGGTGTTCTCGAACGTCGGCTCGTCGGCGGAAGACGTGATCGCGGCGAGCGCAGCCAGCTGCTCAGCCATCCCCTGCTCGATCGCCGGGCCGTAGTCCTCGATCGCGATGTCCGCGAAACGGGGCAGACGGTGGGGCAGGTCACTGGGCTCGAGTAGGGCGTCGATCACATCGCGCACGCTATCTGAAACAGCGCGAGGACGGCCCGCGGATATCGGCTACCTTGACGTCATGGCCGATTTCGATGACCTGCTTGCCGCGAACCAGACCTACGCCGAGACGTTCGACACCGGCGGCTTCGACGGCGTCGCCCACGCCGGAGTAGCGATCGTGACCTGCATGGACTCCCGCATCGAGCCGCTGGCCATGCTGGGCCTGAGCCTCGGGGACGCCAAGATCTTCCGCAACCCTGGTGGCCGGGTGACCCCGCAGGCGATGGAGGCGCTGGTGCTCGGCGTGCACCTCCTCAACGTCAAGCGCATCCTCATCGTGCCCCACACCCGCTGTGCGGTCGCCTCCAACACCGAGGCCGAGCTGCGTGCCAAGCTCGCCGAGTCCGCCGGCCAGGACGCCTCCTGGCTCCACCTGCACGTCGTCGACGACCAAGTCCGTGCGCTCGCCGAGGACGTCGCCAAGGTCCGCTCGCACCCGTTCGTCCCCGAGGACGTCAAGGTCGGCGGGTTCATCTACGACGTCGACACGGGGTTGCTCAACCAGAAGATCTGAACCTCCGCCCCCAAGAACGCGGGGTCGAGATCTACCCCTGAATTGGCATGCGCTCCAACCACCAGTAGGCAAGAGTTGGGGCGTGAGCCTCACAGACCCGGCACAGCGAGAGATCGCCGCCCAGGCGATCGACCTGCACAAGACCTACGGCAAGGGCGCCGCAGAGGTCCGCGCGCTCGACGGCGTGAGCCTGGACCTCTACGCGGGACAGTTCACCGCGATCATGGGTCCCTCGGGCTCGGGCAAGTCGACGCTGATGCACTGCCTGGCCGCGCTCGACAAGCCCACGACCGGCGAGGTGGTCGTCGGCGGTCGCAAGCTCGGCAAGATGCGAGACCGCCGCCTCACCTCGCTGCGGCGCGACAAGATCGGGTTCGTCTTCCAGGCGTTCAACCTGGTGCCGACGCTGACCGCGCAGGAGAACATCCTGCTGCCGCTCTCCCTGGCCCGGAAGAAGCCGGACCCGGGGTGGTTCGACCAGGTCATCGACACGGTCGACCTGCGGCCCCGGCTCTCGCACAAGCCGAGCGAGCTCTCCGGTGGACAGCAGCAACGGGTCGCCTGTGCCCGGGCGCTGGTCTCCAAGCCCGACATCGTCTTCGCCGACGAGCCGACCGGCAACCTCGACTCCACCTCGGCCGCCCAGGTGCTCGACTTCCTGCGCCACAGCGTCGACGACCTGGGCCAGACCATCGTCATGGTCTCCCACGACCCGGTCGCCGCCTCCTACTGCGACCGGGTGATCTTCCTGGCCGACGGCCGGATCGTCGACGAGCTGGCCAAGCCGAGCCGCGAGGAGATCCTGGCCCACATGGCCGACCTGCAGGCGCGGGCGATGGGCCTGGCTCCGATCGGCGAAGGCGCCTGAGGGTGAACGAGCGTCAGCGAGTGAACCAATCAATCGGCACGCCGCCACGTCCGCACTCTGGCGCTTGCGCAACGGCGACGACCGGAGCGAGGTCGAGCGGCGAGACGACCGGAGCGAGGTCGAGCGGCGAGCTTGCTCGTCCGTTCGCGCCGAGCGAGGGAGTAACCGCGCGCAGCGCGGAGCTTGCTCGTCCGTTCGTGCCGAGAGAGGGAGTGACCCCGCGAAGCGGGGAGGTGGCGGCATGCTCCGGCTGACGCTGCGCAACCTCGCCGCGCACAAGGTGCGCCTGCTCATGTCGACGCTCGCGATCGTCCTGGGCGTGGCGTTCCTGGCCGGCGTACTCACCTTCTCGCACGGGCTCGACCGCACCTTCTCCGGGATCATCAACGGTTCCACACCGGACGGCCAGGTACGCCCCACCAACAGCGCCAGCTCGGCCGAATCCAGCCGCCCCGGCAGCGGCGGCGCGGCCACGCTGGGGCCGGAGGCCATCGAGAAGCTGCGTACGCTGCCGGAGGTCGCCCGCGCCGACGGCGTCATCCAGGGCGCGGGTCTCTATGTGCTTGACACCGACGACAAGCTGGTCAGCAGCTCCGGTGCGCCGACCCTGGCCTTCAACCACACCGGGACCCCCAACCTGCTCGGCGAGCCGTCGCTCGAGCTCATCCGCGGAAGCTGGCCGACCGGGGACAAGGAGCTCGTCCTCGACGAGGCGACCGCGGAGAAGGCCGGCTACCACGTGGGCGACGCCGTCACTCTGATCGCCCCGCAGGGCGAGACTCGCCGCAAGGTCACCCTCACCGGCACCGCCTCTTTCAACGGCGGTGGCACCGCCGGCGCGCAGCTGCTCATCTTCAGCACGACGGGCGCCCAGAACCTGTTCACCGACGGCAAGGACGTCTACTCCGGGATCTCGTTGACCGCCGCCCCCGGCGTCTCCCAGAAGGAGCTCGTCGCGGCCGCAGAGACGGTGGTCCCGAAGGGGTTCGAGGCCGTCACCGGCGACAAGATGGTCGAGGAGTCCGAGGACGCGATCGGTGAGTTCCTCGACGTGATCTCGGTCTTCCTGATCGTCTTCGCGGTGATCGCGGTCATCGTCGGCGCCTTCATCATCGTCAACACCTTCTCGATCCTGATCGCGCAGCGCTCCCGCCAGCTGGCGCTGCTGCGCGCATTGGGGGCCTCGCGCCGCCAGGTCACCACCTCGGTGCTCTTCGAGGCGCTGGTGATGTCGCTGATCGCGGCCACCATCGGCGTACTCGCCGGCTGGGGGCTCGCCCACGGCCTGGCCGCCGTCTTCCGTCAGGCCGGGCTGGAGATCGCCTCCGACGTCCTCGTCCTCACCCCGCGCACCATCTGGATCTCCTACGTCGTGGGCGTCTGCGTCACGCTCGCCGCGGCCCTGCTCCCCTCCCGCCGGGCCGGAAAGGTCCCGCCGGTCGCGGCGATGCGCGAGGACACCCAGCCTCCGGCCAGATCCACCATCCTGCGTACGTCGGTGGGCCTCGTCCTGCTGGTCGCCGGCCTCGCGATCGCGGCGGTGCCACGGATCGGGGTCCCGGAGATCACTCTTCCCGGCGGCTTCGAGGTGCCGACGAGCCCGGCGCTGTGGGTGGGCGTCGGAGCCGGGGTCTCGATCCTCTCGGTCGCCTGGATCAGCGCGTTCCTGGGCCGCCCGGTGCTGGCGGCGCTGCGTACGGTCTCGGGGTTCGTCTTCGGGATGACCGGCAAGCTGGCCGGCCAGAACGCGATGCGCGACCCCCGACGCACCGGCGCCACCGCGTCGGCGCTGATGATCGGCCTGGCTCTGGTCTCGCTGATCGGCGTGCTCGCCGCCTCGATGAACGCCTCGATCTCCGACGTGGTCGAGGAGCAGTTCAAGCCCGACCTGGTCGTGCAGAGCCCGACCTTCACCCCGTTCCCGACCTCGATCGGCGACGAGATGGAGAAGGTGGAGGGCGTCGCCACCGTATCCCGTTCGCAGATCGCCCAGGCCGTCGTCGGCAAGGTGGACCTCCAGAACCCGAAGAAGAACGACGTCGAGTTCCTCTTCGGCGTCGACGAGCACCTGCCGCAGGTCTACGACCTCGACGTGCTCGAGGGCAGCGAGGACGTGAAGCCCGGCCAGGTGCTGGTCACCGACGAGGCTGCGAAGGAGCACAAGTGGCAGCTCGGCGACCGCATCGACCTCACCTTCGTCAGCGGCCGCCAGCAGCACCCGCAGATCAGCGGGATCATCGCCCAGACCCAGGTCACCGGCGACATCACAGTGCGCATCGAGGACCTCGTCGCGGCCAAGGTGCCGCGCGAGGACGCCTCGCTGAGCATCATGCTCGCCCGCGGCGCCGACCCGGCCGTCGTCCATGACCGTCTCGACAAGCTCGTCGCGGACCGGCCGGTGGTCGCGGTGCAGGACAAGGAGGAGTTCGCCGAGTCGATCAAGGGGCAGGTCAACCAGCTGCTCTACATGATCTATGGCCTGCTCGCGCTGGCGATCGTGATCGCCGTGATCGGCATCGTCAACACCCTCGGTCTCAGCGTCATCGAGCGCACCCGCGAGATCGGGCTGCTGCGCGCCATCGGTCTCTCCCGCAGCCAGCTGCGCCGGATGATCACCCTGGAGTCGGTGACGATCGCTGTCCTCGGCGCGGTCCTCGGGCTCGCCCTCGGGGTGCTCTTCGGGGTGCTGTTGCGCGACGCGCTGCGTGAAGACCTCACCAGCCTGTGGGTGCCGCTGGACCAGCTGGCCGTCTTCATGGCGATCGCCGTGGTCGTCGGCGTACTGGCCGCGCTCCTCCCGGCCATCCGCGCGGGGAGGGAAGACGTCCTCAAGGCGATCGCCTCGGAGTAGTGTGCCTCGGGTGAGCACCGAGCACTCCGTAGACCTGCCCGAACCCACCCTCCGAGTCACCGAGCCGGAGACGGCCGCGGTCGGACTCCCCGGAGTGGCCCACTCGATGGAGTACGCACTGCGCGAGATGGGCCCCAAGCGCAGCCTGCAGACGCTGCTCAAGGTCAACCAGGTCGGCGGCTTCGACTGCCCCTCGTGCGCCTGGCCGGACCCCGACCACCGCAAGGCGGCGGAGTTCTGCGAGAACGGCGCCAAGGCGGTGGCGTGGGAGGCCACCCGCAAGCGCGTCGACCGCGACTTCTTCGCGGCCAACTCGGTCGCCTCGCTCAACGAGCGCGACGACCACTGGCTGGAGTCGCAGGGCCGGCTGACCGAGCCGATGTACGTCGCCCCCGGCGAGACCCACTACTCCCCCATCACCTGGTCCGACGCGATCTCGCTGATCGCCGATCGGATGCGCGCGGCCGACCCCGACCGTTCGGTCTTCTACACCTCCGGCCGCGCGTCGAACGAGGCCGCGTTCGTCTACCAGCTGCTCGCCCGCCAGCTCGGCACCAACAACCTTCCCGACTGCTCCAACATGTGCCACGAGTCCAGCGGCACCGCGCTCGGCGAGGTCATCGGCATCGGCAAGGGCACGGTCACCTACGACGACCTCGCCGAACACTCCGACCTGATCTTCGTGGTCGGCCAGAACCCCGGCACCAACCACCCACGGATGCTGACCGCGCTCGAGTCCGCCAAGGAGAACGGCGCCAAGGTCGTCTCGATCAACCCGCTGCGCGAGGCCGGGATGGGGCGGTTCCGCAACCCCCAGACCGTACGCGGCGTCACCGGCGTCGGCACCCAGCTCGCCGACGTCCACGTCCCCGTGCAGGTCAACGGCGACCTGGCTCTGTTCGCCGGGATCAACAAGCTGCTCGTCGAGCGCGACGCCATCGCGCACCCCTTCATCGAGGAGCACACCGACGGCTTCGAGGTCGCGGCTCAGGCGTGGGCGGCGATGGAGTGGGACGAGATCACCCGGCTCAGCGGCATCTCCCGGGAGGAGATCGAGTCCCTGACCGACCTGGTCGAGTCCCGCGAGCGCGTCATCGTGTGCTGGGCGATGGGCCTGACCCAGCACAAGAACTCGGTCGCCACGATCCGCGAGATCGCCTCGTTCCTGCTGCTGCGCGGCAACATCGGCAAGCCCGGTGCGGGCGCCTGCCCGGTCCGTGGCCACTCCAACGTGCAGGGCGACCGCACCATGGGCATCTGGGAGAAGCCGCCGGCGTCGTTCCTGGACGCGGTCGGCGACGAGTTCGGCATCAAGCCGCCGCGTGAGGACGGCTTCGACGTGGTCGCCGCCATCGAGGCGATGCGCGACGGCGCCGTCGACGTCTTCCTCGCCCTGGGCGGCAACTTCGCGGCCGCGACCCCCGACACCGCCGTCACCACGGCCGCGCTGGCCAACGTCGGCCTCACCGTCCAGATCTCGACCAAGCTCAACCGCAGCCACCTCCACCACGGCCGCGAGGGCCTGATCCTCCCCTGCCTGGGCCGCACCGAGCGCGACGAGACCGGCGGCCGCGAGCAGTACGTCACCGTCGAGGACTCGATGGGCATGGTCCATGCCTCCCACGGTCGGTTACTCCCGGGCTCGAAGGAGCTGCGCAGCGAGGTCGGCATCGTCTGCGCCATCGGCGAGGCGCTCTTCGGCTCGGACGGCGTCGACTGGGCCACGATGGGCGCGGACTACTCCCGGATCCGCTGGCACATCTCCGCGGTGATCCCGGGGTTCGAGGACTTCGAGACCCGGCTGAAGGCGCCCGGGGGCTTCGCCCTGCCCAACGGCCCGCGCGACTCGCGTACGTTCAACACCGCGACCGGCCGGGCACTGGTCACCGCCAACCCGCTGACCGCCATCTCGGCTCCCCCAGGCCACCTGCTGCTGCAGACGCTGCGCTCCCACGACCAGTTCAACACCACGGTCTACGGCTACAACGACCGCTACCGCGGCATCAAGGGCGGACGCCACGTCGTCTTCGTCAACCCCGAGGACCTCCTCGAGCAGGGCATCGCCGACGGCGACACCGTCGACATCGTCTCGGTCTGGACCGACGGCGAGCGCCGCGCCGAGGGGTTCCGCGTCGTCGCCTACGCCACCCCTCGCGGCTCCGCCGCGGCGTACTTCCCGGAGACGAACGTCCTCATCCCGCTCGACTCCTACGCCGACGGCAGCCGCACCCCGACGTCGAAGTCGGTCGTCGTCCGCCTGGAGGCGCGCTAGCCGGGAATTACATTGCTGGTGTCTGTGTTGGCATCTAACGTGATCAGCATGTTCCGCGTGGTTTCCGAGCACTACCTGTCAGGCAAGAGCCTGACGGGCGCTCCCACGTGGGCACCGTCAGTCGATTGCACCGGCGCGCGAAGCTGACCCTCCTCCTGCTCTGCAGGACCCGCGGAGGAGGGTGGCCCGCACCGGCCCCCTCATCGCGGTGACAGCGCTGTGAGGGCTTGCCGGAGGGTCCTGGCTCACCCCGAAATCTTCTGACACACGAAGGAACTCTCATGGCCAAGGGCCAGTTCGTGCGGACCAAGCCGCACCTCAACATCGGGACGATGGGTCACGTCGACCACGGCAAGACAACCCTGACCGCCGCGATCACCAAGGTGCTCGCGGAGCGCGACCCGAGCGTGAACCGCTTCATCGCCTTCGACGGCATCGACCGGGCTCCGGAGGAGCTGCAGCGCGGGATCACGATCAACATCTCGCACGTCGAGTACGAGACCGCGACCCGGCACTACGCGCACGTCGACATGCCCGGGCACGCCGACTACGTGAAGAACATGATCACCGGCGCCGCCCAGGTGGACGCCGCGATCCTGGTCGTCTCCGCGCAGGACGGCGCCATGCCGCAGACGCGCGAGCACGTGCTGCTCGCACGCCGGGTCGGCGTGCCGTACCTGGTGGTCGCGCTCAACAAGGCCGACACCGTCGACGACCCCGAGCTGCTCGACCTGGTCGAGCTGGAGGTACGTGACCTCCTCTCGGAGTACGGGTTCCCCGGCGACGACGTACCTGTCGTCCGGGTGTCCGGGCTGAAGGCGCTGGAGGGCGACCCTCAGTGGACCGCCGCGATCGGTGACCTGCTGGACGCGATCGACGGCTACGTGCCGGTGCCGGAGCGCGAGCTCGGCGAGCCGTTCCTGATGCCGATCGAGAACGTCGTCACCATCACCGGCCGCGGCACGGTGGTCACCGGTGCCGTCGAGCGCGGGTCGCTGAAGGTCGGCGACGCGGTCGAGGTCGTGGGTCTCGGCGCGACGATCACCAGCACCGCGATCGGGCTCGAGACGTTCGGCAAGTCGCTGGAGTCCGCGGACGCGGGCGACAACGCGGCGGTGCTGCTGCGTGGCGTCAAGCGCGACGAGGTCCGTCGCGGCCAGGTGGTGGCGCTGCCCGGCAGCGTACGGCCGCACCGGAAGTTCCGGGCGAACCTGCACGCGTTGTCCACCGCCGAGGGTGGCCGGCACACGCCGTTCGCCGCGGACTACCGGCCGCAGTTCTACTTCCGGACCACGGACGTGCCCGGCGGGATCGACCTGGGTGAGATCGCCCTGGTCATGCCCGGCGACACGATCGAGCTCGGAGTGGAGCTGGAGAAGCCGATCGCGATGAACGTCGGACTCGGCTTCGCAGTCCGCGAAGGCGGTCACACCGTCGCCGCAGGCACCGTGACCGAGCTGCTCGACTAGCTCGACAGAGATACGGAACGGCCCTCACCTGGTGGGGGCCGTTCCCCTTTTCTCAGTCGCGCGGGCGCCAGCGCTTCCACAGCGCCTCGCCCTCGGCGCGGACCTTCCCGTCCCACTCCAGCCGCACCACCGAGGTGATCTGGTCCTCGCTGGCGTCCTTGGTGGAGGCGACGAGCGTGACCGGCTCCCTGAGCGGAGCCGGCCGCCGGTAGCGTACGTCGATCCCGGCCGTGACGTAGGCCAGCGACTCCCCCTCGGCGGGCATCCAGCCGTTGAGGAAGGCCTCCTGGTGCACTGCGGCGGCGCTGTGGCAGTCGAGCACGGTCGCGATGATGCCGCCGTTGAGGAACCCACCGCCGTTGTCATGCTGCGGCCACGGCTGGAAGGTCGCGGTCACGCTCCCGTCCAGCTGCGGATAGCTCTTCAGCTGGAGCCCCTGGGCGTTGGCCGGCCCGCACCCGAAGCAGGTCATCGTCGGCCACCACTCGTCCTGCAACGCGATCATCTTCACCGCGCCACCATAACCACGATCAGCCGATCCCGGTCCGGAAGCCCTCGCGCCAGGTGGCGTACGACGGCGTCCAGCCGAGTTCCCGCTTCGCCTTGGCGTTCGAGGAGCCGCGCACGGAGGTCATCAGCGCGACCCCGAACTCGCCGATCAGCGGCCGGGCGAGCCAGGCCGGCAGGCGCATCGGGTTCCTGCCGCCGACCTCCTCGGCGAGGAGTGGGATCCACTGGTTCACCGGAGCCGGCTCGTCGTCGACGATGTTGTAGATGCCAGGCGCACCCCGGTCGAGGGCCGCGACGGTCGCGGAGGCGACGTCGTCGATGTGGACGAACGACCACACCCCGGTGCCGCCGCCGACCACCGGCATCTTGCCCTTGCGCAGCAT
The DNA here is from genome assembly GCF_040302165.1 of Nocardioides sp. NPDC127503. Lineage (NCBI taxonomy): Bacteria > Bacillati > Actinomycetota > Actinomycetes > Propionibacteriales > Nocardioidaceae > Nocardioides > Nocardioides sp. NPDC127503. The sequence continues at coordinate 12,913 of NZ_JBEORH010000012.1, read as the reverse complement.
CTCACCGAGCACGCCCTCGCGAGAGGTGGCGTTGCCGGGGCCGTAGAAGTTGCCGTAGCGGAGCACCACGCCCTCGAGATCGGTCGCGGAGGTCACGGCGTGCTCCAGGTGACGGATCGCCGCCAGGGTGCCGCGCGCCTCCTTGCCGGGGTCGGTGATGAGCGGGGCGCTCTCGTCCTTGACCCAGCCGCCGTTACGCTCGTTCGACCAACCGCCGCCGAAGCTCTGCGCGATGAACCGCCGCACCCCCGCCGCCCGGGCCGCCGCCAGCAGGTGGTCGGTGCCTTCGGTACGCAGCCGGCTGGTCATCGCGAAGTCCTGGTCGAACTTCTTCAGGTTGCCGCTGAGGCTGCCCAGCGCGGTGAGCTGGTGGACGACGACCTCGGGCTCGGCCTTGGCGACGGCGTCGTGGACGCTCTGCGCGTCCAGCGGGTCCATCACGATCCCGGTCGCGCCCATGGCGGCCAGGGCCTCGCGCCCCGCCTCGTGCCGGGTCGAGCCGTACACCTCGTGTCCGGCGGCCACCAGGAGCGGCACCATCCGGACTCCGACCGCACCGGTTCCGCCTGCGATGAAGATACGCATCGTTCTGTTCCTTTCGTCGTTGTCGACCCCACCGACGAAACGACCTGCGCTCCTGTGACAGCTGGCGTAAGGTCCTGCAGTCGTGGACCTCGCAAGCGCTCATGACGGGCTCCGCCCGCTGATGTTCTCGATCGCCTACCGGATGCTCGGCAGCGTCGCCGAGGCGGAGGACATCGTGCAGGAGGCGTTCCTGCGGATGCACCGCAGCAGCGAGGACGTCGACAACCTCGATGCGTACGCCACCACAGTCACCACCCGGATCGCCATCGACACCCTGCGCTCGGCCCGCCACCGCCGCGAGCAGTACGTCGGCCCGTGGCTGCCCGAGCCGATCCTGGTCTCCGACGAGGACCCGAGCCACCGCCTCGAGCTCGACGAGACGGTCAGCACCGCGTTCCTGGTCCTGCTGGAGTCGCTCACGCCGGTCGAGCGCGCGGTGTTCGTACTGCGTGAGGTGCTGGGCTACGACTACGAGGACATCGCCCCCGTCGTCGACAAGAGCGCGACCAACTGCCGCCAGATCTTCACCCGCGCCCGCAAGCGGATCGCCGACGGTACGCCGCGGTTCGACCCGTCCCGCGAGCGCCGCGACCAGCTCGCCTCGCAGTTCGTCGCCGCGCTCTCCGCGAGCGACATCGCCGGTCTGGAGCGGCTGCTCGCCGACGATGTCGTGTTCGTCGCCGACGGCGGTGGCCGCGCTCCCGCAATCCAGAAGCCGATGCTCGGTGCCGTCGCCGTCGCCCGCTTCCTGCTCGGGCTCATGCGTCAGGGCGAGCGCTTCGGCGTACGTCTGGAGCTATCCCATGCCAACGGTCAGCCGGCGATGCTCACCCGCGGCGCCGACGGCGCCCTGCTCGGCGTCATCGCCCTCGACGTCGACGGCGGCCGGATCGTACGCATGCACAACGTCCTCAACCCCGACAAGCTCGGCCACCTGGGCGAGGTCGGCGACCTCTTCGCCCTGCTGGCCGAGCGCTGACCGTCGAGCTGTCGTGATGCTCAGGCTCTGGTCTCTGTACGTGCGTAGCCGGCGACGGCAAGGCCGAGCGGGACGAACCCGAGGTAGTAGAGCCCGACGCCGGTCGGGAGCAGTGGCGTGAACTGAAGGAACATCAGCGCGACGCCGACGATCCCGATGCCGAGCGGCGTCCAGCGGAACACGCCGGTCCAGCGGTGCGTACGCACCGTGCCGACGCCCGCCATGAGGAAGCCGACCGTAGCGAGCAGGGCACCGATCCCGAACACCGCACCCAAGGCGGCGATGTCCTCGAACTTCGCATCTACGAACGGCAGCGACGCGAGGTGGGCGACCACGCCGATGACGGAACCCACGACCAGGAGCCGCAGTCCCCAGCGAGCGGCGAAGCCCGACCCCGCACTGCCGCTGCGTTGCCAGACCAGCAGAGCGGGGACGACCGCGGCCTGCGTCGTGGCCCAGATGAGGGTGGTGACGATGAACGCGGTCGGTGACCACGGGAACCGCCAGGTGTCGTCCGGCACTGTGGTGACTGCGAACTGCCACTGGGTGACAGCGCAGCCGATCACGAGCAGCACCGCGGAGGTGGCGCAGAGAAGCCCGGCTCCGCGGGCGCTCCGGAGTGGTGCTGTGGTTGGGGACGGAGGTGAGACGCGGACCGTCTCATAGGTGTTCGGCTTGTTCATAGCGGCATTCCTTCCTGGGATGCGGATGACTGCGATCCGGAGTAGACCTGCGGGCCGACCATGCCGGCCTCCTGGGTCCGAGTCATGGTGGAGCCGAGAACGGCGCGCTGCGGGACGGAGGCGGCAAGCGCGAAGGTGACCAGCAACGCGTCGTACAACGCAGTGGCCCACAGCCCTTGGGGTGTGTCGAGAGCGAAGTTCGGGCCGCCGACGGCAGTGCTGGTGAGCGGCCATGCCATGAGGGTGGCGACGCCTACGAGGCCGGCCGGTAGCCGGGACCACAGCGGCGCATTGCCGGACAGAGCATGTCCACCGATGATGCAGAGCACTGGGATCGCGATCGTGCCGGCAGCGATTCCGCCCTCGAACATCGTGGTCGGGTCCTCGATCAGGCCCCTGACCAGGATCGCGGCGAACAGGAACGGCGAGAGCACGAGCAGTCGCCACCTGGGCCGGCCCCCGGTGCGGCGCAGGTGCTCGGCCCAGCCGAGCAGGGCGCCGATGAGCAGGCCCGGCAGCAGGATGAACCCCCACGTGCCCACCCAGTGGACCCCGGACTCTGCGCCGGCGACCTCAGCCATGAAGCCTCGCAGCGCGCAGACCCAGGCGATCCCGCACAGCGCGCCGAGGGCGGCGAACGAGCGGCCGCCACGAGGAGCGCGCACCGCCGGATACGGCAGCGCGGATGCCAGACAGAACAGGAGCACGAACGACCATCCGTACAGGGCGACCCAGGCGCCTCGGGCGGAGCTGAGGGGACCAGCCATGCCGCCCATACCGAAGAGCATCAGCAGGCCGGCCCCGGCGACCACCGCGCAGGAGACCCGGGCCACCGACCACCCGGTTCGCGACAGCGCGAACCCGCCGGCGAGTGCGGTGGCCACGACGATCAGTGCCCCGCTGCCCTCACCGTTGGTGACCAGTGCGCGAGCGATCTCAGGGTCGAGCAGGGCAGAGGCGAACAGGACGGGTGACCACACCAGCCAGCGCGACCCCCGCCGCTCGATGCGGCGCAAGTAGGCGGCCCACCCCAGCAGCAGCCCGATCGCCGTCCCGGGTAGGAGGACCAGCACGACGGTCAGCCAGGAGTAGGACGAATCGGACCCCACCAGCTGCGCCATCCAGCCGCGGAAACCGGCCGCCCAGGCCAGCCCGCAGAGTCCACCGACGAGTACGTACGGCGTGCGTCGGACGGTTCGCATGGCTGCCCCTCTGGTCGTCGAAGATCTCTCGACTGTATGGACGCCGGCGGTGGCTCCGCGTCAGTGCCAGTACTCGATCGCCATGCAGTGCTGGCACGTTTGCGCCACCCGAGCGGCCAAGAGGAGGATCGGACCGTGGGACTCGCGATCCGCTCGCTTCCCGGCCTCCTCCTGGCGACGACGCTGGTGGCCGAAGCATGCGCCGTGGGACTCTCCTGGGGGCTCGAGCCGGCGTACGACACCCTGCTCTACGCCGTGTTCTCCTGCACGCTGACGGCGACCGGGGCGCTGATCCTGACCCGGCACCCGCGTCACGCCATCGGCTGGTTGCTGTGTGGTCTGGGTGTGGCCAACTCGGTGACCGGCGAGCTCGCGCAGGGCTGGGGGCTGCGCTCCGCCATCGAGGGCTGGCCCGGAGGGCCGTTCGCCGAGTGGATCGCCCTCTCCAGCTGGCTGCCGCAGGCGCCGGTGCTGGTGCTGCTCCTGCTCCTGTTTCCCACCGGCCACCTTCCCGGACGCGGATGGTCGATCGTGGTGTGGCTGTGTGGAGTCGGGGTGCTGCTGGGCACGCCCGGCTGGGCCCTCTCCCCTGACCTCGGGCGGAACTTCGTCAGCGGCCGGAGCCCCTACGCCGTCGACGGGCTACCCGTCGGTGCTCTCTACATCGTCGGGTTCGGTCTCGTCGCCGTCTCACTGATAGCAGCGCTGGTGGCTGTGGTGCTTCGCTTTCGAGCCTCCTCGGGCGTCGAGCGTCAGCAGATGAAGTGGTTCGTACTCGCGAGCGTCCTCTTGGCGTCGAGCCTGCCGATGTCGGGCGCCTTGTGGAACCTCTTCCCGATCGTGCGCGTGATTCCCGCCATCACGTTGACCCTCTGGGTGGTCGCGATCGGTGTCGCGGTGCTCCGCTACCGGCTGTACGACGTGGACCTGGTCATCAGCCGCACCTTCACCTACGCCGCACTCACCGTCCTGCTCGCCGCCGTGTACGCGGGTACGGTGGTCCTGATCGGGGCGTTCGCAGGACGCGGCTCGCCGTGGTCGACCGCCGGTGCCACCCTCGCCGCCGCCGCGACGTTCAAGCTGCTGCATCGCAGAGTGCAGTCCAGGGTCGACGATCGGTTCCGGCCGGCGCGCCAGGAGGCGCTGCGCACAGTCGCGTTGTTCCTCGAGGAGCTGCGGGCCGACCGGGCCGAGCCGGAGCAGGTCGTCGATGTCCTCAGGGCAGCGACGGGTGACCCGGGTCTGCAGCTGACCTTCGTGCTGCAGGCGGACGAGACGCCGGTGAACACTCTCGGCAGGGCGGAACCCGAGCCGGCCTACGATCGAGAGTCGTACGCGGTCCGGCGTGGCGGCATCACCCTCGGCCACATCGCATGGCACCCGCGCGCCACCACCGACCCCGGCCTGCTGCCGGCCGTCGTCAGCGCCGCGGGCCTGGCCATCGAGATGGCTCGGATGCGGGTCGAGCTGCGCCGCCGCCTCGACGAGGTCGAGGCCTCGCGCGTCCGACTGGCCACCGTGGCCGACGAGGAACGCCGCCGCCTCGAGCGTGACCTGCACGATGGCGCACAGCAGCGCCTGGTCTCCATCGGTCTGACCCTGCGCCATGCCCAGTACCAGCTCGGCGGCGCGAACGGCGACGTGCGGCACACCCTGGACGGCGCGATCACGGAGGTGACCGCCGCCATCGGCGAGCTGCGCGAGCTGGCCCACGGCGTACGCCCGCCACTGCTTGACGCCGGGCTCGGGCCGGCGCTTCACGACCTGGCCAACCGGGCACCGGTCCGCGTCGAGGTGACGGCGCCCAGTGAGCGCTACCCGCTTGACATCGAGGCAGCGGCGTACTTCGTCGCCTGCGAGGGTCTCACCAACGCCATCAAGCATGCGCACGCGGACCGGATCCTGCTGCAGGTCGCGAGATGCGACTCCACCCTCGTCGTCAGCGTCATCGACGACGGACTGGGTGGTGCCACGGTCAGCCCCGGTTCGGGGTTGACCGGGTTGTCGGATCGGGTCGCCGCGCGCGGGGGCAACCTGCGGGTCGACAGCGCTCGAGGTCGTGGCACGACGCTTGTTGCGGAGCTGCCATGCGTGTCGTGATCGTCGAGGACCAGGCCCTGCTGCGCGAAGGGCTCGCCCGGCTCTTCGCCGACGGCGGGCACGAGGTGGTGGCCACGCTCGGCGACGCGGCCGTTGTGGCCGAGATCGTCGAGCGGGAACGTCCGGACCTGGTGGTGCTCGACATCCGGATGCCGCCGACGTACACCGACGAGGGCGCCCGCGGCGCCCGCGACATCAAGTCTCGTCATCCCGGCATCGGGGTACTGCTGCTGTCGCAGCACATCGAGACCACGCATGCCGTCGACCTGGTCGGCCTACCGGGGTTCGGCTATCTGCTGAAGGACCGGGTCCTCGAGGTCGAGGAGTTCCTCGACACCGCGGCGCGCGTCGCGGGCGGAGGATCGGCACTCGACCCAACGGTCGTCGCCGCCCTCATCGCTCCGGTGACAGGCCCGTTGGGGCGGCTCTCGGAACGGGAGAAGCGAGTCCTCGAACTGATGGCTGAGGGACTCACCAACATCGGCATCGCCCAGCGGCTGGTGCTGAGCGAGCGCACGGTCGAAGCGCACGTACGCCACCTGCTGCTCAAGCTGGAGATCCCCGAGAGCGAGGAGGGCCATCGCCGCGTCCTGGCGGTGCTCACCCATCTCCGCGCGGTTCACGAGTGAAGCGAAGCGCCAACCGTCGCGGCTCTACCCATCCAGGCTCTACCCATCCAGCTCTACCCATCCAAGAATGTACGCAGCGACTGGTCGACCAACGGCCGCCCCAGCGTTCCCTCCGCCAGTGCGTCGCGCAGCGCGGTGACTGAGTCGAGATCGCCGACGAGGGTCAGCAGGTCGCCGACCTCCTCGCCGATCTCGGCGGGCGTGGTGGCCGCGACCGGCCGGTCGAGCAGCAGCGGGCAGTCGACCGGGCCACCCTCGGGCTCCGGGTGGCCGAGGGCGGCGACCCAGCAGCCGATCTCGAAGCGCAGCGGCGCGGTCGGCCCGGCGCCCTGGGCGCGCAGGTCGACGTACCAGACGATGTCGTCGCTCATGGGGTCACCGAGCCGGTGATGGCCCTTGCGCAGCGGCATGCCGCCCGTCTTGAACGCCTTGGTCGCCGCTGTCCGGGCTGCCTTCTGGTCCATCGCTGAGGTCACGGCCCTAGAAGTCGAGGTCGGTCTCGGAGAGCTGACCGCCCCCGGCGACGATGAACTCCTTGCGCGGAGCGACGTCGGAGCCCATCAGCAGGTCGAAGACCGCCGCGGCCTCGTCGGCGTCGTCCAGCGTCAGCCGGCGAAGCGTCCGGTGGCGCGGGTCCATGGTGGTCTCGGCCAGCTGGTCGGCGTCCATCTCACCCAGACCCTTGTAGCGCTGCACCGGGTCCTTCCAGCTGACGTTCTTCTTCTTCAGCTCGGCGAGCTTCCGCTGCAGCTCCGGGTCGGAGTAGGTGTAGATGTACTTCTCCATCCCCTTCTTGGGGTTGGAGATCTCGATCCGGTGCAGCGGCGGGACGGCGGTGTAGACCTTGCCGGCGGCGATGAGCTCGGGCATGTACTTGAAGAACAGGGTCGCCAGCAGCGTACGGATGTGGGCGCCGTCGGAGTCGGCGTCGGCCATGAAGATGATCTTGCCGTAGCGCGCCGCGTCCAAGTCGAAGCCGCGGCCCGTGCCCGTCCCGACCACCTGGATGATCGAGGAGCACTCGGTGTTCTTCAGCATGTCGCCGACCGAGGCCTTCTGGACGTTGAGGATCTTGCCGCGGATCGGCAGCAGCGCCTGGAACTCGGAGTTGCGGGCCACCTTGGCGGTGCCGAGCGCGGAGTCACCCTCGACGATGAACAGCTCGGCCCGGTCGTCGGTGGTGCGGCAGTCGGCGAGCTTGGAGGGCAGCGCGGAGGACTCCAGCGCGTTCTTGCGCCGCTGGTTCTCCTTCTGCTGGCGCAGCGAGAGCCGGGTCTTGGAGGCGGAGTACACCTTCTCCATCACCAGCTTGGCCTGCTGCTTCTGCGCCCCGCGCGACTCGGTGAGGAACGTCTTCATCTCCGCGGCGACGACCTTGCGCACCACGCTGCGAGCGGCCGGGGTGCCGAGGATCTCCTTGGTCTGGCCCTCGAACTGCGGCTCGGCCAGGCGCACCGTCACCACCGAGGTCAGCCCCTCGAGGATGTCCTCCTTGACGATGTCCTTGTCGTTGACCTTGAGCACCTTGGCGGCGCGCATGGCGTCGTTGAACGTCTTGGTCAGCGCGTTCTCGAAGCCGCTGACGTGGGTGCCGCCCTTCGGGGTGGCGATCACGTTGACGAAGGAGCGGATCTCGGTGTCGTAGCCGCTGCCCCATCGCACCGCGATGTCGACGCCGAGCTCGCGCTCGACGTCCTGCGGTGTCATGTGGCCGGCGTCGTCGAGCATCGGCACGGTCTCGGTGAAGGTGTCCGAACCCTGCAGGCGGAGTACGCCGCTGACCGGCTCGTCCTTGGCCAGGAAGTCGACGAACTCGGCGATGCCGCCGTCGTGGCGGAACTTCTCCTCGACCGGGTCCTCGCCGGACAGGTCGCGGATGACCAGCTCGAGCCCGGGAACGATGAAGCTCGTCTGCCGGGCGCGGCCGAGCAGCCCCTCGAGCTCGAAGCGAGCGTCCTTGGTGAAGATCTGCCGGTCCGGCCAGAACCTGACCCTGGTGCCGGTCTTGCCCTTGGCGACCCGCTTGCCCTTGCGGGTCAGGCCACTCTGCGGCGTGAAGGCGGCCGACGGGCCATCGCCGTCGAACACACCGGGCACACCACGGCGGAACGACATCCCCTGCTGGGCCGGCGAGCGGTCCACGTCGATGTCCATGCGGCTCGAGAGCGCGTTGACGACCGAGAGGCCGACACCATGCAGACCGCCGGTCGCGTTGTAGGAGCCGCCGCCGAACTTGCCGCCCGCGTGCAGCTTGGTCGCGACCACCTCGACGCCCGGAAGCCCGGTGCGGGGCTCCTTGTCGGTCGGGATGCCGCGGCCGTCGTCGTAGACCTCCACCGAGCCGTCGGGGTGCATGGTCACCTCGACGTGACCAGCGACACCTGCCAGCGCCTCGTCGACGCCGTTGTCGATGATCTCCCACAGGCAGTGCATGAGGCCGCGGGTATCGGTCGAGCCGATGTACATACCGGGACGCTTGCGCACCGCCTCCAAGCCCTCGAGGACGAGGAGGTGCGCGGCGTTGTAGGTGTTGTCAGAGATGATCGGCTCCTGCGTAACTGCGTTGTTCCCGGGGTACTGCGTGGGGGTGTTCTTCAGACGAAATCTACCGTGCGACACGCCCGGGTCTCACGCAGGCACGCGGCAACCGACTCACGCGCCATCGGGCGGCACACGTACGTCGTGATCGGTCCGTTACGTGGAACTTGCGGGTTTCGATGCACGAAATGGTCGGTCGACAGGTAAGAATGTCTGTCACGGACAGCGATGTCCCGCGGGGTAGGTCCGACCCGGATCCCCAACCCGGAGCGACAACTGCAAGGATTAGAGGTGCGACGGAGGTAAGAGTCCGCGAGGAAACGCTAGCGATCTAGGGAATCTTCCAAGACTCACGTACGTTATCCCGGCGCAATCATGATTCAGAAATGAGGCCGATGTGACCACTGCCGTTGCCACCAGCTCGCCGCTCACGTCCGAGGACCGTTGCGACCGGTGCGGAGCGCAGGCCTACGTACGCGCGGAGCTCCACTCCGGCGGCGAACTGCTGTTCTGCGCCCACCACGCCCGCGAGCACGGTGAGAAGCTCAAGGAGATCGCAAGCTCGATCACCGACGAGACGCACAAGCTCACCGAGAAGAACTGACCCCACCCACCGACTCCCCGAAGGCCCGGACCACGACGGTCCGGGCCTTCGGCGTCTTGTGCGGCGCCACGGGGCTAGGGTTCGCTCCGTGAGTCTCGTCGAAGTTCTCGTCGCGCTGGTCATCGCCTTCGGCATCGCCGGCATCATCGTCCCTGTCCTCCCCGGCGGTGCGCTGCTGGTCGCCGCCGCGATCCTCGGCTGGGCCATCTGGCTGGGCGAGTCCACCGGCTGGGTGATCTTCGGCATCTCGGCCGCCTTCATCGCCATCGGACTGATCACCAAGTACGCCATCCCCGGCAAGCACCTCAAGAACTCCGGCATGCCGCTGTCCACCCAGATCGTCGGCGCGATCCTGGCCATCATCGGCTTCTTCGTGATCCCCGTCGTCGGTCTCTTCGTCGGCTTCCCCCTCGGCGTCTTCCTCGCCGAGCTCCGTCGCCACGGCGGCGACGCGCGCGTCGCCTGGGCCTCCACCTGGACCGCGCTGAAGGCGATGGGCCTGTTCATCCTGATCGACGCCACCGCTTCCACCCTCGCCACCATCACCTGGGTGGTCGGGCTCGTCATCACGCCGTAGCCGCGGGCGGGATACCCGGTTAACCGGGTATCCCTGCACTTCTCAGGTGTTGCAATGCCCGAGAAGTGCAGGAAACACCTGAGAAGTCCGACCCCTGGGCCGCTGCGGTCAGCACCTCTCCAGGTCGCTATAGTCGAGTTACTTAGTTTTCTAAGTTGACTCTGACGACGACATCCCTGGAGGCCCTCCGTGTCCATGCTCGAGGTCAGCGACGTACGCCTCGGCTATCTCGTCGACGGCGAGCCGCACCCCGCCGTCGGCGGGGTCTCGTTCTCCGTCCCGCGTGGATCGACGACGATGCTGCTCGGTCCGTCAGGCTGCGGGAAGTCGACCATCCTGAAGGCCGCGGCCGGGTTCCTTCGCCCCTGGTCGGGCACGATCACCGTCTCCGGCCGCACCTCGGTCACGACGCCGGGGCCCGACCGGGCGGTCGTCTTCCAGGAGTTCGACCAACTCTTCCCCTGGCGCACCGTGCGGGGCAACCTGGAATTCCCGTTGCGCGCCAACGGACGCACCCGCGATCAGGCCCGGGAGCGGGCCGACCGCTGGCTGACCACGATGGGGCTCGACCAGGCCGGGGCGCGCTATCCCCACCAACTCTCGGGCGGGATGAAGCAGCGGGTCGCGATCGCCCGCGCGCTGGCGCTCGAACCCGACGTACTCCTCATGGACGAGCCGTTCGGCGCCCTCGACGCCCAGACCCGTGACCGGCTCCAGCGCGAGCTCAAGCAGGTCGCCGCCGAGACCGGTATCACCGTCCTCTTCGTCACCCACAGCATCGCCGAGGCGGTCTACGTCGGCGACCAGGTCGTCGTCCTCTCGACGCCACCGTCACACGTCGTGGACACCCTCGACGTACGCGGTCTCGACGACCCCACAGATCCGGCCTTCGTCGCCGCCCAGACCCGCCTGCGCGCCCTACTCGCAGGCGACGGGTCCGCCAGGCCCGACCAGAGCGAGGCGGCATGACCCAGACCGCTCGCCCGCCCTCCGCTTCCCAGACGGCTGCCGACCTCCCCGGTGACCTGCCCAGGAGACTGCCCCGCTGGGGCCACATCCCCACCGCCGTACGTCGCGGCCTCCTGCTCCTCATCCTGCTGCTCGCCTGGGATCTCGGTGTCCGGTTCGGCCAAGTCAGCCCGCTCGTGCTCGTCGGGCCGATCGACGTCGCGCAGGCGATGGTCGAGGGCGTACGCAGCGGAGCGCTGGTCGACTCGACCTTGCTCACCCTGCGCATCCTCGGCCAGGCGCTTGCCATCGGGATCGTGGCCGCCGTGGTGCTGACCACGCTCGCCACCTGGACGACGATCGGCGAGGACCTTCTGGTCCTGCTCACCTCGATGCTCAATCCGCTCCCGGCGGTTGCGATCCTGCCGCTGGCGATGCTGTGGTTCGGCATCAACACCACGGCCCTGATCGTGGTGATCGCCAACGCGGTGATCTGGCCGATCGCGATCAACGTCAGCCAGGGCTTCCGCACCGCCAACCCCACCGTGGTTGCGGTCGGGCGCAACATCGGGCTCCGCGGCGTACGCCTGGTCTGGTACGTCCTCGTCCCCGCCGCTCTCCCCCACACCGTCTCCGGCCTGAAGAGCGCCTGGGCCTTCGGCTGGCGCACCATCATCGCCGCCGAGCTGGTCTTCGGCGTCGCCGGTGAGGGCGGCGGGCTGGGGTACTTCATCAACAACGCCAAGACCTACCTGCACATCGCCGACGCCTTCGCCGGTCTGGTCACCATCGCGCTGATCGGGATCCTCTTCGACCTCGTCTTCAGCTGGCTCGAGCGCCGCACCGTCGTGCGCTGGGGCATGAAGACCGCCTGACCACTCTCCGCCAACCCCACGTCAAGGAGCTCCACCATGTCCCATCGAGGTTCCCGTCGAGGCGTACGCAGCCTGGCCGCCGTCTTCGCCGCCACCCTGCTCACCGGCGTACTCGCCGCCTGTGGCGCCGGAGCGGACGACGGCCCGGCCGAGACGATCACGATCGGCTACCAGCCGGGCCTGGGGTACGCGACCCTGCTGCTCATCAAGGAGCAGAAGACGCTGGAGAAGGCGCTGCCCGACACCGAGATCAAGTGGCAGGAGCTCGACTCCGGTGGGGCGCTGCGCGACGCGGTCATCGCCGGCGACGTCCAGGTCGCCTCGATGGGTGCCTCGCCGTTCCTGGTCGGCGTCGATGCCGGCGTCGGCTGGAAGACAGTCGCCGCGATGAACCAGATGAATCTCCAGCTCATGGTCACCGACCCCGCGATCAAGTCACTGAAGGACCTGCCGAAGGACGCCAAGATCGCGATGCCTGCGCCCGACTCGATCCAGTCGCTGCCGCTGCGGAAGGCCGCCGGCGAGCAGCTCGGCGACCCGCATGCGCTCGACAAGAACATCGTCGGCATGGGCCACCCCGATGGCCTCCAGGCACTCGTCTCCGGCCAGATCGCCGGCCACCTCACCGCCCCGCCGTTCGTCGCGCAGGAGGCCGAGGCCGGCGCCCACCCGATCCTGAAGAGCTACGACCTCTTCGGTCGCACCACCTTCAACGCGATCTACGCCAAGCCCGACTTCCTCGACGCCAACCCCGACTTCACGAAGGCCTTCTACGCCGCCCTGAAAGAATCCAACACCCTCCTCACCGACGACCCGGCCCAAGCCGCCGAGCTCCTCTCCGCCGAATCCGATGGCGAGCTCACCGCCGCCGAGGTCAAGACCCAGATCACCGATCCCGACGTCACCTGGTCCCTGACCCCCACCGGCTTCGGCGAGTTCGCCGACTTCATGGAGTCGGTCGAGATGATCAAGAAGGCCCCGGCCTCAGAGGACATCTACGTCGACAACGAGTTCAACGGTATTTGAATTTACTCTTTATTAAAATTCCACTCTGACATAAATTGTTTGAGATATTGAATCATAAATTGATGTCTTTCTTCAGCAAGTTTTATTTTCAACTTATCAATAATGAGCTCTATTACTATTGTTTATATATTCATTATTTACCTCTTAGCAATTACGATTTTCAGAAA
>NZ_JBEORH010000011.1:0-282326 GCF_040302165.1 Nocardioides sp. NPDC127503 | reverse complement strand
TGGTCGACGGGGCATAACAAACTAATTCGTCGACTATGACACACTGTTGAGTTCTCAAGAATCACACGCACACCGGTAGATTTCAGACATCCGTCTCAGCCAGTCCGGCGGCTATATTCGTTTTGTACTACTTGTACTGCTTGTTTCTGCTTCGTGCTGAACCTTATCAGGCTTTCTTTCGCTTTCGCAATTCCGCGCTTTCGGCGTTTCCTTGCCAGCTCCAGAACCTTTATCGGCTCCTTGCCCTTCAGACTTTAGCAGACTCACTTTCGCTTTCCCAATTCGGCGCGTTCCGCGCTTTCCCTGGTTTAGCAGTGGTGTTTCCGCCTCGTCCTGGAGGACTTTATGGGATCTCGCTTTGTTGTCCAATTCGGCGATTACTCGCTGTTATCGGATAAAGACGATATCCACGCCCACACAGCACAAGACAATCAAACTGCGGTTCATCACGGTCTTGATGCCTGATCCGAAGACCTGGCTGAGACTCTGAACCGAGCTGGAGCTCGAGAATGTTGGCGGCCGACTCAGGGGCCGGAAACCCGCTCGAAGACTCGAACTTGCTTCCCGCCGCACCCCGGCGACCGGATGAACATTACGCCTCAGTGACGCGCTTGCCAAATCGAGGAACGCCCCAGGGAAGGCGGTCACCTTCCCCGGGGCGTTCTCGCAGGTCAGAGGCTACTTGAAGCGCACGCCGGCGAACTTCTTCTTGCCCCTGCGCAGGACGACCCAGCCGTCACCGAGCAACTCTTTTTCGCCGAGCGCCCCCTCAGCGTCCTCGACGCGGACGTTGTTGACGTACGCCCCGCCCTCGGAGATCGTCCGGCGGGCCTCCCCCTTGGAGGAGACGAGGCCGGCGGCGATGAAGAGGTCGACGTAGGTCGGCAGCTCCTCACCACGCTCCAGCTCGACGGCACCGGCCTCCGTGATCGCGGCGGCCAGCGTCGTACCGCTCAGAGTGGCCAGGTCACCGCCGCCGAAGAGCGCGGCTGCGGCCTGCTTGGCCTGCTCGGTCTCCCCTGCCCCGTGGACGAGGGTCGTCATGTGATCGGCGAGCGCCTTCTGGGCCACCCGTAGGAACGGCTTCTCCGCATGCTGTGCCTCCAGGGCGTCGATCTCCTCGTGGGACAGGAAGGTGAAGACACGGAGCATCTCCCCCACCTTGGCGTCCTCGACGTTGAGCCAGAACTGGTGGAAGGCGTAGGGCGACTTCATCGTCGGGTCGAGCCAGAGGGCGCCGCCCTCTGTCTTGCCGTACTTGGTGCCGTCGGCCTTCGTGATCAGCGGCGTGGTGAAGGCGTGGACGGTCTCACCGGTGACCCGGCGGACCAGCTCGACACCGCCGGTGATGTTCCCCCACTGGTCCGAGCCGCCGAACTGCAGGCTGACCCCGTGCGTACGGAAGAGGTTCAGGTAGTCCATGGACTGCAGCAGGATGTAGGAGAACTCGGTGTAGGAGATGCCGTCCTCGAGACGCTTCTTCACCGTGTCGCGGGCGAGCATCCGGTTGACCGGGAAGTGCTTGCCGATGTCACGGAGGAAGTCGATCACCGACAGCGAGGCCGTCCAGTCGGCGTTGTTGACCATCGTCGCGGCGGTCTCGCCCTCGAAGGAGACGAACCGCTCGATCTGGCTGCGTACCTTCCCGACCCATTCCTTGACGGTGTCCGGTGAGTTGAGGGTGCGCTCGCCCGAGTCGCGCGGGTCACCGATCATGCCGGTGGCGCCGCCGACCAGTACGTAGGGCGTGTGGCCAGCCCGCTGCAGGCGCATCGCCATGGTGATCTGGAGAAGGTTGCCCATGTGCAGGCTCGGCGCGGTGGGGTCGAACCCGATATAGAACTTCACACTCCCGCCGGCGAGCGCTTCTCGGAGCGCGTCGCGGTCCGTCGAGTCGGCGATGAGGCCTCGCCACTCGAGGTCGTCGAGGAGTGTGGGATCGATGGACACGTGGTGCCTTTCTCAGGTCGTTCTCAGATGGTTTTTCCGGGGCCCGGAACGGGCTGTCCCGGAAGCAAGGGTAGTAGGCGATACCCCCTAGAGTTGACCACTGGCGTTCGCGACGAGATTTTGAGGGGACCTGGGTGATCGCAGGGAGGTACCGGCTCGAGAGGGAGCTCGGCCGGGGAGCGATGGGGGCCGTCTGGCTCGCCACCGACGAAGTGCTGGGGCGTTCGGTCGCCCTCAAACAGCTGATCGCACTCGACGGCGTCTCTGATGCCGCCGTCGAACGCGAGGCACAGCTCGCCGCCCGGCTGGTCCACCCGAACGTCGTCGCCGTCTTCGACCTGGTGCGCGACGACGACAAGCCGTGGCTGGTGATGGAGTACGTCGAGGGGAAGACCCTCGCTCACATGGTGCGCGACGACGGGCCGATGCCCATCGAGGACGCTGCGAGGCTGATCGGTCAGATCGCCTCCGCCCTGCGCTCGGCCCATGCCGCCGGCATCGTCCACCGGGATGTGAAGCCCGCGAACATCGTGGTCGGCCGTGCCGGCCGCGCCAAGCTGACCGACTTCGGGATCGCGCGCGGTGTCGACTCCCAGACCACGCAGACCGGGCAGGTCACCGGCTCGCCGGCGTACCTGGCTCCGGAGATCGCCACCGGCGGACGGGCCACCCCGGCCAGCGACATGTGGTCGCTGGGGGCCACGCTCTTCCAGGCGCTGACCGGCGAGCCTCCCTACGGGATCGGCGACAACGCGCTCGCGACGCTGTATCGAGTGGTGCACGAGGACCCGCCGCGTACGCCGCTGGCCGGTCGGCTGGCGCCGCTGATGGAGCACACGATGGCCTACGACCCCGCCGAGCGGTGGTCGGCCGCGGATGTCGTCGACTTCCTGGCCGGGCGGTTGGCGGCCGAGAAGCTGGAGCCGGTGGCGCCGCGTACGCAGACGCTCGCCGCGGTCGCGGCGCCGGCTCCGGCCGCGCCTTCGGGACTGGCACAGTCGACCAGCACCCCGACGCGGCGTCGCTGGTGGCCGATCGCGCTCGTCGCCGCCGCGGCGTTGATGCTGGTGGTCGGCGGAGCGCTGTGGGCCAACCGCGGCGAGGAGCCGAGTGCGAAGCCGAAGCCGGTCGCGTCCGGATCGCCGCTGTCGGAAGCGACCGACAAGGCCACCGAGGAAGCAGACGACGAGAAGTCGGAGGAGGCCTCCGAGGAGCCGTCGCCCAGCGAGACGGCCAGCGAGTCTCCGAGCGAGAGCCCCTCGGCCAGCGAGACCGCCGGCCCGAGCGCTGAGGGGATCGACGCCTTCATCCGCAGCTATCTCGCCACCGCGCCCGCGAACCCCGACGCCGCCTTCAGCTCGATGCTGACCCCGGCGTTCCAGGCCAGCAGCGGCGGGATCGACGGGTACCGCGCCTGGTGGAGGTCCGTAGCGAGCACCAGCGTCGGCTCGGTCTCCCCCAGCGTCGACCCGCTCAAGGTGACCTACACCTACAACTACACGATGAAGGACGGCCGCCAGGAGGGCAGCACGGTGACGTTGGGGCTCGTCTACGCCGACGGGAAGTACCTCATCAACAGCGAGGGCTGAGCGCCCAGCTCCTCAGAGGAGCTTTCCCAACGGGCCCAGATCGATGTTGAGATCCTCCGGGGCGAGTCCGAAGTGGTCGCGCAGCTCGGTCATCTTCTCGTCCAGCAGCATCAGGGTCTGCCCCAGCCGCTCGATGTCCTCCTCGCTCAGGCCTCCCGCATCCATCCGGCGGATCGCCTGGCGTTCCATCAGCTGCCGGAGCAGCTCCACCAGGGTGAGCACGAGCTGTACGAGCCCCTTCTCGACGGATTCCGGATCCGCATCGATCCGCCTGCTCAAGGCGGACGGCAGGTCGTCGTCCGCTTCGAGGGCGTCGATGTCCAGGGGCCAGGGAGCCCCGTCGTCGGGCCGCGTCACGGGCTCTCCTCCTGACAGAAGCTGAACGGTGGCCACGGACCGGTGACCGTCACTCCGGGCCGGTTCTCGCCCCAGTCTCGAATGGCTGTCCGGGCCGCTTCCACGTGCTCGTCGGGAAGCAGGACCGACAGCCGCGCCTCTTGCGGACGGATGGACGAGAGCTTCGTGATCTCGGAGGCGTACGGAGCGAGCAGCGCCCTCAGCTCCGCGATCTCGGCGTCATGCTGCTTCAGCTCCTTCGCGCGCCGGCGGAGATAGTCCGTACCCGTCTGCTCGTCCCTGACACGTTCAGGGACATCTTCTGGCAGGGGAAGGTGGACGATGCACTCGCTGCATCCGGTGACGGCGGCGATCCGGTCGGTCCACTCGCTCTCGCGCTCCGCGACGAGCTCATCCAGCTCATCGCTGTCGCTCACGACCGTCCCGAAGCGCATCGGGAGCACGGGGACGTTCGACCAGAGCTGGTGGAGGGCTCGCCCGAACCCGAGCAGCTCGTGCATCGACCGCTCGGGTGGCTGGGTTCTCGGTTCGACGAAGACGGTGAGCCCGCGGGAGCGGTGTGCTTGTAGCGGGGTGTCGACCGTGTCGCCTGTGCTGTCCGTGGCTGCCACGGCGTAGAGGAGCATCATGGCTGCTTCCCGGACCCAGGTAGCGAAATCTTGTGGGCAGGGGCGAGAACCAGGCGCAGGCCGAGGTAGACCAGATCTACTCCGGCGAGCGAGAGGACGATGTCGCCGCCCACGACGACGCCGCCGTCGATCAGACGGTCGACGAGATCGACGAGCGAGGTCTCGTCGAGGGCGGGGGAGCGCTCGAGCGTCACGACACCATCCCCGTCAGGTCGTCGTCGTGCGGCTCTTCCGCACCGACGAAGCTGTAGGGCGGCCACGGCCCGGTCACCTCGACACGCATGCCGGCGGTGGCGACCAGATGGTCGTGTAGCTCTTCGGCAAGGCCAAGGAATCGCTGCTCCTCGTCCCGCGCCACGAGGTAGGCGCTGTTGAGCAGCATCGGCTCGTCGCGGCCGGTGACAGCAGGGTCGAGCGGCGCACGTACGACGCTCGCGGCCGTGCCGCGAGCCAGCGCCTCGTGGGTCTGCGTCACGGCGACCTCGCGCCGTCCGCGTTCGGTGTTGCGCGCGTCCTGTTGCGACCGGCGCTGCTCGAGGTACTCACGGCCGCTGCGGGGCGCGGGCTTCTCCGCCGCGGCGGGAGACGAGGTCGGGAAGATCTGGAGCGACCACTCGACGCGACCGGCCACGAGACGCCAGGCATGTTCGAGGTGGTCTCGACTTGTCTCCAGCGCGGCGATCAGCGCCTCGTCGCTCGGGTAGATCCCCGGGAGAGGCAGGGGCAGTAGGTCCCCTTGCTCGACCAGTTGCTGGAGGACGTCGTGATGGGCCGAGGCGACGGGAGTGAGCCAGCCCGTGTCCTCCCCGTGCTCTGCCCAGGCGGTCTCACCGAAGGACTCCGCGGGCAGATCGCTGACGACGATCTCGAGGTCGTGGAACGCGACGGTGCGTACCTTCGTATCCGCGATGCCGCGGTCGGGCAGGAATGGCGGCCCACCGCCCGGCACCAGTCCGTACGCGTGGACCACTGTGGTCGGGTCAGCGACGTTCACGACTCGTCTCACTTTCCACGATCTCGGTCTGTTCACCGCCGACGCTGCGCTCGAGCGCCTCGAGCCGCCGGCGGAGGTCGAGCTCCTCGTCCTGCTTCTGCTGGTCCTCGAGGTTGCTGACGAACGGGTCGCCCTCCCACCAGTTGATACCCATCTCGCGGGCCTTGTCGACGGAGGCCACCATGAGTCGCACCTTGATGGTGAGCAGCTCGATGTCGAGCAGCCGGACCTGGATGTCACCGACGATGACGATGCCCTTGTCGAGGACACGCTCGAGCACGTCGGCGAGGCTCTCGGGTGAGGACTGGGGCCGGTTGCTCACGAACATCGGTGAGCGCTGTGTCTCGGTCATCGATCCTCCACTTGGGCTCGGACGTAGCGGTGGACACGGCGATAGCCCGTGATTTCGCCGTCCGGGTCGACGGTCACCTCGTAGGAGGCGAGGACATCGGTCGTCTCCGGGACTCGTTCCAACTCGAGGATGTCCGCGTTGACGACCCAGCCGTCGTCGTCGCGACGGATTGCCGTGACGCCCTCGGCGGGACATCCCACGAGCGCCTCGAGCTCTTCGAGCACATGCTCGGCGATCGAGGACAAGGTCGGTTTGCTCGGCTCATTCATGCCATCCTCCGGCCATCAGGCGCTGCACGAGAACCTCCTCGAGATCGGCGGCCTGCTCCTCGGTCAACAGGCCCGCCTCCCGACGAGCGTCGACGTCCTCGAGCGCGGCTTGGATGGTGGCCGGGTCGAAGTACTGGCTCTCGGCCTCGTCCCGGATCTGCTCTGCCACCCAGACCACACCGCGCACGGGCGCGATGGGCAGGGTCAGCAGCTGCTTGATCAAGCCCATGAGAGCTCTTCCGATGAGGCGGCGTCGAGAAATGCGTACGGCGGCTGCGGGCCGACGTAGCGAAGCGACGCCAGCGGCGCCAGGTCCTCGCGCAGCGTGGTGACCGCGGCGTCGAGCTCGCTCTGCCGGTCGCGCTCGACCAGCAGGAACACCTCGGCGGCCTGCAGAGCTCCGCGGACCTCGCCGAGGGAGACTGCGCGGGCGGTCGGGGCGATCCGGTCGACGACGCCGTCGCCGACCCCGGCCCGCAGCGCGTCGAGCGCGGCCGCGATGGCCTCGCCCAGGCGTACCTCCGCCGAGTGACGCTCCTGCGGACTCGCCCGCTGTACGTGGTCGCGCAGCGCGACGAGATCGGGGTCCCGCCGCAGCACCTCTTTGAGCGCTTCCTGCTCGATCAGGTCGACCGCGACGGTGAGCTGCAGCAGGCCCTCGAACCGTTCCAGGAGCGGGCGGATCTCGTCCCCGCGGCTCTCGATCAGCTCGTGGCGCACGGTGTCGTCGTCCGGCATCTCGACGCCGAACTGCATGGGCAGCACCGTCCCGAGCGCGGCCACCGCCTCGAGCGTATGGGCGTGGGCCATCAGGTCCTCGCGCAGCACGCGCGAGTCGGCGTCCACGTCGCTGACGAGCACCCGAAGGCCGTCGCCGTCGACGTGGCGCAGCGGACGTTCGGCTCGCCCCTTTCGGTCCGCGGGGATCGTGACCGAGGTGTCCGTGACTCCGTAGATGTGGACAGGCACGGTCAGTCCTCCTTCTCCTTGGTCTGTCTGGAGGTGGTCTTCCGAGTGCGCCGAGCAGGCTGCTTGCGACCCTCACCTTCGTGCTTGTCGTCGTCCTTGTCGGCGTTCTTGTCGGAGTCCTCATCGTCGCTGCCGAGAATGTTCCCCAGCTTCTCCTTGGCGCCTTCGATCGCGCCGGAGGTCTTCCCCTTGGCCCCGGACTCGGTCACCCCCTCGATCAGCTCCGGGATGCCGTGCGTCTGGGTGTCGGTGAGGTCCAGCCGATTCACCGCCTCGGCGAAGCGTAGGTAGGTGTCGACGCTGGCGATCACGATGCGTGCGTCGATCGTCAGCAACTCGATGCCGACGAGCGAGACGCGCACGTAGATGTCGATCACCAGACCCTTGTCGAGGATCGTGTCGATGACGTCGGCGAGGCTGCTCGGGGCCGGGCGGTCGAGATACCGGTTCTGCTGGGTGATGGTCATGACTCAGTCGCTTTCTGTCGGGGTGCCGGCGGGCACGGGCTGCTCGGCCCGCTTCAGTACGTGCCTGCGGATGTAGGCCCGGTTGGCGCCGAGCGACTTCGCCAGGCCGGATTTCCCGGACCCCACGAAGTAGCCGATGCACCAGTCGAGCTGCTGCAAGGCGTCCTCGGTGGCGGTCCGATAGCGATCGACCTCCACCATGAGCTCCTCGACGTCGCGCTCGAGCTCCTGAATACGGCGTTCGTCGTCCTCGGCCATGGTCAGGATGCCTTCGTGGAGGAGCTGGAGGACGTACGCCTGCTGGTGCTCTGCTTGCTTGCGCTCTGCTTCCTCGGGCTCCGCTTGCTTGCGCTCTGCTTGCTTGCGCTCTGCTTGCTTGCGCTCTGCTTGCTCGCGCTCTGCTTCGTCGGGCGCTGCGTGCTCGTGGTCTTCTTGGCCGCCGGCTTCTTGGCAGCGGTCTTCTTGGCTGCCGGCTTCCTGGCTGCCGGCTTCCTGGCTGCCGTCTTCTTGGCTGCCGGCTTCCTGGCCGCGGTCTTCTTGGCGGTCGTCCTCTTCGCCTGCGGTTTGTCGCCGGATGACCCGTTCCCGGAAGACCTGTTGTTGGAAGACCCGTTGCCCGGCTTGCTGCCCGACGACGACTTCTCCGAGCTGTTCTTCTGCCCGTTCTCCGAGCCCTCGCCGGAACCGTCGTCCACGACCTCCTTGTCGTGGATCTCGCCCGTCCACCCCTCGATCTCGTCGCGGTGGAGAAGCGTGTGGTTGGCGACATGACGCCGGAAGTGCTTCAGCTCCAGGCGAACTCGACGCCCCTGGGCCCGCCAAAGGTTCCCGGTGTGCTCGAAGAGGCCCTTCGGGTGGTACTCGAGCGAGACGAGGATCCGGGTCAGGTTCGGCGCGAGCTCGTGGAAGGTGACGGCGCCGTCGACGCGTCCCTTCTCGCTCTCGCTCTTCCACACGACGTGCTCGTTCGGGACCTGGTCGAGGATGGTTGCCTTCCACGTGCGGTGGGACCAGAACACCTGGGCCTGCCACGTGACGACCTCGTCGTCCTCCTGCTTGACGTTCTCGACCTTCTTCATGAACGACGGGAATTCCTCGAACTGGGTCCACTGCTCGTAGGCGACGTCCCGGCTGACGGGTACGTCGACCGTCTCGACGATGTTGGTCACCTTGAGCTTCTTGCCGGTGGCATGCTCGCTCTTGTTGAGACCGCCCGAGACCTTGTCAACGGTGTCCTTGACCTGGCTCGCCGTGTCCTTTACCTGGGCGGCGGTGTTCTTCACCTTGCCGACCGGAGCCGTGACCTTGTCGACGGCCGCCTTCGCCCCCGCCTTCACGGTCGAGCCACCCTTGGACCCCTTGGACCCCTTGGACCCCTTCATCGTGGGGACACCGTCGGCGATTCCGGTCAGTCGGTCAGTGAGCCCCTCGACGCCGCTGCCCAGCTTGCTCAGGCTCCGCTTCCCGAAGGCGCGGCTGAGGCCCAGGGCCTCCTTACGCAGCCGATCGACGGGGAGCTGCGACAGAAGGCCCGAATCCTCCGTGTCGGCAGCCGCTTTCTTGCGGGTCTGTTCAGTCATGACTCAGGCACCTCCTGTCGGCGCGCCTGCGCGCCGACGACGGGAGCTCCGCGCGCCCCGGCGCGGCTTCTCCTCTTCGTCGTCCTCGTCCTGCTGGTCCGCCTCGTCCTCGGGCGCGTCCTCGTCTTCGTACTCGTCCTCGGGCTCTTCCTCCGCCTCTTCGTCGTCCTCGTCCTCGGGCTCTTCGTCAGCCTCGTCCTCGGGCTCTTCCGCAGCCTCGTCCTCAGGCTCGTCTTCAGCCTCGTCCTCAGGCTCTTCCTCGTACTCGTCCTCAGGCTCCTCACCCTCGGCCTCGTCTTCGGCTTCGTCCTCGTCTTCGTACTCGTCCTCGGGCTCCTCGTCCTCCGGAACCTCGTCGGTGTCCTCGTCGGTGTCCTGGTCGGCGTCCTCATCGGATGACGACGCGCCCCAGAGCGCGCTCCGCTCGTGCAGGCGATCGCTGAGCTTGTCGATCTGGCCCGCGGCCGCGGCGACCGCGGCCGCCTTACCGGCCGTAACGAGCTTTCCGCTGACCTGCTGTCCGAGCTTCTGAATGTCCGGCGAGCCGCCAAGGCTCTGAGTACCGACCTTCAGCATCTCGAGGCTGCGGTCGCGAACGGCGCTGTTGCTGAGCGCGGACCCGACAATCACGGCGAGTCGAAGCTTCTTGAATCGCCCGAGCACGTACCCCGCCGCGACAGCGGTTCCCACGCGTGTGGTGACAGACATGTTGGTGCTCCCTCCTCGGGCGGCCCTCCAACCACCCACGTACCCCCGGTGGTACCCGCCGAGCCACCGGACATACCTTGCACGTCTGAATTCGTGCCACCCACCGGCGCATAGCGCTGGATAGTCTCCGAACATGAGTGTCAGCGCGGGACAACAGGAAGACCTGCCCGAGTCGGTGGTGATCGAGCTGCGCCGCACCGCTGCCGAGCTGTTGGGGCACGTGGCGTCGTACGCCGACGACATGCTCGCCTACATCCTCGAGCGGATCCCGGAGGCGAGCGCTGACGACGAGCTCCGCGGGCTGACGCTGGGGTCGTGCTCGTCGAACCTCGAGGCCGCGCTGTCGATGGTGCGGCACGGTATCGACGTGGGCGCCGCGTCGGCGCCCGTCACCGCGCTCGAGCACGCGCGTGCCATGGCCGGCCGCGGCTACAGCGTCGATGTGATGCTGCGCTTCTACCGGATGGGCCATGCGTACTTCAGCGAACGAATCCTGACCGGGCTCACCGAATCGGTGAGAGATCCGGCTCTTGCCCTCGCGGTGGTCGCACACCTGCAGCACTACGCCTTCGCCTACGTCGATCGCATCTCCAGCGAGGTCGCCGCCGAGTACGTCGCCGAGCTCGACCGGATCCAGACCCAGGCCCGTGCCGCGCGGACGGATGCGGTCCGCACCCTGATCGCCGGCGGACGCATCGACCTGCGCCGCGCGGAGCGCACGCTGTCCCACCGGCTCACCGGCTGGCAGACGGCCTTCGTCTGCTGGACCGACAGCGACGACGTCGACCTGGCGCGCGTGGGTGAGGCGGTAGGGACCCACCTCGGCTCACCTCATCCCCTGCTCGTCCCGGACGGCGCTCGGGCGCTGTGGGGCTGGGTCTCCACGACGGGCGCTCCTGGCATCGCACCGACGGACATCAGGCCACTGGCCGGGAGGATCCCGGAAACGGTCCGGGTCACCCTCGGCACGCCGGCGCAAGGTGCTGCTGGCTTCCGGAACTCCCATGTCGAGGCGCAGCGGGGTCGTCGGATCATCGAGCTCGCGGGTCGCGGAGCAGTGGTCACGACGTACGCCGAGGTGGCGCTGGTGGACACGATGAGCGGCGACCTCGACCTCACCCGCGCCTTCGTCGCGACCGAGCTCGGTGGGCTGGCGGTCGCCGGGCGTCGGGAGGAGGAAGAGCGGCGGGCGCTGCTCGCGGTGCTCGACGCACAAGGTGGTCTGGCGGCTGCGGCCGACGAGCTCGGTGTACATCGGAACACCGTGCTTCAGCGCGTTCGGCGAGCCGAGGAACGGCGTGGGCGTCCTGCGACCGAGCGGGTTGCCGAGCTGCATGCCGCGCTGCGCCTGGTGGGTGTGCTCGGCCCACTCGTGCTCTCGCCGGAGCACGACCAGGCCTGACCGGGATCTGACTCGGATGTGCTGCGCGCACATTGAGATGGGCTCGGCACCTCTCGCGGGGTGCGGCTCGCGGTTCGTACGTTTCGAGCATGGCAACTACGACGGAGCAACCCGCAGCCACCCGCCACGCGCTCCCCGACCCGGGCGAGAAGGTCCCGACGATCTCCTGGCCCATCGTCGGCATCTTCTCCGGCGCGCTCG
The DNA here is from genome assembly GCF_040302165.1 of Nocardioides sp. NPDC127503. Taxonomy (NCBI): domain Bacteria; kingdom Bacillati; phylum Actinomycetota; class Actinomycetes; order Propionibacteriales; family Nocardioidaceae; genus Nocardioides; species Nocardioides sp. NPDC127503. The sequence goes on along the minus strand of NZ_JBEORH010000011.1, from coordinate 270,859 downwards.
CGCTCTTCGCGGTCTCGACCTGGGCGGCGTTGGCCGAGCGCCTTCCGGTCCCGGTGACCGTCCTGCTCAGTGCGGCGGCGATCTTCGTGCTGTTCACCGTGCTGCACGATGCCGCGCACTACTCGATCAGCACCCATCGCTGGGTCAACGTCGCCTTCGGCCGGGTGGCGATGCTCTTCGTCTCGCCGCTGATCTCGTTCAGGTCGTTCGCGTTCATCCACATCGAGCACCACCGCAACACCAACGACGACGACAACGACCCTGATCACTTCGTCAGTGGCGCTCCGTGGTGGCAGGTCCCGTTCCGATTCCCGCTGATGGACGTGCCGTACCTGTCCTTCCTGGTGCGCAACGTGAAGCGTCGCCCTCGAGCAGAGGTGCTCGAGACGGTCTTCCTGATGGGCATGACGATCGCCGTGATCGTCGCCGCGGGCCTCACCGGACATCTGTGGACGCTGGCCGTGCTCTACCTGATCCCCGAGCGGCTCGCGATGTTCGTGCTGGCCTGGTGGTTCGACTGGTTGCCGCACCACGACCTCGAGGACACCCAGCAGGAGAACCGCTACCGCGCCACCCGCAACCGGGTCGGCTCAGAGTGGGTCCTCACTCCCCTGCTCCTCTCGCAGAACTATCACCTCGTCCACCACCTGCATCCCTCGATCCCGTTCTACCGCTACGTCGCGGCCTGGAAACGCAACGAGGAGGCTTACCTGGAGCGCGATGCGGCGATCGGCACCGTCTTCGGTCATCAGCTCGACGCGGACGAGTACCGCGAGTGGAAGACGCTGAACGGCAAGATGGCCCGGGTCCTCCCGGTGCGGATGCCGAAGCGATCCTCGGCCCGCGCCGCGGAGTTCCACCCGGTCCCGGTCGCCGGCGTCGACCGGCTGACCGATGACAGCGTGCTGATCCGCTTCGCCGTGCCCGACGAGCTGCGCGAGAAGTTCTCCTTCGAGCCCGGGCAGCACCTCGCAGTCCGCACCGACCTCGGCGGAGAGGGCGTACGCCGCAACTACTCCATCTGCTCCTCGGCAACCTCCGACACCCTGGCGATCGCCGTCAAGCACATCCCGGGCGGAGCCTTCTCCACGTTCGCGATGGAACAGCTCCGAGCCGGCGACACCCTCGAGCTGATGACACCGACCGGCTCGTTCGGGACAGCGGTCGACCCGTTGGCCACGAAGAGCTATGTGGCGATTGCCGCCGGCAGCGGCATCACCCCGGTCCTCTCGATCCTGCAGACCACCCTTGCCGTCGAGACCGAGAGCCGCTTCACGCTGATCTACGGCAACCAGGACGCGGACAGCACGATGTTCCGCGACGAGCTCGACGACCTCGAGGCGCGCTACGCCGACCGCCTCCGGATCATCCACGTACGCTCCCGCGACCCGCGGCACCCCGAGCATCTGCGCGGTCACATCGACCGGGCCAAGCTCGAACGGTGGCTCGGCTCCGAGCTGGCCGCGGCCTCGGTGGACGAGTGGTTCCTGTGCGGACCCGTCGAGATGGTGACCGACCTACGCGACCTGCTCCTCGAACGCGGCGCCGAGCATGACCGCGTCCACGTCGAGCTCTTCCACGGCTACCCCAAGCCCCGGGTCGCCGACGGCTTCGCCCCGGCCACGGTCACCGTCGGCCTGCGCGGCCGCCAGCACGAGGTCCCTCTGGCCGCCGGCGACACCGTGCTCGAGGCCGCGTTGAAGGCCGGGCTCGAGGCGCCGTACGCCTGCCTCGGCGGAGCCTGCGGCACCTGCAAGGCGAAGGTCGAGCAGGGGTCGGTCGCCATGGAGCAGAACTTCGCCCTGTCCTCGGCCGAGGTCGAGACCGGCCACGTGCTCACCTGCCAGTCCCGCCCGACCACACCGTCCGTCACCGTCGACTACGACGACTGAGTGGTGATCCGCCGGTCGGCGGGAACGGCTCGATCATCGCCGGGTGACCGATCGTCCGTACGCTGCCGCTAGGATCTGCCCGGGCCGTTAGCTCAGTCGGTTAGAGCAGAGGACTCATAATCCTTGGGTCGCGGGTTCGAGCCCCGCACGGCCTACCATTCATAACCGCAGGTCACGCCACTGTCGGCACGGGCATACGCGCAACAGAGGAAACCAGAACCTGGTCTGTGTCAACGTATGCGGATGGTTCTACCCGTCCTCATCGGACAGAGGCTACGACTAGTTCCTGCAGGCCCTGAGCATCTTGAGTTCTTTCGTCGACTCAATACGGACGAGCAGGTGATGCGGCACGTGTCTGGCCGACCGTACTCGCGGTCCGAGACCGACGCGGAGTGGTCGCGACGGTTGGGCCGACGGTCGAACACGGACCGGGGTCATGGCTACTGGACTGGCTTCCTTGACGGGCGTCCCATCGGCTGGTGGGGCCTCGGATACGACGGAACGCGCCCGGAGGCAGGTGAGCTTGGATTCCGAATTGCCCAAGAACGATGGCGCCAGGGTCTCGGTGTCGAGGGAGCCCGCCTTCTGTTACGCCACGGCTTCCTCGGTGCCCGACTCACGCATATCTGGGCGGGAACCGTGACGGCAAACGCGGCGTCCAGGGCTACGCTCGCGAGCCTCGGGTTTGTGTGCGTCGATGAACCGGCACCGAGCGCTCTGACGTACGAGATCTCTCTTGGCGAGTGGCTCGATCGAGACAACGCGCCGTCGTGACCGCGGCTGTCGTACCGACGCAACCACAAGCGCGACGCTCTACCAACGATCGGTGCGCTGGACCTCGTGCATGAGCTCGATCTTGCGGAAGCCGAACTGCTTGTTGATGCGCTGCATCACGTCGTTGGACGGGTCGGTCCAGGTGTGGATGCTGGTGCGTTCGGGGTGGTCGCGCTGGACGGCGGCGAGGGTGGCGACCTTGAGGGCGAGGCCCAGCTTGTGGCCGCGGTGGGCGGACTTGACGAAGGTGTCGTCCTGGATGGCCTCGTCGCTGCCGTGGGCCAGGAAGATGACCGAGTAGCCGACCAGCTCGCCGGTCAGGATCTCGCGGGCAGCGGCGGTGATGCGGTCGTAGGAGCGGGCGGTGCTCTTCTCGGCCGAGCGGATCCGGTCGGCGGTGTGGGCGACCGAGTCCTCCTGGGACTTGCCCGGCATCTCCTTGCCCATCTGGTTGCGCAGGCCGACGAACTGGGCGAGCAGGTTCTCGGGGGTTCGGTCCTCCCACATCAGGATCTCGTAGCCGAGCACGTTGAAGGGCTTGTGCCGCAGCGGCAGGTCGGCGGCGAGGTGGTCCTCGCGGCGTACGGACTTGAAGCCGAGGGCCCGCGCGAAGGCCAGGGACGACTTCGGGGGGATGGTCACCTCGGCGGTCGTCAGAGTGCGGCCGCTGGTGCGGCGTACGTCATCGGCGGCTCGCCACAGCTCGGTGCCGACCCCGCGCCAGCGGTGCACCGGGAGGACGTGGATGCCCAGCTCGACGATGTGGCTCCGCTCCTCTTCCGGGAGGTCGAGCTCGGCGATGCCGATCGTCTCGCCCTGCTCCTTCGCGGCGAGGAGGACGCGGCGGCCGTGGTCGTGCGGGGTGCGCACGGAGTTCGCGAGCGCCTCGAAGGTGCGATGCGACGCGTAGGGTCGATCGAAGGCCATCGATGCCGCCTCCACGGCGTACCAAGCCTTCAGAGCGGTGTCATCGTGGACGTCGACAGGGGCGATCACAGACACGGGCACTATCTAACCGTGTCGGGCAAGGTCGTGGGAACTGAGGCCCCCCACCAAGCGTTGACACGTCATCTGTTCGGACCGGATCCGGCTCAGATGGGCCCGGGCTCGGTCGAGGGGTCGTCCGGGTCGGGGTCCGGAGGACCGGGCGTCTTGGTCGGCGTCGGGGTCGGCGTCGGAGTCGGGGTGGGTGTCGGCGTGGGCGTCGGTGTCGGCTCCTGGGAGGGCGACGGCGTGTTCGACGGCTCCGGCTCCTCCGTCGGCTCGGGGTCGGGGCTCGGCGGGACGTACGGCGCGTGACCCTCCTCAGGGGCGTCGCCGTCGAGCCAGGCTGGCGGCGGGAACTCCTCGTAGTCGAGCTCGTCGGTCAGCTCACCCATGATCTCGACCCAGGTGTCGGCCGGGTAGTCGGCACCGAAGAAAGTGTCGAGCCAGCCGTCGAGGGCGCCGCTGCCCTTGCCGCGGCTGTAGGAGACGGCGGTGGAGAGCTGCGGGGTGTAGCCGACGAACCAGGCCGAGGAGACCTCGTCCTTGTCGTTGGTCGCGGTGCCGGTCTTGCCGGCGGCCGGCTGGACCACCGCGCTGGCGGCCTGGCCGGTGCCGCTGGAGACGACCTGCTGCAGGGCGTAGGAGGTGTCGTCGGCGATCTCCTCGTCCATCGCCCGCTTGCTGCTCGCGGTGTCGTCGTGCTCGTAGATGACGGTGCCGTCGGCGTTGACCACCTTGGAGACGACGAAGACGTCGTTGTGCATTCCTCGGTTGGCGATCGTGGCGTAGGAGTTGGCCATGTTGATCGGGCTGACGGTCGAGTTGCCCAGCGTCAGCAGGAAGTTCTCGGGCTGCATGTCGCCGCCCGACTTCACCGGGATCCCGGGATAGGCGGGGTCGATGCGGTCGCCACGCGGGATGCCGGAGCGTACGGCCATGTCGTAGACGTCCTTGCTGCCGTTGGGCAGCGAGTCGGACATCTCGACGAAGGCGGTGTTGATCGAGTCCTCCATCGCCTGGAGGCTGCTGACGTTGGAGCCGTAGCTGTGGCCGTACGGGTCGGCGGCGCTCTGGCCGGAGTTGCGTACGTTCACGCCACCGGGGAACTCCATCGGCGAGTTGCCGTTCCAGGTGTCCTTGAGGGAGTAGCCCGCCTTCAGCGCGGCGGCGAGGGTGAACGGCTTCATCGTCGACCCGGCCATGGTGGCGCTGCTGGCGGCCCAGTTGATCTGCGACTCGAGGTAGTCCTGGCCGCCGTAGAAGCCGCGCAGCGCACCGGTCTTCACATCGACCGTCGCCGCGCCCACGTGGAGCTCGTCCTTCTCGTTGCCCTCGTCGTAGGCCTTCTTGTCCTCAGGACGTACGTCGTTGACCGCCTCCTCGACGGTCCTCATCGTCTTCTTGGTCAGCGTGGTGGTGATCCGGAGCCCGCCGCCGTTGATCTCGTCCTCGGTGACGAGCGGGTTGCCCTGCTCGTCCTTGAGCTTGAGGAGCTCGTCGCGGACCAGCTTGAGCGCGTGCCCCTTCTGGCCGCCGTAGCGGCTGTCGGAGCGCGGCTTCTTGAACTTCGGCAGCGACTCCTTGGCCTTCTCCCCCTCGGCGGCGTCGACCATGTCCATCTTGACCATGGAGTTGATGACGTAGCGGTAGCGGCCCTCGAGCTCGGTGACCGACTCCTCGCCGTTGCTCGGGTCGAGGTCGTTGGGGTCGTTGAGGATCGCGGCGAGTGCGGCCGCCTCCTGGAGGGTGAGCTTCGCGGCCGGCTTGTCGAAGTAGGCGTTCGAGGCGGCCTCGACGCCGTAGGCGCCACGGCCGAAGTAGATGGTGTTGAGGTAGCCGGCGAGGATGTCCTCCTTGGACTTCTGCCGGCTGATCTTCAGCGAGATGACCGCTTCCTTCACCTTGCGGGTGTAGGTGCGCTCCTGGGTGAGGTAGAGGTTCTTGACGTACTGCTGGGTGATCGTCGAGGCCCCGGACTGGGCGCCGCCGGTGTTGTTGTTGACCACCGCGCGCACGATGCCCTTGATGTCGATGCCGCTGTTGGTCCAGAAGGTGCGGTCCTCCGCGGCGACCGCGGCGTCCTTCATCAGCTGCGGGATCTCGTCGTAGGGCAGCGAGTCGCGGTCCTGGGAGTCGGCGATGTAACGCCCGAGCTCCTCCTTGCCGCCGCGGTAGTAGACGAAGGAGGTCTCCTTCTCGTACGCGGCGTTGGCGTTGGGGATCGGGATGGCGTTGTAGGCCACGATCACACCCATGGTGCCGATCAGCGCGCCCACCAGAATCACGATGAAGAAGGCCTTCAGGACCTTCCTTCCCCGCTTCTTCTTCGGCTTCGGCGTGGGTGTGTAAGGCGGATTGCCCTGCCAGCTCAAGTTGTCCCCTCCCGCGGTCACAAACGTTCCTAGAGTACGGCGGCCTCCCAGGGCCGACGCGATCGTCGGCTCCGTGTCCAGGACGTTTCAGCGGGGTCTCAGGTTGCTTCTGAGATGGCGACGGGCCTCTGACCTGGGCCGGCGATGCCGTGTCTGCCCAGGTCAGAGGCCCGTTGCGGGAACGCTCAGACCAGGAAGTAGAAGGTGCTGTAGTGGTCGGGGGTGAAGTAGACATCACCCGTTGTGGTGTCGACCACGAGCCGGTAGGACTGGCGCTGCGCACCGCATTCACGCGGGGTCACGTCGAACTCGAGGTAGGAGTGGCCCGAGGGCAGCTCGCCCTCGTAGTTGTTGTAGGTGCCACCGGAGAAGTTGCAGGTGCCGGTCGGCGGCCAGTCGTGCCAGCCACGGTTGGACGGGTAGCCCAGCGAGGCCCAGACCTCGTTGGAGTCGAGGGCCTCGGCGCAGCCCTTGTGGGTGCAGCTCTCGATCCAGTCGGCCTGGGCGGCGGGGGCGAGCGCGACGCTTCCCCCGAGCAGGCTGGTGGTGGCGACGAGACCTGCGAGGAGCAGCTTGATCATCGTGAGCACGGAGCGGTTCTTCCCGGACATGAATCCTCCAGTGTGTGCGTTACGGACGGTTGGTAATTCTGCTACCTGGGGCGTCCGGATGGGGGCTCCGAAGGTCACGAACCGGTGAACTCTGGGGTGTGAGCGCGTCTTGGAAACGCAGCTCAGACGATGCCTGCCTCGCGGGCGACGATCGCCGCCTGGACCCGGGAGGCGACCCCGAGCTTGGCCAGTACGCGGGAGACGTGGGTCTTCGTGGTCGCCTCGGAGATCACCAGCCGCTGGGCGATGTCGGCGTTGGACAGCCCCTGCCCCAGGGCCGCGAGCACGTCCCTCTCCCGGGGTGTGAGGTCTGCGGGAAGGGACGCCTCGGACGTGGCCGCCGGGGCCGATCGGTCCGGCGCCCCGGCGAGCTCGGCGAGCACCCGGCGGGTCACCTCCGGGGCGACCACGCCGTCGCCCGCGGCGACGTGTCTGACCGCGTCGACCAGGTCGTTCGCCTCCGCCGACTTGAGCAGGAACCCGGCGGCGCCGGCGCGGAGGGCACCGAAGACGTACTCGTCCAGGTCGAAGGTGGTGAGCACGAGTACGTCGGCGAGCCCCTCCTCCACGACCTGGCGGGTCGCGGTCACGCCGTCGGTGCCGGGCATGCGTACGTCCATCAGCACGACGTCGGGGCGCAGAGCCCTCGCGTTGGCGACGGCGGTCGCGCCGTCGGCGGCCTCCCCCACCACCTCGATGTCGCCGGCGGTGGCCAGCAGCATGCGCAGGCCGGCGCGGATGGCGGCGTGGTCGTCGGCGAGCAGGACGCGGATCATGCGCTCGCTCCCGGTAGCGGCAGGATCGCCCGGACCCGCCAGCCGGGGCCGTCGGGGCCTGCCTCGAAAGCTCCGCCGAGGGCTTCGGCGCGTTCGCGCATCGACACCAGTCCGGTGCCGGTCCCGGCCTCGGGCTCCTTCGCGGCGCCGGCATCGGTCACCTCGATCTCGAGGGCGTCTCCGGAGACCAGGCGCAGGTGGGTCTGGCCACCGCCGTGCTTGAGCACATTGGTCAGCGACTCGCGCACGATCCGGTAGACCGCATGGTCGACCGCGACCGGCAGCGAGAGGTCGGCGCCGTCGAGAAGCCCGCCGGGGTCGTCGATCCGCAGCGGCAGACCGGCCAGGCGCACCTGCTCCAGGACAGGGCCGAGGTTGGCGGCGCGGGAGGCGGCGGTGAGGTCCTCGGCGTCGCCGGGATCGCCGTCGGAGCGCAGGACGCGGATCATCGCGCGCATGTCTTCCAGCGAGGCCAGGCTCTCCGCACGCACCGACCGCAGCGCTGCTCGGTCCCGTTCCGGATCGTGCTCACCGGCCAGCGCCGCCCCCGAGGTCAGCGCGATGGCGGACAGGTGGGAGGCGACGACATCGTGCAGGTCGCGCGCCACTGCGGAGCGCTCGGCGCGTACCGCGTCGTGCCGTTCCGCGTCGGCCAGGCGCAGCAGCGCGGAGCTGCGTTCCCGCTCGAGCCGGGCCCGGTCGTCGGCGGCGTCGGCGAGCTCGCTGCCCTGACGTACGTTGCTGCCCCACCACATCGGGGTGACGACGATCGCGAAGAGGGTGAGCGCGAGCACGAGCGGGGTGCGTGGGTCGGAGGTGGCCGCGGCGGAGGCGACGACCGCGGCCGCGATGGCCAACCCGACGGCCCCGGCGGCGATGCGTCGCGCCAGCGGCGATCCGTGCAGCTGGCCGGCGAAGAGGGCGTCCCAGAGCACCACCACCATCGCGATGCTGCTCCCGATCAGCAGGTCTGCCCCGAAGCAGAGAGCGACGACGGTCTGCACCGCGAGCGGCCGGCGCCGCTTGAGCACGAGCGCCCCGGCCGCGAGGGCTAGCGGGACGAGGTGCCACCAGGTCGGCACACTGTCCAGGTCGATGCCGAACGGGTGTAGGCCGCGTACGCCGCCGACCTGGCCGAGGGCGTGCAGCGCGAGACCGGCGGCGAGGACGACCACGGCGTCGAGCCAGGCCAGCCGGCGGTCCGCGGCGCGCAGGCTCGTGCCACCGCCGAGAAGCGCCGCGGGCAGCTGCTGCAGCAGGGTCGGGCGGTCCACGACACCATCTCAGCACGTACGCCGCCCCTCCGGGGTCATCCGAAGGATGTATCCCCGCGCGGAAGGATCACCGGTTCGGCCGACGCGCGCGAGGCCGGGCGCACGCGAGCCTCGGGGCATGGACATCGACCTCGGCCCACTCACCGGCGATCTGGGCGGCACCGCGACGTACCTCGCGCTGGCCGTGCTGGCGCTGATCGACTCGACCAGCTTCGGCACCCTGCTGATCCCGGTGTGGCTGCTGATGGCGCCCGGCCGGGTGCGGCCCGGGCGGATCCTGGTCTACCTGGGCGCGATCGCCGGGTTCTACGCGCTGCTCGGCATCGCGATCCTGCTGGGTGGCTCGGCCGTGGCCGACGCGCTCACCGGGCTGCGCGACTCGCGACCGTTCCTGTGGGGGCAGCTGCTCGTCGGCGTCGGCCTGTTCGCGTGGAGCTTCAAGCTGGACCCGCCCAGGTCGGTGAAGGGCCGGACCGATGCCGCAGAGCCGCCGCGCCGTCTGCTCCGTTGGCGCGAGCGGGCGGTCGCCTCCGAGTCTGGCTCGGCCTCCGCTCTTGCCGCGCTGGCGGTGCTCGCCGGGCTGGTCGAGGCCGCCTCGATGCTGCCCTACCTCGCCGCGATCGGGGTGATCGGGACCCAGGGGCCGGACTGGCCGGTATCGGGACTGTGGGTGCTCGGCTACTGCGCCGTGATGATCGCTCCGGCGCTCCTGCTCACCGCCGCGCGCGTCTTCGCCGCTCCCCTGGTGGAGCGACCGCTTGCCCTTCTCGACGGCTGGCTGGTCAAGCACGCCGCCAGCGCGACGGCGTGGGCCGTGGGCATCGTCGGGTTCCTGCTCGCCCGGGCCGCGCTCGGGCCGCTCTTCGGCTGAGCGTCACTCCCAGCCGCAGTAGCCGGGGAGGAAGTCGTAGAGGGCGGTCTTCTGTGCCTTGCTGAGCGGGAGGAAATAGTTCGCGCCGTCGGGGACGTCGGGGCCGCCGACGTGGACGCGGAAGAGGCTGCCGACCTTGTCGTCGGCCAGGGCGTGCGGGTCGCACCGGGCGGGCAGGACCCGCAGCTCCAGCGTGGTCGGCTCGCCCGTCATCGGCTGCGGGGTTGCTCGCGGCCAGGTGGGTGTCTTCGCCGCGAGCTGGAAGAGCACCGTGCCCTCCCAGCCGTCGAAGGTGACGTCCGGGAGCGCCTCGGTCGGGGCGAACGTGACCGGGAGGACGAAGACGCTCTGCTTGCCTTCGCCCTCGACCCGCGGCTCGCCGACGGTGATGTCGGCGGCCTCGGTCAGTGTGCGCTCGGCGCAGTCGCGGTCGAGGAGGCGGTCGATGTTGGCATACCTGTCCTCGGCCGCGCCGGTGCTGGTGCGCCACTCCCCCGCGTCGTCGCCGGTCTCGCGCCAGGTGATGGTCAGGTCGGCGTCGCCGCCCTCGCCGCACTTCCCGCGGGGCATGTCGAAGTCGAAGTCCATCTCGGGGTCGACCGGTTCCGAGCCCGTCCATCGGGCCCGGAACCGGTCGCTGCTCACCTCGACGCGCGAGACGTCGATCGAGGTGCCGGTCTCGTTGACGAGGCGTACGAACGCCTCACCGGTGTTGCGCTGGAGCCGGGTCTGGTCGAGGTAGGCCGTCAGCCCCTCGGGCCAGGCCGTCTCGCGCGGCTCGCTCGTGCCGCAGGCGGCCAGGGTCGACCCGACCAGGAGGCCCGCGGCGAGCACGGCGATTCGGCGCACTGCCGCAGGTTAGCGGAGCCACGGCACCTGGTCATGCCCCTTTCGTGAAGGTCCACGCACCGGAGCCGATCCGGTAGGAGGTGATGCCGTTCTCGGTGCCGAGGCGCTCCGGTGCGGTCCTGCCGGGGCCGGTGGCCAAGTAGGAGCCTTCGGGGAGACGTACGACCGCGGTGACGTTGACCGGGATGGTGGCGTGGAGGGTGACACTGTCGGCGGTGCGCGTCCAGGACGAGGCGACGCGGCCGCGTTGGGTGACCACGGAGCCCTTGGCGTGGGTCAGGCCGGTGGCCGGGACGCTGAGCTCGACCTCGGCGGCGCCCGGGGCGGTGGTGCGGATGCCGAGCACCGACTCGGTGACGTCGACGATGCCGCGCGAGCCCCAGCCGTGGGAGGCGCTGTTGGCCGAGCCGCTCAGCTCCCATGCCTCGGGGGTGAAGGTGCCGCCGTCGGCGAGCCAGCCGGCCCAGCCGTAGTCGTCCTCGTTGGTCAGCAGGTTCAGGACGCTCTCGCCGGCACCTGCGTCGGCGAGAGCCTCGAGCAGCACGTGGGCGGTCATCGGGCCCTGCTTCATGCCCTGGGAGGCGATCTGCTCACCGAGTGCAGGCACGTCCTGCTGCGGTGCGACGCCGAAGGCGATGGCGTACGAGGTCGCGTGCTGGCCGGCGTGGGCGGACTGGGTGCCGTCGGCGAGGAGACCGTCGACGTAGGTCCCGTCGGCCTTGCGCAGCGTCTGGTTCATCCGCGTCGCGAGGGCGTCGGCGTCCGAGCGGAGGGCGGCGACCTCGGCGCTGGGGCGGTCCAGCTCCTCGCCGATCAGCGCGACCTTGCGGAGCACGTCGACGCCGAGTGCGTTGACCGTGGTCCTGGCGGCGGTGGTCATGTCGTAGCCGAAGCGGCCGTGGGCGGGCCAGTCGACGATGCCGTACAGGTACTGGCCGGAGCCGCCGGACAGGTTGGTGACCAGACCCTGGGTCGGGCCGCTGGTGGCGATGTGGCGGCGGATGTAGCCGGCGGTGGCGGTGAGGTTGTCGTAGGCGTCCTCGAGGACGGCCTTGTCGCCGGTCTCGAGGTAGTAGCGCCAGATCCAGTCCGGGACGACCTCGGTGAAGTCGGGGATGTCCCGCTTGCCGTCGCCGTTGGGGTAGACCGCGTTGTAGCGGCCGGCGTCGTTGCCGGTGGTCCAGTAGCGCTCCTGGCTGAGCAGGAACTCCCGGATCGCCTGGCGGGAGGCGGCCCGCTCGCGCTGAGAGGACATCAGGCCGATCGAGATGTTGGCGGTGTCGTGCAGGAACTGGCCCTGCTCGCGCGTCGGGGTGTCGACGAAGGTCTCCTGGACCGAGTAGCGCAGCGAGCGGTCCATCAGGTCCCACACGTCGTCGAGGGTCGCGTCGGAGCTCTCGAAGGTGGCGGCGCCGTCCTCGTCGTAGGCGCTGTGGACGACGGTCGCGGTCACGTCCTCGGTGGTGATCTCCTCCCCCGCGCCCGGGACCTCGAGGTAGCGGAAGCCGAGGTGGCCGACCGCCAGGTAGTCCTGCGCGCCCGCGGCCTGGGTGTAGGGGAAAGACATGTTGGTGCTCTGCGTCGAGAGGCCTGTGGTCGAGACCCGGCCGGTGTCGGCGAGCTCGTAGCCCGCCCGGATCGGGACCTGTCTCCCGGCCACTCCGTCCTCGAAGTGCACGCCGGGCCTTGCCGGCATGATCCTGCCGAAATCGGCGACGGGAGTGCCGTCGGCGGCTCGGAGGATGCGCTCGGGGTGGACGACGGTCTCCTCGAGCCGGGTCTGCTGGCCCTCCAAGTGGGTGAACGGCGCCACCGGGTGCGCGCCGACGACCACCGCGCCGGACCACTGGGAGTCGTCGTAGCCGGGCGCGGTCCAGTCGCCGATCTGTTGGGCGGCCTGGCCGTCGAGGTGCTCGATCCACAGACCCTCGCCGTTGCGGGTGCCGACCATGACGTACGGACCGCGGCGGACCTTCCAGGAGCCGTCGGTGACGATCGTGGTCGTCTCACCGTCGGCGTAGGTGAGCTCGAGCTTCAGGAGTACGCCGGGAATGCCCGCAGCACGCCCCTGACCGCCGCTGAACCAATGGAGCTTGACGCCAAGGGCGAGGGGCTCGCCGGGCGTGACCAGGTCGGTGACGTCCGCGGCCTGGTAGTAGCCCTCGCTCGGGTAGCCGAAGTTGCTCATCCGGTCGGCCTGCTCGCCGCCGAGATAGAGCTCGGCGGTGTGGCTGGCGGCCAGGTAGCTGCGGGCACTGACGATCTTGCCGTCCGGGACCTCGACCTCGGTGCGGGCCAGGGTCCACTCGTCGCGCTCCTGGGCGGGGTTGGTCGCGGTGCCGGGTGGTCGCCTGATCCAGCTCGCGCCGGCCCAGTCGCCGTCGCCGAGCCCGGTCTCGAAGGCAGCCCTCGCCGACCACCGCGACGGCTGCTTGCCGCGGTCCCAGGTCATGACCCGCCAGGTGTAGCGGCTGCCGGGTTCGAGCTTCTCGCCGGCGTAGTCGACGTAGGACTGCTGCGCTGAGGTGACCTTGCGGGAGTCCCAGACGATCTCACCGGCGGCGTCGCGTACCTCGATCTTGTAGGCGGTCTGCACCTCGTTGGCGTCGCTGTCCTGGGGCAGCCAGCCGAACCGCGGGGTCAGGTCGGTGTTGAGCGGTCGGGTGAGGTCGTCGACGTTCAGGCCGGCGGGTGCGCCGGGCGCGGTGTTGGCGGACGCGGCACCGGTCGGTGTCACGGCCGCCGCGAGGCTGGTGACGACCAGGGCGCTGGTGACGATCGCGGCCAGGCGGAGCTTCATGGGGTCCTCCGAGCGAGTTGTACGTTTTCTGTGGCCGGATCCGGCCACAGCCTTCAGGTTCAGCAGACTGCGCGAAGCCGATCGGCCTCCGGGCTCTCCCCGGAGCTCGTGCTGATCACATGGCAGCCGGAGGGCACGTCCTGGATCACCAGGTAGGAGCCCTCACGCGTCGCGGGCACCGGGTGCCCGTCGAGGAACACCTGCTCCCCGGACGGCGACGGTACGAAGACCTCTGCCCGAGAGTTGCCCGGCACGCTCACGCCGACGTCGGTGCCGCGGTCAGTCGTGGCGTACGCCGCGCCTATGCGTCCGCGGAGGGTGGGCAGGGTGACGTGTGCCCACGGGACCCCGGCGGGCTGTGGCCGGACGCGGAACTCCTCGTAGCCGGGCTCCAGGGGCTCGATGCCGAACATGCCTTGGGGCACGTTGTAGGCCGGCGACGCCGCCCAGGGGTGCGACCAGGTCATGTTGGGCTTCAGCGAGGTGTCCCAGGCCTCGGCGGTTGCGCCGGCTCCCTTCGCGATCATGTTGAGCCAGCTGCGGAGCCCCGTGCTCGTCAGCAGCTGGTGCGCGACGTCGCCCCGGTCACCGTCGTAGAGCGCCTCGAGGACGAAAGCGGCGCAGTAGACGCTGCAGGCCATGCCCCGGGTTCCGATGTAGTCCGCAGCACGTTGCGCGACCTCACCCTGTGCGAGCCCGAACGCCGTGGCGAAGACGCTGGCCTGGATCGCCCAGTGCTCGATCGGGGTGCCGTCGGCGTTGAGACCGTCCCGGAAGGCACCCTTGGCCGAGTCCCACAACTTCTCGTTGGCCGCGTCCCGGAGCCGGTCGGCGATGGCGGTGTACGTTGCAGCATCGTCGTCGTGGCCCAGCGCCGTCGCGATCTCCGCCATGTCGCGGAACGACCGGTGGCCGATCGCGTTGATGACCGTGTTGTAGGGGCGGAAGACGTAGCCGTCGCGCTCCGATGCCGGCCAGTCGACGATGTCGCAGTCGGTACAGGAGTTGGCGCCGTTGGATCCGGTGTTCTTGCGGATGAGTCCTGTGGACGGCTCGACCCACTCGAGGGGCAGCTTGTCCTGCAGCGCGGCGTAGTTGCGCGCAAGCGCGTCCGTGTCACCGGTCTGCTGCCAGGAGTCACGGAAGGCCAAGATCGTGTACATCGGCCACTCGGTCGGCCACGTACGGTCGGTGAGCAGGTACTCCAGCGAGTAGTTCCCCAGCGTGGGGTCGCTGGAGACGAAGAAGTTGGCCATCATCTGCAGGTAGCTGTCGGCCTCGTAGGCGTCGCGCTCCCGGGTCCAGGAGTCGACGTAGAGGTTGTGGTTGGTGGCCTCGATCGTGTTGCGCGACAGCGCCCACACGCGGTCGAGGTCGTCGTCGGCGGAGTCGAAGACCGCCTCGTTGGTGTCGAAGGGATAGATCTGCGCAAGGGCGGGGAAGTCGGCCGTGCCCAGGCCGGTGGGAGCACCGATGACCTCGGCGTAGCGGAAGACCCGCATCCCCCAGGTCTCCAGGTGCTGCTCACCGTCGCGCAGCGTCCACTTGTCCTGGTAGGTGTTGCCGGTACGCATGGCGTACCGCACCGTCTGGGGCGCGGACAACTCCTCGCCGAACCGGAGGTCGAGCACCTGGCCCGCGGTGCCGTCGACGTCCAGGGAGAGACCGCCGATCCAGGTCCGGCCGTAGTCGATGAAGTAGTGGCCGGGTGCCTTCTCCACCACGTTGACCGGGTCCCTCAGCTGCTGCTCCACCTTCGCCGTGGGGGCTGCGCGGAGGTCGCCGAAAGCCGGGCGCACCGCGGCGTCGCTCCAGCCGGAGTCGTCGAAGCCCGGCTCGGCGAAAACCTCGGGCCAGTGGGCCGACTGCAGGTTCTCCTTCGGCGCCGAGAAGAACGACGTTCCGATGCTGCCGGCGGCGGGGAAGGCGAGCCCACCGGAGCGGCTCCGCCACTGGGGACCGCTCACGATCGCGTCACGGGTGCCATCGGCGTACTCCACGACAAGCCGCCCGAGGAAGCGCCGGTCGCTGCTCGTCCAGCCGAGCACCCCGATCGCATTCTCGGCTCCCGGCCGCAGTGCGGCGGTCACGTCGAAGCCGTCGTAACGGGCCTCCCCGCGGATCGGCTGCGTCGGGCCGAGCCCGACGAACTTCCCGTTGAGCCACGCCTTGTAGACGTACTGCCGGCCCGGCGCGGTCGAGGATGCGGTCGCGTAGAAGGTGGCGGCCGCGATCGGCTTGTCGGGCAGCGTGAACTCGTGCCGGAGGAAGGCCCAGTCCTGCGACTCGACACCGTAGACGCAGTTGGCGTTCGTGCCGACCTCGAGCCACCCGCCCACCGCGGCGCCGCAGGCGAAGTCGCTGCTGGCGGAGAAGTCGTTCGTGTAGAGGACCTCGCCGGAGTTCGAGGTGACGGTTAGGTCGTCCCACGCGTTGCGCTCGGACCCGCCCGTGCGGAAGCCGACCGAGCCGGCAGCGAAGTCGGTGAGGGTGCGGGTGTCGATGAGGGTGTCGTCGAGCCAGGTGCGGATGGTGGTGCCCTCGGCCTGGATGCGCAGCCGGTAGGACGTGTCACGGACGAGGGGCTGGGGCAGCGGCACCGAGTCGAGCTGGGTGAAGGTCCCGCCCACCCGCTTGTGGGGCGCGAAGGTGTTCACCCCGTCGCCGCGGAACTGCCACATGTAGTAGTTGCTGGCGTCCGAGGCGCGGAAGGCGATGGTGGCGTTCTGAGAGGTGATCCGGAAGGTGGTGTCGATGGTGACGTCACCCCAGGTGACCGTGCGGGCCGGGGCGAGCCAGATGGGCTGGGCCTGACCCCACTCCTGACCGGGACCGGTGGTGAAGGTGTCGGCGGTCGACCAGTCAGAGCTCTTTCCACGCCGGTCCCACGTGCGTACCCGCCACTGGTAGGTCTGTTCGGGCTCGAGCGCCGGGCCGGCGTAGGGCACGTTGGTGCTCGCCGAGGAGGTGACGCGACCGGAGTCCCAGACCCCGGCGGCGCCGATGCCCTCGCTGATCCGGGCGACCTGCACGCGGTAGGCGCTCTGCTCGGCGAACGGAACATGCCAGGCCAACAGCGGCGAGCCGAGGTCCTCCACGTCACGCGGCGAGGACAGCTGCGAGACGGTGAGGTGGGTGGCTGCCGCGCCGTCGACGGCGACAGCCGGGACTGGTACCGCGACGACGAGCGCGCTGATGACGATCGCGGCCAGACGGAGCTTCATGGGGGTCCTCCGGAGCGTGATTGATACGTTTCACTGCTGCCTGGAGACTATGACGCCCATCACACTCGCGGGAAGGGTCCTGGCCGGATCCGGTCACCGATTGCTGGCGACCACCAGGACGTGGAGGGTGCGGGGGCCGTGGACGCCTTCGACGCGGTCGAGCTCGATGTCGCTGGTGGCCGACGGACCGCTGATCCAGGTCTGGGGGCGGGCGGGGTCCAGGATGCCGATGGCGTCGGGGACGTCGGGCACCACCTGGTCCTCGCGGACGACGCAGATGTGGGTGTCGGGGACGAGCGAGATGGCTCGGCGGCCCTGATCGGGGGCGTGGTCGAGGACGATCGTCCCGGTCTCGGCGATCCCGACCCGGGCCTCGGTGACGACGGCTGCGATCCGGTCGAGCTCCGCGGCGGTGAGGGTGCCGTCGTCGACGATGGCGTCGGGGACCCGGACCGACAGGCCGGGCGGTACGACCACCTGGCCGGCGGGCAGGGCGGCCGCGATGCGGTCCTCGAGGTCCTCGGCTCCGCAGCGCTCGACCACGGCGCGGTAGTCGGCCACGCGTTCAGCGAAGAGGTCGACGACCTCGGGGGTAGCGACGGGGGCGAGGTCCCGAGGAACGCTGGGCTCGCCGAGGTCGATCGTCGAGCCGGCCAGTGCTTCGCGGACCTTGGCGAGGATCTCGGTGCGGGCGTCAGTCATCGATGCCATCTCCCTTTCGGCCGTCGTCGGTGCGGCCGCCATCCGTGCGCAGCCACCAGGCGCGGAAGCTCTCCCCCGGCGCGTCGGGCAGGTCGCGCGCGCCGATCCAGGCGGCGGGTCCGAAGCGGCGTGCGAAGCGCATGCCGAGACCGGTGAGGCGCTCGACGGCGGAGAGGCGGCGCGAGCGCCCCAGGACGTACGCCGCGCCCTTCATCGCCACGGCCTCCGGCTTCGGCACCCCACCTCGGTGGGCGTCGACCACCTGGGCGCGCTGGTCGACCAGGACGGAGGGGATGTCGATGCGTACCGGACAGACCTCGAAGCAGGCGCCGCACAGCGAGGAGGCGTAGGGAAGCGAGTCGATCTGGTCGTCGTGCCCGACGCCCTTCAGCAGCGGGTTGAGGATGGCGCCGATCGGGCCCGGGTAGACCGAGCCGTACGCATGGCCACCGGTGCGCTCGTAGACCGGGCAGACGTTGAGGCAGGCCGAGCAGCGGATGCAGCGCAGCGCCTGCCGGCCGACCTCGTCGGCGAGCGCCCTGGTGCGGCCGTTGTCGAGCAGCACCACGTGCACCTCCTGCGGGCCGTCGCCGGGGCTGATCCCGCTCCAGGTCGAGGTGTAGGGGTTCATCCGCTCGCCGGTCGAGGACCTCGGCAGGAGCCTGAGCATCGGGTCGAGGTCCTCCCAGCGGGAGACGACCTTCTCGATGCCGACGACCGAGACCAGCACCTCGGGGAGGGTCAGGCACATCCGGCCATTGCCCTCCGACTCCACCACCACGAGGGTGCCCGTCTCGGCGACGGCGAAGTTGGCACCGGAGATCCCGACCTTGGCGCGCAGGAACTTCTCGCGCAGGTGCTCCCGCGCGGCGGCCGCGAGCACGGCCGGCTCGTCGGTGAGGTCGGCGGGCGCCGGACGGCCCGCGGCTCCCATCTTCGACCGGAAGATCTCGCGGATCTCTGCCCGGTTGCGGTGGATCGCCGGCACCAGGATGTGGCTCGGCAGGTCGTCGCCGAGCTGCACGATCAGCTCGGCCAGGTCGGTCTCCCAGGCCGCGATGCCCTCCTCGGCGAGCGCCTCGTTGAGGCCGATCTCCTGGGTCACCATCGACTTGACCTTCACGACCTCCTGCGCGTCGTGGGCCTTGGCGATCGCAGCAACGATCGCGTTGGCCTCGGCGCCGTCACGAGCCCAGTGGACGGTGGCGCCGTTGGCGGTGAGGGTCTCCTCGAGGCGTACGAGCTGGGTGTCGAGGTCGAGCAGCGCGCGCTCCTTGACCGCGGCACCGGCCAGGCGCAGCTCCTCCCAGTCCTCCACCTCGGCGACGACCTTGGCCCGCTTGGCGCGGATGGTGCCGGTCGCATGGGCGAGGTTGTGGCGCAGCTGGGAGTCGGCGAGGGCCTCGCGCGCGGCCTCCGGGAATGCCGGCATGCCGACGAACGTGCCGGTCATCGGGCAGCCTCCTCGGTCGAGGCGAGGATCTCGGCGAGATGGACGGTGCGTACGCCCGAGCGCTGCCGGGAGAGCACGCCGCCGATGTGGGTCAGGCAGGAGTTGTCGCCGGCGACCACGATCTCGGCGCCGGTCTCGCGGATGTGGCGGGCCTTGTCGGCCCCCATCGCGATCGAGGTGTCGGCGTTCTTGAGCGCAAAGGTGCCGCCGAAGCCGCAGCACTGGTCGGCGCCGGGCAGGTCGACCAGCCGGATCCCCCGCACCGATTCCAGCAGTCGTTGCGGCCGGTCTCCCACGCCCAGCATCCGCAGCGAGTGGCAGGTCGGGTGGTAGGTCACCCGGTGCGGGTAGTAGGCGCCGACGTCGGTCACACCGAGCACGTCGACGAGGAACTCGGAGAGCTCGTAGACCTTCGGGGCGACCTCCGCGACCGCCCTCTCCAGGGCCTCGTCGCCGGAGCGGCGGGCCACGATCGAGTGCTGGTGCCGGGCCGAGCCAGCGCACGACCCCGACGGCGTCACGACGGCGTCGTAGCCGGCGAAGGCGTCCACGAACGTACGCACCACCGGGACCGCCTCGTCGAGATAGCCGGTGTTGACCATCGGCTGCCCGCAGCACGTCTGCGCCTGCGGGAAGTCCACCTCGACGCCGAGCCGGCGCAGGAGGCGTACGACGGCCTGACCTGTGCTCGGGTAGAGCGCGTCGTTGATGCACGTGACCATCAGCGCGACTCGCATCCGGCGGCCTCCTTCGTCTGTCTCATGTCCATCACATCAGATGAGTCCGGTGCGTACGGCCCGCACGACCGCCTCAACACTCGTCCCCGCTCCCAGCGCATCCGCGGCCGCCCGGAGACGGCGCCGCACGGTGCGCTCGGAGATGCCCAGTGCCCGCGCGATCCGCTCGATCGTGTAGCCCTGGGCGAACAACGCCAGCACCTCCACCTCGTCCGATGGAAGGTCGGTCGAAGCGGAAGGACGTACGCCGCCCGAGGCTGCCACGGTTCACTCCTGTCTCAGCATGACGCTGACCGATCGACGGGCTCGCGACCGGGACACCGCGCTCATCCGGCCACGACCTTCTCGACGTAGGGCACCAGACGAACCGGGCCGGCGAGCCCGTAGCTCTGCCTGGTCGCTACGCCGTAGACAGACGGGGTGACGGTGCGCAGCCGGTTGAGCAGCGTCGAGGCCACCTCGATCTCGATCGTGTTGGAGCCGGCGACCAGGGCATGGCCCAAGTCGACCACGGGGTCCATCGGGTCGCACGGCGCCAGCAGCTCACCGTTGACGCGCACCCGGAAGGTGTCGTTGACGTCGCCGAGCTCCAGGTAGGCGCCGTCCTCCGCGGTCCAGTCGGTGCCGAGGTCGATGCTCGTGCGGTAGCGGCCGATGCCGGCGACGTCCTCGAGCCCGGCGACCTTCGACCAGGACTGCGGCGCCGCGAGGTCGCTGGTCACGACCTCCTTCGTCGTGGCCAGGTCCTTCGGGTCGGCCGGGTTCGCCGGCTTCCAGTCCTCGAGCGCGAGGGCCCACGACTGCGGCGTCACCGGCTCCCGGACCCGGTCGACGGCCACCTTCACCGTCCGGCCGTCGGCCTTGGTGAGCTCGAAGGTGCCGGCGGTCGTCGTACGCAACGCGACGTTGGCGCCCCGCGCCACCACGGCCTGGCCAGCGGTGGCGACGGGGAGAACAGAGCGGGCGACGCCCGCGCCCGGGGCCGCGAGAGCGACCACGGTGGACTGCCCGGGGACGAGGTCGACCCGCACCCGGACCCGGTCGCCGGCACGCTCATAGGCGGCGATCCGGGTCACTTCACCGGTCCACGCGTCCAGCAGCCACGGCACGGCGGCGCGGTCGGTGGCCGTCAGCCAGACGTCCTGCTGCACCGGGTTGAGCCGCCGGTTCTCGGCGTGCCGGGCGTTGGCCAGGTAGTAGAGGTCGACCTTGCCAGTGACACGTCGGACGTGCATCACCGTCGAGTCGGCGTGCTCGACGTCGCGTACGACACCGAGCGCGGCCAGCGCACTGCCGACCTCGGCCTCGGGGACGGTGCGGGTGGTCGGCAGGGCGCCGATCTGGGCCATCAGCGAACGCACCTCGGCGGTGGCCGCCTCGTCGTCGCGCCCGGCGACGGTGACCTGCGACCAGTCGCCGATGAGCACGATCGGCAGGCCTTTGCGGCCGAGCGCGAGCAACCGCTTCGCGCCGTCGATCTCCATCGTGAACGCGTTGCTGCGCAGGTTGTCGGCACCGACCACGACGGCCTTGTAGGCCGGACCTTCAGGGGCCAGGCGGCCGTTCGCGACGTCGACGCCGTCGAGCGCGAGCAGCGAGGCGCTGACGAAGGAGTGCGACCAGCCGAGCTTGGTGCCGTTGTTGGTGATCCACTGCGGGCCGATGCCGGTCGAGGCCCAGCCCTTGTGGCGCCAGAACGCGACGTCGTACTTCGGGGCTCCGGTCTGCAGCACCAGCTGGGTGCGGGCGAGATAGGCGGCGATGCCGGGGATGTGCTGCCACTGCGGGGTGCGCGGACCCCAGGCCTCCCCGAAGCCGATCGCGTTGTTGTAGTACGGCGAGAAGGCCGCGAAGCCAGGCCAGGTGACGTCGGGCGCCTTCGCGTACGGGAAGCCGTGGATCATCAGCTGGTTCACGCCGGCGACGAAGATGCTGTTGATCGTGAACAGCGCCTGGTTCTGGGCGGTCGGGCTGGTGCTGTTGGCGCCCCAGGTCGTGTTGTAGGCCGCGCCGTTGTAACAGATCGCCTCGCAGGAGAGGACCGTGTGTCCGGCGAGGTCGCGGCCGGCGGCCATCACCCGGTAGTCGTCCAGGTTCTTGAACCCCAAGGACTCGGTCTCCGGTACGTCGACCACGGCCGCGTGCTGCATCGTGTCGGTCTCCAGGCCGTAGGGCTGGATCCGGATGCCCATGCCGAGCGTCTTCGCGAACTCCTGCATCGGGCGCAGGTGGTGGTCGCGGTAGAGGTCGGAGAGCACGATGTTGTAGTCGTCGCGGATCTCATTGGTGCGCAGATTGTCGGCGGTGGCGGGGTCGGTGGCCGCGATCGAGAACTGGTACTTCTCGTCCTTCTCCAGCACGAACGGCAGCCACGCCCGCAGGTCGTAGCCGTGCTTCGCCTCGAACTCGTCGAGGAGGTCGCGGGTCCAGATGGTCGCCTCGGTCTCGATCTCGAGGGAGTCCTCGAAGAGGTAGCCGCCGGCGGCCCGCAGGAGCGTGCGCAGCTCGCCATCGAGCACCCGGTCCTGCCATAGGTCGATGACCTTCTGGGCGCCGCGACGGTTGAAGTGGTCGACCACGTAGGCGCGCGGCGAGGTGTGCGGGCCGGCCTCGGGCTCCTGTCCCGAGCCCCGCTGCCAGGTGGCGAGCAGGACCCAGGTGGCGCCGGCCGGCTCGGCCGGCGCGGTCCAGGTGAGGTGCTCGCCCTCGACGCTCGCGCTGAGGTCGATATAGGAGGTCGGGTCGAGGATCGTGCTGGTGATGTTGTTGTTGCGGTCGCGTACGTAGCCGGTGACGCGGTGCGCCTGCACGGTCACCAGCTCTGCGCGGGTCACCGACGACGCCGGCTCCACGACGGGCTCGGGGAGGGCGGCGTCGTAGGTCGAGCCGGCGCTGACGACCGCCTGCCCGTGCACCAGCTCGGTGCAGGCCGCGTCGTCGTCGGGCGTGATCGTCGGGACCGCGGCCGGCCAGGAGGGACCGACCGTCACGTCCACGCGTACGTCCCGCTTCGCCGCCTGCGCGAGCGCGGCCTTGACGCCGGCCACCCACGGTGCGGTCCCCCACCCGTGGGTCGCGACGTCGACGTCGATGTTGCGGGCGCGGAGGCTGTGGGTGACGTCGGCGACCTCGAGCACGCCGAAGCCGGCGTCGGCGACCTGGTCGACCTCCCGCGCGATCTCGACCGGGTCGACGAGGCCGTGCGGCCACCACCAGCGGAAGCCCGCGGCGGTGGCGGTGCCCGGCTTGCGGAACGCCTTGACGAAGGCGTCCGGGAGCCCGGCGGTGCCGGTCTCAGTCGCGGCGGTCGCGGCCCCGGCGGGGGTCATGGCTGCGGTCGCGGAGACGCCGGCGGCAGCCGTACCGAGGGTGGCGGCAGCCGTGCCGAAGAGCGCGCGGCGGCTGAGCCGGGCGTTGGAGAGGAAGTCGGTCATGGGGGTGGCCTTCGGGAGCAGGGTCAGGAGATGCGGGCCTCGGCGGCGGCCCAGTCGAGGCCGTCGCGCGGCTCGAAGCGGCGTACGTCGTAGGAGCGGCGGACCAGATCCCGCATCGCGGGGAGGTCGGGCAGGTCGGCCCCGAGAGCCCTGCCCTGGACCAGGACGTTGCCGAGTGCGGCCGCCTCGACCGGGCCGGCGAGGACCGGCAGGCCGCAGGCGTCCGCGGTGAGCTGGCAGAGCAGCTCGTTCTGCGAGCCGCCGCCGACGACGTGGACGACCTCGGGCGAGGTGCCCGCGAGGGCGGCCGCGGTTCGGACGTGGCGACGGTAGGCGACAGCGAGGCTGTCGAGGATGCAGCGGGTGATCGCTGCCGGCGAGTGCGGGATCGCCTCGCCGGCCTCCGATGCGAGCGCGGCGATCCGCTCCGGCATCGGGTCGGACGACGTGCTCGGGAAGAGCAGCCGCGGGTCGTTGATGTCGACCACCGTACGCAGCGGCGCGAGCTCCGCCGCGGCCGCGAGCAGCGAGCGAAGCTCGGCGCCCTGGTAGCGCCGCTCGCTCCACGAGCGCAGCGACTCGGACAGGACCCACAGGCCCATCACGTTCTTGAGGAAGCGGATGGTGCCGTCGACGCCGACCTCGTTGGTGAAGTCGGCGAGCCGGGCCTCCTCGGTCAGCACCGGCTGGTCGAGCTCGAGGCCGACCAGCGACCAGGTGCCCGAGGAGATGTAGGCGAATTCCTTCGTGGCCGCGGGGACGCCGACGACCGCCGAGGCGGTGTCGTGTGAGCCCACCGCGACCACGGGTACGTCGGTGGTGACACCCAGCTCGTCAGCGACGTCGGGCAGCAGCGTGCCGAGGAGAGAGCCCGGGTCCCGAAGGGGCGGGAGGACCCCATCGGGAATCCCGAGCTCCCGGCACAGGTCGACCGCCCAGACGCCCTGACGTACGTCGTAGAGCTGGGTGGTCGAGGCGTTGGTGCGCTCCGCGCCGATCGCACCGGTGAGCCAGTAGCCGAGCAGGTCCGGCAGCAGCAGCATCGTCTCGGCGGCGTCGAGGGCGGCCGTGCCGCGGGCCGCCACCAGCTGGTAGATCGTGTTGAACGGAAGCTGCTGGATGCCGGTGGTGCCGTAGAGCGTGGCCGCGCCGATCTGGGCGACGACCTTCTCGGCGATCCCCTCGACCCGGGCGTCGCGGTGGCTGAACACCTGGCCGAGAAGCTGGCCGTCGTGGTCCAGCAGCCCGTGGTCGATGGCCCAGGAGTCGATGCCGATGCCGTGCAGCGGTCCGGTCCCGGCCACCTCGCGGATGCCGGCAAGCACCTCGCGATGGATGCCGAGCACGTCCCAGAAGAGCGAGCCGCGGACACGTACCGCCCCGTTCGGGAAGCGGTGCAGCTCGTCGATCTCGACCCGGTCGCCACCGATCCGGCCGGACATGACCCGGCCGGAGGTGGCGCCCAGGTCGACCGCCGCGACCCTGAGGTGTGGGCTCATCGCAAGAACGCGGCGGCGACGCCGGCGTCGACGGGCACGTGCAGACCGGTGGTGTGGGACAGGTCGGGCCCGCAGAGCACGAAGACGGCGTTGGCGATGTTCTCCGGGAGCACCTCACGCTTGAGCAGGGTGCGCTGGGCGTAGAACTTGCCGAGCTCCTCCTCCTTGACCCCGTAGACCTCGGCGCGCTTGGCGCCCCAGCCGCCGGCGAAGATGCCGGAGCCCTGGACCACGCCGTCGGGGTTGATCCCGTTGACCTTGATGCCGTGCTCACCGAGCTCGGCGGCCAGCAGTCGGACCTGGTGGGCCTGGTCGGCCTTGGCCGAGCCGTACGCGACGTTGTTGGGCCCGGCGAAGAGCGAGTTCTTCGAGGAGATGTAGACGATGTCGCCGCCCATCTCCTGCTCGATCAGCACCTTCGCGGCAGCCTTGGAGACCAGGAACGAGCCCTTGGCCATCACGTCGTGCTGGAGGTCCCAGTCGCGCTCGGTGGTCTCCAGCAGCGACTTCGACAGCGACAGGCCGGCGTTGTTGACGACCAGGTCGACACCGCCGAAGGCGAGCACCGCGGCGTCGAACATCGCCTGCACGGCGGCCTCGTCAGAGACGTCGGCGGCGAGGCCAACGGCGACGTCGGGGCCACCGATCTCCTCCGCTGCGGCCTGCGCCTTGGCGAGGTCGAGGTCGGCGATCACGACGCAGGCACCCTCGGCGGCGAGCCGCTTCGCGGTGGCCTTGCCGATGCCGGAGGCGGCGCCGGTGACCAGGGCGACCCTGGTCGCGAGAGGCTTGGGCGCCGGCATCCGCTGGAGCTTGGCCTCCTCGAGCGCCCAGTACTCGATCCGGAACTTCTCCGACTCGTCGATCGGGGCGTACGTCGAGAGCCCTTCGGCACCGCGCATCACGTTGATCGCGTTGACGTAGAACTCCCCCGCCACCCGGGCGGTCTGCTTGTTCTTGCCGAAGGAGAACATGCCGACGCCGGGGACCAGGACGATGAGCGGGTCCTTGCCGCGGATCGCGGGGCTGTCCTCGTCGGCGTGCCTGTCGTAGTAGCCCTGGTAGTCCTCGCGGTAGCCGACCGCGAGCTCCTTGAGGCGGGCGATGGACTCCTCGACGCTCGCGCCGGCCGGGAGGTCGAGGACCAGCGGCTTGACCTTGGTGCGCAGGAAGTGGTCGGGGCACGAGGTGCCGAGTTCGGCCAGGCGCGGGTGGGCCTCGTGGGCGAGGAAGTCGAGGACCACCTCGGAGTCGTTGAAGTGGCCGACCATCGGCTGGTCCGCCGAGGCGATGCCACGGATCGTGGGGGCCAGAGCAGCCGCCTTCGTACGCCGCTCCTCCTCCGCCATCGCCGCGTAGCCCTCGAGCGCGGGACCGAACGGCTCCGCCTTGCTGTGCTCCTCGATGTAGGCGGCGGCCTTGTCGATGATCCAGAGCGAGTTCGTCTCGGCCTCCTCGGACGTGTCGCCCCACGCGGTGATGCCGTGACCGCCCAGGACGCAGCCGACCGCCTGCGGGTTCTTCGCCTTGATCTCGGCGATGTCGAGACCGAGCTGGAAGCCGGGACGGCGCCACGGCACCCAGACGACCTGGTCGCCGAAGATCTCCTTGGTCAGGTTCTCGCCGTCGGCGGCCGTCGCGATCGCGATGCCGGAGTCGGGGTGGAGGTGGTCGACGTGGGCGGCGTCGACGAGCCCGTGCATCGCGGTGTCGATCGACGGCGCCGCGCCGCCCTTGCCGTGCAGGCAGTAGTCGAACGCGGCGACCATCTCGTCCTCGCGCTCGACGCCCGGGTAGACGTCGACGAGGGCGCGCATCCGGTCGAGCCGGAGCACGGCGAGGCCGCTCTCCTTCAGTGTGCCGAGGTCGCCGCCGGAGCCCTTCACCCAGAGCAGCTCGACGTCCTGGCCCGTCACCGGGTCGGTCGCGGTGCCCTTGGCTGAGGTGTTGCCGCCGGCGTAGTTGGTGTTCTTCGGATCCGCGCCGAGTCGGTTCGAGCGCGCGATCAGGTCTTCTGCAGTGGTCATCTTTGTCAGTTCCATCCGGCCTGGGTGCCGCCGACACGGGCGGCTTCGATCTGTTCCTGGTAGCCGCTGGCGAGGTAGGCGCGCATCGGGTCCGCGGGCAGGCCACGGTCCTCACGCCACCCGCCGAGGTCGGCGCGTACGTCGGTGTAGAAGGCGTCCATGAAGATCTCGTTGGCCAGGAGTACGTCGCCGTCCTCCTGCGCCTGGGCGAGAGCATCGGTGTCGAGGAGGAGCGCCCGCGCGGACATCTCCTGGACGTTGAGCACGGACCGGATCTGGCCCGGGATCTTCTTTTCGATGTTGTGGCACTGGTCGAGCATGAAGGCGACCCCGCCCTCGGCCACGGGCTTGAACCCGCCGCCACGGACCACCTCGACGAGGATCCGGAAGAGCTGGAACGGGTCGGCCGCACCGACGATCAGGTCGTCGTCGGCGTAGAAGCGGCTGTTGAAGTCGAAGGAGCCGAGCCTCCCCAGCCGCAGCAACTGCATCACGATGAACTCGATGTTGGTGCCGGGCGCGTGGTGGCCGGTGTCGAGACATACGACGGCTCGGTCGCCGAGCGCGCTGACCTGCGCGAACGAGGTACCCCAGTCGGGGACGTCGGTGTGGTAGAACGCCGGCTCGAAGAACTTGTACTCGAGCACCAGGCGCTGCTCCTCACCGAGACGCTCGTAGATGGTCGCGAGCGACTCGGCTAGCCGGTCCTGGCGGCCGCGCATGTCGGCCTGGCCCGGATAGTTGGACCCCTCGGCGAGCCAGATCTTCAGGTCGCGCGAGCCGGTCGCGTTCATCACCTCGATGCACTCGAAGTGGTGGTCGATCGCCTTCTGCCGGATCTTCGCGTCGGTGTGGGTGAGCGCGCCGAGCTTGTAGTCGTCGTCCTGGAAGGTGTTGGAGTTGATCGTGCCGAGCGCGATCCCCTGGTCCTCGGCGTAGGAGCGCAGGGCCGCGTAGTCATCGACCTTGTCCCACGGGATGTGCAGCGCGACGCTCGGCGCCAGGCCGGTGAAGCGGTGGACGGTGGCCGCGTCGGCGACCTTCTCCTCGGGGGTGCGCGGTGTGCCCGGGGTGCCGAAGACCTTGAACCGGGTCCCCGAGTTTCCGTAGGCCCACGAGGGGACCTCGATCTCGAGGGCGGCCAGGTCGCCCGAGATCTGGTCGAACGTCGTCATCGGAGAGCCTCTCTGTGTGTGGTTGAAAGGTTTCAAAGCGCGCATCCGACGTTAGTGGCGCACGTCACGTGCGTCAAGAGCAGCGCGAACTTCGTTGCGTTTCAGCGCCGACCGCGAGAGGTCAGTCTCTGACCGCGAGAGGTCAGTTCCTGACCGCGAGACGTCAGTTCCTGGCCGCTGACCCACTCCCGCGTACAGGAATCGACGCCTCGAGCCCAGAAACTGACCCCTCGGCGTCAAGAACCGACTCCTCGGCGTCGAAAATTGACGCTTCGGCGTCAGCTACCGAGCTGGTCCCCGAGGTGGAAGACCTCCTCGAGGCGGAGGAAGCCCTCGTCGGGGGCGACACCGTCGAGGTCCT
Organism: Nocardioides sp. NPDC127503; assembly: GCF_040302165.1. Taxonomy (NCBI): domain Bacteria; kingdom Bacillati; phylum Actinomycetota; class Actinomycetes; order Propionibacteriales; family Nocardioidaceae; genus Nocardioides; species Nocardioides sp. NPDC127503. The sequence goes on along the minus strand of NZ_JBEORH010000011.1, from coordinate 243,041 downwards.
CGAAGAACTCCGCCATCTCCGCCTGCCAGCGGGCGTTGACCTCGGTGGCCGCCATCCCCGCCTGAGCAGCCTCGATGGAGGGGGTCTCGACGTAGCCGATGAGCAGGCCGTCGGGGCGGAGGAACAGCGAGTAGTTGTGCCACCCGGTCTCCGCAAGCGCCTGGAGCATGTCGGGCCAGACGGCGGCGTGGCGTCGCTTGTACTCCTCGATGCGCTCGGGCTTGACCTGCAGCTGGAAGCAGACGCGCTCCATGACGACCTCCGATGAAACGATTTAGACACGGACGCTAATGAGCATGTCCGACATCGGTCAATCCCGGTAGCGTCCTTCCTCGTCACAGCGCCGCCCACGGCCTATGCTGCGATTGAACGTTTCAGGAAGGAGCCCAGGTGGCGATCACCCCAGGTGCGGGTACCCCGCGCAGCGCCTCGGTCAAGGATGTCGCGGCCACCGCAGGCGTCTCCCTCGGCACGGTGTCCAACGTGCTCAACCGCCCCGACCGGGTCAGCCGGACGACACGCGAGCGGGTGGAGCGCGCGATGGCCGACCTCGGCTTCGTACGCAACGAGTCCGCGCGCTCGCTCCGCACCGGGAGCACCCAGTCGCTGGCCTACGTCATGCTCGACGCCGGCAACCCGTTCTTCACCGACGTGGCCCGTGGCATCGAGCTGGCCGCCGAGTCGGCCGGGCTCTCGCTGTTCCTGTGCAACAGCGACGGCCGCTCGGCCCGCGAGGGCGCCCACCTGGCCCACCTGCAGCAGCAGCGGGTCCAGGGCATCCTGATCACCCCGGTCGACCCCGACGACCCGCAGCTGGACCAGCTGATCGAGCGAGGCACCCCGGTCGTCATCGTCGACCGCACCCGGGCCGGATCGTCGTTCTGCTCCGTCGCCGTCGACGACGTCCTGGGCGGGCGGCTGGCCGTCGAGCACCTCATCGACGCCGGCCACAAGCGCGTGGCGTACGTCGGTGGGCCGGAGTCGATCGGACAGGTTCGCGACCGCGGCGAGGGCGCCCGGCAGGCCTGGGCCGAGGCGGGGCTTCCGCCCGAGGACCTGATCACGCTCTCCTGCGAGGCCCCGACCGTCGCCTGTGGCCGCGCCGCCGGCGAGCGGCTCGTGGGGCTGCCCGCCCGGCGCCGCCCCACCGCCGCGTTCTGTGCCAACGACCTGCTGGCGCTCGGCCTGCTCCAGCAGACGATCTCCGGCGGCCGGACCGTACCCGGCGACCTCGCGATCGTCGGCTACGACGACATCGAGTTCGCCGCCGCCGCGGCCGTGCCGCTCACCTCCGTACGCCAGCCCCGCCAGGACCTCGGCCGCCGCGCTGCCGAGCTGCTCCTCGACGAGGTCGGCGACCCCACCCACGAGCACGAGCAGGTCGTCTTCACCCCCGAGCTCGTCGCCCGCGCCTCCACCCTCGGACGCCCCTGACCGCCGAGCCGGCCGGAGCAGGAGCGGGCGTACGTCTTCATCGGATGCCTTAGGCTCCAGGAGCGAAAGCCGAAGGAGAGTCAATTGGCCGGAGAACGCGCAGCGACGCTGAGCGATGTCGCCCGCGAGGCAGGGGTCTCGCTGGCCACCGCGTCGCGCGCGTTGAACGGGAGCGACCGGGTGGTACGCCCCGAGCTCCAGGAGCGGGTCCTGGCGGCGGCGAACAAGCTCGGCTACACGCCCAACGCCAACGCCCAGGCGATGGCGCGCGGCTCGACCGAGACGGTCGGGCTCCTGGTGAAGGACATCTCCGACCCCTACTTCTCCACCATCGCCGGCGGCCTCGCCGACGAGGCCGAGAAGCACGGCCTGCTGGTCATGCTGTGCAACACCGGCGGCCAGCCCGAGCGCGAGCAGAAGTTCCTGGCCGCGCTGCGGCGCCAGCGCAGCCGGGCGATCGTGCTGGCGGGAAGCGACACGGCCGACGTACGCCACACCAGCGAGGTCGCCGACCTGCTGACGTCCTACCTGGACGGCGGCGGCCGGGCGGCCGCGATCAGCCAGCCGCGCCTGCCGGTCGACACCGTGGTGATCGACAACCACGGCGGCGCCAAGGCGCTCGCCGAGCAGCTGGTCGGCCTCGGCTACCGCCGTGCCGCGGTGCTCACCGGCCCCGAGGACCTGCTGGTCTCGGCCGAGCGGCACGCCGGTTTCGCGGAGGGCTGGCTGGAGGCGACCGGCTCGAAGCCGGCGTACGTCTCCGACGAGTTCAGCCGCGACGGCGGACGCCGGGCGATGACCCGGCTGCTCGAGGACGGCCGGAACGACGGCGCAGAGGTGGACTGCGTCTTCGCGGTCAACGACCTGATGGCGGTCGGCGCCCTGGCCGCCTGCCGGCACGCCGGCGTCGAGGTGGGGCCCGAGCTGGCCGTCGCCGGCTTCGACGACATCGCCACGCTGCGCGACGTGACACCGGGGCTGACCACCGTACGTCTCCCCCTGGCCGACATCGGACGGCTCGCGCTCGAGCTCGTCCTCGGCAAGCCGTCGGCGGAGCTGCGCAAGCGGTCCGTCCACGGCGAGGTAGTGCTGCGGGAGAGCACTCCCCCGCGCTCCTGACACCAGCGCCGACTCGGCGCAACTGTCCCAAGAATCTGCGCCGAGTCGGCGCTGCGACATGGGACAGACGCGCCGACTCGACGTTCCTGGCTGGGACAGACGCGCCGACTCGGCCGGAGTCGAACGCGGGCCTGGCGGAACACCCTCTTGCGACGGCCATCACATTTGCCATACCGTAACGGAAAGCGCTTTCCCCCATCGCTTTCCCGCGATTCCAGCAGACGAGGAACCCTCACATGGCCACACGACGGCTCGGCATCATCATGAACGGCGTCACCGGACGCATGGGCTACCGCCAGCACCTGGTGCGCAGCATCCTGGCGATCCAGGAGCAGGGCGGTGTCGAGCTCTCCGACGGCACCCGGATCCTGCCCGACCCGATTTTGGTCGGACGCAATGCCGAGAAGCTCCAGGACATCGCCAAGGAGCATGGCCTGGACCGTTGGACCACCGACCTCGACGAGGCCCTCGCCAACGCCGAGGACACCGTCTACTTCGACTCCCAGCTGACCAACGTCCGCGAGACCGCGATCACCAAGGCGGTCGCGGCCGGCAAGCACATCTACACCGAGAAGCCGATCGCCGACGACGTCGATGGCTCGCTGCGCCTGGCCCGCCTGGCGGCCGAGGCGGGCGTGAAGAGCGGAGTCGTCCACGACAAGCTCTACCTACCCGGCCTCCTCAAGCTGAAGCGGCTCGTCGACTCCGGCTTCTTCGGCCGCATCCTCAGCGTGCGCGGCGAGTTCGGCTACTGGGTCTTCGAGGGCGACCTGCAGCCCGCCCAGCGGCCGAGCTGGAACTACCGCAAGGAGGATGGTGGCGGCATCACCACCGACATGTTCCCCCACTGGAACTACGTCCTGGAGAACCTCTTCGGCAAGGTCGAGGCCGTCACCGCCAAGGTCGTCACCCACATCCCCGAGCGCTGGGACGAGAAGGGCGACGCGTACGCCGCCACCGCCGACGACTCCGCCTACGGCATCTTCGAGCTCGAGGGCGGGATCGTCGCGCAGATCAACTCCTCGTGGGCCACCCGGGTCAACCGTGGCGAGCTGGTGGAGTTCCACGTCGACGGCACCCACGGCTCCGCCGTCGCCGGCCTGCACCACTGCGTCGCCCAGGACCGCAACCTGACCCCGAAGCCGGTCTGGAACCCCGACCTGGTCGAGAGCATCCAGTTCCGCGAGCTGTGGTCCGAGGTGCCCGACAACCAGCCCTTCGACAACGGCTTCAAGGCCCAGTGGGAGCAGTTCATCCGTTACGTCGAGGGCGACGGCGAGCACCCCTACGACTTCATGGCGGGGGTCCGCGGCGTGAGGCTCGCCGAGGCCGGACTCACCTCGTCGGCCGAGGGCCGCCGGATCGAGCTCGGAGAGATCGAGCTGTGACCTCCGTACGCCTCCCGCTGCCCGACGGCGGCACCGAGCTCCACACGCTCGCGGCTCCCAGGGAGTGGACGAAGCCGAGTGCGCCGTTCACCTCCCGCACCGCGTACGCCGCCGCTCACGTCGTCCCCCGCACGCTCGCCGAGAACGTGCCCGGCGCCCCCGCTGACATCGACTGGGACCGCACCCTGGCCTACCGGCACGAGCTGTGGTCCTACGGTCTCGGCGTCGCCGAGGCGATGGACACCGCCCAGCGCGGCATGGGTGTCGACTGGACCGCCGCGGCCGAGCTGATCCGCCGCTCGGCCGCCGAGGCGGCCACCGTGGGCGGGTCGATCGCCTGCGGTGCCGGCACCGACCAGCTCTCGCTCGAGGCCGTCCCCGAGGGCCGGGCAGGTCTGGCCACCGTCATCGACGCCTACCGCGAGCAGATGAAGGTCGTCGCCGACACCGGCGCGACCACGATCGTGATGGCCTCGCGCGCCCTCGCCCGGGTCGCCCGGCATGCCGACGACTATGCCGAGGTCTACGCGACGCTCCTCGACGAGGCCGAGAGCCCGGTGATCCTGCACTGGCTGGGCGACATGTTCGACCCGGCGCTCGCGGGCTACTGGGGCTCCTCCTCGGTCGAGGAGGCGACCGAGACGTTCCTCGACGTGATCCGGGCCCGTCCCGGCAAGGTCGACGGAGTCAAGGTCTCGCTCCTCGACGCCGAGCACGAGGTCGGGCTGCGCCGGGCGCTGCCCGGCGGCGTACGGCTCTACACGGGGGACGACTTCAACTATCCCGAGCTGATCGTCGGCGAGGGCACCGGGGAGGGCGAGTTCTCGCACGCGCTGCTCGGCATCTTCGCCGCGATCTACCCGGCCGCCTCGGCCGCGCTGCAGGCGCTCGACCGGGGAGACCCGGACGAGGCCCGCGCGCTGCTGGAGAGCACCCAGGCGCTCGGCCGGAAGATCTTCGAGGCGCCGACCTACTACTACAAGACCGGGATCGCGTTCCTCTCCTGGCTCAACGGCCACCAGCCCGGGTTCTCGATGGCCGGCGGCCTGCACGCCGGCCGCTCGGTGCCTCACCTGGCCGAGGTGTTCCGGCTGGCCGACGCGGCCGGCCTGCTGACCAGCCCCGACCTCGCGGCCGCACGCATGCGCGCCTTCCTCACCGTGCAAGGAGTCGACCAGTGACCGACAGCAGCACCGGGCTGGAGCGCCTCTCGCTCAACACCAAGACCGCCAACTCCTGGACCCTCGCCGAGGCCGTCGACGGAGCGGCCCGCGCCGGCATCCCCGCCCTGGGGCTGTGGCGCGACCGCGTGCACGAGGCCGGGGTGGAGAAGGCCGCCAAGCTCGTACGCGACGCCGGGCTGCGCGTCTCCTCGCTCTGCCGCGGCGGCTTCCTGACGGCATCCGACGAGGCCGGGATCGCCAGCGCCCTCGAGGACAACAAGCGAGCGATCGACGAGGCCGCGACACTGGGCACCGACGCGCTGGTGATGGTTGTTGGTGGCCTCCCCGAGGGCGACGTGGACCTGGCCGGCGCCCGGGAACGGGTCGCCGAGCGGCTCGCCGAGCTGGCGCCGTACGCCGGCGACCACGGGGTGAAGCTGGTCCTGGAGGCGCTGCACCCGATGTACGTCGCCGACCGGGCAGTCATCTCGACCCTGGGCCAGGCGCTCGATCTGGCCGCGCCGCACCCGGTCGACGCGGTCGCGGTCGTCGTGGACACCTTCCACGTCTTCTGGGACCCCGACCTCGCGGCCCAGATCGAGCGAGCCGGCGCGGAGGGCCGGCTCGCGGCGTACCAGGTCTGCGACTTCAACCTGCCGATCCCCTCCGACGCGCTCCTCGCGCGCGGGATGATGGGCGACGGGGTCATCGACTTCGCGCCGATCACGCGGATGGTCGCCGCGACCGGCTACACCGGCGACGTCGAGGTCGAGATCTTCAATGAGGCGGTCTGGGCCGGCGACCCCGACGACGTGCTCTCCACCATGGCGAAGCGCTACCGCGACCTCGTCCTCCCCCACCTGTGATGCCGGATCCTCCGCCGGGATCCACACGAACGTCGAACGCCGCCGAGCTGCTCTCGCAGCTCGGCGGCGAACTCATGTAACACGTCGTTCGTAGGTCTATCCGGTCGTTCCCATAGGGCGAGTAGTCCTACGAACAGCGTGTTACACGGGGCGCGAGACTCAGAAGTCGAAGTCGTCGATGTTCGACTCGTCGAAGACTGTCGGCTCGCCCAGGACGACTACGCCGTCGGCGCCTACGGTGTACTCGCCGAGGTCACCGGCCTCGAACTTGTCGCCCTCCTTGCCCTCGATGTCACCCGAGGCGAGCGCGTCGGCGGTGTACGCGGCGAGGTAGCCGAGCTGCTCGGGGTCCCACAGCGCGAAGCCCTTGACGGTGCCGTCCTTGATGTACTCCCGCATCTGGTTCGGGGTGCCGAGACCGGTCAGCGCGACCTTGCCCTTGTACTCCGAGTCGGACAGGTAGCGCGCGGCCGCGGCGATGCCGACCGTGGTCGGGCTGATGATGCCCTTGAGGTTCGGGTGGGACTGCAGCAGGCCGGCGGTCTTGTCGAACGACTTCTGGTCGTCGTCGTCACCGTAGACGGTCTGGACGAGCTTGATGTCGGGGTGGCTGGCTGCCAACTCCTCCTCCATCAGCTTGATCCACTCGTTCTGGTTGGTGGCGTTGGCCGCCGCGGAGAGGATCGCGATCTCGCCCTTGCCGCCGATCTGCTCGGCGATCAGGTCGACCTGGCTCTTGGCGATGCCGGCGGCGTCGGCCTGGCTGACGAAGACGTCGCGGAACTGCGGCTCGGTGTCGGAGTCCATCGTGACGACCTTGGTGCCGGCGTTGCGGGCCTCCTCGAGGGCGTCACCGATGGCGGTCGGGTCGTTGGCCGAGACGACGAGCGCCCCGGCACGCTGCTGGGTCGCGGTGTTGATGAAGCTGACCTGGGAGTCGGGGGTCGACTCCGTCGGGCCGACCTGCGCCCACTTGGTGCCGATCTCGTCGGCGGCCTTCTTGCCGCCCGTGTCGGAGGCGTCGAAGTAGGGGTTGCCGAGGTTCTTCGGGATGAAGGTGATGCTGCTGGTGTCGCCGCCACCCTCTCCATCGCTGCCGCTGTCGCTCCCGCCGCCGCAGGCGGACAGGGCGAGGCCGAGGGCCGCAACGATGGCGACGGCACTGCCTGCGCGTCGGAACTTGCTGGTCATGTCACTCACTCCGTTTTCTTTGAGAAGACTGCTTTGAGGATGGTTCGTCCGAGCTGTGTTGCCGGCGATAGGTGCCGACGATGCGACCGGTCCAACCGAGAACGCTGGCCGCGATGACCGCTGCGATGAGAAGTACGCCGGTGATGATCTGGATGATGTTGGCGCTGAGCCCGTCCAGGCGCAGCGCGCTGCCGATCGTCCCGATCAGGACGACGCCGGCGATGACCCCGGGGATGGCACCGCGGCCACCGAAGATGGAGACGCCGCCGAGCAGCACCGCCGCCACGACCTGGAGCTCCAGGCCGGTGGCGTTGTCGCCACGCGCGCTGCCGTAGCGCAGCGTGAAGTAGATGCCCGCCAGCCCCGAGACCAGCCCGCTGAGCGTGAACAGGATCAGCTTCGTACGGTCGACGTTGACGCCGGAGAAGCGCGCCGCGTCCTTGCTGAGACCTGCGGCGAAGATGCCGCGCCCGAAGGGCGTGAAGTGCAGGATCACAGCGAAGATCAGGATCAGGACGACCAGCGGGATCGTCATCAGCGGGATCTGGGAGCCGCCGATCCGGGCCTGTACGGCGTCACCCCAGGCGTCGGGCCAGTCGGTGATCGCGGTGGTGCCGAGCGCGCCGACCGCGATGCCGCGGAAGAGCGCCATGGTGCCGATCGTGACGGCCAGCGACGGCAGCCCGAACCGGGTGACGAGCACCCCGTTGAGCGCTCCGGCGACCGCACAGGCGAGCAGTGCGATCACCATCGCGGCGACCATCGGGAGGCCCTCACGGTGCAGCACCCCGAACAGGACGCTGGAGAGCCCGACGATGCTTGCGACCGACAGGTCGATCTCGCCGGTGATGATGATCAGCGTCATCGGCAGCGCGATCAGCAGAATCGGCGCGATGTCGAGGACCAGGAAGTAGACCGTGATCGGGTCGGAGAAGTTGAGGATCGCGATCGAGGCGTACAGCCACACGACCACGAGCAGGGTGATGATCGCCGTGTCCCTGGTCATCAGGGTGCGCTGCCACCACGGCTTGGCGTGAGCGGCGTACGTCCGGGCCGGCGCTTTCTCGGAGAGCAGGCTGGTCATGACTCTTCCCTCTCTGCGAGAAGCTTGTCGTGCTGACGGCGGGCGAAGTAGCGGTCCAGGACGATCGCGCCGATGATCAGCGCGCCGACGACGGCCTGCTGCCAGAAGTCGGGGATGCCCAGGACCGGGAGCGCCCGGTTGATGGTGGTGAGGAGGTACGCCCCCAGGGCTGCCCCGAGGACGGTGCCGCTGCCGCCGAAGATGGCCACGCCGCCCACGACCGCGGCGCCGACGGCCTCGAGCTCGATGCCCTGGCCGACGCCGGAGCTGATGGTGCCGTAGCGGGAGACGTACAGGATCCCGGCGAGACCGGCGAGCGCACCCGAGGTGGCGAACGCCTGCAGGACCCGGCGCTTGTCACGCAGCCCGTAGAGGGTGGCGGCGTCGGGGTCGGAGCCGATCGCGTAGAACTCGCGGCCGACGCGGGTGGAGCGCATCAGGTAGATCGCGACGGCCAGCAGCGCGAACGAGATCCAGGCGAGGTTGGGGATGAAGAGGAACGATCCGGTGCCGAAGTCGAGCAGCCCGGGCGGGATGTCGGAGGCGTTGATCCGGTCGCTGCCGGCCCACTCGAGCATGATCCCGCGGTAGACGTAGAGCGTGCCGAGGGTGATGACCAGCGCCGGCACCTTGGCGAAGGCGACCAGCGCCCCGTTGACCAGACCGAGCAGGGCACCCGCGGCGACGGCGATCAGGACGACCAGGATCACCGGGAGCCCGGTGTCGAGGAAGAGACGCCCGGCCAGGTAGGCGGTGAGGCCGAGGGTCGAGCCGACGCTGAGGTCGACGTTGCGGGTGACGATCACCATCGCCTGGCCGATCGCCAGACACACGAGGATCGCGGGGGTCAGGGTGAGGTCGCGCCAACCGTCCGTGCTGAACAGGAAGTTGGGGTTCACCGCAGTGGTCACCACGAGCAGCGCGATGAAGGCGACGGCGATGCCGGTCTCCCGCTGCTTCAGGAGCCAGGTCAGCCGGTTGGCTGCTCGGTGGCGTGGCTGCGGCGCGGCCGGGGCAGGCGCGTCGAGCGTGGTGGTCATGATGCCTCGCTGATGTTCAGGGTGGTGGAGTGGTGGGCCGTCGCCGCGCGCATGACGGCCTCAGGGGTCGCCTCCGCGCGGCTCAGCTCGGCCGTCTGGTGGCCCTCGCTGAGGACGATCACCCGGTCGGCCATACCGAGCACCTCGGGGAGCTCGGAGGAGATCATCAGGATCCCGAGACCCTCCTGCGCGAGGGTCGAGAGCAGGCGGTGGACCTCGGACTTGGTGCCGACATCGATGCCTCGGGTGGGCTCGTCGATGATCAGCACCTTCGGCCGCGTCGAGAGCCACTTCGCCAGGACGACCTTCTGCTGGTTGCCGCCCGAGAGCGTGCCGGCCAGGGTGTCGAGCGTCGCGGCCTTGACCTCGAGCCGGGCGGCCCAGTCGGCGGCCGAGCGGTTCTCGATGGCGGTGTTGATCAGCCCGGTACGGGCGAGCCGGCCGCTCGTGGGGAGGGTGATGTTGCGCGAGATCGGCGCGTCCAGGACGAGACCGTGCTGGCGGCGGTCCTCGGGGACGAAGGCCAGCCCCATCTCGATCGCTCGTCGCGGGTCGCCCGGCGGGACCGGCCGGCCGTCGAGGACGACCTCGCCGCTCTCGTAGGGGTCCACGCCGAAGATCGCCTGCGCGACCTCGCTGCGCCCGGCACCGACGAGTCCGGCCAGGCCGACGATCTCGCCCTCGCGGACGGTGAGGCTGATGTCCTGGAACAGGCCGGTGCGGGTGAGGCCCTTGACCTCGAGGAGGGCCTTGCCGACGGTGGCCTCGAGCTTCGGGTAGAGGTCGGAGACCTCGCGCCCGACGAGCCGCTGGACGATCTCGTCCTCGGTGACCGCCGAGATGGGGTCGGTCGAGATGTAGGCGCCGTCGCGCATCACCGTGATCGTGTCGCAGAGCGCGAACACCTCGTCGAAGCGATGCGAGATGAAGACGACAGCACAGCCCTGGTCGCGCAGCGTGCGCGCCACGCTCATCAGTCGCTCGACCTCGTTGCCCGACAGGGCCGCGGTCGGCTCGTCCATGATCAGGACCTTGGCGTCGAGCGAGAGCGCCTTGGCGATCTCGATCAGCTGCTGGTCGGCGATCGAGAGGCCCTCGGTCGGGCGGTCGGGCTCGATCGGGACACCGAGCCTGGCGAAGAGCTCGACGACCTCGGTGCGCATCGCGGCGCGGTCGATCTTGCCCCAGCGGTTGGTCGGCTGGCGTCCCATGAAGATGTTCTCGGTGACCGAGAGGTCGGGGAAGAGGGTCGGCTCCTGGTAGATGACCGCGACCCCGGCCTGCTTGGCGTCGGCGGTGTTGCGGAAGTCGACCTGCTCCCCGGAGAGCAGGTAGTCGCCGGCGTCGCGGCGGTAGAGGCCGGCGACGATCTTGACCAGGGTCGACTTCCCGGCTCCGTTCTCCCCCACGAGCGCGTGGATGGATCCGGCCTCGACCCGGAGGCTTCCGGACCGGAGGGCGCGTACGGGGCCGAAGGACTTGGCCACGTCCCGCAGCTCCAGTGCGGCGGGTGTGTCCGGCATGGGCAGCTCCTCGAATTGAAAGGTTTCAAGCCTGGTTTACGCTAGTGATGGCAATCACATACGTCAACACTCTGAGGCCGCTAATTTGAGCGAGATCCAGACTTTGTCATCAGGCCGCGCCGACGCCGGCCCGCATCCGGGCGGGAATCCCTCCGCGTCAGACGGCGTTCAGGGCCCTATGCACGCACTCTGGGTATGGGCACATCCGCACGCGTCATCACTCAACGGACGGCTGCGCGAGGTCGGCGTGAACGCGCTCGGCGCGGCCGGCTGGAGCGTCGACGAGATCGACCTCTATCGAGAAGGTTTCAATCCACTTCTGGTGGAGCGGGGCGAGGCCGACGTACGCCGCCACCAGGACCGGCTGCGGGAGGCCGATCTGCTGGTCGTGCAGTTCCCGCTGTGGTGGTATTCGGTGCCGGCCATCCTCAAGGGCTGGATCGACCGGGTCTTCGAGTCGGGCTTCGCCTTCGACGTACCGGACCCGGAGACCGGCAAGCCGCTCAAGTACGGCAAGGGCGGCCTGGTCGGCAAGCGCGCGCTGACCATCGTCACCGCCGGCGACCGGGCCGCCACCCTCGGTCCGCGCGGGATCAGCGGCGACATCGAGGACGTCCTGTGGCCCCTGCTGCACGGCACGTTCTGGTACACCGGGATGGACCCGCTACGCCCGCACCTGATCACCGACACCGACACCATCGACGCCGAGCTCATGGCTCGGATCGAGGCCGATCTGAGCGTACGTCTGCAGGGCGTGATGACGGAGCCGCGGATCGACTACCGACCGATGGCCGAGGAACACTACGACCACACGATCAGGCTCCACGACTCCGTCGCGCCCGGGATGGACGGGCTGAACGCCCACCGCGAGGGCTGAGCCTCCTCAGAGCTGGGAGTCGTAGACGCGTACGTAGTCGACGACCATGCTCTGCGGGAACTGGGTCGTGCCGTCGGGGTTGCCGGGCCAGTTGCCGCCGACGGCGACGTTGAGGATGAAGAAGAACGGCTGGTCGAAGACCCAGGGGTTGGCGCCGGTGTTGGCCGTGGTGAAGGTCTGGTAGGCGACCCCGTCGACGGACCAGGTGATCGAGCCGGGCCGCCAGTCGATGGCGAAGGTGTGGAAGGTGTCGGCGAAGGACCAGCCCTGCGGGTGCATGTACTGCCCGGTGATGCCGTTGCCGCCGGAGTATCCCGGACCGTGCAGGGTGCCGTGGACCAGGTGGGGCTCGTAGCCGACGTTCTCCATGATGTCGATCTCGCCGGCGTTCGGCCACGGCGTGTTCGGGAACTGGCCGCCCAGCATCCAGAAGGCCGGCCAGATCCCCTGGCCGCGCGGGATCTGGATCCGCGCCTCGAGGCGGCCGAACTTCGGCTGGACCTTGCCCTTGGTGGTGAGCCGGGCCGAGGTGTAGCCGCTGCCGCTCTGGCGGGCGGTGATGACCAGGTTGCCGTTGCCGTCGAGGGCGGAGTTGTCGCGGGAGTCGGTGTAGGTCTGCAGCTCGTTGTTGCCCCAGCCTCCGCCTCCGGTCTCGAAGTTCCAGTTGGCGCCGTTCGGGGCGCTGCCGGCGGGTCCGTCGAACTCGTCGGACCAGGTCAGGGCGGCTGCCTCGACGTCTCCGGTGCGGGTTGCGCCGGCGGCGTCGGGGCCGGGCACGGCGGCCGGCGCGGCCAGCGGGGCGACCAGGACGAGAGCCAGAGCGGCGGTCGCCGTGAGTGTGGTGCGGATGGTGCGGATCCTCGAGCTACGCATCGAAACGCTCCTTCATGGGGGTTAACTGTAAGGCGACCTTACTGTTATTTGCCGTCCTGCGGAACGGAAACGCCGGGCGACGTCCGGTCACCGCGAGAACCCGCTCGATGCGCTCTAATTGGTGCCCGGAGCGGGGCCATCGGGGGCCCTGCGGGTGAGGTGATCGCATTGGCACGGGATCCATACAGGCCACGGACGCCGATCATCGGCATGACGATGGTGTTCTTCGCGTTGGCGATCGTCGGGGTGACGGCGTACCTGCATCTGGGCTGGTGGTCGCTGATCGGCTACGCCGCGGCGGCGGTCGTCGCCATTGTGGGCGGCTGGCTGCTGTTCAAGGACGTGCCCGAGCCACCTCACTCCGGAACGGGAGCGAGCCGATGACCGACACCGAAGACCAGACCAGCGGACCGGCCAACAATCAGGTCAGCGGCCTGACCGACGAGGACGAGGGTTACCACAAGAGCCTCAGCCCGCGGCAGCTGCAGATGATCGCGATCGGCGGCGCCATCGGCACCGGACTGTTCCTGGGAGCGGGCGGCCGCCTCCATGAGGCCGGACCGGGCCTGTTCCTCGTCTACGCCCTCTGCGGAGTGTTCGTCTTCCTCATCCTGCGCGCGCTCGGCGAGCTCGTGCTGCACCGGCCGTCGTCGGGATCGTTCGTCTCCTACGCCCGGGAGTTCCTGGGCGAGCCGGCCGCGTTCGCCGCCGGCTGGATGTACTTCCTGAACTGGGCGATGACCTCGATCGTCGACGTCACGGCGATCGCGACGTACATGCACTTCTGGGGCACCTTCGAGGTCGTCCCGCAATGGGTGATCGCGCTCGTCGCGCTCGCGGTCGTGCTCTCGATGAACCTGATCTCGGTCAAGCTCTTCGGCGAGCTGGAGTTCTGGGCAGCGCTCATCAAGGTGGTGGCGCTGCTGGGGTTCCTGGTGCTCGGGATGATCGTGCTCGCCAGCGGTGAGGAGCTCAACGGCCAGGAGACCGGGATCGGCATGGTCATCGACAACGGCGGGCTGTTCCCGGTCGGCGCGCTTCCCCTCGTCATCGTCATCTCCGGCGTCGTCTTCGCGTACGCAGCGGTCGAGCTCGTCGGCACCGCCGCCGGCGAGACCGCCGAGCCGGCGAAGATCATGCCCCGGGCGATCAACTCCGTGATCGCCCGGATCGCGGTCTTCTACGTGGGCTCGCTGGTGCTGCTCGCGCTGCTGCTGCCCTACACGTCCTACCGGGCCGACGAGAGCCCGTTCGTGACGTTCTTCGACCAGCTCGGGATCGCGAACTCCGGCACGATCATGAACCTCGTGGTCCTGACCGCGGCGCTCTCCTCGCTCAACGCCGGTCTCTACTCGACCGGGCGCATCCTGCGGTCCATGGCCATGAGCGGGAGCGCCCCGACCTTCACCGCGCGGATGTCGAAGAACGGGGTGCCGTTCGGCGGGATCCTGCTCACCGGCAGCATCACGCTCCTCGGCGTCGGCCTCAACGCGATCGTGCCCGGCCAGGCGTTCGAGATCGTGCTGAACATGTCGGCGCTTGGCATCATCGCGTCCTGGGCGACCATCGTGATCTGCCAGATCCAGCTCTACCGGCGGTGGAAGAAGGGCCTGATGTACCGGCCCGAGTTCCGGCTGTGGGGATCTCCGTGGACCGGCTACGCCACCCTCGTGTTCCTCGCGACCGTGCTCGTCCTTATGGGCTTCGACTACCCGATCGGGACCTGGACTCTCGCCACCCTGGTGATCATCATCCCGGCGCTGATGATCGGCTGGCGGTTCGTCCGCGACCGTGTCCAGCAGATCGCCCTCGAACGCGAGGGCTACACCGGCGCGATCCCGATCAGGGCGGAGCGTCCGCGCTCCGACGAGGACGGACCGAGCAGCTGATCCTGGTCAGGCGACCGGACCCTCGCCGAGCGTCACGGTGGCGGTGTGGGCCTCGCCGGCGGCATCGGCCCAGCTGACAGAGATCTCGTCGCCGGGCTCGTGTCCGCCGAGGACAGCGGTGATGTCGTCGATGCTCGCGACGGCGGTCCCGTCGACCGAGGTGATCGTGCTGCCCTCGGCGATGCCGGCAGCCTCGGCGGCACCGTCCTCGACGACACCGACGACCAGCGTCGACCTGGTCGTGTCGACCTGCACCCCGAGCGCGGCGGCGGAGCCACCGATCTCGACGTCGCCCGACTCCTCACCGGCGAGGATCTGGGCGGCGATGTCGAGCACCGTGTCGATCGGGATGGCGTAGCCCGAGATCTCCGCTGACCCTGAGGTCGCGGCGACGTTCATCCCGATGACCTCCCCGTCCTCGTCGAGCAGCGCGCCGCCGGAGTCGCCGGAGACGACATCGGCGTCGGTCTGAATCAGGGCGCTGAGGTCGGAGGCGGTGCCGTCCTCGTTGTTGACGGTGATCGCGGTGCTCGGGTCGGTGACCGTGCCGTCGGCGGCCGAGAGCGAGCCCTGGCCCTCGGCGTTGCCGACCGCGGTGACCTCCTCACCCTGGGTGGCGGCGTCCCGGTCGGTCGCGACCGTCGAGAGCCCCGAGGCGTCCTCGAGCTGCAGCACCGCGACGTCATGGACGTCGTCGTAGCCGAGGACCGTCGCGGCGTACGTCTCCCCCGTGCTCGGGTCCGTCACGGTGATCGAGGTGGCGCCCTCGACGACGTGGTGGTTGGTCACCACGATCCCGTCGCCGGTGAGCGTGAGTCCCGTGCCCGCGCCCTGCCCGCTGCCGTAGCCGACCGCGGTGTTGATCAGCACGACCCCGGTCGACTCTGCCTCGGTCGCAGGCTCGGAGTCGACCGTCGGGGTGCCGAGGCTCTGCCGGTAGGGGGCCACGAGCCCGCCGCCGTAGGCGCCGTCGTAGCCGTATCCGTAGCCGTACCCGGGACCGGACTCGGCTGCGTACGTCCTGGTGGCGCCGACCGCGGCCACCGCGAGGGCCGGGGTGGCGAGCGGGATCGCGACGAGCGGGATCGCCAGGGCGGCGACGAGAGAGCGACGAATGCGGCGGGAGCGGGACATCGGGTCCTCCTTGAGGCGGTTGATGCCTCAAGATTCCGCCCGCCCGCTGTGGGCTTCCTGTGAGGAAGGCACGGACTGGCTGGGAATGTCAGCGCCGCTCGGAATGAAGCTGTGCCGGATGGGGTACCTCTGGGCATGCCCGAACGCACCCCACAGCAGATCGGCGGTATCCCGTCATCAGTCGCGGGCCCGCAACGCGTCGGCGCCGAGCTGAGCGATCGGATCCAGCCTGGTGACCTCCCGGGTCTCCAGGTCGACCATCACCGCGGTGTCGGCGGGAACCGTGGTCCAGCCCGGCTGCCCCAGACCGCTGGAGACGATCTCGAGACCGTATTCGGTCCGGCGGTAGTCCATCGCGAAGTACTCCGTGGTGTGCCGCGGCGGGATGTCGCCCTCGTCGTCGAAGAGCTCGCGCAGCGCGCGCAGGGGCGAGTCGGCACGCGAGTTGATGTGGATCGCGAACATGTGCGTCCGGGTGAGCATCAGCGCGTTCAAGCTGCATCGCGGGAACTTCTGGACCAGCGTGGCCAGCGCTCGGGTGACCCCCTCGGCCTCGTCGCCGTACTTCTCGACGTTCTGGTGCACGAAGTGGAAGTAGCGCTCGCTGTCGGTGTCGCCGCGCAGCCGCATCCGGGACTCCGGGGTCAGCAGCGCCTCGAGATCGGCGATCGGCGAGATGTGGCCGTTGTGCGCGAACGCCGCGCCGTCGGTCAGGAACGGGTGCGTGTTCTCCGGACGTACGTCGAGCCCACCCGTCGCCCAGCGAAGGTGCACGAAGCCGGCGTGGGAGAGCGGGGCCTCGACGAGCCTGCGATAGGTGTCGTCGATGTCCGCCGAACGCGGCGAGCTCGTCGTGCAGGTGCCCTCGGGCGTGTGCCAAGACATCCCCCAGCCGTCGGAGTGAACGGAGGTGAGCGAGGTGAACGCGGCCAAGCCCTCCTCCCCGAGAAGGTCGGCTACGGCACACGGGGACTCGGTCACATATCCGAACAGGCGACACATCGTCGAGTTGCTCCTTCCAGAGGCAGGTGTGAGCAGTGAAGAGCCACTATTCGAGCAGTACCCATCACCAGCTCAGGACAGTCGGCGTCGAGGAGGAGCTCCTCCTCGTCGACGCCGAGACCGGTGCACCGCGATCCGTGGCCAGCGAGGTGCTACGGGTGGCGCGGCAGCACGGCGACACCGAGGTCGAAGCCGGTGAGGCCGGTGGCTCGGTGGGGCCGGAGATGCAGGAGCAGCAGGTCGAGACCGATACTCCGGCGGAGGAGTACCTCGGGCTCCTCGAGCAGGATCTGAGGCGGTGGCGCGACAAGGCGCGTGCGGCCGCAGCCGAGGCGGGCGCGCTGATCCTGGCCAGCGGCACGACCCCGTTGCCGGTGCATCCCCGGACCTTCGCCGACGAGCGCTATGCGGCGATGACCGAGCAGTTCGGGCTCACGGCCACCGAGCAGCTCACCTGCGGCTGCCACGTGCACGTCTCGGTCGACTCCGACGACGAGGCAGTCGGGGCGCTCGACCGGATCCGCACCTGGCTGCCGGTGCTGCTCGCGGTGAGCGCCAACTCGCCCTTCTGGCAGGGCGGCGACTCCGGCTACGCGAGCTACCGGTCGCAGGCGATGACCCGGTGGCCGACGAACGGTCCGACCGAGATCTACGGCAGCGCGCAGGCGTACGCCGATCATCTGCGCCGGCTCCTCGAGACAGGGGTGCCGCTCGACGAGGGCATGGCGTACTTCGATGCCCGGCCGTCGCGCCACTATCCGACACTCGAGGTACGGGTCGCCGACGTCTGCCTCGACTCTCGCGACGCCGTGCTCGTCGCCGCGCTGGCGCGGGCGCTGGTCGAGACCGGCGCCAGAGAGTGGGCCGAGGGCCGGCCGCCCGATCCTGTTTCGGTGGCCGTGCTCCGGCTCGCCATGTGGCAGGCCGGCCGGCACGGGATCACCGGCGATCTCCTCGACCCGAGGACCCACCGCCCGAGGCCGGCGCGTGAGGTGGTGGAGAGCCTGCTCGAGCACATCGGCCCGGCGTTGCGTGACAGCGGAGACCTGGTGCGCGTCGAGAAGGGCATCGGCCGGATCTTCACCAGCGGCACCGGCTCCTCGACCCAGCGACGGATCCGCGATGAGGAGGGTCGCCTCGACCGAGCAGTGGTCCGGCTGGCCGAGCTCACCTGAGTTTTCCCACCCCTGAACAGGAGGCACCTGCTGTCATGATCCGCTTCGGTCATCTCGACATCGACTTCGACGATCGCGTGCTCACCCCGCGTACCTGGACCGTGCGTCAGTCCGAGTGGGCGGCCAAGCTGGCGGCGGAGCTGCCGGACGGGCCGATGCTCGAGCTGTGCTCCGGCGCCGGCCAGATCGGCCTGCTCGCGGCCGCTCTGACCGGCCGCCGCCTGGTCTGCGTCGACGCCGATCCGGTCGCATGTGAGTTCGCCCGTGCCAACGCCGAGCGCGCCGGGCTGGCGCACCTGGTCGAGGTACGCGAGGGCAGCATGGATCACGCGCTGGACCCGGACGAGCGTTACTGGCTGGTGATCGCGGACCCGCCGTGGGTGCCCACGGCCCAGGTCGAGCGGTATCCCGAGGACCCGCTGATGGCCATCGACGGCGGCGCCGACGGGATGCTGGTCGCCGAGAGGTGCCTGGCGACGACCGCCCGGCACCTCTCCCCCGGCGGCGCGGCCGTCCTCCAGCTCGGCACGACCGAGCAGTCCGATCGCGTGCTGGAGCTCGTCGAGGGCAGCGACCTGACGATCGAGGAGGTCCGCGACTCGCCGGGCGAAGGAGTGCTCGTGCACATCGCCCGGGCACCGCGGCCGAGCATGTCGGATCCGGCTGTCGGGTACCGGACGGCGTGAGGGAAAGGTGGGCCTAGATGCTGCCGAAGTCGCGTGGCACCCTGAGTGCCGCTGTGTTCACCGCGCTCCAGAGCGGCGCCACCGCTGATCTGGAGCCGACTCCGGAGTCAGCGGAGGACGCCCAGATCGCTCTATGGGCGCTCTACGAGCTCCACTACCGGGGCTTCGACGAGGTCGATCCGGACCTCGAGTGGGACGCGGACCTGCTGCATCTGCGCCGCGGTCTGGAGAGGTCGTTCGAGTCCGAGCTGCGTGAGCGCTGGGAGCACAGCGGCTTCCAGGACGATCGCGAGCTGGACCTGCCGGGGCTCGTTGCCCGGCACGACGGACCGTCGCTGGCGCGGTTCGTGCAGCGCCGGGCCGACCGGGAGCAGGTGCTCGAGATCCTGAAGCACCGCTCGCTCTACCACCTCAAGGAGGCCGACCCGACCAGCTGGGTCCTCCCCCGGCTCGACACCCGGCCCAAGGCCGCGATGATGGAGATCCTCTTCGACGAGTACGGCGACGGCGACCCGAACCGGCTCCATCACCACCTGTTCCGCCGCGGCATCGAAGCGGCCGGCCTGCGTACCGACCACGCCTGCTACGTCGACGAGGCGCCGGTCGAGATCCTCGAGATGAACAACGCACTGTCGCTGTTCGGGCTCCACCGTCGGCTCCGCGGAGCGGCGCTCGGCCATTTCGCGGCGTTCGAGTCGACCAGCTCGGTGCCTTCGCGGCAGCTCGCCCAGGGGCTACGCCGTCTGGATTTCCCCGACGAGATGGCGGCCTACTACGACGAGCACGTCGAGGCCGACTCCGTGCACGAGCAGGTGGCCGTACGCGACGTGTGCGGCTCGTTCGTGGAGGAGAACCCGAGCGAGCGTGACCAGGTCTTCCTCGGTGCGTTCACCTGCCTCGACCTGGAGGCTCGTTACGCCCGGACGATGCTCGACCAGTGGGGTGCCTCATGACCGACTTCGAGCACCCCTCGATCGTGCTGTGTCCGGCCGGGCCGATGCTGCTGCGCGGAAAGCACGAGATCCAGGACGCCGACGGGGAGGTCCACCACACGGTGCGCCCGGTCAGCGCGGTGTGCATGTGCGGCGGGTCCGCGATCAAACCCTGGTGCGACGGTACGCATCGGCTGCTGGCCGCGAAGGCGCGCGACAGCGACGAACCCAGCCGGTGAGAGGAGCCCCTGGTGGTTCGACTTCGTCGGGTCTCGACGGAGGAGCCGGGGTGGACCCGCCGTCGCGCCGGCCGCGGCTTCGTGTACCTCGACGACTCCGGTGACAGGTTGCCGGACGACGCGATCGAGCGGATCCGTGCCCTGGCCATCCCTCCCGCCTGGGAGGACGTCTGGATCTGCCCTCGCGAGAACGGGCATCTTCAGGCCGTCGGGACCGATGCGGCCGGCCGCCGCCAGTACCTCTACCACCCCGACTGGCGGGCGAAGCGCGACCAGGAGAAGTTCGAGCGGGTGCTGGAGCTCGGGGCCGTCCTGCCCCGCGTACGCGAGCGGACGGAGCGGGATCTCACCACCACCGGGATGAGCGATGCCCGAGCATCAGCACTCGCGGTGCGGATGCTGGACCTGGGGTGCTTCCGGATCGGCAGCGACGCCTACGCCGACGAGAACGGTGGCTTCGGCCTGACGACGCTGGAGCGTCGCCACGTACACAAGCGGGGCGACGCGTACGTCTTCGACTTCACCGGGAAGTCCGGCGTCCACCACTCCATCAGCATCGACGACCCGCTCTCGGTGGAGGCGATCGCGCAGCTGCGCCGCCGCCGCGCCGGCTTCGAGGAGCTCCTCGCCTACCGCCAGGGCCGGCGCTGGCAACGGCTGACGCCGGCCATGGTCAACGACTACATGCGCGAGCTCAGTGGCCTGGAGGTGTCGGCGAAGGACTTCCGGACCTGGCACGCCACCGTGCTCGCGGCGCTCGCACTTGCCGAGGACCCGCACGCTGCGGGGCGCTCGACCCCGACCGCCAGATCTCGCCGCAAGCAGCAGGTCGCCGCGATCAAGGAGGTCGCGGAGTACCTCGGGAACACACCGACGATCGCTCGGAGCTCCTACGTAGACCCGCGGGTGCTCGAGCTGCACGAGCAGGGCTGCACGATCCGCGTACGCGACGGCGTGAGCAAGGACCCGCAGGCGCGCCAAGCCGCGGCCGAGCGCGCTGTCCTGCGCCTGCTGACGCAGGACAGCTGAGGCGCCGGCCCCGGCGTAGGTCCCGGTTCAGCCCTCGACCCCGGTGGCGTCGTGCGACGCACCCACCGGCTTGCTCTCCGGCGATCCACGTTGCCTGAGGTAGATCGCGAACACCGCCATGGAGCCCACCGCCAGTAACTCTGACTGCCAGTTCTGGAGGGTGCGAGCCCAGAAGTCCGAGTGCATCAGATAGCTGCCCCACGGGATCGGGTCGCGGAGCTGCTGCAGCCTGGACTCGTTGTACGAAGCCCACCCCGACACCGACTGGACCAGCCAGGACACCAGGAAGATGGCCCCCATGGTCATACCGAGGGACCGGGAGTAGAGCGCGGTCCGCAGGCCGCCGACCCGGGCCAGCTTGGGCGAGTCGGCACGGGCGTACGCTCCGACCTTCTGTTGCTCGTCGGACTCCTGGCCGGCGTCCTTCAGAGGCTTGGACTCCGGGGAGCCTCGTTGCACGAGCCAGACCGTGAGCAAGATGAAGAGCAGGAACTGGAGGTACTCGCTCTGCCAGTTCTCCGTCACGTCCACGGCGAAGCTCGCCGAGGTGAGATACCGACCCAGCGAGATCTGGTGCAGGCCCTCCGCGAACAGCTCGTCGTTCAGCTGGTGCCAGCCTGCGAATGCCTGGCCGACGAGGCTGGCCAGGAAGAGCGCCCCGAAAACGAGGCTGAGGGAGTTCTCCTTCAGAAACCGGCGCATCGGTGCTCCTCACACGTGTCTCAGGGCGATGATCAGCGAATAGAGCAGCCCGACGCAGATGACCGTCAGGTAGACGACATACATGACTCGCATCTCAGCCTCCGTGCAGAGCGCAGTCGTAGGGCTTGGGGCGCTGCGGCGTACAGCCGGCCGCGAACATCCGCCACCCGTCGGCGAACCGGGTCAGGAACAGGGTCTCGCCCTGGTAGCGCACCTCGGCCATGGTCCCGAAGACGTCTACGCCGTCGGGCGCACCCGGATCGGGCAGGTCCTCCTCGGCCAGCGCGCCGTCGCAGGGCTTCTTGGCCGAGGACTCCAGCTCGGATCGCGTCTCCGGAGCCAGCAGCGCACACGCCTGCCCCCAGTCCTGGGCGGCGACCGCGTCATAGAACGAGGCGGCGCTGTCGCGCACCGCCTCATCCTGACCCGTGCCGCATCCGGTGAGGACCATCGGGAGGAGCAGCGCCAACGCCGTGAACCACCACCGCATGCGGACCCCTCAGTCGTGGGCGGCTCGTGCCGCGCCCGCCTCCGTGGCCTCACCGCTGGTCTGCAGCTGACCGCCCTGGTCCTCCAAGTGGGCGCGGACGAACCAGTGGAAGAGCTCGAGCTGCTCGACCTGGCCGATCAGGATGTCCTGGGTCACCAGGTCGATGTCGTCGAGGGTCTTGATCGCCTCTCGGTAGGAGCCGATCACGCCCTGATAGGTGACGTCGAGCGCGGCAAGGTGCTCCTGGGTGGTGGCCCGGCCGATGCTGTAGTCGTTCCACTCCCGCTCCTCGACCAGCGCGCCCGGGGTGCCTCGCGGGGCACCGCCCAGGGTCGCGATGCGCTCGGCGAGCGCATCGGCCATCGCGCGTACGGCGTCGACCTGCGGGTCGATCATCTGGTGGACCGCGATGAAGTGGGGTCCCACGACGTTCCAGTGCACGTGCTTGAGGGTGAGCTGGAGGTCGTTCGTCGCATGAAGGCGCGACTGCAGCAGGCCGATGGTCGTCCGCGCAGCATCCTCGTCGAGGCCCGGGATCGTGTAGTGCAGCTTGTCGGTCGTCATGCCGCAACCGGTACCCATAGCCGCCCGATTCATACAAGTACACGGGTGCGAATAAACTTCTCCGCGTGTCCGCACTTCTGAGCTCGCCGTCTCGTGTCTACCGGATCGTCGCCACTGCCGAGGCGGTGACCTGGGCCGGCCTGCTCAGCGGCATGTTCCTGAAGTACGTCACCAAGACGACCGAGCTGGGAGTCAGCATCTTCGGGATGCTGCACGGGATCGTGTTCATCACCTACTGCGTGACCACGATCGTGATCGCGATCGACCAGCGCTGGTCGCTGGGCCGGCTCGTCGCCGGCCTCGCCTCCTCGATCCCGCCGTTCCTCACCCTCTGGTTCGAGCGCTTCGCCGAGCGCCGCGGCCTGCTCGCCCTGGCGTGGCGGCTGATCGACGAGTCCCCCACCCGGCCGCTCGAGCGTCCGCTCGCGTGGCTCCTGCGCAACCCGGTCCGCGGCCTGGCCGCCGGCCTCGCGAGCGTCGCCGCGCTGACCGTGGTCGCGCTCATCGCCGGGCCGCCGGTCGGCTGAGCCCTGGCCGCACCGCGCGGCCCGATCACGTCGCGGCGTTGACCATCTCGATCTCGCCGCGACGTACGACCTCCCCGCAGGCCTTGCAGGCCAGCACGGGGTGGAACTCCGCGCCACAGGAGTGCTCGAACCTCGCCGGCGGGCCATCCTCGCCCGCCAGGTGACGGTCGCCGAACTCGCGCATCGTCTCGATGATCGGCGCGAGCGAGCGTCCGAGGTCGGTCAGGTGGTACTCGAACCTCGGCGGGCGCTGCTCGTACTGGACCCGGGTCACCAGTCCATGCGCCTCGAGCCTGCGTAGCCGGTCGGTGAGGATGTCGCGCGGGCCGCCCGTGAACCGGGCGATCTCCTCGAACCGGCGACTCCCGAGGAACAGCTCGCGAACGACGAGCAGGGTCCATTTGGAGCCGACGAGCTCGAGCGTCCGCGCCACCGAGCACTCACGTACCTGCGTCATCATGGTTCGATCCTAATCGAGTTGGAAAACCAAACCAACCCGAGTACGTTGGAAAAACCAACTCATCACGGAGCGGCGCCCCCGCCCTCGAACAGGAGAACCACATGCCCACTCTCGCGAACGCGGTCGTTCTGGTGACCGGAGCGAACGGCGGCCTCGGCACACACTTCGTCAACCAGGCGCTGGAGCGCGGCGCCGTGAAGGTCTACGCCGCGGCCCGCAAGCCCCGCGAGTGGAACGACCCGCGCATCGTGCCGCTGAAGCTCGACGTGACCGACCACGCCTCGGTCACCGAGGCGGCTGCGGCGGCCGGAGACGTCACGGTCGTCATCAACAACGCCGGCGCCTCCAACGGCTCCAGCGTGACCGGTGACCTGAGCGCCGCTCGCGACCTCTTCGAGACCAACTTCTGGGGAGCGCTCGACGTCACGACCACCTTCCTGCCGTCGCTGCGTGCCAGCAAGGGTGTCGTGCTCAACGTGCTCTCGGTGCTGAGCTGGTACGGCGTCGGCGACGCCTACAGCGCCACCAAGGCAGCGCTGTGGTCGGCGACCAACACCCAGCGTCTCGCGCTGGCGGGCGACGGCATCCATGTCGCGTCGCTGCACCTGGGCTACACCGACACCCCGATGACGGCCGGCATCACCGACCCGAAGAACGATCCGGCCGACGTGGTCCGCAGCGCGTACGACGGCCTCGAGGCCGACGCGTACGAGATCATCGCCGACCAGATCAGTGCCGACGTCAAGGCCGGTCTCGCGCAGCCGATCGAGGCGCTCTACCCGCAGCTGGCCCGCTGACCCACGCACAGGAGACGCTGATGACCCTCGACTTCGACGCCTTCTACCTGCCGACCGACGAGGACGGAACGTACGAGTCGACCCCGGCGACCGCCAGCCCCTGGGACCAGTCGTTGCAGCACGGCGGCCCGCCCGCTGCCCTGCTGGCCCGGGCGATCGAGTCCGTACGCTCCGACCCGGCCCTGTCCATCGCCCGGTTCACGGCCGACATGCTCGGCGGCATTCCTCAGGGAACCATGCGCGTCGAGGCGAACGTGGTCCGCCCGGGCCGTCGCGTCGAGCTCATCGAGGCCTCGCTGTGGGCCGGTGACCGGCTCGCGGTCAAGGCGAGCGCCTGGCTGATCCGGGCCACGCCGGGGTCGACCCGCGAGCACTGGCGTGAGGAGAAGGTTCCCGCCATCCCGGCGGCCTCCTCCGAGCGCTTCTTCGACGGAGTCAGCCCCGACTGGGGCTACGGCCGCGCCATCGACTGGCGGTTCATCAGCGGGGGCTATGAACCCGGTCCGGCGACGGTGTGGGCGCGCCTGCGTGTCCCGCTGGTTGCCGGTGAGCAGGCCTCCCCCGTGCAGCGTCTTCTCACCCTGGCCGACTCCACCAACGGCCTGTCCGGCTCGCTGCCGATGAGCTCGTGGTACTTCATCCCGCCGACCGTGACCGTCACCATCGAGCGGCCGCCGGTGAGCGAGTGGATGCTGCTCGACGCCCGCAGCACCATCGGCCCGGACGGTATCGGCCTGGCCCAGGGCGACATGGCCGACGAGCACGGCACCTTCGCCAAGGTCGCGCAACCCCTGATGGTCGCGCCTCGCTGAGCCCCGCTCCAACACGTTCCCACCCAGTTCGCCAACCGCCGCTTGAACCGAGAAAGAAGACCACCATGCCGAACGCCTTCATCATCGATGCCGTCCGTACGCCCGTAGCAAAGGGCAAGCCCGGCGGCGCCTACTCCGAGATCCACGCCGTCGACCTCCATGCGCACACGCTCGCCGCGCTGGTCGAGCGCACCGGCATCGACCCGGCCGTCGTCGACGACGTGATCAGCGGCGCGGTCGGACAGGTCGGCGAACAGTCGGGCAACACCGCCCGCTGGGCCCTGCTCGGGGCCGGATTCCCGGAGTCGGTTCCCGGCGTCACCGTCGACCGGCAGTGTGGCAGCTCGCAGCAGGCGCTCCACTTCGCCGCACAAGGCGTGATCGCCGGAGCGTACGACGTGGCCATCGCCTCCGGCGTCGAGTCGATGAGCCGTGTCCCGATGGGGTCGCAGTTCGCAGGCAAGGACTTCTATGGCAGCAAGGTGAACGCCCGCTACGACGGCGGCCTGGTCCTCCAGGGCATCTCGGCCGAGCTGATCGCCAACAAGTGGGACCTCTCCCGCACCGAGCTGGACGAGTTCGCCGCGGAGTCCCACCAGCGGGCCGCGGCGGCATGGAAGGACGGACACTTCGACTCGCAGGTCACCTACGTGAACGACCTGCGCATCGACGAGACGATCCGCCCCTCATCCACGGCCGACTCGCTCGCGGGTCTTCGGCTGGCCTTCAAGGACGAGAACTCCGTGGCCAGGTTCCCCGACATCGACTGGCGCGTCACGGCCGGCAACAGCTCGCCCATCAACGACGGCTCCGCCGCGCTTCTGGTCGCCTCCGAGGAGGCCGCCACGCGCCTCGGTCTGACCCCGCGGGCGCGGGTCCACTCGTTCGCGGTCGCCGGCGACGACCCGATCTTCATGCTCACCGGCATCATCCCCGCGACCCAGAAGGTGCTGGCCCGCGCCGGACTCTCCATCGACGACATCGACGCCTTCGAGGTCAACGAGGCGTTCGCCTCCGTCGTACTCGCCTGGCAGAAGGAGACCGGTGCCGACCTCGCCAAGGTCAACATCAACGGCGGCGCCATCGCCATCGGGCACCCGCTGGGCGGGTCGGGCGCCCGACTGATGACCACGCTGCTGAACAATCTCGAGCAGACCGGCGGCCGCTACGGGCTGCAGGTCATGTGCGAGGCCGGCGGACTGGCGAACGCCACGATCATCGAGCGGATCTGAGCCGCCATGACCCAGGACACGACCCAGAACACGACCTCCGAGCAGTCCCGAGCGGTGCGCGAACGCACCTACTCATGGGCCGATCCACAGCTCTTCGCCACCGCCGCGAGGGAGCTCGACGGGCTCGACTTCTTCAAACAGCTGGGAGACGCCGAGCTCCCGCCGCCGCCCATCAACGCGACCCTCGGCATGGCCCTGGTCGAGGTCAGCGACGGTAGGGCCGTCTTCGAGCTCACGCCCGAGGAATGGCACTACAACCCGATCGGCACCGTTCACGGCGGCATCCTGGCGACCCTCGCGGACTCGGCTCTCGGGTGTGCGGTCCACACCAAGCTCAAGGCGGGCACCGGCTACACATCGCTCGACCTGACCATCAAGTTCACCCGCGCGGCCACGCTCGACAGCGGCACCCTCACCTGCGTGGGACGCGTCGTCACCATCGGACGCCGCGCCGCGACCGCCGAAGCCGAGATCACCGACCAGACAGGCCGCGTCATCGGTCACGCGATCGCGACCTGCCTGATCATGTCAGGAAGCTGACGGCTTCCGCTGCCGTCAGCTGTCAGCGTGCTGATCGAGCGTGCGCTTCAGGTCCTCCTTGCCCTTCTCCCCGACGGGGATGTCGGCGTTGGCGGCCTGGCGGCGCAGCTCGTCACGGGTGATGTCCTGGGGCATCTCGCCGAGGTGCTCCTGCCGACTCTTCAGGAAGGCCTTGCCCAGCTCGGCTCGGCGGGCGTCGTCGAGACGGTCGCGCATGCCGGGCAGCACGGTGCTCTCCTCCTCCTCGACGTGGTGGCTGACCGCCTCGACCACCTCGGCCAGCTTGTCGCCGTACTCCTTTGAATAGGGGTCGCACTCGCTGAGCTCGGCGAGGAGGCGGTCTGCCAGCAGGTGCTCCTCCTGGCTGTGCGCGACGTCCTCCGCCTCCCCCGCCTCGTCCCGGGCGACCGGGTAGACCTCGGCCTCCTCGGCGCGGCTGTGTGCGGCCAGGAGCGTCACCAAGATCGGGGTCAGCCCGGCGCGTACGTCCGGATCTCGCTGAAGCTTCTCGAACAGGCTCTCCACCTCGCGGTGGTCCTGCATGATCAGGTCGGTCACGTCTTCGGACACGGCAGCTCTCCTCTGTGTTGAAAGGGATCCGGCGTTGGAAGGGATCCGGCCGTCCACCGGTACCCCCGAAGACGCAGGATCAGCCTCAGTCAGGGGGCTCGTCGACGACGTGCACGGCTGCTTCCTCGGCCGAGGCGCCGGCCCCGTCGATCCCTTCGTCGTGCCCGATGAGCGTCCCTTCATCGTCCTCGCGCACGCCCTCGTCGGGGCTGGTGAGCCGACCGGCACGTGCCTCGCCCACCTCCCCGGTCACCGGCCCGTCCAGGATGTCGGCGTCGGCCTCGGCCTCGGCCTCCTCCCAGACCTCGGGCTCCTCCTGAGCGCGCCGTTCGTCGATGGTCTCCCCCTCGATCTCCTCCCGAGGCGTCACGCCCTTCGCGGTGACACCGCGCGGCCGCTCGGGCGGCGAATAGCCCTCGTCCAGGACATCGTCGACACCACGGTCGTCGAGCGTGTCCTCCGGCTGAAGCTGCTCTTCACTCATGACTCGACCGGTAACCCCCGACACGACCTCCCATGCTCCACGGATGGGTTGGTTCGTACGTAATCTGGTTCAGGGAGGCCGTGCTGGACCTGCAACGCGACGGATCGGGGCGACGTAGCTATGACTGCCGACCTTGCCTACGTGGTGATCGGTGCCAGCCTGTTGCTGGCCATCGTGCTTCCCGACCTCCTCAACCGGTGGGCGATCTCGGCTCCGATGGTGCTGGTCGGGGTCGGGATGCTGATCGGGCTCACGCCGCTCCCCGACGGTCTGCCACTGGACCCGCAGACCAACCGGGTCGCGATCGAGCATGCCTCCGAGCTGGTCATCATCGTGGCGCTGATGGGGGTCGGCCTGGCGCTGGACCGACCGCTCGAGCTCCGCGATCCGAGGACCTGGCGCCGGTGGTCGTCGACCTGGCGGCTGCTGGCGATCGGGATGCCGATCACCATCGCCGCCATCGCGCTTCTCGGGTGGGCCGCCGGCCTGGCCCCCGCTGTGGCGATACTCCTGGGCGCGGCGCTGGCGCCCACCGATCCGGTGCTCGCCTCCGACGTCCAGGTGGCGGGTCCGCAGACCGGTGACCACGAGGTCGATGAGCGCGACGAGCTCCGGTTCACCCTCACCTCGGAGGCGGGCCTGAACGACGGTCTCGCCTTCCCGTTCGTGTACGTGGCGATCCTGCTCGCCACCGAAGGAGCGGTCTCGAACTGGGCTCTGGAATGGGTCGGCTTCTACCTGGTGGCCAAGATCGTGATCGGCGTCCTCGCCGGGCTGGTGGTGGGGAAGGTCCTCGCGTACATCGCGTTCCGGTCCAGCAGCCGGTCCCTGCGCGTGGCCGAGCGTGGCGAGTCGCTGCTCGCCCTCGCGGCTCTGATCGGGTCGTACGGCGTCGGCGAGGTTCTCGGCGGCTACGGATTCCTCTCCGTCTTCGTCTGCGCCATGGCCTTCCGTTCGGCCGAGCGCTCACACGACTACCACGCAGCCATGCACGAGGTGGCCGAGCGGCTCGAGCGCCTGCTGACCCTCTTCGTCCTGCTCATCCTCGGCATCGCGCTCACGCGAGGTCTGCTCGAGGCTCTCGACTGGCGCGGGATCGCCATCGGGCTGGCGCTGATCCTGGTGGTGCGTCCAGCGGCGGGGATCCTGGCCCTCGCGCCGTGGCCGGGCCGAGGAGAGCGCAGGTCACCTCTCACCCGGCACCAGCGGTGGGCCACGGCGTTCTTCGGGGTCCGCGGGGTCGGGTCCGTCTACTACCTCGCCTACGCCGCCGGCCAGGACGAGGCGCTGGCTCAGGACTGGCTGTGGTCGACGGTCGCCTTCACCATCGTCGCCTCGGTGCTGATCCACGGAGTCCTCGCCACCCCGGTCATGGCACGCGTCGACCCCGCCGAGGGAAGACGGCGACATCCCTAGGTCAGGCAGGGCCGCCTTCACCGCTGTCGGCGGCGAGCAGGTCGACGTCGACGTCCTCCTGACGCGAGATCCGGTCCGTCACGAGCTCCTGCTGCTCCTCGGTGAGCGTCACGCCGGCCTCGTGCAGCGCCTTGGCCAGCTCGTCCCGGATGGTTCCCTCGGGCGCGGTCTCCTGCCATGCGTTGACTCGTTCGACCACACCTTGGAGTGCCTGTACGCGAGCTTCGTCCTGGTTCATCTCAGTCATGCGCAGGCGGTACCCGGCCTGGTCGAGGTCATGCAGAGTCGCGCTTGCGCTGGTAGTGCCGCGCGACGCGGGCACGGTTGCCACACTCCGCCGAGCACCACTCCCGCCGTGAATGGCTCCGGTCGAAGTAGAGGACGCACCCGGGTCCGCCACAGGCCCGCAGCCCCTGCCCGGCCAGCAGGTCTGCCCCCTCAAGCGCCATCGCGGCGAGATCCCTCCGGAAGGAGCTGGCACCGACCTCCCGCCAGCCGCGGCTGAAATCCTGACCCGACTCGTGGCGTAGCACCGGCGTGCAATCCGCAAGGAAGCGGTTCGTCACGGCCAGCGCCGTCTCGGTGTCGACGACCGCGCTCACCGCTCCTCGGCGATCGTCGTGCGTGGCGTCGGCGGCGAGCCGGCGCAGCGCATCCCGGAGCTCTCTGGCCAGGTCGAGGTCGGACTCGTCGACCTCACCGTCGCCGACGCCTGCCCGCTCCGCCCACCGTTGTAGGTGAGCGAGCGTCTCGAGCGAGTCATGGACGGTTGCCCGATCGGCCCAGACGGTGTTCATCAAACGCACCGCCTTCGGCTGCGTCAGATAGAGGACAGGTACGTCGTCCATCGCAACAACCTCCTCATCCGGCATCTAGGAACGACTGGAGTCTTCCACGCCGACGGCGCTGCCCGCCCTCGCCTCGGCGAGCTCGGCCTCGAGCCGCGCGACCTGCCCGGCCAGCTCCTCCACCGTGTTCCTCACCACGTCGAGCGGAACCAGCTTCGGAATGTGCTGGCGACAGTTCCAGTCCAGCGCCTCGATCTCGATCAGCACGGCGCGTTCGACCTTCGCCGGGTAGTCCGGAGGAACGAGCGACGCGACCAACGCAGCATCGTCCTCAGGCTCGACGACGCGCGCTCGCCCGAAGATCTTCATCCTGGCCTGGTGCAGGTAGTCCATGAGGAAGAGGGAGACCCGCTCGTCGTGGTCCACGTTGCCCCGAGTGATGTACTGCCGGTTCCCGCGGAAGTCCGCGAACCCCAGTGTCTGCTCATCGAGCACGCGGAGGAAGCCCGGCGGCCCGCCACGGTGCTGGACGTACGGCCAGCCGGTCTCACTGACCGACGCGATGAAGAAGCTGTCCCGGGACTGGATGAAGTCCGCCTCATCGGCGCCGAGACGATCGGAGCCATCCCCTGAGGCAGCCATCCGCGCGTACGCGTCGGCACTCCCGTGGGCGGCTTGGTGGCTGGTCACGAGGGGCGTGAAAGCCACCTGCGCGTAATGCCCGGTCATGCGGCGGGCCGTCCTGAAGTCGCATCGATCAGGAGGAATCGGTTCATCGTGTTCTTCCCTTCGGGAGCCGCCAATGAGGCAGGCAGCATCTAATGCTTACACAGATGCGAAGCATTAGATCCGCATGGGTATTCCCCCGCGGCAGGAATCGCCCGCCCAGCTAGGCGCGGGGTCGTCCATTCGCCGGAGGCTGGTCCGGCATGGACACCAAAGCTGAGACGGGCGCGGCGATTCCCCAGTCGTACATCGCATCCAGCACCGGGCGCAGCTGCCAGCCGAGCGGGGTCAGTTCATAGACCACCCGCGGCGGGATCTCTGCGTACGCGGTGCGGGTGACGATCCCGCGAGCCTCGAACAGACGCAGTCGATTGGTCAGCGTATGGGCGCTGATCCCGGGAAGGGCGGCTCGCAGCTCACCGAACCGGTGCGGGCCGTGCATGAGCTCCCGGACGATGAGCGTCGCCCACGGACCATCGAAGAGCATCAGGAAACGCGACACTCCGCACTCGGGAAGCTCTGGAAGCTCGATCTCTGACATTTCTTCACACTAACCCAATAGTGCAGTTGACGTAACTGGTGCACTATATGCACCAATAGGCCCATGACCTACATCATCCACGGCGCCACCGGCGCTCAGGGCTCCCCCGTCCTCGCCGCAATGCTCGCCGCCGAGAAGCCGGCCGTGGCCGCCGTACGCACTCAGGACGCCCTACCGGACGGCGTCGCCTCGGTTGCCGTCGACCTCGCCGACGCCGGCTCCCTCGCCGAGGCGTACGCCGGCGCGGACGGCGTGTTCGTCCATCTCCCGATGGGGCCACCCGAGCAGTCCCTGCAGTACGTAGAAGCGATCGCGACCGCTGTCGCCAAGGCACGGCCGACCCGCGTGGTGATCTCCACCAGCGGCCAGATCGTGGACCAGCCAGGCTCTCCCCTGCAGGCCCCCGACGACAGCCCGATCGCGACGCTCATCCGCCGGGTGAGCGACACCGGCGTCTCGACCGCCGTCGTCGCCACCCGCCTCTACCTGGAGAACCTGCTCCTGCCCGTGGTCTCCGGCCCCGCGAAGCTCGATGGCGTGCTCCGCTATCCGCTCCCGGCCGCGTTCGCGACGTCGTGGATCTCGCACCGTGACGTCGCCGACGTCGTGGTCCGGCTGCTCACCGACCACTCGACCGCAGGCGTCGTCGCGGTCGGCGCCCTCCCCGGCCTGACCGGCCCCGACCTGGCCGCAGCCTTCACCGGACAGCTCGGCCGAGAGATGGCCTACGAGGCGATCACACCCGAGACGTTCGGCGAGCTGATCTCCCCGCTCTTCGGGCCTGAGGCCAGCGCCCCCGTCGTCGGCCTCTACCAGGCGCTCAACACCCAAGAAGGAAACTCCATCACCTCCGACAACAGCGCCCAGAAGCTTCTCGGCATCCAGCCGCGAACCGTGGCGGCCTGGCTCGCTGACGTCTCCCTCTGACCGGCCCGAGTCCTCAGCCGGCGAAGGCGGCGCGGCCCTGCATGGCGGAGGTGCCCAGGTCACTCTTGGGGAGCGGCGTCTGAGCGGTCACCGCTGCCTTCCAAGCGTCGGTGCTGGCGACTGCGGCGAAGTTGGAGTGCAGGAGGACGAGCAGGGTCTGGTGCAACTGGTCGGCCGAGACCTTGCCTGCCTCGTTGGCCAGGTGGATGGCACCGCTCGCGTCGGAGAGGATCTCGGCGGCCAGGCCGAGCTCCTCGGCGCCCACCGCCGTGGCGATGTCGCAGTTGTTGGTCATGAAGCCGACGATGGTGACGGTGTCGACGCCCTGCTCGGCCAGCCACGCGGCGACGTCTGTGCCGGCGAAGACGCTGCTCTTGTCCTTGGTCACGCGCTTCCAGGAGGGCTTGACGCGCCGCTCGATCTCGGGGTGCAGGGACCAGCTGGGGCTACCGGTGGCGAAGACCGGAGCACCCTCGGGCAGCTCGTGCTGGACGACGACGACGGGCAGGTTCTCGCGATCGGCGACGTCGAGCGCGGCCAGGATGTTGGCGAGCGCCTGCTCCCGGTCTGGTGACTGGATCTGCAGGATTCCGTCGAAGTACTCCTGCTGGACGTCGACGACGATCAGGGCGCGGCGGGGCGTGGTCATGGCTGGATTCCTCTGTTCGGTGGCATTGGCCTTCCCCTTCACTCTGGCCGCTGCGCGGCGGTATCGTGAGTGGCACAAATGACGACTTACGATGAGATCGGGCCAGGATGCGCATCGCCGTACACGCCTTCGACGGCATCACCATGTTTCACCTCTCCGCACCGTTGATGGTCTTCGGCGAGGTCGGCCGCCTGGGCCTGGCCGAGGGATGGGATCCCGTGGTGTGGACCGAGGACGGGCGCGGCGTACGAACGGCCGAGGGGCTGCGAGTCGACGACGTCGCGGGCCCCGATGTCGTCGAGGACGCGGATCTCGTGGTCCTGCCGTCGTGGCCGAGCGACCTCCCGCCGGCCAGTGCCGCCCTGACCGGCAGGATCCGCGCCGCGCAGACGCGGGGCAGTCGAGTCGCAGGCCTGTGCCTCGGTGCGTTCCCCGTGGTCGACAGCGGCGTCCTCGACGGAAGAGATGCCGTCACCCACTGGGGCGCGGTCGACGAGCTGGCCCGCCGGCGCCCGGCCGTCACCGTCACTCCGGCGGCGCTCTACCGGGACCACGGTGACGTACTCACCTCAGCCGGCACGGCATCGGCCATCGACGCCTGCCTGTCGATCGTACGCACGCACCTCGGCTCCACCGCGGCAGCCACCGTGGCCCGCCACCTCGTGGTCGCGCCCCACCGCGAGGGCGACCAGGCCCAGTACGTCGACCGTCCGATGCCCGGGTCAGGAGGCGTGGGCGACCTCGGACCGACGATCGACTGGGCCCTCGCCCACCTCGACGAACGACTCCACGTCGATGACCTGGCAGCCCGCGCCCGGATGAGCCGGCGCAACTTCACCCGCCGCTTCGCCGAGGTCACCGGGACCACGCCCGCGCGATGGGTCCTGACCCGCCGCCTCGACGAAGCGCGCCGTCTTCTCGAGACCACGACCTGGCCGATCACCCGCATCGCCGGGGCCTGCGGGTTCAGCAGCGCCGTGACGTTCCGGCAGAACTTCGCCACGGCATTCGCGACCACGCCCACCTCCTACCGCAGGCGGTTCGCCCCCTCTGCCGATACGGCGATCTCGAGTCGCACCACGACGCCCTTCGAGGTCGGGGTGTTGCTGCCCTCGGCAACGCTGTCGAGCGGCACGAGCACGTTGGTCTCCGGATAGTACGCAGCCGCCGAACCCCGGCTCGCCGGATAGGCGACGAGCGTGAACCCAGGGGCGCGCCGCTCGACACCGTCCTCCCAGACCCCGACGATGTCGACGCGGTCACCGTCGGCCAGACCCAGCTCGGCGATGTCGACCGGGTTGACCATCACGACGCGGCGGGCGTTGTGGATGCCGCGGTAACGGTCGTCCATGGCGTACGGGATGGTGTTCCACTGATCGTGCGAGCGCAGCGTCTGCAGGATCAGATGACCCGGCGGGGCCTGCAACCACGTCAGGTCGTTGCGCGTGAAGACGGCCTTGCCGCTGGGCGTGCGATAGACACCGGAGTTGACCGGGTTCGGGAGAACGAAGCCGGTCGGATTCTTGATCCGCTCGTTGAAGTCCTCGAACCCCGGCACCACTCGGGCGATCCGATCGCGGATCCGGCCGTAGTCCGCCTCGAAGTCCGCCCAGCGGATGCCGTACCGGCCGCCGATCGTGGCCTGTGCCAGGCGCGAGATGATCGCGACCTCGCTGAGGAGATGCTCCGAGGCGGGCTGGAGCTTGCCGCGGGTGGCGTGCACGGAGCTCATCGAGTCCTCGACGGTGACGAACTGCTCACCACTGGACTGGACGTCGATGTCGCTGCGACCCAGCGTGGGCAGGATCAGCGCGGTCTCCCCGACCACCGTGTGCGAGCGGTTCAGCTTGGTGGAGACCTGGACCGTCAAGCGACAGTTCCTCAGTGCGGCCTCGGCGACGTCGCTGTCCGAGATCGCCCTGACGAAGTTGCCGGCGACGCCCACGAAGACCTTCGCCTTCCCGTCTCTCATCGCTCGCACGCCGTCGACCGAGTCGTAGCCGTGCTTGCGCGGTGGGTCGAACCTGAACTCGGCACCCAGTGCGTCGAGGAAGGAGTCGGGCATCTTCTCCCAGATGCCCATCGTCCGGTCGCCCTGCACGTTGGAGTGACCGCGGACCGGACACACCCCTGCCCCGGGCTTGCCGATGTTGCCCCGCAGCATCAGGAAGTTGACCACCTCCCGGATCGTCGGCACGCCGTGCTTGTGCTGGGTCAGTCCCATCGCCCAGCAGACGATGACCGATCGACTGGCCAGCACCTGCTCGTGGACCGCCTCGATCTCCTCGCGGGTCAGACCGGTGGCCTCGAGCGCCGCCTCCCAGGTGATCGTGCGGGCGTGCTCGGCGAAGGCGTAGAACCCAGTCGTGTACTCCGCGATGTACTCCCAGTCCAGTACGCCGCCACCCTCGGCGCGGTCCGTCTCGAGCAGACGGCGGTTGAGCATCTGGAACAGCGCGAGGTCGCCGCCGGGGCGGATCTGGAGGAACTGATCCGCGATCTGGGTGCCCCGGCCCACCACTCCGCGGGCATTCTGCGGGTTCTTGAACCGCATCAGTCCCGCCTCGGGCAGCGTGTTGACCGCGACGACCCTGCCGCCCCGCTGTTTGGTCTCCTCCAGCGCAGACAGCATCCGCGGATGATTCGTGCCCGGGTTCTGGCCGACCACGAACACGAGGTCCGCGTTGTAGATGTCGTCGAGCTGGACGCTGCCCTTGCCGATCCCCAGCGTCTCGCTGAGCGCCGAGCCGCTCGACTCATGACACATGTTCGAGCAGTCGGGCAGGTTGTTGGTGCCGTACGCGCGGGCGAAGAGCTGGAGCAGGAAAGCGGCCTCGTTGTTGAGCCGGCCCGAGACGTAGAACATCGCCTCGTCGGGAGAGTCCAGGCCGTTGAGCTCCTGAGCGATGATGTGGAACGCGTCCTCCCAGGTGATCGGCTCGTAGTGCGTCGCACCTGGCCGCTTGACCATCGGTTCCGTCAGCCGGCCCTGCTGGTTGAGCCAGTAGTCCGACTTCCCGTCCAGCTCCGAGACCGGGTGACGCGCGAAGAACTCGCGCGTCACCCGGCGCGACGTCGCCTCGTCGGCGATGTGCTTCGCACCGTTCTCGCAGTACTCGTTCCGGTGCCGGTGACCCGGCTCGGGCCACGCACACCCCGGGCAGTCCATCCCGTCGGCCTGGTTGAGGTTCAACAGCGTCAACGCCGTACGCCGCACCGATGTCTGCGTCAGCGAATACTCGATCGCCTTCCGCACCGCCGGCACGCCGGCAGCCCAGGTCTTCGGCTCGGTGACACTGAGTGCCTCCACCGGCTCTTCCACGGAGTACGCGCCGTCCGCGTCTCGCTTCACCACACCCGTTCCCTTCGCGACTCGAGCTAGCTGGCCGACCTGGGCAGCTCGGCCTCCTCGTCATCGACCGGCTCATCAGCCAATTCGTCGGCGGGCGCATCGGGATCACGGGAGACCCGGATGACGAAGTCGTCACCGTGCTCCGAGACCCCGTAGACAACGGCCTGCTCGACGGCTTTGGAGGCGTACTGGGCACGCACCACGAGTGGGTCCTCCCGAAGGTCCTTCACCAGCGATACGCACAGCCCGACCATGACGACGACGAACGGGACTGCCGCGACGATGGTGATGGTCTGCAGGCCGCTCAGCGCGTCGGAACCGCCGACCAGCAGCATCACGGCAGCGACCGCGCCCGTGGCGACACCCCAGAAGATCACCGTCGGCCTCCCCGGTTCGATGGATCCGCGCTCCGAGAGCGTGGCCATGACGATCGATGCGGCGTCCGCTCCCGAGACGAAGAAGAGCGCAACCAGGATCATGACCACGACGCTTGCCGCCGTCGCGAACGGGAACGACTCGAGGGTCGTGAACAGCTGGGTCTCGACGCCACCCGCGCCGGCGATGTCCACACCACCCAGCTGCAGGTCGAGAGCCGCTCCGCCGAAGATCGCGAACCAGGCCAGGCTGACCAGCGACGGGACGAGGAGCACACCGGTCACGAACTGGCGGATGGTGCGGCCGCGTGAGATCCGCGCGATGAACATCCCGACGAAGGGCGTCCACGAGAGCCACCAGGCCCAGTAGAAGACCGTCCAGCCCGACAGCCAGGTGGCGGTCGCAGACCCTTCGGCCGAGGTTCGCGCCGACATCATCGCAACCTCTTGGAAGTAGCTTCCGACGGTTGTCGGGACCAGGCTGAGGATGAACACGGTGGGACCGGCCACGAAGACGAACAGGGCAAGCCCGACGGCGAGCACCATGTTGATGTTCGAGAGCCACTGGATCCCCTTGGCGACGCCTGTGACCGCGGAGAAGACGAACCCGACCGTGAGGACGGCGATGATCGCGACCAGGACGCCGTTGCCCGTCTTGCCGAGCCCGCCGACGATCTCGAGCCCACTGCGGATCTGGAGCGCACCCAGGCCGAGCGACGCGGCCGACCCGAAGAGCGTCGCGAAGATCGCGAGCATGTCGATGACCTTGCCGCCGGCGCCATGGGCGTGACGCCCGAGAATGGGCTCGAACACGGAGCTGATGAGCAGACCGCGGCCCTTTCGGAAGACGCTGTAGGCGATCGCCAGCCCCACCAGGGCGTAGATCGCCCATGGGTGGATTCCCCAGTGGAAGAGGGTGGTGGCCATGGCCGTCTGGATCTTCTCGGACTGACCATCGCCGACAGCGCCCGGCGGAGGTGCGACGAAGTGGCTGACCGGCTCGCTGACGCCGTAGAAGATCAGGCCGATCCCCATTCCGGCGCTGAACATCATCGTGATCCACGAGACCGTACGGAACTCGGGTTCCTCGCCGTCCCTGCCGAGCGGGATGTTCCCGAACTTGCCGAAGGCGAGCCACAGTACGAAGCCGACGAAGGTCGATGCCGCGGTGACGAAGAGCCAGCCCAGGTTGGCCATCACCCAGGACAACGACTTTCCTGAGACCGAAGCCAGCGACTCCGTGCTGACGAATCCCCAGACCAGGAAGCCGATCGCGATGACCGCGGTCACGCCGAAGACGACGCGATCAAGACCACCGGCATCCTTGGCGGGCTCCTCAGGAGGACAGTCGAGGGCCGGATGGGTCGGGCTTCCGTTCTGGCCGACGGATTTGTGGCGCGGCGATACCGGGGACAGGTCTCCGCTACGTGCAGAGGATCTCATGACGCACTCCGATCAAAGAGCTCTTGGGATGAGCAGCATCTGTCGGTGCCAGAGAGGCTCCGGGTGGCGGCACGACAGTGGGGCGCTACGCGGTCAGACGCTGATATACTAGTTACCTTATATGTGATGCATCACACCAGGCAAGGGTCGATCTCGACGACGAGCTCGACCTCCACCGGGGCATCCAGAGGCAGGGCCGAAACCCCTACCACGGAGCGCGCATGTCGCCCCGAGTCGCCGAATACCCGGCCGAGAAGCTCCGAGGCACCATTGGCGACCAGGGCCTGCTCCGCGAAGAGGGTGCCGGAGGCGACGTACACCACGACCTTGACGATCCGCTTCACCTGCCCGAGATCACCGATCTCCGACTTGATCGCGGCGAGCGCATTGAGCACGCACCATTGCGCACAGGTCTGGCCGTCGGCGACGCCGAGAGCGTCACCTACCCTGCCCGTGGCGAGAAGCTCGCCCTCCCGGATCGGCAGCTGCCCCGAGGTGAAGACGAGCGTTCCCGCGCGCACTGCCGGCACAGGAGCCACGGCGGGCACGGTCTCACGAACGGACAGGCCGAGCCCGGCCAGCGCCGCATCCTGCCCGGAGGCAGCCACCCTGGACCCCCGAGGACTCAGCAGCCGCAGCACCCGGCCCGAACGATCCGTCATACGCTGACGCTATCACTGATATACTAGTTGTCGTTAGTGTGAATTTTAGAGAGCTGGCACACATGCACGACGTTGCCCCGCGGGTCGTGGTCGTCGACCACTACGACTCCTACACCTGGAATCTCGTCCACCTGATCGCCGGTGTCACGGGAGCACTCCCGGCAGTGGTCCAGCACGACACGACGACTGCTGACTACGTGCTCGGCTTCGACTACGCCGTCCTCTCCCCCGGACCGGGGCACCCGGCGAATCCTGGCGACTTCGCCGTCGGCGGCGAGGTGCTCCGCGCAGGCACGGTTCCCGTGCTGGGCGTGTGTCTCGGCATGCAGGGCGTCGTCACCACCTACGGCGGGCGGGTCGACAGGCTTCCACCCGCACACGGCGATGTCGCGCGAGTCCGGCACCGCGGCGACCAGCTGTTCACCGGCGTTCCCTCCTCCTTCTCCGCCGTCCGCTATCACTCCCTCGCCGCCACGAGCATCCCGCCGGAGCTCCAGGTCATCGCCGAGACGGACGGCCACGCAGGCGAGCCGGTGGTGATGGCCGTACGCCATCGGTCGCTGCCGCACGTCGGCGTGCAGTTCCACCCCGAGTCGATCCTGAGCGAGCACGGAGCCGCTCTGATCACCAACTTCCTCTCGGCGACGGCGTGAGCGCCGAGGAGCGGTTCGCCGAGATGGCGAGCACCCATCCACGTTGCTTCTGGCTGGAAGCAGGTCCCGGTCCGACCTCCCGGTCGATCATGGGAGCCTTGCGCGACGACGACATCTCCCTCACCTACGACGCCGGGCGAGGTGAGGTGCTTCGGCACCGCGGCGGAGATGTCAGCCTGGTCGGCACGGACATCTTCACCGTCCTCGGGGACGAGCTCGCCCGCACGCCCGAGAACGAGATCTGGGTCGGCTACTTCGGCTACGCATGTCGTCCGGACCTGCCAGCCAGGATCAGTCACACCGGCGACCCCGCGATGTCTGACGCGATCTGGATGCGCACCCGGCACTCGTCGCCCATCGGACAGCCACCCGCACATCTCGCCCGCACCACCACACGATTTCATCCCGCGTCGTCCGTGAACACCACCCCGATCGCCTACACGCGGGCCTTCGACGAGGTGCAGCGGGAGCTGCTGGCCGGCAACACATACGAGGTGAATCTGACGCACCGGATCGAGGTGCAGAACACCATCGACCCGGCCGTCGCGTACCTGCGTCTTCGCGAGCTCAACCCCGCCCCGTACGCCGGCTTCATCCAGCATCACGACTTCCGGCTCCTCAGCTCATCCCCCGAGCGCTACGCGAGGATCGACCGGCACCGGATGATCGAGACCCGGCCGATCAAGGGCACCACGCCCCGGGGGAAGGACGTCGAGGAGGACGAAGCGCTCCGAGAAGACCTTGCGTCGAACCCCAGATTCCGCGCCGAGAACCTGATGATCGTCGACCTTCTCCGCAACGATCTGGGGATGGTGTGCGATCCCGGAACGGTCTCCGTCCCGTCGTTGATGGAGGTCGAGTCCTACGCGTCGGTCCATCAGCTGGTGACGACCGTGCGCGGCCGGCTGCGAGACGACGTGACCGGCATCGAGGCACTGCGCGCCCTCTTCCCCGCCGGCTCGATGACCGGCGCACCGAAGCGCCGGACCATGGAGATCATCCAACGCGTCGAGACGACCCCACGCGGGGTCTACTCCGGCGCCTTCGGATGGATCTCACCTGACGGCCAAGCGGATCTCGGCGTCGTGATCAGAAGCCTCACCACCGCCGGCAACGGCACCTGGCAGCTCGGCACCGGAGGCGGAATCACCGTCCACTCGACCGCCGATGACGAGTACGCCGAATCAGGCTGGAAGGCCGAGCGCCTCCTGCAGGTGTTCGGAGGGGCGTTTCCTCGCGACTGATGTATCAGACTAAGATTGTAAAAAGCGCGTACAGGAAGATCTGATCAACAAGCCGGAACGGACAAGTGGGCAGGGACTCAATGACGGTTGACGAGATTCTGGCAGCAACGGCCAATCCCCCTGCCACCTCACTCGCCGAGCAGGCCTACCGATACATCCGCGAACGCCTGGTGATGCTCGACATCCGCCCGGGCGCGCCGATCAACGACGGGCAGATCGCCGAAGCCATCGGTATGGGCCGCACTCCTGTCCGCGAGGCGATCAAACGCCTCGAGGCCGACCACTTGGTCCACTCCTTCCCGCGCCGCGGCACCTTCGCGACGACGATCGACGCCACCGAGCTCAGCGCGATCGCCGAGATCCGGCGTCAGCTCGCACCGTTCGCGTCGCGCGCCGCCGCGGAACGCGCGTCGGCGCCGCAACGTGAGCAGATGCGCGCGCTCGCGGCTCAGATCGGCGAAGGCAGGCTGGGCGACGGAGATCGCGTTGACCTGATGCGCGTCGACAGGGCCGCCCATGGCCTGATCTACCAATCGAGCGGCAACGCCCACCTCGAGGACATCTTGATCAGGTACGACAACCTCGCCATCAGGATCTGGTGGATGGTGATCGATCGCCTCCCCGACCTGGCCCTCCACGTCGTCGAGCAGGCACAGCTCCTCAACGCCGTGGCCGACGGTGACGGGGATCGGGCCGAGAAGCTCACCCTCGAGCACATCAGCGGGTTCGAGAGCGAAATCCGTCAGGTTCTCTGAACCGCGGCTGGCTGTCAGATCGGGCCACGACCGAACAGCCACCGCCGCTGCGTACGCCTCCTCAGCAGTCCAGGCGGATGTCGCCCAAGGGCTTGGAGCAGCAGATCAGGACCTTCTGCTGGGCGATCTCCTTCGGCCGGATGCCGCCGTTGTGCTGCATGTCGACCTCCCCGGAGAGCATCGACACCTTGCAGGTCCCGCACATCCCCTGACCGCAGGCGGCCAAGGGCCGCATGCCGGCGGCCACCGCCGCCTCCAGGAGGGTCTCCTCCGGGCCACACGTGATCATCCGCCCACTACGTGCGAACTCGACCGAGAACCCCGTGGCGGCCTCGTCCTCGACATCCTGCTCGCTCGGCGGCGCGGCCGACGGGGTAGGCATCTCGGGAGCGCCGAAGTCGAAGCTCTCCTCGTGATACTTCTCCATGTCGTAGTCGAGCTCTTCGAGCAGCGACTTCGCCGCGGCCATGTATCCGGCCGGACCGCAGATGAACGTCTCACGCTCGTTGAGGTCGGGGGCGAGGATCTCGAGCACCGGCTTGGAGATGCGTCCCTGCAGTCCCATCCATCGCTCGGTGGGGGCATCGCCCTCACAGATCTCCACGACTCGCAGGTTGGGCATGAGGCGTGCCATCGCCTCGAGCTCGCCGCGATAGATGATGTCAGCCGGCGTACGCGCACTGTGCACGAAGAGGATGTCCGCCTCGGACCCGAGGTCGTACAACGTCCGCGTCATCGAAAGGACCGGGGTGATGCCGCTCCCGGCCGAGAGGAACAGATACTTCGGCGCGTCCTCCTCCGGCAGGACGAAAGCACCCGCCGGCGCGTGCATCGAGATCCATGCCCCAGGCTCGAGATTGTCGTGGAGCCAGTTCGACACGACGCCGTCGGGGACCCGCTTGACTGTGATGGCCAGCCGGTCGGGCCTGGTCGGCGGTGAGGCGATCGTGTAGCAGCGGGTCATCATCTCGCCGTCGATCTCGACCCGGATGGTGATGAACTGGCCCGCCTCGAAGTCGAAGGCGCGCCGGTCCGGGGTGGTGAAGACGAACGTCTTCACATCATGGGTGACGGCGAGAACCTGGCTGCACACCAGGTCCATCACGTCACTCTCGGCCCAGCAGGGCTCCAGCATCCGCTTGCTGCGGAGGGCCGCCGGGCGGCCGTTCTGCAGGCCGAACGAGTTCGGCTCCGACACCTCGGGGACGTCGGTCTCCATGATGGTCATGTCTGCTCCCACTCCGGCTAGGCGTTGGCTTGGACGCGTTGGACGTACCAGGTGACGAAGGCATCGACTTCACCCTCGACAGTGGAGTAGGGACCGGGAACGTAGCCCGGGTCCGCCACTCCTCGCTGCGTGCCCTCGACCAGGACGCGGTCCTGGTCATTGGTGGCCCGCCAGACGGACGTGAGCGACTCGACCGAGTAGTCGACCCCTTCGACGGCCTCCGGGTTCACCAGCCAGGTCGTCCGGACCAGCGTCCGGTCGACCGCGAGCGGGATCACCGAGAAGACCACGGCGTGGTCACCGAGGAAGTGGAACCACGAGTTGGGCTGCATGTGGAGCGACAGGTCCCCGAACCTCGGGTCCTCGATGGACCCCATCAGCTTCGCGCACAGCTGCTGGCCGTCGGGGCCGAACGAGGCGCCGGCGCCGTCGAGCGGCAGATGAGAGATCTGGAACGCCGTCGTACGGCCCTCGAGCTCGCAGCGCTCCCCGACGGGGAATCCGATGGCCGCACAGGCCTTCTCGAGCTCGGCCTGCGCCTCCTGGTAGCGCTCGAAGGTCGCCTGCATGCGCGGCGGCACGTCCTCGGCCTCGTAGCGGCTGATCGGGAAGTACGCCGTCACCAGCTCGGGGTGGGAGGCGTCGCAGTGGTGACACTCGCGGTTGTTCTCCATCACCAGCTTCCAGTTGCCCTCCTCCACGATGTCGGTCTGGTGGGCGACCTTCGCCGTGGCGAGCGAGTACGGCTTCAGGTAGGGCTCGATGAACTCGCTGACCTCGTCGAAGTCGGCCGGCGGCTCGTCGGCCAGGCAGAGGAAGACCAGCCCGCCGACCGCACGCACGTTCACCGGCTTGAGCCCGAACTTGTCGTACTCGAAGGTGGGCGTCTGGGATTCCGCGAAGATGAGGCTGCCGTCGACCCGGTAGG
The DNA here is from genome assembly GCF_040302165.1 of Nocardioides sp. NPDC127503. Lineage (NCBI taxonomy): Bacteria > Bacillati > Actinomycetota > Actinomycetes > Propionibacteriales > Nocardioidaceae > Nocardioides > Nocardioides sp. NPDC127503. The sequence goes on along the minus strand of NZ_JBEORH010000011.1, from coordinate 199,533 downwards.
TCCACTGGTGGTAGGGGCACACGATGTTGCCGATCGAGCCACAGCCCGACTCGAGCAGTCGCGACCCGCGGTGCCGGCAGATGTTCCGGAACGCACGAACGTTCTCGTCATCGTCGCGAACGACGATCACGGAGTGAGCGCCCAGATCGACCGTGACGTAGTCACCGGGGTCCGGAATCTCGGCCTCGGCGACAGCGAAGATCCAGTGCTGGCCGAAGATGACGTCGAGGTCCTGCTCGTAGACGTCCGAGCTGGTGTAGAAGGGCGCCTCCAGGCTGTAGCCGGATGCTCGCCTGTCCGCCAGGGACGCCAGTTCCACCGGCGTCGTTTCGATGCTCATACGCGTCACGTTGATGTCTCCCACGCTCAAACCGGGCAGATTCCGGGTTCAGATACGGCGGTCCGCCAGACGGCGGTTGTTTCACTCTGCACAACTACTGCGTAGCGTGAAACGATTCTGCCGCGCCAAAGAAGACGCTGTCAACGGGTCGATCTGGATTCGTCCGCAGGATTTACGCGGGCTTTACGACGTACGCGAAGTGGCCCGCATGCACGAGGCATGCGGGCCACTTCGAGGGTGCCGATTCGTCGCCTCGGCAGGCGCGGATCACTCAGCCTTGGGGAAGCCGTTCCGCTCGGAGATGGCCGCGGCGGCGGCAAGCACATGCTCGGCCAGCTCGGGCACCTTCTCGGACGTGATCCGGAACGACGGGCCCGAGGCCACCACCGCGGCGATGACCCCGCCACCCAAGGAACGGATCGGCGCAGCCAGCCCGGCGAGACCGATCTCGTGCTCGTCGACCGAGTAGGCGTAGCCCAGCTTCCTGACCTCGGCGAGCTGCTCCTCGAGCTTGGCCGGATCAATCACGGTCTCCTCGGTATAGCGCTCCAGCCCGCCCTCAAGAATCTCCCGACGATCCTCCGGCGACATGGTCGCCAGGAAGACCTTGCCGGACGCGGTGGTGTGCAGGGGGCTCCGCTGCCCGACCCAGTTCACCGACGTGATCTCAGCACTCCCGATCACCTGGTCGATCGTGATGGCCTCCTCGCCGTCGTTGATGACGATGTTGACCGTCTCGCCGACGGCGTCGGCCAGCGCCATACAGATCGGGCGACTCGTGACCGAGATGTCGTGCTTGCGGGTCGCGCCGGCGGCCAGCTGGATGACTCCATAGCCGAGCTGATAGTGGCCCCGACTCGCGTTCTGCTCCACCAGACCGCGCGCCTCGAGGGTGGCCAGCAAACGGAAGACCGTGGACTTGTGCACCCCCAGTTCCTCGGAGATCGGCGTGACTCCGACAGCCCCCCGACGGGCGAGCACCTGGAGGATGGAGATGGCTCGATCCACTGAGTGAACGGTCGTGCTCCGTGTTTCGCTCGTGTTGCTCATGCTGAAACAGTATGCCTCCTTGTCAGATCCTCCTCTTCGCCCCTACTGCCGGGTAGCTGCGGCACGAGCGAGCAGACACCCCCGTACGCGCCCTGAAATCGGTCGAAACAGGGTCTTGATGCCGGCGGCGTCGACGGTCTAGTTTGTTTCATATAGCGCTCTTGTTTCGCTATGAGAAACATCCCTGCAACCTGACTACGCCGGACGCCCCCATCCGGGGGCAGGAAGAAGAGACGCCATGGCAGACAACAGAGTCGTCGTCTACAAGGGGCCGGGCGAGGTGGCCGTCGAGTCCATCGAGTACCCGAAGCTGGAACTCCCCCAGGATGTCGTCAGCGGCCTGGGCATCAAGCGTGCGGCGCCGCACGCGGTGATCCTCAAGCTCGTGACCACGAACATCTGCGGCAGCGACCAGCACATGGTGCGCGGCCGGACGACCGCGCCGGTGGGTCAGACGCTCGGCCACGAAATCACCGGCGAGATCGTCGAGATCGGCGAAGACGTCCTCTTCCACGAGGTGGGCGACATCTGCTCGGTACCGTTCAACATCGCCTGCGGGCGCTGTCGCATGTGCAACGAGGGCAAGACCGGCATCTGCCTCAACGTGAACCCGGCACGGGCGGGCGCGGCGTACGGCTATGTGGACATGGGCGGCTGGATCGGTGGCCAGGCGGAGTACGTCATGGTCCCGTTCGCCGACTTCAACCTGCTTAAGTTCCCCGACCGGGACCAGGCCCTGGAGAAGATCCTCGATCTGACGATGCTCTCCGACATCTTCCCGACCGGGTACCACGGCGCCTACACCGCCGGCGTCACCACCGGGTCGACCGTGTACGTGGCCGGCGCAGGCCCGGTCGGGCTCGCCGCGGCGTACTCGGCGCAGCTGCTCGGCGCGGCCACCGTCATCGTGGGCGACATGAACGCGGACCGGCTCAAGCAGGCCGCCAGCTTCGGCTGCGCGACCGCGGACCTGTCCTCCGGTGACGCCCTTGCGGACATCATCGCGGACATCGTCGGCGAGCCGGTGGTCGATGCGGCCGTCGACGCGGTCGGCTTCGAGGCCCGCGGCCACGGGCGCGACGCCGCCGAGCAGCCCGCCACCGTCCTCAACGACATCATGGAGGTCTCCCGCGCAGGCGCCTCCCTCGGCATCCCCGGCCTGTACGTGACCGGTGACCCGGGTGCGGTCGACGATGCCGCCAAGCAGGGGCAGATCGGCGTCCGGCTCGGCCTGGGCTGGGCGAAGTCGCACACGTTCGTGACCGGCCAGTGCCCGGTCAAGCAGTACAACCGCCAGCTGATGAACCTGATCCTCGCCGACAAGGCCCACATCGCCGACGCCGTCAATGCGAAGGCCATCAGCCTCGACGAGGCTCCGGAGAGCTACGCCGCGTTCGACCAGGGCGCGGCCACCAAGTACGTCATCGACCCGCACGGCATGGTGAACTGACGTAACCGGGCTTCCAGAGAGTCCCGCCCCTGGCCACATCAGCCAGGGGCGGGACCGTCTCACATACCCAACAGGCGGCGCGCTTCCCCCACGGTGACGACAGAGCCCGTGACCAGCACCTGAGCCGGACCTCCGCCCTCTTCGGAGATGGCCGAGGCCGCTCTGGTGGCCTCGAGGAGGGCGTCGGCGAGGTCGTCGATCTCCACGACCCGATCCGCCCCGAGGACCCCGCGCGCCGCAGCGGCGGTGTCGCGGGACGACAGCGACCTCGGGCTGCTGTTCCGGGTGCAGATCATCGTCGACACCACGGGCTCGAGCTCCTCGAGCATGCCGGTGAGGTCCTTGTCGCCCATCGCAGCGACCACGGCGACCGTCGGCCGACGGCCCAGATCGGACAGGCCGCTGGCCAGGGCCCGGGCACCGTCGGGGTTGTGGGCTGCGTCGAGGATCACCGCGGGCGTGCCGGGCAGCACCTCCAGCCGCCCGGGCGAGCGGGCCGAGCCGAGCGCCCGTCGCAGTGCGTCGAGCGGGATCACGTCTTCCAGGAGGGCTTCGACGCTCGCGATGGCGAGCACCGCGTTGTGCGCCTGGTGGCGGCCGTGAAGCGACAGCGGGACCTCGGGATAGTGACCCGCGAGGCCGTTGACCGAGATGATCTGACCATCGCCGAACGCGCGTCTGCCGCTCAGGCGGAAGTGACGGCCTTCGACCATGAGCCGCGCGAGATGCGCGTCGGCATGGGCTCGGAGGAGCTGCTCGACGTCTGGGGTCTGCCGAGCCGTGACGCTCAGCGAACCCGGCTTGATGATCCCGGCCTTCTCGGCCGCGATGTCGAGCCTCGTCGGCCCCAGGTGATCGACATGGTCGAGGCCGATGGGGAGGATCGCGGCAACCGGGGCGTCGATGACGTTGGTCGCATCCCACATGCCGCCCATGCCGACCTCCACCGCCGCGACGTCGACGGCCGCGGTCGAGAAGGCCTGGTAGGCCATGGCGACAGTCATCTCGAAGAACGACAGCGGAGTGGGACTCTCGCGGTCCACTGCCTCGGCCGCAGGCAGGACGTTCCGGTAGGCCCGGACGAACCCGTCGCGCGAGATCGGCCGGCCACCGATGCTGATCCGTTCCCGGATGTCGGTGAGATGGGGACTGGTGAACCTGCCGACCGTAGTGCCCAGCTCGAGCAGGATCGCCTCCACCATCCGCGCGGTGCTCGTCTTGCCGTTCGTGCCGGTGATGTGGATCGAGCGGTAGTCGCGTTGTGGCTGGCCGAGCGCTTCCATCACCGCCCGGATGCGCTCGAGAGAGGGCGCGATCCTGGTCTCGGGCCAGCGGGCGAGGAGTCGGTGTTCCACCTCGGTGATGTCGAGGTCGAGGCCGGTGCCGGTCACTGAGGTCCTCCGCCGAGGCGTGCCAGCAGGTCACGGCGCCAGGCCTCGGTTTCGGCGACCTGGTTGAACGTGAACAGATGCAGACCGGCGATCGCGGCCTCGGGCTTGTCCAGCTCCGGCGCCGCACGGGTGAGGAACCGCTCGGGCGAGTAGCCACCGGGCGCGGCGATGCGCGCGAACATGCCCTTGTTCTTGGCGAGGAACCGCGTCGACTCCCCCACGCCGATCTTGGTCGCCATGGTGAGGAGCTTGGTGCGCTCGACCGGACCGGGCAGCCCGACGATGATCGGCGTCCTGACGCCTCGGGCGCGCACGCGACGTACCCAGTCCGTGAGTGCTCTGTCGTCGAAGGTGAGGTTGCTGACGATCTGGGTGGCGTGGTGGCGTTTGTCCCACATCGCCTGGACCAGGCGGTCGTGGATGATCGTCGGGTGGTCCTCCGGGTAGCCGGCTACGCCGACGTGGCGGAACGGGTCGCCGAGATCGACGAGGGCCTCGAGGAGCTCGAGCGCGCTGGGGAAGACCCCGGGTCGCTCCGCATCTCCGGCGGGCACGAAGACCTTCTCGATGCCGGCAGCCTTCAGGCGACCGGTGATGTCGGCGAGCTCAGCCCGGCTCGAGACCATGCGCGCGGCAAGGTGCGGCACGACGTCGTACCCGTGTCCGGCGAGGCGGATGGAGAGGTCCACGGTTCGCTCCAGGCCCTTGGCCGGGGAGGCGGTCACGGTGACGGTGCGGCCGGCGGGGAGGGAGGTGGTGACGACGTTCTCGATCGTGGCGGTGGGCAGGACCTCGAAACGTGCGTCGAGCAGCAGTCTCCGTACGGTCGCGGCGGCCGAGCGCCGGCTCATCGCTGCCCTGCCCGGGCTCCGACCATGTCGGCTGCGGCTGTGGATCCACGCAGGCGCGCGGCCACCCTGGAGGCGGCAGCGGCACCGGAGACCGAGTGCACGCGCACTCCCCAGGCGCCTCCCACGGCAGCGACGGCCGCCACGGCGTCCGACGCCTCGTCCCGGTCGGCGGCGACGTCCGGGTCACGCCGTCCGTACGTCGCCGCCTCGGCGAGGAACCGCTTGCGGGAGGCCCCGACGAGGACGGGGAAGCCGAGACCTTGCAGCCTCGGGAGGGCCGAGAGCAGGTCCCAGGACTGGGCGCTGTTCTTCGCGAACCCCAGGCCGGGGTCGAGGATGATGCGCTCGGGACGTACGCCAGCGTCGAGTGCCGACTCGACACGGCCTCGAAGCTCGGCGCACACGTCGTCGACGACCGAGTCGTAGTAGCAGAAGTCGTCCATCCGCGTGGAGTGGGCGCGCCAGTGCATGAGGACGCAGGTGACGTCCGCCTCGGCGAGGAACGGCAGCATCCTGGGATCGGCGAGCCCGCCGGAGACGTCGTTCACGATGACGGCACCAGCCTCGACGGCTCGCCGGGCGACCGAGGCGCGCATGGTGTCGACCGAGACCGGCAACCCCTCCCGGGCCAGGGCTTCGACTACCGGGATCACGCGGGCGATCTCCTCGGCCGCGCTGACCCGCTGGGCACCGGGCCGGGTGGACTCGCCGCCGATGTCGAGGAGATCGGCACCGTCGCGCATGAGCTCGAGGCCTCTGCGTACGGCTGCGTCGACGTCGAGGAACCGGCCGCCGTCGGAGAACGAGTCGGGGGTGACGTTGATGATGCCCATCACCTGACAACGCAGATCTGCCTCGGTGAGCAGCTGCGTGACGCTCATGTCAGCGCCCCGGCGATCGCCTCCCTGGCAGCCAGATGCTGTTCGGCGATCTCGACGATGTTGGTCAGCAGCATGGCACGGGTCATGGGTCCGACCCCGCCGGTGGCACCGCTCATCTTGCCCGCGACGACGTCCACGTTCGGGTCGACGTCGCCCAGGATGCCTTCGATGGTGCGAGTGATCCCGACGGACAGAACGGTGGCGCCGGGGCTGACCCAGTCGGGCTTGACCAGGTGGGCGACACCTGCCGCCGCGACGATGACGTCCGAGGCCCGGGCGTGGGCGGCGACGTCACGGGTCTCGATGTTGCACAGCGTGACGGTGGCGTGCTCGGTGGGGCGGGTGAGCATGAGCCCGAGGGGCCTGCCGACGGTCAGCCCGCAGCCGATGATGCAGAACCGCTGGCCGGTGATCGGCACGTCGTGCTGCCTGAGGAGCTCGATGATCCCGCGCGGCGTGCACGGCAGCGGGGCGGGGGTGCCGAGCACCAGCTTGCCGAGGTTCGTGGGGTGGAGCCCGTCAGCATCCTTGTCCGGGTCGATGAGCTCCAGGACCCGGTGGGTGTCGACGTGGGGCGGCAGGGGCAGCTGGACGATGAACCCGGTGCAGGTCGGATCCTCGTTGAGCCGTTGCACCGCGGTCTCGATCTCGGCCTGCGATGCGCTGGCCGGGAGCTCGATCCGGATCGAGGCGATGCCCACCTCCGCGCAGTCGCGGTGCTTGCCCGCGACGTACGAACGGGAGCCTGGGTCGTCACCGACGAGGATGGTGCCGAGGCCGGGGTCGATCCCGGCCTCGTGCAGTGTCTTCACCCGCTCGGCGAGCCCGGCCTTCAGGTCAGCAGCGACGCGCTTGCCGTCGATCTTTGCTGCGGTGGTCATGCACTTCTCCTTCTCGCGAGACCCGTGACGTCAGCATTCGATGACGTTGACGGCGAGGCCTCCGCGGGAGGTCTCCTTGTACTTGATCTTCATGTCGGCCCCGGTCTCGCGCATGGTCTTGATCGCGGCATCGAGAGAGACACGGTGGCTGCCGTCGCCGCGGGCGGCGATGCGGGCGGCGTTGATGGCCTTGTTGCTGGCGATGGCGTTGCGCTCGATGCAGGGAATCTGCACCAGGCCGCCGACGGGGTCGCAGGTGAGCCCGAGGTTGTGCTCGATGCCGATCTCGGCCGCGTTCTCCACCTGCTCCGGGGTTCCTCCGAGTACTTCGCACAGGGCTCCGGCAGCCATGGCGCAGGCCGAGCCGACTTCGCCCTGACAGCCGACCTCGGCGCCGGAGATCGACGCGTTGATCTTGAACAGGATCCCGACCGCGGCGGCGGCGAGGAGAAACCGCACGATCCCGTCCTCGTCCGCGTTGGGCGCGAACTTCTCGTAGTAGTGGAGGACGGCCGGGACGATGCCCGCCGCGCCGTTGGTCGGAGCGGTCACGATCCGTCCGCCCGACGCGTTCTCCTCGTTGACGGCGAGGGCGAAGAGGTTGACCCAGTCCATCGCCCTGAGCGGGTCCGTCTCGTCCGTGGAGCCCTGGAGATGGGTGTAGAGACCAGGGGCACGTCGCGGCACCTTCAACCCACCGGGCAGCGTGGGTTCGGTGCGAGTGCATCCGGTGTGCACGCATTCCTGCATGACCGACCAGATGTGCAGCAGCTCGGCGCGTACCTCCTCCTCGGTACGCCAGGCCAGCTCGTTGGCCATCATGATGTCGCTGATCCGTTTGCCCGACTCCGCGCAGACCGCGAGCAGCTCCGCTCCGGTGGTGAACGGGTACGGGATCGGGGTCGAGTCCTCGACGATCCGGTCGGCGCCGGCCGCGGCCTCGTCCACGACGAAACCGCCGCCGACCGAGTAGTAGGTGCTCTCCAGGAGCATCTTCCTGGTGGGGTCGAACGCGCGGAAGATCATCCCGTTCGGGTGCGCGGGGAGGGTCTTGGTGCGGTGCATGACCACGTCGTCGGCGTCGAACTCGATGTCCCGGGCTCCGGAGAGCCGCAGGCGTCGAGCGGCACGGACCTCGGCCACACGGGCGTCGGCGTTGTCCGTGTCGACGGTCTCGGGCCGGTTGCCCTCGAGTCCGAGGATGACCGCCTTGTCGGAGCCGTGTCCATGCCCGGTGGCGCCGAGGGAACCGAACAGCTCCACCTCGACCCGGGCGACGGCGTCGAGCAGCGAAGCCGCCTTCAGAGCCTCGGTGAACTGCACCGCCGCCCGCATCGGGCCGACCGTATGGGAGGACGACGGCCCGATGCCGACCGAGAACATGTCGAACACGCTCAGCGCCATCAGCCGGATCCCAAGATCTTGAACTCGGCCATGGCGTCGATCAGCCAACGGCCCAGGTAGTCGGCGTACGAGGCGCGCGGAAGGATCCGGTAGGACTCGGTGTCGACCTTCCAGAGGATCACCGGGACACGTCCGATGCTGGTGGCGACCGCCGTGCCCTTCGTGAAGGCCCTCGGGTGGAGGTCGAGCGGACAGCCCTTCTCGAGGACCGCCTGCGCGGAAGCCCCCTCGAGCCGGAAGGTGGTGCGGTTGGCCGACAGGTCGACGACCGCGGCACCGCCTCCCGATACGCCTGCGCGGAGGTAGGACACCAGGGTGGACCCGGCCACGCTCTGCGAGATGACCAGGTACTCGTCGGGCGAGAGCCACAGGATGACGACGTCGTGGCCGGTGGCGACCTCGCCGCATCGTCCGGGGAGCTCGGTGCCGAGGATCTGGGCCAGGCGCGCCCGGTCGGGCGAGTCGACTTGCACCCGCAGACCCACCATGGTGAGGAACTGCTCCTCGCGCACCCGCACGCCACGGGATCCCGATACGCCGGCGTCGACGAAGGCGCCGTGAAGGTGTTGGGCTGGGCTGACGCGCAGATCGGAGATCGTCTTGTCGAGCGGCTCGATCGTGGTCTCAACCATCGCGGCGGCTTCCTTCCGGGTCGTAGAGGACGGTTTCAGCGACAACGACGTCGACCAGTCGGTCGCCGACCGGCGCGACGAGGGTCTGGCCGATGCGGTTGCGGCCATCCTTGATGAGTGCCAGGGCGAACGAGCGCCCGAGCGCGGCACTGTGGTAGCTCGAGGTCACGTGCCCGAGCATCGGCACCGGACCTTCAGCAGGGGTGATCGGCGTACCGGACTCGACCAGCTGGGCGCCCTCGGGCAGCCTGAAGCTGGTGTCGACGGGAAGCACCGAGACGAGGTGCTTCCGGTCCGTACGTGCGGTGTCGGCCCGGCTGTAGGACCGCTTCCCGACGAAGTCCTTCGCCTTGGAGACGATCCACTCCATGCCGGCGTCCTGGGGCGTGACCGTGCCGTCGGTGTCCTGGCCGACGATCGGGTAGCCCTTCTCGGCACGGAGAACGTGCATGGTCTCGGTGCCGTACGGGGTGATCGACCATTCCTGGCCGGCGGCGTGGATCTCCTCCCACACCCGCTGACCGAACCAGGTCTCGACGTTGACCTCGAAGGCGAGCTCTCCGGAGAACGAGATCCGGCACACCCGAGCCGGGATGCCCGAGGCGAGCGTCGTCTCGCGGAACGTCATGAACGGGAACGCCTCGTTGCTGACGTCGAGGTCGGGAGCGATATTGGCGATCACCTGGCGGGACTTCGGGCCGACGACGGCGACGGTGGCCCACTGCTCGGTCACCGAGGTGAAGCTGACATCCAGGGTCGGCCACTCGGTCTGATGCCACTCCTCGAGCCAGTCGAGGACCTTCGCGGCGCCGCCGGTGGTCGTCGTCATGAAGTAGCGGCCCTCGTCGATGCGGAGCGTTACGCCGTCGTCGAAGATCATCCCGTCCGGCGTGCACATGACTCCGTAGCGCGCGGAGCCAGGAGCGAGCTTCTTGAAGGCGTTGGTGTAGATCCGGTTGAGGAACTCACCGGCCTCACTCCCCCACACCTCGATCTTGCCCAGGGTGGTCGCGTCCATCATGCCCACGGACTCACGGACCGCGGCACACTCGCGGAGCACGGCCTCGTCCAGCGACTCGCCGTCCTGCGGGTAGTACCACGGCCGCAGCCACTGGCCCACGATCTCCATCTCGGCACCCTGCGCGACGTGCCAGGGGTGGATCGAGGTCAGCCGGGCCGGGTCGAAGAGGTCACCGCGCTCGCGGCCGGCGAGCGCGACGAACGGGACCGGAGCGTACGGCGCACGGTACGTGGTCGTGCCGATCTCCCCGGGGCTGCGACCGTCGTTGAGGGCCGCCGCGATGACTCCGATCGCGTTCACGCCGGAGGTCTTGCCCTGGTCGTTGGCGGTGCTGATAGAGGTGTAGCGCTTGATGTGCTCGACGCTGCGCATGCCGGCCCCGGTCGCACGCAGAACGTCGTGCACCGTCTGGTCGCGCTGGAAGTCGACGAAGTGGTCGACCAGATCGTCGAGCGGCACCCCGTCCTCGACGGCGAGCCACAGAGCGCGGGTCGTGCCGTCACCCGTCGCCGCAGGAAGCGGCTCCGTCGGGGCCTCGGCCGCGCTGATGAGACCGGCGGCGAGCAGGGCCGTCGAACCGGCGTACCGGCCCTCGGCGAGGCATGCCTCGAGGGTGTAGCTGCCTCGTGCCGATCCCACGATCTGCTGATCGGCGACGTCGCCGTCGGGGACGAACCCCGCGAGGTCCTCGTCCCAACGGACCTTGCCCTGCCGCTGGCTGTGCAGGTGGACCACAGGGCTCCACCCACCGGCGACGGCGACGACGTCGCAGGCGATGTCGCGCCGTTCTCCGACCGCGACGCCGTTGGCATCGATGGCTGACACCGTGGCGGCGGTGACCCTCGGGTCGCCGTCGGTGTCGAGGACGGCGGAGCCGAGGATGACCTCGATGCCGGCGGCTTCGGCGCGGCGTGCTGCCTCCGACTGCTCGGGGCGAGCATCGACGACGGCCGCCACGGTCACTCCTACGCCGGCCAGATCGGCGGCGACCTCGTAGGCGCTGTCGTTCGTGGTGGCGAGCAGGACCCTTTCGCCTGCCGCGACGCCGTACCTGTTGAGGTAGGTGCGGACGGCGGAGGCGAGCATGACGCCGGGGCGGTCGTTGTTGCCGAACACGAGGGGACGCTCGTGCGCGCCGGTGGCGATGATGACCTGCTGTGCCCGGATGTGCCAGAGGCGCTGTCGCGACAGCCCGGTCAGTGCCTCCTTGGCAGAGGCCTCCAGGTGGTCCAGCCGGCTCTCTAGCGCGATCACGTAGTTGGCGTCGTAGCTGCCGAAGGCGTTGGTCCGGCTGAGGACCGTGACCTCGGGCGCGGCCGCGAGCTCCTCGGTGACGCCGCGGAGCCAGGTGTCGGTGTCCACACCGTCGATGCTGAGGTCGCGGGCGGAGAGGAGGGACCCCCCGAGCTCGGGCTGGTCGTCGATGAGGATCACGCGGGCGCCGGAGGCGGCGGCGGTGCTGGCCGCGGCGAGCCCGGTCGGTCCGGCACCGACGATGAGCACGTCGGTATGGACGTACTTCTTGTCATAGATCGCGGTGTCGTCGGCGGGGTCGAGTTCGCCGAGGCCGCTGAGGTAGTCGGCCTCGAGCCCGTCGACGAGCTCGACGGCCGTGGCGGGGAGCATCGACTCGGTGACCGAGTCGCCCGGGCGCCGCAGCTTCACCAGCGCGTTGGACTCCTCGAGTCCTGCGGCGAGGACTCCACGCGGGCGCTGCCGGTACAGCGACAGCCCGCACTCGAGCACGCCGTTGGCGATCAGCGCGGAGGCAAGGGTGTCACCGGCGTGACCGGCGTACTCCTGGCCGTCGACGCTGAACGCGAGTCGGGTGGATCGGTCGATTCGGCCGCCGTCTTCGAGGCGGTGCGACGTCGTGCTCACTGTGGGCCTCCATCCAGGGTGGGACGTCGCTCGCCGGCCCCGTAGACGGCGGCGATGCGGTAGGTGACGGTGTCGCGTAGGGCGTTGAACCACTTGCGGCAGCCGGCGCTGTGGACCCAGCGCTCGGCGAAGATGCCCTTGGTGTTCTCGCGGTAGAACAGGTAGCGACCCCACTCCTCGTCGCTGAGGGTGTTCGGGTCCTCCGGGTAGGGGACGTGGGCCTGACCGCCGTAGTGGAACTCGGTCTCGTCACGAGGCCCGCAGTTGGGACAGCTGATGAGAATCATCGTCCGCTCCTTTCAGTGGGCCACGGCTGCTGCGCCGTGCTCGTCGATGAGGGCACCGGTGCTGAATCGCTCGAGCGCGAACGGTGCGTTGTACTCGTGTGGCTCGTCGTGGGCGATCGTGTGCGCCATCGTCCAGCCCGCTCCGGGGGTGCCCTTGAAGCCGCCGGTCCCCCAGCCACAGTTGACGTAGAGCTGGTCGATCGGCGTCTTGCTCACGACCGGTGAGGCGTCCGGCGTGACGTCGACGATCCCACCCCAGGTCCTGAGCAGATGCGCGCGGGCGAAGATCGGGAACAGCTCGACGGCCGCCGCCATCTGCTCCTCGACCACGTGGAATCCACCACGCTGGCCATAGCCGTTGTACGCATCGACCCCAGCACCCATGACCAGCTCGCCCTTGTGGGCCTGGGAGACATAGACGTGGACGTGGTTCGACATCACCACTGTGGGGTGGACGGGCTGGTGGAGCTCCGAGACGAGCGCTTGGAGCGGGTGCGACTGGATCGGCAGGTCGAAACCGGCCATCTCGGCGAGGACGCTGGAGTGCCCTGCCGCGCACAGCGCGACCTTGCCGGCCGCGATCGTGCCGCGGCTCGTCTGCACGCCGACCACCCGGTTGCCGTCCTTGACGAAACCGGTCACCTCGCAGTCCTGGATGAGGTCGACGCCGAGCTCGTCGGCCTTGCGCGCGAACGCCCAGGCGACGTGATCGTGCTTCGCGATGCCCGCGCGTGGCTGGTAGGTCGCGCCGAGGACCGGGTAGCGGATGTTGTCGCTGGTGTTGATGATCGGGCAGACCTCCTTCACCTGGTCGGCGTCGAGCCACTCGGCGTCGATCCCGTTGAGACGGTTGGCCTCGCAACGCCGCACCGAGTCGCGTACGTCCTGCAGCGTGTGGGCGAGGTTGAGCACGCCACGCTGGCTGAACAGGAAGTCGTAGTCGAGCTCGTCCGGGAGCACCTCCCACTGCTTGAGGGAGTGCTCGTAGATCGCCGCGGACTCGTCCCACAGGTAGTTGGACCGGATGATCGTCGTGTTCCGCGCCATGTTGCCGCCGGCGAGCCAACCCCGCTCGAGAACGGCGACGTTCGTGATGCCGTGGTTCTTCGCCAGGTAGTACGCCGTCGCCAGGCCGTGACCACCGCCACCGATGATGACGACGTCGTAGGAGGACTTGGGCTCCGGGTTGCGCCAGAGGAAGTCGGGGTGCTCGGGCAGCAGGTCTGCCATCACTCGGCTCCGTTCGAATCGAGGAGATGCGGGTAGAGCGGATGCTTCTCGGCGAGCACGGTGACTCGGCTGCGCAGCGCATCCGCCGTCTCGTCGGTGAAGTCGTCCTTCAGCGCTGCCGCGATGATGTCGGCCACCTCGCTGAAGTCGGAGTCGCCGAACCCGCGCGTGGCCAGAGCGGGCGTGCCGATCCGCAGACCGGAGGAGACCATCGGCGGACGCGGGTCGAACGGGACGGCATTGCGGTTGACCGTGATACCGATGCGATGGAGCCGGTCCTCGCCGTCTTGGCCGTTGAGCTCGGAGTCGCGCAGGTCGACCAGCACAAGGTGGACGTCCGTGCCCCCACTGACGACCGAGACCCCCGCGGCCGCGACGTCTTCGGCGAGCAGCCGCTCGGCGATGATGCGGGCGCCGCGGAGCGTACGTTCCTGGCGCTCGCGGAACTCGGGCTCGGCGGCGACCTTGAAGGCGACCGCCTTGCCGGCGATGACGTGCTCGAGCGGCCCGCCCTGCTGACCGGGGAAGACCGAGGAGTTGATCTTCTTGGCGACGCCAGGGTCGTTGGTGAGGATGACGCCGCCACGCGGGCCGCCCAGCGTCTTGTGCGTCGTCGAGGTGACGACGTCGGCGAAGGGCACCGGGTTCGGGTGGAGGCCGGTCGCGACCAAGCCGGCGAAGTGGGCCATGTCGACCATCAGGCGGGCGCCGACCAGGTCAGCGATCCGGCGGAACTCCGCGAAGTCCAGCTGACGGGGGTAGGCGGACCAGCCGGCGACGATCAGCTTGGGCCTGTGCTCGAGAGCGAGGCGCTCGACCTCGGCCATGTCGATCAGGAAGTCCTCGCGGCTGACCTCGTACGGAACGACCTGGTAGAGGCGGCCGGAGAAGTTGATCTTCATGCCGTGGGTCAGGTGGCCGCCGTGGGCCAGCGAGAGACCGAGGATGGTGTCTCCGGGCTCGAGGAGCGCGAACATCGCAGCGGCGTTGGCCTGGGCTCCCGAGTGCGGCTGCACGTTGGCGTACTCCGCGGAGAAGAGCGCCTTGAGGCGGTCGATGGCGAGCTGCTCGATGACGTCGACGTGCTTGCAGCCGCCGTAGTAGCGGCGGCCGGGGTAGCCCTCGGCGTACTTGTTGGTGAGGACCGAACCCTGGGCCTCCATGACGGCGGCGGGAGCGAAGTTCTCCGAGGCGATCATCTCCAGCGTCGTCTGCTGGCGGCTCAGCTCGGCGTCGATCTGCTCGCTGACCTCGGGATCGAGGTCCGCGAGCGAGGCGGTCAAGACGTCAACCACGATGAACTCCCAAACTCTTGAAGTACGATTGATATATTAGTTCCGGATCACCAGTATGCTTGGTAGCGAAGACACATGTCAACGGTCCGGATCAGAAAGCGGTGACTTGGTATGACCGACGTTCAGGCGCCCGTCCCGACGGCGATCGGCGCGCCGATCTCGCTGGCGTACGCGGCCTACGAGCGCATCCGGGATCGGCTGATCATGCTGGACATCAGGCCGGGTGAGCCGATCAACGACGGTGCGCTCGCGGCCTCCCTCGGGATCGGCCGCACCCCGGTGCGGGAGGCCCTCAAGCGCCTGGAGACCGATCACCTGGTCGTGTCCTACCCCCGGCGTGGAACGTTCGCAACGGCGGTCGACGTCACCGAGCTGGGCGCGATCTCCGACCTCCGCCGGCAGCTCGAGCCGTTCGCAGCGAACCGAGCCGCGGCAGCTGCCTCCGAGCCGACGCGCGTCGAGCTGCGCGCCATGGCCGAGAAGGTTCGCGCCCTGGACGCCTCGGGCGACCGGCGCACGCTGATGAGGCTCGACATGTCGGTGCACCGGTTGATCTATCGCGCGACGGGCAACAAGCATCTCGAGGACGTGCTGATCCGCTATGACAACCTGGCCACGCGGATCTGGTGCCTGGTCGTCGACAAGCTCCCGGATCTGGCCTCCCACATCTCCGAGCACGCCCAGCTCCTGGATGCGATCGCCGACGGCGACTCCGAACGAGCCGAGCGCCTGACCAGCGAGCACATCGACGGCTTCTCGACCGAGATCCGTCGCGTTCTCTAAACGCGAGATCGGGCGCCGGCCCCCCGGCCGGCGCCCGATTCGACCCGTCGGGTCAGCCGCGCAGGCGGCTCATCTCGGGGTCGAAGAGCGGCTCCGGGGTGACCGTCGCCGCGATCCGCTGACCGAAGTACTCGATCTCGACCTGGTCGTCCTCGCCGATCTCCGCCGGCAGGTAGGCATAGGCGATCGGCTTGCCGATCGTGAACCCGTACGCCGCGCTCGTGACGTACCCGACCGCGGTCTCGCCCGACAGCACGGGCTCCTTGCCGAGCACCATGGACTTTCCGTCGTCGATGGTGAGGCAGCGAAGCCGGCGAGCCGACGTCTCCACCGAGCGACCCTCGAGCGCGGCCTTGCCCACGAAGTCCTCCTTGGCGCGCTTCACGGCGAACCCGACGCCCGCCTCGTACGGGTCGTGCTCCGTGGTCATGTCGGCCCCCCAGGACCGGTAGCCCTTCTCGAGCCTGAGCGCGCCGAACGCGGCCCGGCCGGCGGCGACGACTCCGTGCTCCTGGCCCGCGTTCCACAGTACGTCCCACAGCTTCTGGCCGTTCTCGGCGGAGGCGTAGATCTCCCAGCCGAGCTCGCCGACGTAGGACAGTCGCAGGGCCGTGACGGGGATCCCGCCGATGGTGGCCCGCTTGCCACGGAAGTACTTCAGACCGTCGTTGGTGAAGTCGTCGGTGCTGACCTTGGCGATGAGGTCCCTGGCCAGAGGTCCCCACAGCCCGATGCAGCACGTGCCACCGGTGATGTCGCGGACGTGGGCGGCGAGGGCCGGGTCCTCGGCACGCAGCTTGCGGGCCTCCCGGCGGAGGTACGCTAGGTCGACGGTGCCGTTGGCACCGACCTGATAGAGCTCGTGCTCGAGACGGGCGACGGTGATGTCGCTCTTGATCCCGCCCTGCTCGTCGAGGAACAGGGTGTAGGTCACCGCACCGGGCTTCTTGGCGACGTCCCCGGTGGTGAGCCGCTGCAGCAGCGTCTCGGCACCGGGGCCGGAGACCTCGAGGCGCCGCAGCGGCGTCATGTCGTACATGGCGACCGCGGTGCGGGTCTTCCAGGCCTCGACGGCCGCGATCGGCGAGTGGTAACGGGCGGACCAGTCGTCGCGCGTCGGCGACTTCCACTCCTCCGGCAGCTCGTCCAGCAGGGCCGCGTTGGCCTCGTACCAGTGCGGCCGCTCCCAGGTCCCGGCCTCGAGGAAGAAGGCGCCGAGCTCGACCTGACGGGCATGGAACGGGCTGACCCTGATGTCGCGGGGCGAGTCCTTGGGCTGCAGCGGGTGGAGGATGTCGTAGATCTCGACGAAGTTCTGCTGCGAGGTCTCGCTGACGTACGCCGGAGCCAGCTGCGTCTCCTCGAAGCGGTTGAGCTCGAGGTCGGCGAGGTCGTACTGAGACCGTCCGGTGGTCAGCACCTCGGCCACCGCCCGGGCGACGCCGGCCGAGTGGGTGACCCAGACCGCCTCGGCCACCCAGAACCCGTCGACGTCACGGGACTCACCGACGAGCGAGCCGCCGTCCGGCGTGAACGAGAAGATGCCGTTGAACGATGACTCCGCGATCTCCGCCTCCTGCAGGCATGGGAGCAGCTTGCGGCACTCGTCCCACGGGCCTTCGAAGTCCTCGGGCGTGAAGTCCAGCCGCGACGGCATGTTCTCGTCGTCGACGTGCTCCGGGGTCGGGCCGAGATCGGAGGCGACGTACGGCATCGGCTTGTGCGCGTACGAGCCGATCCCGTAGGCATCGCCCCACTCCCGGAAGTAGAGGTCCTGGTCCTGGTGTCGCAGGATCGGCAGGGTCGCGCCGTCGGGTGCCTCGTGCTTGCCGCTCAGCACCGGGACGGGAGTGGTCTTGATGAACTGGTGGGCGAGCGGGAGGAGCGGCACGTCGGTGCCCGCCATCTTCCCCACCTCGACGCCCCAGAACCCGGCGCAGGAGACGACGATGTCAGCCTCGACCACACCGTTCGTGGTCTCCACACCGGTGACGCGACCGCCCTCCTGGAGGACTCCGGTCACAGCCGTGTGCTCGAGGTAGGTGACGCCGGCCGCCTGCGTACGCTCGATGAGGATGTCGACGGCGCGGGCCGCTCGGGCCAGGCCGTCGCTCGGGATGTGCAGACCCGCGAGGACCTGCGACTCGTCGATGTGCGGGTAGAGGTCCTTGCACTCGGCGGGTCCGATGACCCGCGCCTCGATCCCCCAGGACTTCGCGTAGCCGAGCTTGCGGTAGAGCTCAGCGACGCGGGCCTCGGTGGTCGCGACCTCGAGGCCACCGACCTGATTGAAGCAGCTCACCCCGTCCTTCTCCAGGGACAGGAACTTCTCCACGGTGTACTTGGCGAACAGGGTCATCGTCTTCGACGGGTTGATCTGGAAGACGAGACCGGGCGCGTGGGAGGTCGAGCCGCCGGGCAGGCTGAGTGGGCCCTGTTCGATGACCGTGATGTCGGACCACCCGCGTGACACGAGTTCGTCCGCGAGGTTCGTGCCGACGATGCCGGCGCCGATGATGACTGTGCGGGGCGAGGACGTCATGAGCTTCTCCGTGATTCGGGGTTGGTGGTCAGCGGAACACGACGGTGCTGGAGCCGTGCATGAAGACGCGGTGCTCGCAGTGCCAGCGGACGGCGCGCGAGAGTGCGAGGCACTCGGCGTCCTGGCCAACCGTGGCCAGAGCCTGCGGTGTGTAGGTGTGGTCGACCCGGTTGACCTCCTGCTCGATGATGGGCCCCTCATCGAGGTCTGCGGTGACGTAGTGAGCCGTCGCACCGACGAGCTTCACGCCACGTTCGTGAGCCTGGTGGTAGGGCTTCGCGCCCTTGAAGCCGGGCAGGAACGAGTGATGGATGTTGATCGCGCGACCCTCGAGCTGGCGGCAGAGGCCGTCCGAGAGGATCTGCATGTAGCGGGCGAGCACGACCAGGTCGACGTCGTACTCCTCGACCAGGTCGAGCATGCGCTGCTCGGCCTGCGGCTTGGTCTCGGACGTGACCGGAATGTGGATGAACTCCAGTCCGGCCGCCTCCGCCATGGGTCGGAGATCTTCATGGTTGGACGCGACGACCGCGATCTCGGCCCCCAGGGTCCCACCACGCCATCGGAAGATGAGGTCGTTGAGGCAGTGGCCGAACTTGGAGACCATCACCAGCAGTCGCGGCTTGCGCTCGTCGTGGAACGCGTACGACATGCCGAACCGGTCCGCGATCGGACCGAACGCGGCGGTGAGCTCATCGACGTCCGCGCCATCGACTGACGCGAAGGCGGTCCGCAGGAAGAACAGCTCCCCCACCCGGTCGTCGTGCTGCTGGTGCTCGAGGATGTCGAACCCGCGGTCATACAGGAAGCTCGTGACCGCCTGCATGATCCCCGGGCGCTCCTGACAGGAGAGCGTGAGCACGTTGGCCGTAGCTGTGGGAGCGGTCGCCACGGACGCAACGGCGGTCGAGCTTGGCGGGCTGATGGTCATGCTGAGCTCCTGATTTGCCGGTAATGATACACAACTCATATATCAGAATGATCGTAGAACGGCTCTCAGATCGCCGTCAAGGGCTTCGCGCCCTGGACAATGGGCCTGAGCACTTGGGCGAGAGCCGCTGAGCCAGGCATCAGCCAGGCAGGCCGGGGCCGCGGGAACCCTCCGCGGTTGGCCGAGATCCGGCTTCACGCATCCGCAGCGAACACCAAAGCCGGGTGAAAGGCGGGAGATACAGCCCACCGTCGAAATGAAGAAAGCCTCTGACCAGTTCATTTGCCTGGCCAGAGGCTCTTAGGTGGCTCCCCCGGTTGGACTCGAACCAACAACCCTCCGCTGTCTGCTCGGAGTGTTTGCCTGACCTGAGCACCGTCACCCCTCACGGGTGCGGCACACTGTCCTCTTCTGCCGATTTATGCCCTGACCTGGGCAAACTGATGATGGCGATGTGGAGTCATCGCCCTTCGCGATCGTCGCGTGAGCTTCACGACCTTGCCAGGGTACGCGCTCTCGTGCGGACGGATGCCGCCAATACTGTGACCAATTATGTGACTGCAACAGCAAGAGACTCGGAAACTGGAGACCCGTCGAGAGAGCGCGAGATGACGCAAAGTCAACTCGGGCCGAGATTCAGCGAACATGGAGCGAAGTCGTTCAAGTCCCCCCGCGCACAGAGAGAAGCCCCAGGGAACCTGGGGTTTCTCGCACCTCACGAGAGTCCATCGGACCCTACGGGGGCGAGGCGGTGGTCGTCCGAAGACTCATGGGCGCCCCTGTCTAGCGATGCCGTGCTCGGCAAGCCGGGGGAACAGGGCGAGGGCGTTGGTGCGGTCGATGGCATCGCGTTGGCCCGCCTTCAGCGCGACGTCTTCATACTCCTGCCGCATGAAGCGGACAGCCGGGGCTGGCGCGAAGGGGTAGTCGCTGCCGAAGAGGACGTGGCTCGGGTGTGCGAACGACAGCAGACTGGGCAGGGCGTGGGCGCTGGACGACAACGCGACGTCGAAGTAGAAGCGGCGGAGCACGTCCAAGCGGCGCTCCCGCTCGCGCTTGCGTGCCACGAGCGCCCTCGCCTGCGACAGGCGGGGCTCGACGCGGATCATGGTGAGTAGTACGCGGTGGGCGACATAGGGCAGGAAGCCTCCGGCATGCGCGAGGATCCAGCGGATGCCGTCGTACTTCTCCACAGCGCCCGACAGCACGAGCCCGGTCGCTGCACGAACCGTGTCCAGGAGGAAGTCGGCGGTGAAGGAGGGGATGCCCGGAGCTGGCTCGGCGGGAAGCTCGCCCGGGTGCAGGAACACCACCGCACGACGCTCGTGGAGATAGGCGAGGAGGGGGTCCAGGTGTTTCTCATAGGGATAGCGCCCGGCGGCGTTGCTGAGTAGCACGATGCCGTCGGCTCCGAGTGTGTCCAGCGCGTACTCGGCCTCAGCCAGGGACCCCTCCAGGTCCGGCACGCCGAGGGTCGCGAAGAAGCCGAACCGTCTCGGGTGGTCTCGAACCGCGGAAGCGGCGTACTCGTTGACCTCTCGAGCGATCCGCCGGGCCTGGTCGTCGTGGCCGAACCATGCCCCGGGCGTCGAGAGCGAGAGGATGCTGGTGGCGATGCCGTTGCGGTCCATGAGCCGCAACGAGCGCTCGGCCGACCACTGCGGGACCGCGACCCCGCCCGGCCGCAGACCCTGCTCGGCCAGGAACCGGGCGTAACCCGGCGGCACTACGTGGTGGTGGACGTCGATGCGTCCGATCTCCTGGCGCATCAACCCACCTGCGCGAGCTCGCGAGGCGTCGGGACACCGGCGCTCGGGGCGAGTCCGAGCTGCGCGACCAGTGCCTGGGTCAGCGCGGTCGTGTCGCTCCCGGACGTTCCGAAGACGAACTTGTCCGGCCGGAGCACGACGACGGCTCCCTGACGGACGCCGTGGCGGCGCAGCCAGCGCACGAACGAGCCGGAGTTGTCTTCCAGGTCGACCAGGCCTGCGCGGCGGCGACCGTCCCCCGGCGCGCCCTGCGGGCGGGCACCGAAGTCGTAGAGCGTCGCGTAGGACGGCTCGACCCTCGACCATGTCGCCAGGTCCGCGCCGAGTGCCTCACGCGGGTCGGTACCGATCCCGATCACGGACCATCCGATGCCGAGCGCGTCGTCGAGCCGGACGGGTCTGCCGTCGTACCTGCGGACCAGCGGCTGGGGCGCCAGGGTGCCCTCGATGCCGCGCACACGGCGCGGCATCCCGACATAGGCGCCCTTTCTGAACCGCGGCTTCGGCTTCATGCCGGCGCGCCGAACCCAGGCACCGACGCCGGGGGTGCGAAGCGCCGTCCACAACGCGGCGTCGCGAGCACGTGCGATGGTCGGGTTCTTCACCGACACCAGCGACTTGTTGAAGACCGACAAGTCGATCATGGCCTTGGCGTGCGGACGGCGCTCGGCCTCGTAGGAGTCGAGGATCTTGAGGTCAGCGCCGTGCTCGAGGATCGCCTGAAGCTTCCAGGAAAGGTTGTCGGCGTCGCGTACGCCCGCATTCATGCCCTGCCCGATGAACTGCGGGGTCATGTGCGCGGCATCGCCTGCGAGCAGGATCCGGCCCTCGCGCCACCGGTCGGCGACGACGGCGTTGAAGGTGTAGACGAGCCGGCGGATCACGACGACCTCGTCCGGGTCGACGTAGCGGGCCATCAGATGCCGCACGGTCTCGTCCGACTCGAACTCGTCCTTGTCATCGTCGTCCTCGAGGGCGAACTCGAAGCGATGGTGCCCACGTGGCTGGGGGCAGCTGACCGTCGGCATGTCCGGGTCGCAGACGAAGTCGAAGTACGGCAGGTGGCGGAACGCGTCCACACCGTCCTTTGCCGCCAGATCGACGACCAGCCACCGCTCCGGGTAGCTCTTGCCTGTCATGTCGATGCCGAGCGAGGTGCGCACCACACTACGGCCGCCATCTGCACCGACGAGAAACGAGGCACGCACCGACTCGGTGGCCTCCTCGATCACCGCCGCCCGCGTGCCGTACCCGGACCCCGTGGAACCCGCGTGCACGACGGTCACCCCGTCGTTATCCTGGGCGAAGGAGACCACCTCGCGGCCGCGGCGGACCTCGACATGAGGGTAACGAGCGAGCAGTTCCTCGAGCCGGTTCTCGAGGTAGGGCTGGTAGAGGAAGTTGGTGACAGGCCACGACAACGGGCGCTGAGACTGGCGGAACTGGACCAGGAGGGTGCCGTCGGCCTTGATCCATTGAACGGCACTGTCGACGTTCATGTCGGCGTGGATCTCGTCGGCGACGCCGGCGGTCTGGAACACGCGAAGCGCCTCGTCGTCGGTGTAGACCGCGCGCGCCATCCCGTAGAACTCGGGCTCACGCTCGAGGACCAGCACGCTGAGTCCGCGGCGGCCGAGCAGTGTCGCCATCGTCAGGCCCGTCGGGCCGAGACCGACCACGACGACGTCGTACTGGGTCTGCTGGCTCGGCGTTCTCATGATGCGGCTCCGGAAAGCTCAGGGACGGTGATCTCGTGGCGGCGTACGTTCAGCGCGGCCTGACGGATCTGGCCGAGCTTGTCGAGGACACCTGGGTCGACGGGCTGGTGGCCCCAGATGCTGATGCCTTGGTGCGTGGCGACACGCCAGGCCCGCTCGAGCTCAGGCGTGAAGACGATCGGGTTCCAACCCACCTCGAGCTCGAAGTCTGAAGGAGTCACGCAGTAGAACGACAGCTCCTTGTCGTTGGTGTGCTGTCCGACGGACCAGGCCATCTTGAAGCCGAGCTCGCGGACGCGCTGGTAGGCGCCCAGCATGTCCTCGAGGGTCGCGGCCTGGATGTTGACGTGCTGGGCGCGGGTGCGGATCGGGTCCATCTGCACGCCTTGGACGTTGGCAACAGCGAGCGAGTGGTGACGCTCGTTGACGCGCAGGAAGCGGATCCTCAGCGTGAGGCCACTGACGTTCTCGTCGATGTAGTCCGACAGCCGGGAGTCGAAGAGCGTGTCGTAGTAGCGGTGGATGCCGAGGGGGTCGCGCGAGGTGATCGCAACATGCCCCATCCCACCTTCTCCGGTGACGAAGCCCGAGCTGATCATCCGAAGGGGTTGGCCCGTGGTGAGCGGGGTCGTGAAGATCTCCTGGACGATGCCCTTGGGGCCAGGGAAGCACCACAGGCGCTCCACCCCGCGCAGCTTCGCCTGATCTGCGCTGCCCTCGGCGATCGGTACGCCGCGCTCGGTGAGCCGGGCGAGGATGCGGTCGAAGGTCGCGTGGTCGTCGACCTGCCAGCCGACGGCCATCAGGTCCTCAGCCGGGCCACGGCGGATCAGGAAGCGGCACTGGTGGTCGTCGAGCCGGAAGCGGAGAGTGTCCGCGTCGAGCTCGTCGACGTGCAGGCCGATGGCGTCGGCGCCGAAGCGGTGCCAAGCGGTCATCCGCCGCGACTCGACCACGAGGTAGCCCAGGTGCACCGCCCCGAACACGCTGTCGGCAAGGCTGCCGGTGAAGGGGCGCTCGAGGACGCTGGTCATCGCTCGCCCTCGAGGAACGCGACGGTGATGGTGTTGAACAGCTCGGCCCGCTCCCACTGTGCCCAGTGGCCGGTTCGAGCGAGCGAGACGAGATCGCAGTCGCGCATGGTGCGCGCCAGGGCGGGGCCTCCGGTCGGGCGGTTGACCTTGTCGTCCTGGCCCCACACCACCAGGGTCGGGATCTCACAACGCGCCAGCCGCGGGTCGCGGGTGAGATCCATTCGCCACAGCGTTCGCGGCGCCCCCGGACCGGAGGGTCTGCGCAGCGGTGGAGAGGCTACGACCTCGGGCTGGATGCTGGCCTCGTAGCGCAGGTCGATCAGTTCGTCGGAGATCTCACCGGCGTCGTGGACGAGGTAGTCGCGGATGAACGTGGCCACCTTCTCGCGCGAAGGACCATCGCCGCCGTAGTAGTTCAACAGGTGATTGAGCCCCCTCGTGGGCAAGGCGCGGGTGGTGCCGATGCCACCGGGTCCCATGAGGACGAGCCGGCTCACGCGATCGGGCCGATCCAGGGCGAGCCGGAGCGCCGCGGCGCCGCCGTAGGAGTTTCCGACGAGGTGGGCACGGTCGATGTCGAGGGCGTCGAGCAGACCGCGCACCGCGAGGGCCAGGTCTCCGAACGGATCCGCCATGTCCAGGTCCTTCGACGACCGTCCATATCCCGGCATGTCCGGGACGATCACGCGGAAGTGCGCGGCCAGGGCATCGATGTTGCGGGAGTAGTTCGATGCACCGGTAGCACCCGGGCCACCCCCGTGCAGCAGGACGACGGGAGCACCGTCGCCGGCCTCCGTCACGAACAGGCTGCGCCGCCCCACCTCGATCATGCGCTCGGTCCGTGTCACAACTTCGTTCATCAGCGGCCTCCTCGGTAACAGTGATGAAATAATCAGTTCTGAGAAGACGATCTGTCAAGGATTTCTGATGAATCCATCAGGTATGGTTCCGATATGAGCACCGAGGCAGCCGCGGAACGCCCGACGCGACTCGACCGCCGCAAGGAGCGCACGCGCGCTGCCCTGATCAGTGCCGCCTGCGAGTTCCTCGCCCATGGCCGCACGGCGGTCAGCATCCAACAGATCACCGACGCCGCCGACGTAGGGTTCGGAAGCTTCTACAACCACTTCGACAGCAAGGAAGCCCTGTTCGAAGCAGCCGTCGAGTCAGTCCTGGACGTCTACGTCGCCTTCCGCGACGAGGTCGTCGCCGGCTACGAGGACCCGGCCGAGGTGTTCGCCGTCAGTTTCCGGATGACCGGACGGCTGCAGCGCCAGATCCCCGAAATGGTTCGGGTCCTGCTCAACGAGGGCACGCGTGTGCTGACCCGCGACAAGGGCCTTGCTCCTCGAGCCATGCACGACATCGAAGCGGCGATCTCCGCCGGTCGGTTCGACATCGAGTCTGCCCGGCTCGGCCTCATGGCTGCCGGTGGAGCACTGCTCGGTCTTCTCCAACTGCTCGATGCCGAGCCCGACCTCGACGCCGGCGAGGTAGCGGATCTGATGACCGCGCGCGTGCTGCAGGGATTCGGTATGTCGAAAGAGGATGCCGACGACCTGTGCTCGAGAGATCTCCCGGCGCAGCCCGATCTCAGCCAGTTCTGATTACGGTTTCCTCGGCTCTCCGTGCGGCCACTGGTACGAATCACCGCTGGTCGCTTGGCTGATAGCGCCAGCCGCGACCGGAAGCTGCCGGGCGGAGCTTGACGGCGTACGCCTTGCCCTCGTAGCTGAGCGCGCCCGCCTCCGTGGTGATGACCCTACCGACACAGCCTCGAGCGTCACCGAAGCTGCGGGTTCAGGTCGCCTTCCTGCGCGCCAGCGCGCGTCCGGCCGGGAAAGCACCAGCGACCTGACGCAGGGCCTCCACCGTCGAGGCGAGCTGGTCCTCGTCCAGCAGCGGCGCCAGTGCGGCGTAGAGCTGCTCCTCGGCGTCTTTGACCTCGAGCTCGATCTCCTTGCCGAGAGCCGTCAGGGAGAGGCTGACCGAACGACGACTCGGGCCGACCTCGCGAAGGACCAGTCCGGCTGCGACAAGCCGGTCGACCAGCCGACTGGGACTCGAGGTGGTCTCACACACCAACAGGCCGCCCAGCTCGGACAACGTCATCGAATCGCGCCCTGACATGACTCGCAGAACCTCCGCCTGGGACGGCGTGAGCCCCAGCGGCCGCAGTCGCTCCGCGAAGAGCTTGTTGCCCTCGCGCTGGATCGCCAGCACCAAGTATCGGAACTCCTCGATCAGGTCCACAGCATCATCCGTTCGGTCGGCAGTTGACGAAACAGATTATACGTCATCTAATAGAGAGGCATTAGATGACACGACATTAGTTGCAGGAGCCAATGACATTCCACCTGACCACCACGATCGCCGCCCCGCCACAGACCGTCTTCGACTTCGTCTCCGACCTCCGCACGATGCCTCGGTGGTACTCGGCGGTGGAGTCGGTGCACCTACTGGAGGGAGCGACGCCACTCACAGCCATTTACCGAGTCCGCCGTCGCCTGCCCACGGGCAATGCAGAGAACGAGGTCCAGACCTCGGCGTACGTTCCAAGCACCGAAGTCGCCTTCACCTCGATCACCGGCCCAACGCCGTTCACCTACCGCTACCGAGTCTCCCCCATATCGGGGCGCACGCAGTTGCAGCTCGACGGCTCGATCACCACTGCGGGCCTACCCGGTCCCGCGGGTCTTCTGGGGCCATTCGCTGAGCAGCTCTTCAAGCGCGGGATGCAGGACAACCTCCAGCAGCTCGCATCGATCATCGAGCGAGCCAGCCGGTTCGCTGACCAGTAACGACATAGAAGCAGGAACACACAATGACACCGTCTGACCCGATCTCGTCCGTGTCTGTCATCAGCACCGGATCGGTCGCAATCCGCCCGGAGCACGTCGGCCCCACACGTAAGAACACCTACGTCTGGCTGTTCAGCTCGCGTCATTGGACGCCACCGCTCCCGATCAACGTCTACGTCATCGAGCATCGTCACGGGCTGGTGCTGTTCGACACCGGCCAGGACCGCGCCTCGGTCACCGACCCCGACTACTTCCCGGGCGGCCTCAACGGCAAGGTCTACTCACGCTTGGCGCGATTCGAGGTCCCCGCCGACGAGACCCTGACAGCAGGCTTGCAACGCCTCGGGCACCAGACCGACGACGTAAGCACAGCCGTCATCTCACATCTTCACCAGGACCACATCGGCGGACTCCCACACCTTGGCCACTCCGAGATCGTCGTGAGCCGAAACGAGTGGGACTCGCTGCACAAGTCGCTGCCCGAAGCCCGCGGCTTGATGCCACGACACATCGACCTGCCCGGTCTCAACTGGAACCAGGTGTCCTTCGAGGAACTCGGCCCAGACGCAGTCGGCCCGTTCACCCGTGGGCACGATCTGTACGGCGACGGCTCGCTGCTGCTGCTCCCGACACCTGGGCACACGGCAGGATCGCTCTCCCTGTTGGTCCGTCGACCACGACGAGCTCCGTTGCTCATGGTCGGCGACCTGACCTACGACGACAACCTGCTGAAGGAGGGCCACATGCCCGGAGTCGGCAGCAAGCGCCAGATGAGAACCGCGATCGACATGGTGAACCAGCTTCGCCAGCACCTACCTGGCCTCGTCATCCTTCCGGCACACGACCCGGGCGCCGCCGCCCGCCTCGAGGCCGCACACCACGGCGTGGCGGCACGGTGAGCCAGCGAGCACCCGCTCCTTGGCGGCCGCCTTCATGACTATGGCGAGCACTCCGTAGCGCAAGTGGACGGTGGTCGGCGTCGCGGTTGCTGACCACTTGGCGACCAATTCCCGGACGTCGGCCTGTCGGATCGAGGCGATCCGACAGGCGCCGATCTTCGGATAGATGTGGGCATTCAGGGCCATCTCGAAGGTCGTCCTGGTCGACTCAACATGGACCTGTCGCGCACACCAGTCCTGGCCCTCGGTCTTACGGTCGAAATGCTGACGTGCTCCTCGCCGGTTCGGTCGACGTAGACCGCGCGCCAGCGGACCTTGGTCCTGACCTGGCCTTCCTTGGTCGTCCAAGTTGCCACTCCCATCCATACCTCTCAGGTATGCGTCGTCTCGAACAGTCATTCGAGACGACGTATACCTGTTGGGGATCACCGGGTTGACCTTCACCGATGCGTCAAGCTCTTAGATTGCCTCCGTGACCAACAACCCGCCAGTTCTCGACCTGCCCACGACGCAGCAGCTCCCCACCGGTTCGGAAGCCTCAGGGTCGACTGCCTCGCCGCCTTCGCGCGGAAGCACAGACCAGCAGCAACGCTGCGGCCATATTGATTGCGGTCCGGTCTCACCTCACCGTTCCACGGTTGACGCGAGCAGGCGGGTGGTCACCCGCGAACGTCGCCGCCGCCACCTGATTCGTGGCTGGTGAGGATCCATGCCGTGGTTTCCGGCGGGAGTTGGTCATCGACTGGCGGTGAGCTGGCGACGAGGACGGTCCCTCGGGGTAGCGACACCGGCTCTGGGCTGAAGTTGGCCACGCAGTGCCATCCCCCAGGACGGATGAAATGGAGTACGTCGGGGCGGTCCTCGTCGGCCCAGGTGAATCCGTGGCTGGACAGCTTCGTCCTGAGCGCGAGCGCTCGCCGGTACAGCTCCAGGGTGGAGTCGGGGTCCCTCTCCTCGGCTTGAACCGCGTAAGTGGCAAACCAGGCAGGTTGGGGCAGGTGGGGGGTTTCTTCCGAGAAGCCGAAGGACGGCTCGTGGTCGCTCCAGGGGATCGGCACTCGGCAGCCGTCGCGGCCCTTTCGGGTGCCGTTGGATCGGTGGAACTCCGGGTCTTGCAGGACGTTGTCGGGGAGGTCGCCGACTTCGTGCAGTCCGAGCTCCTCGCCCTGATACAGGTATGCCGATCCCGGCAGCGCCAGCATGAGCAGGGTCGCGGCCTTCGCGCGCCGCAGTCCCAGGGCAGGATCGAGACGCGGGTGGGTCCCGTTGCTGAGCAGCCAGGCCATGGCCACCTCGCGTGGTGTCTGCTCGGTGCCGGGGAGTCCGTAGCGGGTGGCGTGCCGGACGACGTCATGGTTGGACAGCACCCAGGTAGCGGAGGCGGCAGACGTCTCAGCCTCTACGAGGTGGGCGTTGATGCGGACGCGGAACTCCTCTGCACTCCAGGCTGCCTCGAGCAAGTCGAAGTTGAACGCCTGCCCCAGGCCATCGGCACGGGCATAGCGGATTCGGCGCGTGGGGTGAACGCAGGCTTCGGCCACGGCCATCCGGGGCGGGTCGTACTCGTCGAACACGTTGCGCCACTCGGTGTAGATGTCGTGGACCTCGTCGCGGTCCCACAGCGGGTGGGCGCCGTCGGCCTCTGCCAGGTCGGGAAGGTGCGCTGCGGGCAGGAACGGCTCGGTGAGGTCCTTGGCCAGTCCGTGGGCGACATCGACGCGGAACCCGTCGACTGCTCGGTCGGACCAGAACCGCAATGTGGTCAGGAAGTCGTCGCGTACCTCGGGGTTGTCCCAGTTCAGGTCTGGCTGTTCGGGGGCGAACATGTGCAGATACCACTGCCCGTCCGGGACTCGGGTCCACGCGCTGCCACCGAAGATCGACTGCCAGTCCGATGGCGGCTGTGAGCCGTCAGGGCCGGTTCCGTCGCGGAAGATATAGCGCTCCCGGGCTGGTGAACCCTTGGACGATCCCAGCGCCTCGGTGAACCAACGGTGTCGGTTCGAGCTGTGATTGGGGACGATGTCGATGATCAGCTTGATGTGCGCAGCGTGGAGCGTCCAGACCATCTCGTCGAAGTCATCGAGGGTGCCCAGGCGGGGGTCGACGGCGCGGTAGTCGTCGACGTCGTACCCGCCATCGGCCAGGGCCGAGGGGTAGAACGGACTGAGCCACACGGCGTTGACGCCGAGGGCTGCGAGGTAGGGCACCCGGGACGTGATGCCACGAAGGTCACCGATCCCGTCGCCGTTGGAGTCGGCGAAGCTGCGCGGGTAGATCTGGTACACGGCGGCATCGGTCCACCAGTCGGTGTGCATGGCTGTGGCCTTCCTTGTCGGGATGGAGTGGTGGCCGGTCATCCCTTGACCGCACCTTGGAGAAGGGCCTTGGTGAACTGGCCCTGGAGGAGGATGAACACGAGGATGGTCGGCGCCATCAGCAGCAGCGCACCGGCGTTGAGCAGCACAATGTCGGTGCTGTAGCGGGACTGGAACGCTTGCAGGGCGCCGGCCATGGTGCGCTTGTCGGGATCGTTGACCAGCACCAGGGCGAGCAGGAAGGTGTTCCAGGTCGACAGGAACATCAGCAGTACCAGGGAGGTCACCGCCGGTCTGGCCAACGGAAGGTGGATATGCACGAGCGCGCGCCACGGTCCCGCGCCGTCGAGCGAGGCGGCCTCGGTGAGCTCTTCTGGGGCATTGAGGAAATGCGCCCTCATCCAGAACACCGCGAACGGCATGTTGAGGCCGATCAGAGGCAGGATCAGGCCGAGCCGGCTGTCGAGCAGTCCCAGCTGGTTGACCTGCTGATAGAGCGGCACGATCACGATCTCGTAGGGCAGGGTCAGGGTGAGCAGCAACACCAGGTAGAAGACCTTGCCCAACGGGATCCGCAGCACCGTCATGGCATAGGCCGCCATCGTCGCGATGAGTACCGAGATCGGGACGACGCCGAGCACGATGAGGACGCTCGACTTGAGCAAGGTGGTGACGTTGGCGACGGTCCAGGCGTCGACGAAGTTGTGCCAGTGCGGGTCACTGGGCCACGACAGCCCGTCGGGAATGGTTCCCTGAGGTGCCAGGGCGGCGGAGAGCATGCTGACCAGCGGGACGATCGAGTACAGGCCGGCGACGACGATGAGGGCCGCGCCGGGGCCTCGTCGACGCACAGTGAGCGAGAGAGCGAAGGACATGGCTCAGTCCTCTCGGAAGAAGCGCTGAAGGGGCACGATGATCGCGATGACGAGGAGCGCGAGCACGACTGCGAGCGCGGAGGCGTCACCGAGCCGACTTTCGCTGAAAGCCAGGTTGTAGACCTTGACGCCGGGGACCATGGTGGCGCCGCCGGGCCCGCCCTGCGTGGCCAGGTAGACCACGTCGAAGCTGGCCAGGGCGCTGATGATGGTCACGGTCGCGCACACACCGATCTCCTGCTTGAGGCTGGGGATCGTGATGTGCCAGAACTGAGCGACAGGCCCGACCCCGTCCAGGCGTGCGGCCTCGTACAGCGCAGGGTCGATCTTGCCGACGCCCGACATCAGCAGCAGGGTGCAGAAGCCGGTCGAGAGCCAGGTGCCGATGAACCCGACGGCCACCAGCGCCCAGTCGGAGTCTCCGAGCCAGGCCCGGGTGAACCCGCCGAGGCCGATCAGCTGAAGGATCTGGTTGACCACTCCGTTGGTGGAGTACATCCACACCCAGGCCACACCGGCCGCAGCGCCGGGGATGACCTGCGGGAGAAACAGCACCGTGCGAGCCAGCGCTCCGGTGAACCGTCCCTTGATCGACTGCATGGTCGCGGCTGCCACCAGGCCGAAGGCGACCGGGAGCAACGTGAAGAAGAGGATCAGGATCAGCGCGTGGATCAGCGGCTGCAGCAGCTCGGGATCGGTGAAGATCGCCCGGTAGTTCTCCAGCCCGACCCAGGTCGAGGGGCCGATGCCGTTCCAGTCGTAGAAGGAGTACTCCACCGACTGAACGACGGCGCGGAAGTTGAAGAACCCGTAGAACCCCAGGGCGGGGAGCGCGAAGAGCCATCCACCCCATCGCCGGCCCATCGACCCCGGGCCCTTACGCCGAGGGCGGGGGCGCCGCTCGGATGCCACCGGCGGCGTCGTTGCCCCCGATGCGATACCGACCTTGGTCATGACGTCTCCTGCAGTCCGCCCTGGTAGGCCTCCTGGAGGTGACCGACCGCATCCTCGGGAGTGGTCTTGTCACTGACCAGGAGCTGCAGCTGCGTCGGCAGATCGGTATTCACCGCCGGCACCGAGTTCTGGATCCAGGAGAAGAAGCCGTTCGATGCCGCGATCGCGGAGTATCCGGCCTGGATCTGGGTCTCCGCGTCAGCCTCGAGGCTGACCTCCTCGGCTCCAGCCACGCCCGCGGCCGGGTAGCCGTTCTCGGCGGCCACCGCAGCTGCCTCGGGCGAGGTGAGGAAGTCCAGGAACAGCGCGGCTGCGTTCTTCTCGTCCGAGCGGGACGCGATGGAGTACGCCAGGGTGTTGGCGGTCATGCTGACGGCCGGGTCGCCCTCCTCCAGCGGCGGCATCGGGAAGACTCCGTACTCACCGTCGAACGAAGCAGGCAACGCCTGCGTCATCCAGCTGCCCTGGAACATGAACAGGCCCTCCCCGGAGGCGAACCTCCCATAGGACGCGTCCTGGTTGATGGCGTTGGCGTCCTCGTTGAAGTAGCCTGCCTTCGCCCACTCCTGCAGGCGCGCAGTCGCCTCGACTGCCTCCGGCGTGTCCAGGCTCGCGCCGGGCTTGCGCCACACCACGTCCAATACCGACTTCGAGCCCAGGTAGTCCCCCAGCAGCAGGTTGTAGAGGTGTCCGATCAGGCCGTCGGCGTTGGACGCCACGATCGGCGTGACCCCCGTCGACTTGGCCTTGGCCATCACGTCCTCGAGCTCGTCCAGGTTCGCTGGGATCTTGGTCATCCCGACCTTGTCGGCCAACTCCCGGTTGTAGAAGACCCCCACCAGCGGACCGGCAGCACCGCCCCCGACATACAACGAGCCCGTGCCGATGGCGCCGTCCTCGACCCTGCCAGCGTCGAGCACGCTCGCCGGGACCTTCTCGCTCCACCCGTACGCCTCGTCGTAGGCGTCCAGGTCGGTGACCAGGCCGTCGCGGACGGCTCCGGTCAGGTCCGGCACGATCGCCAGATCCGGGGGGTCGTCGGAGGCAAGCAGCCGGGGCGCCACGGTGTTGTAGTTGTTGTCGGCCTCCACCTGCAGCTCGACCTCGATCGCAGGATGTTCCTCCATGAAGGCATCGGCCAGCCCCTGCTGGTAGTCCTTCAGGCCCGCAGCGGTGAACAAGGTGATCGTCGCCGCGTCCTCTCCCACATCGGTCCGTACGTCGGTGGGCATCGTGTCCGCTGCCGGCGCGTTGCCGCCCGGACCGGAACACGCCACCAAAGACACGGTCGCGATCATCGCCGCAGCGATCCTCACCCCATGTGACCCGCGCTTCAATCTCATGGACATCTCCTGTTCGTCCGGGACTGGAATCGTTTCCAGGTTCCAACTGTTACGAACGTCACACTCGATTGTCAACCCCCTGATAAGGGCGATCTCGAGTTACTGGAAACGCTGCCAGTTGGCCGCTACCATGAGCCCATGGATTCCGAGCAGGAACGCGAGCTGACCCTGGCCGACATCGCTCGTCTTGCCGGGGTGGGTCTCGGCACTGCGTCACGAGCGCTCCGCGGACTACCCAACGTCTCCCCCGCCACCAGGCAGAAGGTCCTGGAAGTCGCCGAGCGACACGACTACGTCGTGTCACCCGACGCATCCCAGTTGAAGAAGGGGGCCACCGGCCGCGTAGCGGTTGTCGTGCCACACCTGTCTCGCTGGTTCTTCGGTGAAATGGTAGAGGGCATCGAGTCAGTGCTGCGCCAGGCCGGGTACGACCTGCTGCTCTACCACGTCGGCAACCTGCAGGACCGACAGTCCTTCTTCGAACTGTTGCCCGCCCGACGCAAGGTCGACGCGGTCATCGTCGTCGGATTCCCGGTTGAGGAAGCCGAACGCCAGCGCCTGGAGCTGATGCTCGGAGCGCAGATCGTCGCCGCCGGCGGACAGCACGAGGTCTACCCGCACGTCTGCATCGACGACCTCAAGGCTGGCAGTCAGGCCATGGGACACCTCTTGGCGCTCGGCCACCGGCGGATCGCGATGATCGAGGCGATCGACCCCGAACAGCCCCGTCAGCCCTCGGGACGAAGCGCCGCCTACCATATGGCGCTCAACGACGCCGACATAGAGTCCGACCCCGCTCTGGTGGTGACGACGGCTTGGGGCATCGAGCAGGGCTCGACAGCGATGGCGCACCTGCTGTCCCTGGCCGAGCTGCCGACGGCGGTCTACGCCCACTCCGATGAGGTCGCGTTCGGCGCCATGCGCACGATCCGCGATGCGGGCCTACGAATCCCCGAGGACATCTCCATCATCGGCATCGACGACCACCCCCACGCCGCCCTCCTTCATCTCACGACGATCAAGCAAGACGTGCGTCGGCAGGGCGTACTCACTGCCCAGATGCTTCTCGGTCTCCTGCGTCACGACGAGATCGAACGTTCCATCACCCTCGGCACCCACCTCATCGTCCGCCGCACCACCGCATCTCCCAGAAATGGATAGAGGCGACCGCGCCCAGCCGCACACCGATCCACGACCGAATCGCTGATGATGTCGGCACGGAAGGTGACGCGCATCGCAATCTGTTTGAATGACTCCACCTGGCTTCGGCAAACGGTCAGGACACCTTTCCGTACGCCCGCGGGGTTCGGGCTGCACGTACGCGGGGCGTCGGCCTCACAACCAGCTACGGGGCTGAGCGCACCGCGCCTGGCGGCCAGGCACACGACCATCGTCACCACGGAGCCATAGGCATGCCAGCCGTACGACCTCAGGAGCACGCATTGTGCCGCCTGCCCGGCCAGCTCGTTGGCGGGTTCCGCGCACCGGGGTCCGCCGCCGGACAAGGCGGCGGACCCCCTACATGTCAGACCGCGAAGCCGCCGTCGACGTCCCAGTTGGTGCCGGTGACGAAGCTAGCCTCGGGGCTTGCTAGGTAGGCGACCGCGCTGGCGATGTCAGCCGGTTCCGCGTGTCGACCGAGCGGCATGATCCGGTGGAGCATGTCGGCGAAACGCCCGTCGGCCGGGTTCATGTCGGTGTCGGTCGGCCCGGCCTGGATGTTGTTGACGGTGATTCCCCGCGGGCCGAGTTCCCGGGCCAGGGCCCTGGTCAGGCCAGCCACGGCGGCTTTGCTCGC
This sequence comes from Nocardioides sp. NPDC127503, assembly GCF_040302165.1. Taxonomy (NCBI): domain Bacteria; kingdom Bacillati; phylum Actinomycetota; class Actinomycetes; order Propionibacteriales; family Nocardioidaceae; genus Nocardioides; species Nocardioides sp. NPDC127503. Next base: position 165,174 of record NZ_JBEORH010000011.1, on the reverse strand, counting down.
GGAGTACCCGCTGAGGCCGGGATACGGGGCCCGGTGGGCGTTGACGCTGCCGATCATGATGATCCGCCCGCCGTCGCCCAGGTGCGGCACGGCAGCTTGGACGGCCGTAAACGCGCCGCGGACGTTGACTGCGATCATCCGGTCGAATGCGGCCAGGGGGAGGTCTGCCACCGGCAACATGACCGCGGCCCCGGCGTTGTTCACAAGGATGTCGAGACCTCCGAACTCCGCGACGGTGCGCGCCACCGCTGCCTGCACCGCTTTGGGGTCGGCGTTGTCAGCTTCGATCGCCAGGGCCTGCCCGCCCGCGGCCGTCACCTGCGCGGCGAGTTCTTCGGCGCGATCCTTGGAGGCCGCGTAGGTAAAGGCCACCTGCGCCCCGTCTGCTGCGAGGCGTCGTACGATGGCCGCGCCTATCCCGCGGGAGCCGCCGGTCACGAGGCCTGTGCGGCCCGTCTGCTGCTTGTTCATGATCGTTCTCCGCTCGTAGGGAAACGCTCGTTCGAGTCGAGGGCTCCGAGCCAACGCAAGGCGCTCAGGCTCGGCACGAAGCAGTACTCGCCACCGCGGTTGACGACGAAGGCGGGCATCTCGGTCAGGCGCTTACGCACTGGCCGCATCGGGACGGTGAATTGGTCACCGGCGTCACGCCCGGCGACAAGGGGATCGGCTTCGATCGGGCTACCGATGAACTTGCCGTCGCCGATCCACTGTTTCTGGACGAACTCGAACTGGCGGGCTGGGTGAGCGAAAACCGCCGCGAAGAGCAGGCCACGGTCGGCGCCATCGTCTTCAAGTACGCCCTCCCCAAGGGGAGGCCCGTATGTCGCACCGCGGCGCAACAGACGGTGGAGACGGACCTCTCCGGTCACTACGGCGTCCCGCGGGTTCATGCGACGTGCGTGCGAGCCAACGGGAGATGACAGCCCGCGTGGATCATCGCCGTACATGAAGTCATTGTTGCGTTCAGGATCGGCGCCGAGCTCGTGGTCGTCTACATCTGGGGTGAGAGCCAGGGGGGCACCGCTGGGCCAGCGGCCGACGATCTTGGCCGCCATGAGCGCTTCCTCAGCAGGGCTTTCGGCGCGCTCGCGAAGGTAGCGGCGGAACGCGGCGACGTCGGTGTACAGCTTCCGGACCGCTAGGTAACTGCCGTTGCGCCCGAGGGTCTCGGGTTGCGGGATGGCCGCGACCGAGCCGGTTTCGTCGGGGTAACCGAGCACGAACTCGCCCGGCTTGAGAGGCACCTCACCGGGGTTGGTGCCGGGAATGCCGCTGCTCTCCACAGCCGGCTGAGAGATCCCGTCGTTGAACCCGAAGGAGTTGCGGCCGTCCGCGTCGCCCCGTACGTCTTGCCGCCACACCCGGCCGATGCCTGGCAACCCGTCCAGGACTTCTCGGGATGACTCCAAGGTCTCCTCGAACGCCGACTGGTCGGGTGCCAGCAGCACAATGATGGCGTGGACGTCCTCCCGTCCCCAGGGCTCCTCCCAGTGGTCGGGAGCATTGGTCCCGTGATCGCCCAGTTCGTTTGCACGCGCTGCCATGCCTTGTACGAACTCGGGAGCAAACGTGGCTAGCAACTCGTCAGGAACGCCCAGCGCCCGTAGTCCTGTGGCCGTCAGTCCGACGCTGAACGTCCGCGACCGGCGCGGGTCGAGCACGTCCGCAGCTGAATGGACGACTTCAGCCAAGCGGCGCATAAGGGTGCGACCGTCCACTGGGTTACCGATACGTAAGGCCATGAAAGCGCCGAAGTACGGGTTGGGGCGGCCACGCAGGCAGCCTGCCTGAATGTCGTCCAGGTCAAGCGCGACGGTCATCGTCACCGTCCCCCGTTGGCGGGCGCGAGGTAGGGGAAAGTCTCGCTTGCTCGGACGGTCGCCTGTGTCACGCCGTCGCTGATCCGGGCTCCCTGACGACCGCCGATGAGCAATGTGTAGAGGGTGTCCATCACGTCGTCGTTGAGCGAACGGCCGCCGGAGGACTGATGGGGAACTCCTGCCCCAATCGCTGATTCGATCTCGAGGAAGCTGTCCTCCCGGTAGGGCTTCGCCACGTCGACCACCAGATAGTCGGCCAACAAGAGCTCCGTCAGCGGGTGCTTGCCGTCGGCCTCCGGCTCCCAGTCGACCTTGCCGTCGAGTCGGTCGAGGGCGGCCAGATTCGCATCGAGCCGGGACCGGTAGGCGTCGAAGTAATCCCTTCCCATGTGGAAGGGGTCCTCCAGGTTGTAGAGGTCCCGGAGTTCGACGTTGCTGTTGACCCTGTCGAACTGGCGCCATTGCAGCATGACGTTCTTGATCTCGGGACGTCCAACGCGCTCAAGCCGCACGGGGATCCCCGCCGCGACGACCGTCTCCCCCGCCGCTGCGACCAGCGAACCAGGTGCTTCAGAGAGCCAGAACGCCGTGTCAATCTCGATCACGATGGACAAGACGTCAGCGCCGGGGATCGAGTTGGCCCCCTTATCCGTGAAGGCGAGCTCGCCCCGTTGCAGCGACTGTTGGAACGCCGGGAGATCGATGAAGAACGGGTCTGACCGAAGACCGGCGAAGACACGCACTCCGTCGCCGACGCCGCCGTTCTCGTCGTTCACCTCCACCTCGACTGCAGGGAACTGAACTGGCGGCGGTCCCCCGTGAAACGGACTGGCGGCCCCACGCGAGGGGACCACTCTTCCCACCTGCCGATCGCTCTGGGGCAGGTCGAACGTGACGCTGAAGGCAATCTCGCTCGGCTCGTCGCCGAGTTCGAAGTATCCCGCTTCCGGTGTGGTCGCGGTGACTGGCCTGAGCCGAAGATTGAACGAGATTGCGTCAGAGAAAAACGTGCCGGGAGTGGCGAGTGGATGCACGTTGAGCACCAGGCACAACGCCCCAGGTGACCCGGGACTGGGGAAGGCGTAAAAGTCAGTGATGTCTGCAGCGGGGCCCGCGAGCGCGCGGGGACCGGAGAAGTGATCCGACATGGTGGTTTCCTTTCCCCTTGTCAGCCGGCGGCCAGTTCGAGCAGCGGCGCGAGAGTCGGGTGGCTGAGCACGTCTGAGGCGTTGGGCGCCTCTAGGACCTGCTCGAAGGCGGCGGCCAACTTCTGGTTCTTACGGACCTCCGGCATCGTGATGTCTGCCATCGAGTCGAAGAACGCCGCGGCGGGTTCCTGAGCCCCCTGCAGGAACTCCTTCACCTGAGCGTTTGTTGCCTGCGTCGGGTCGATGCCTGCGGCCACGAACTCGGTCGTGTGCTGGAGGAAGTCGACCCAGCTGTCCAGGCCGATCAGCTCAAGGGCGTCGTCGATGTACGGGTCCCAGTCGGTCTCGAAAGCCGTGAGCCACATCAACCGGCGACCGTTGTCGAAGATGATGTGGCGCATGTAGCGGATGCCGATCTGGAGCAGGAACTCCGGCTTGTACTCCATCCCGAGCAGCAGCCGCTCGTTGAAGCGGTCAGACGCGGCTCGCAACTCTTCTTCGTGTCCCTCGATGACTGTCAGCGGCGCGCTCAGCTCGGACACGAACCCGTGCTGCTTGCCGAGACCAGACTTCTTCGTGGGAGTTGCCATCACTTCAACCTTTCGTGGATTCTGGTACCTGTACTGATGAAACTATCAGAAGCGCTAAAACGATCAGCTTTCCCTGCGGCGCTGCGGCATCGAGGGTCATCGCCACGGCCGACAGCACGGACGCCTGATGCAGGACAAAAGTGCCGACCTGGAGCGCACCCGAACAGCGAATCGTGACTGACGAGAGCATCAGACCGGCACCCTTCGGAAACTTTCCGGTGCGGAAGCCATGCAGGGTGAGGAGGAACTGCGACCGTGAATCTTTCGACAACCGAGGGACAGGCCGACGCGAGTCACTCCGAGGCGGCTATCCGAGGACTGGCTGGGGCGAGACGGACGGTTGGGGTCGGACGGAAGCCGCGTCCACGGCAACTGTGGACGCCGAGCAGCGAAGCCGCCTCATCGGAGGTGAGGAGTCGGAACGGGGTGAGACTTGCGAGCGGCAGGTCGGATGTTGAGGTCGCCATACCGATGAGGTGCGACCGCTCGCCCGCGCCGACCTCAAAAGTGCGACAAAGGTGTGACTAAGCCTTTGAACCAGATAAAACAACGAACTCCGCCTGTCCTGTCTATGCAGGTCAGGCGGAGTTTTCTTGCTCCCCCGGTTGGACTCGAACCAACAACCCTCCGGTTAACAGCCGAATGCTCTGCCAATTGAGCTACAGGGGAATTGCACCTTGCGGCGCGGGTGAAACCTTAGCAACCCGGCGGCGGCGATCGGAAATCGGCAGGCCGTCACTCGGCGACCAGGTTGCGGAGGCCGCGGCGGTGCTGTTCGAGGGCGGCCAGCTGGGCGAAAAGACGGTTGTAGGACTCGGGGTCGGCGGCCCCGTCGGAGCGTTGCAGACGGCTCTTCACCTCGGCGATGCGGCGCTGGTCGAGGAGCTCGAGGAGGCGTACGACATATTGCAGGACGTACGCAGCATCCGGCTCCTTCGCGGTGGGGATCGGCTCCACGGCGAGCTCGGCGAGGATGCGGCTGACGAGCGGGTCCGAGGCGGCGGCACCGAGCTTCTGGGCCCAGCCGGCGTCGCCGGTGCCGGCGCCGGGGCCACCTAGGCCAGCGATGATCTCCCACAGTGCCCGGTAGAGGGGGTGGGTGAAGGCCTCGGGGGTGATCTCGCCGGTGGTGCGTCCCAGGGCGACCGGGTGCTGCACGAAGAGCTTCAGGGTCTCGCGCTCGACCGTGAAGCGTGGCTCGCGCGGGTGCGGCATGGGCGGTCGCTGCGGCGCGGCGGGAGCCTCGGAAGCGGCGACGGCCTCACGCCGTGGCGGAGCAGCCGAGGGTGCGGGACGGCCGGCGGCGCGGCGTACCTCTCGGGCCGCCTCGTCGGGATCGACGCCGAGGAAGCGAGCCAGGTCCCGGGTGAAGCCCATCTTCTTGGACTCATCGCGCACGGAGGCGACCAGCGGGGCCGCCTCGCGGAGGGCGTCGACCCGCCCGTCGGCACGGTCGAGGTCGTACTTCGAAGCGACGTTGCGCAGCACGAACTCGTAGAGCGGAACCCGGTTGGCGAGAAGCTCGCGGACCGCCTCGTCGCCCTTCTTGATCCGCAGGTCGTTGGGGTCGAGGCCGTCGGGCTCGACGGCGACGTAGGTCTGGGAGGTGAAGTTGCCGTCGCCCTTGAACGCCTTCAGCGCCGCGGCCTGACCGGCGGCGTCGCCGTCGAAGGTGAACACGACCGCGCCGCGCAGCTGCTGGTCATCGGAGATGAACCGGCGCAGCACCTTCGCGTGGTCGTCGCCGAACGCGGTGCCGCAGGTCGCCACGGCGGTGGTGATCCCGGCGAGATGGCAGGCCATCACGTCGGTGTAGCCCTCCACGATGACCGCCTCGCGGGTGCGCGCCATCTCCTTGCGGGCCAGGTCGATGCCGTAGAGGACGTGCGACTTCTTGTAGATCGGCGTCTCGGAGGTGTTGAGGTATTTCGCCTCGATGCGGTCGTCGTCGAAGAGCCGGCGAGCGCCGAAGCCGATGACGTCACCGCCCGACTCCCGGATCGGCCACATCAGCCGCCCACGGAACCGGTCGTAGTGCGACCGCCCGTGCCCCACCAGGCCGGCGGTGACGACCTCCTCGTCCGAGAACCCGCGCGCACGCAGGTGGCGGTAGAGGTCCTCTCCCCCACGCGGCGAGAACCCGACCCCGAAGTGCAGCGCCGCGTCGCGGTCGAAGCCCTTCTCGGCGAGGAACTGCCGCGCGACGACGGCGTCCGGGGTCAGCAGCTGCTCGGCGTAGTACTCGGCGGCGACCTTGTGGGCCTCGACCAGCTTGCCGCGACCGGGTCCGCGCCGGACCGGCGCTTCGTCGCCCTCCTCGCGCTGGACCTGCACGCCGACCTTGTCGCCGAGCCGCTCGACCGCCTCGAAGAAGCTCAGCCCCTCGAGCTTCATCACGAAGTCGATGACGTCGCCGCCCTCTTGGCAACCGAAGCACTTGAAGAAGCCCCGCGACGGGTTCACGTTGAACGACGGTGACTTCTCGTCGTGGAACGGGCACAGGCCCTTGTAGGTCCCCGGGCCAGCGCGGCGCAGCGTGACGTACTGGGAGACGATGTCGTCCAGGCGTGCCTTCTCGCGCACCTCTTGGATGCTCGTCTCCTTGATCCGGCCCGCCACAACGTCTGATCCTACGGGGCGGTGGACCGGGCTGAGATGCTTGACCTGATGTCCATCACCACACCGGCCCGATCGCGGGCCCGCCGGGCGACTTTCTGGCTCGGCCTCGCGATGGTTCTGGCCGGTGTGGCGCTCCTCGGCTACGCCGCCTGGGAGCTCTACGGCACCACGATCGTCAGCAAGCAACGCCAGCAGGAAGCGACCTCGAAGATCGAGAAGGCGTGGGATTCGGGCCGGGCCGAGGCCACGACCGAGTTCGGCTCGGCCGAGGCCCTCATCGAGATCCCCCGCTTCGGCGAGGACTACCGGATCCCGGTCCTCGAAGGCACCTCGGACCGGGCCCTGGGCGCCGGTTTCGGCCACTTCTCCGGCACCGCCGGGCCCGGCGAGGTCGGCAACTTCGCGCTCGCCGGCCACCGGATCACCCACGGCGAGCCGCTGCGCGATCTCCCGAAGCTCCGCGAAGGCGACGAGATCCGCGTCCTGACCAGGGAGAAGACGTACGTCTATGCCCTCACCAGCGACGGCGACGACCTGATCGCGCCATTCACCTCCGTCTGGGTCACCGACCCGCTTCCCGACAACCCCGACCGTGGTGGCGTGGAGCCCGAGCAGGTCGCGGGCCGGAGCCTGATCACCCTCACCACCTGCTCCGAGCTCTTCCACACCGACAACCGGATGATCGCCTTCGGCGCGCTCGTCGCCGAGGAGTCGGCCAGCTGACGGGAGGCTAGAAGCGGAGGGTACGCCGCGGGCCGAGGTCGGCTCGGTGGTCGGCCCACATCCGCTGCTCGTCCCGGACACGCGCGACCTCAGCAGGGTCGATCGTGGCGACGACCATCCCAGGCGTGGCGTCGTCGAGCCGCTCGACCGGCCGGCCGAGCGGGTCGTAGACCGCCGAGCCGCCGATGAGGCCCAGCGGCCCGCCGACGAGACCGGCGAAGGCGACGTACATCGAGCTGTCCAGCGCCCGGGCGGCGTAGTGCAGGTCGCGCCGGTGACCGCCGCCAGGGAAGTAGGCGCCGGTGTTGAGGTAGAGGATCGCCCCGTCGGCGGCCGCGGCGGCCGCGTGCTCGGGGAAGTTGGCGTCGTAGCAGACCGATAGCGCCACCCGGACGCCGTCGATCTCGATGGTCGTGCCGTGGTTTCCGGGCTCGAAGCGCTGGACCTCCGGCGGGTAGAGGTGCTGTTTGTCGTACGCCGCGACCGGCTCCTCCCCCGGCGCGATGACCAGGCTGGTGATCGCCCGTCGTCCGGCCTGGGCAAGGGGCGAGTTGAGCACGAGCACCGCCCCGGTCTCGTCCACCGCGGCCTGCGCGGGGGCGAGCCACGCGGTGTCCTCGAGCGAGGGCAGCGGACCGTCGAAGGCGTCGAGGTCCCACGAGGTCGTGAACGTCTCCGGCAGCGCGACCAGGCGCGCGCCCTTCGCCGCCGCCTCGCGTACCCGGTCCCCGGCCGTCGCGACGTTGCCCGCAACGTCGCCCGGCACCGCCGTCTCCTGGACGACCGCCAACCGCAGCACTAGTAGGCCCCCGACATCACGTTGGCCAGCGGCTCGCCGGCGGCGAACCGCTCGAGCTGCTCGCGTACGACCCGGTAGGCGCGGGGCCACATCGCGCTCGATGCTCCGCCGACGTGCGGAGTGATGAGCAGGTTGGGTGCACTCCACAGCGGGCTCTCCGCCGGGAGTGGCTCGGCCTCGGCGACGTCGATGGCCGCGTGGATGCGCTTCGTGGCGAGCTCGGCGACCAGGTCGGCGGTGACGACGACACCGCCACGGGCGACGTTGACCAGCAGTGCGCCGTCCTTCATCCGCCCCAGGAACTTCCGGTCGACCAGTCCGCGGGTCTCCTCGGTCAGCGGTGTGGCCAGCACGATCACGTCGGCCTCGGGCACGAGCGTGTCGAGCTCGTCGAAGCCGTGCACACCCTCCCGCGCGGTCCGCGCGACCCCGACCACCTCGGTCTCGAACGGAAGCAGCCGTGCCTCGATGGCTCGGCCGATCGCTCCGTACCCGACGATCAGGACCCTCTTGTCGGCCAGCGACGGGAACCAGCCCGGCCGCCAGGCGTGCTCGTCCTGATGGCGTACGTGGCCGGGGATGCCACGCAGCGACGACAGGATCAGCGTGACGGCGAGCTCGGCGGTCGAGGTGTCGTGGATGCCGCGGCCGTTGCAGAGGGTCACGCCCTCCGGGATGTGGCCGCGGGCGGCGTCGACCCCCGCGGTGAGCAGCTGCACCACCTGGAGCGAGGTCATCTGGCTGACGACGTCGAAGATGCGCGAGCCGAGCATGTAGGGCGGCAGGTAGAAGGCCACCTCACCGACCGAGTCCGGCACCTTCACCTCGCCACCGGTGAAGCGGGTGTGGTCGAAGAGCTCGAAGCGCAGACCAGCGGGCACCTTGCCCAGCTCGGATGGATCGAAGGGCAGCCAGACGAGGGGATCGCTCACACCGGGAGACTCTCCCATACCCCGGTAGGGGTGACCTGAATCACATCCCGCCGCTAGGGTGACCGCCATGGATCCGCTGGCCCCCGCGCACCCCACTTGGGTGATGCTCCTGATCGCCGCTGTCGCCGTCGCCGTACTCCTCTTCCTGATCGCCAAGGTCAAGCTGCACGCCTTCATCTCGCTGGTGCTGGTCAGCGCTGTGACCGCGGTCGTGGCCGGGATCCCGGTCGCCGACGTGCCTGCGGCGATGCTGGCAGGCTTCAGCACCACACTCGGCTCGGTCGCGCTGCTGGTGGCGTTCGGCGTGATGCTCGGACGGCTGTTGGAGGTGACCGGCGGAGCGCAGGTGCTAGCCGACACGCTCATCGGCGCCTTCGGCGAGAAGCGGGCCCCGCTCGCGCTCGGCGTCGCCGCGCTGATCTTCGGGTTCCCGATCTTCTTCGACGCCGGTCTGGTCGTCTTCCTGCCGATCATCTTCGCGGTCGCCCGGCGCTTCGGCGGCTCGATCCTCATCTACGCCCTGCCCACCGCCGGTGCCTTCGCGGCGATGCACGCCGTCGTACCGCCTCACCCGGGCCCGGTCGCCGCCGCCACGGAGCTCGGCGGCGACATCGGCCTCACCCTCCTGATCGGCGTGCCGGTCGCGGTCCTGGCCTGGATCCCCGGCGCGTACTTCGTCGGCACCAGGCTCGGCGCCCGATACAACCCGCAGCCTCCCAACGTCTTCGCGACCGGTGATCCGGACGACGTGTTGGAGAGCGACGCCACTCCCCCGCCGTTCGCCACCGTCGTGCTCCTCCTGGCTCTGCCCCTCGTCCTGATCGGTCTCAACACGGTCGCCAGCACGCTGATCGCCGCCGGGACGGTCAGCGAAGACGCCACCTGGGCCAGCGCCCTGATCCTCATCGGCCAGACCCCGATCGCGCTGCTGATCACCGTGCTCGTCGCGATCTTCGTGCTCGCGCCTGGCCGCTTCCCCATCGGCCGGGCGAGCGACATCGTCGACAAGGCGCTCGGCCCGATCTGCGCGATCATCCTGATCACCGGTGCCGGCGGGATGTTCGGCGGCGTGCTGCGCATCAGCGGGATCGGCGAGGCGCTGTCCACCTCGCTCTCCGGTCTCGGGATGTCGCTCATCGTGCAGGCGTTCCTGATCGCGACCCTGCTCAGGGTCGCCCAGGGCTCTGCGACCGTCGCACTGACCACCACCGCCGGCCTGATCTCCGCCCAGGTCGCCGCCGCGGGGCTCGGCAGCTTCGACATCGCCCTGCTCGTCTTCGCCATCGCGGCCGGCGCGACCGTCCTCTCCCACGTCAACGACTCCGGGTTCTGGCTGGTCAGCCGCTTCTTCGGGATGGACGTCATCACCACCCTCAAGACCTGGACGGTCCTGGAGACCACCCTCGGCCTCTCGGTCTTCGTGATCGCCTCGGCGCTCTGGATCGTCGTTCCTTAGCTCCGGGCTCAGCCCGTACGGCGCACCCTGCTCTCGAGCGTCGCCAGCCCCGGCCCGGCGAGCTCGGGCAGGGCGACGGCCCGCCCGCAGACCGCCATCAGCAGCGCCTCGGCCGGCCCGGTGACCTCTTCGCCGCTCCCGTGGGACCAGTCGAGGTCGGTGGCGACGAGCCTCAGTCCCTGGGCGTTCTGCTTCGCCGGCAGCGGCGGGGCGATCATCGCGAACCCGAGGACCGGGACCAGCCGCTCGGGCGGTACGTGACGTGGCATCTCGAGCGCACGCCGGATGTCCTGGTGGTGGATGAGGCCGTCGGTGAGCCCGATCCGCGCATCGGCCACCGCCGTGGCCCCCGACGGCTTCGCATGGGCGCGCACGTAGGCGATCAGCTCGCCGGGGGTTCTGGTCCCGAACTCCTTCAGCCTGCGTTCGTTCATGTTCCCGAACCTGAACCCATGACGTACGAACCCGCCGATGAAGCTTCCCAGCCCCATCTCCTCGTAGCTGACCAGGTGCGCGACGACGTCGCGCACCGCCCACCCACTGCACAGCGAGGGTCTGCCCCACTGCTCCGGCGTCAGCGTCTCGAGGAAGTCGGCGAGGTCGCGCCGCTCGGCCGTCGCGAGCGCGGTGCGGTTCACCGCCATCATGCCTCCGCGAGCGCCCGGAAGCGCTCCAGGTAGATCCCCCAGGCGCTGTCGCCCGCGGCCCGGTCGCGCCAGCCCTGCCACCCGGCGCCGTGCCGGTCGAGATGCCGGTGCTCGAGGCGTACGTGGGTCTGTTCTGCCCCCACCGAGGTGAAGGTGAACTCGACCTCGCTGCACCGCGCCGGATCGGGCTCGACCTGGAAGCCGGGGGTGATGTCCCAGGAGATCACCAGCCGGTGGGGCGGTTCGACGGCGAGGACACGCGCCCACTGACAGGTGCTGCCGTCGACGCCGCGGTCGTAGACGCGACCGCCGACCCGGGGCTCCAGCACCGTCTCGGCGATCTCGACGGGAAGCATGTTGTGCTCGCGCGGCTTGATCCGGTCGAAGTCCTTGGTGAACACCTTGAAGGCGTGCTCGACCGGGACGTCGACGGTGATCTCCAGATCCACGGAGGTCTTTTCGCGGGTGGTGCTCATGGCTGCTCCTTCTGCTCGCGGTGCTCGCTTACTCCCTCGCTCGGCGCGTGCGGACGAGCAAGCTCGCCGCCCGACCTCGCTCCGGTCGTCTCTGCACGGTAGCTGTCCTCAGCCACCTGCTTGAACGAATGCAACGCCTCGGTCCAGTACGTATCCAGCTCGGCGCGCAGCTCGGCAAGGCCCTCGATCCGGGCCTGGTAGATCCGGCGTCGTCCGGCCGGGGTCATCGACACCAGCCCGGCCTCGCGCAGGATCTTGAGGTGCTGGGACACCGCGGCCATGCTCACCGGCAGGGCATCGGTGATCTCTCCGACCGAGCACGGCCCGGCGGCCACCCGAGCCAGGATCTGGCGGCGGGTGGAGTCGGAGACGGCGTACCAGGCATCGGTCACGACATTTAAGGTAATGCTTAAATGTCGTGCCCGCAATGGCCATCCGTCGGCCGAGAGGTCGCCTGCGCAGGTCGAGTGGGCACCTCCGTGACCACTCGACCGACCGAAGTGACGCTTCGGCGAGTTGGGGTCAGGCGGCGCAGAGCCGTTCGTGCCAGGACAGCGCGGTGATGTCGGTGAGCGAGGCGACCTGGTCGATCACGACGCGGAGCCGGGCGGCGTCGTCGGCCGCGTCGTGCCAGTCGTCGGCGAACTGCCGGTCGAGGTCGTCCGGCCCGGTGGAGACGAGGTGCTCGAGGAGCTCGCCGAGCAGGTTGCGCTGGCGGTCCATCTTCACGGCCCGCTCGTCGGTGCGCATCACGTAGTGCGCCGCGATGCCCTTCAGCAGCGCGATCTCCAGGCGGGTCTGCTCCGGCACCACCAGGTCGGCGCCGTAGCGGACGTAGGGACCGCCGCCGGCGGCGTACGTCGCCTCCCGCACCGCCCCACAGAACCGGCCGATGACGTCGGAGGTCAGGTTCTTGAGCATCGCCCGAGACTGACGAGAGGCGTCGTACGCAGCGCCCTCGGGGATCCAGCAGCCGGCGGCACTCAGGTCGGCGATGGTCGAGACCGCGAGAGCGCGGTCGAAGCCGGGGACGTACCAGTCAGCGACGGTCGCGGCGACGCCGTCGAGATCGAGGCGGGCGAGGTCGACCTTGCCGGCGACGATCCCGTCCTCGACGTCGTGGACGGAGTAGGCGACGTCGTCGGAGAGGTCCATGATCTGCGCCTCGACGCACTGCCGCTGGCCGGCATCAGCGGCACGCAGCCAGGTGAAGACCGGCAGGTCGTCCTCGTAGACCCCGAACTTGGCCCCCTTGCGCTCACCGAAGCCCCACGGATACTTCGTGCAGGCGTCCAGCGTCGCCCGGGTCAGGTTGAGCCCGACTGAGCGCCCGTCGGCGTCGAAGGTCTTCGCCTCCAGCCGGGTCAGGATCCGCAGCGTCTGCGCGTTGCCCTCGAACCCGCCGATGCCCTTCGCCTGCTCGGCGAGCACGTTCTCGCCGTTGTGCCCGAACGGCGGGTGCCCGAGGTCGTGCGCGAGCGCCGCGGTCTCGGCGATGTCTGGCTGTGGTGAGTCCGGCCCGTTCAGGGCACGCGACAGGTCCCGCGCGACCTGGGCGACCTCGAGCGAGTGGGTCAGCCGGTTGCGTACGAAGTCGTCGGCCTGCGGACCCACGACCTGGGTCTTCGCCGCCAGCCGCCGGGTCGAGGCGGCATGCACCACCCGGGCGCGGTCGCGCTCGAACTGCGTACGCTCCGGCGCGACCACCCGCTTGGGCGGCTCGGCGACGATCCGCTCGCGGTCGGCGGCCCCATATAGCTCCACGGTGGAGAGGCTAACGGCTGCGGCACCCGATGGCGGCCATGAGCGGCCCTCAGGGCAGCAGGATCGCGAAGTCCTCCGCGTTGAAACCGGCCGTCGACATCACGTCGTCGAGCGTGATCCCCGAGAGCTCGTCGAGGACGGCCCGGGCGACCCGGCGGTCGAGGTCGACGAGGACACCCTGAATGCTGGCACCCACCGCGCAGGCGGGGTTGGGGCCATGGATCCCGAGGACCTGGTCGTCACCCTGCAGCACCTGCCACACCTGGGCGAGGTTCACCGTCTTCGGGTCGACCGCCAGCTCCCATCCCCCGTGGGCGCCGGGACGGGACCGAACCAGACCGGCTGTACGCAGCGGCCCGAGCACCTTGCGTACGTGGACCGGGTTGACCGCGGTGCTGCCGGCGAGCTCGTCGGAACTGACGGGGGTCGTGCGGCCGGCGGCAGCGCACGAGGCGAGGTACGTCAGGACATGGACAGCCACCGCGAAACGGGTGTTCGTCGGGGCAGCCATACCCCCATCTTGCCTTATTGCCATCGCTATGACTACATTTATAAAACCGTCACCGCCGTGACTACAGTTACGGCACTACCGATAGGACTCCCATGACCATCGCCATCACCGGTGCCTCCGGCCAGCTCGGCCGACTCGTCGCCGACCAGCTCCTCACCACCGTCGACCCCGCCGAGGTCGTGCTCCTCACCCGCGACCCCGCCAAGCTCGCCGACTACGCCGAGCGCGGTGCCGATGTCCGTGCCGCCGACTTCAGCAAGCCCGACGAGCTCGTCGACGCCTTCGCCGGCGTCGAGCGCGTACTGCTCATCTCGACCGACGCCGTCGGCGCCCGCGTCGAGGGCCACCTCGCCGCGATCGACGCGGCCGTCAAGGCAGGCGTACGCCACATGGCCTACACCTCGGTCTCCGGGCCGACCGCGGACAACCCTGCCGGCGTCGTCGCCGACCACGCCGCCACCGAGGAGGCGCTGCGCGAGAGCGGTCTGGCATGGACCATGCTCCGCAACAACCTCTACGCCGACATGCAGGTCGACTCCGTCGCCCAGGCCGCCGCGACCGGGCAGCTGGTCACCAACTTCGGCGACGGCGGTGCGGCCTACGTCACCCGCGCCGACTGCGCGGCTGTCGCCGCCGGGGTCCTGACGGGCGAGGGACACGAGGGCAAGGCGTACGACGTCACCGGCCCGCACGCCTACACCGCGACCGATCTGGCCGAGCTCGCCACCGAAAAGGCCGGCAAGCCGGTCGAGGTCGTCCAGGTCGACGACGAGGCCTACACCGCCGGCCTGGTCTCCGCCGGGCTCCCCGACTTCATCGCCCCGCTGCTCACCTCGTTCGGCACCGCCACCCGCCTCGGCAAGCTCGCCACCGTCACCGACGTCGTCGAGCAGGTCGGCGGCCGCAAGCCCACTCCCCTGAGCGCGCTGGTCTGATCCCGTCTTGGCGATCCGGCGTAGATTTGGGATGACTGACCGGAGCTGAGGCCTCCATCCGGACCCGCTTGTACCGGTCGAGAGGCGGACATCATGTCGACGTCACGAGAGATCGGCCAGTGACCATGGCCGGGATCGTCCTTCGGGTAAGGCTCATCGGCGGTGACAGCATGGACGTCATCTACGACGACGTAGAGACGGCGAGCGAGGCCGAGGCGATCGACCACCTCGCCGCCGTCCTGTCGAGCGACACCGGCGTCATCCGCTGCAGGCACGGCGACCGACTGCTGCTGTTGTACGCGCGCGGGATCTCCACGGTGGAAGTAGCGCCCCGAGGCGCGGTTCTCTGAAAGACGAATCGCCGAGTTGGCGCGTCATGACGCGCCGACTCGGCGGCGTACTCGGTCAGGACGAGCCGACTCGGCGTCGGTTCAGTTGACCGCTACGTGTACGTGGTCGTAGTGGTTGGCCGTGGGGTCGCCGCGGTCCTCCATCGGGCGCCAGCCCTCGTCGGCTCGGACGGGGGTCCAGATGCGCTGGTACCAGATGATGTCGTAGATGTTCAGCGCCGCGGCGTGCTCCTGGACGAAGGCGGCGATGGCGTCGCCGAGCTCCTTGTCGTCGGTCATGAAGTCGAGTGCCTTGCCACTGATGTGCTCGCCGTGCGGGTCGTAGCCGTAGGTGGTGCCGGAGGCGACCGCGGGGAAGGCGTTGCAGACGGCGCGGTAGAGATCGACCGCGTCGGAGACCAGGCCGTCCTCGACCGAGGAGTCACCGCAGGCGGAGAAGTCGAGTCCCGCCGGCGCGTCCTCCGACGGCGTCGGGGAGGGCGTCGGGGTCGGCGTGGGAGTCGGCTCGGGCGGGGGTTCGGGCTTGGTCTTGCCGAGGTTGCCCTCGGGGATCCACACCGGGTTGCCCTCCAGGACGATCTCCTGGCGGCCACCCTCGTCGCGGCCGGTGTAGTAGACCGCGCGCCCGAGCTCCAGCTCGCCGAGCTCCTTGGCACGCTTTCCGTAGGAGGCGTAGACGGTGACGTCCTCCTGGACGTAGCGCAGCACCGCCTTCTGCGCACCGCCGCTGACCGACGTCGGCCGCTCGATCAGCGACTCGATCGTCGCGACCTCGCTCAGCGCGTTGGTCCTCGTCCCTCCCCCTCGTTCGCCGCTGCGGCTGACGGTCGTCTCGCGGCCGGGTAGCTCACGGCGGTCGTTCGACATCCGGGTGTCCTCCCGGGTCGTCGGCAGCGCCGGGATCTTCGCCGCCGCCTTGGCCTCGGCCTCGATACGCCGATCAGCCAGCGACGGCAGCCGGAGCCCGGACTTCTCCTCAACCTCGGAGATCACGATGCCGGGGTTCGCCGCGGCCGCCCCGGCGGCCATCGCACCGCTGGTCGCGAACGTCACGATCCCTGCGGTCGCCACGGCGTTCTTGGTTCTACGGACAGCTCGATAATCGCCTTTGTGGCTGGTGGCCACTGTGCAATCCTTCGCTCGACAATGTGGGGGTATCGCCCGAGAACGCCCTTCGCCACTTCCGCTGAAGCTGGGTCGTGAGCCCGGGCACAGCGCCTGAGTCAAGCACACACCTGCGGGGGTATCCCAACGCAGGCCTGAGACTTTTGCGAAGTTGTTGATCTGCCGATCGCCTGAAACGCAGTTCGGCCCGGGCTCTTTCGAGCCCGGGCCGAACGCGTTTCGAGACCGACGGATCAGTTGGTCGAGACGTGCACGTGGTCGTAGTGGTTGGCGGTGGCGGACCCGCGGTCCTCCATGTAGCGCCACCCCTCCGAGGCACGCACCGGCGTCCAGATCCGCTGGTACCAGATGATGTCGTAGAGGTTGAGCTCCGCAGCGTGCTGCTGCAGGTAGGCGGCGATCGAGTCGCCGAGCGCCTTGTCGCCGGTCATGAAGTCGAGCGCCTTGCCCGAGGAGTGCTCACCGTGACCGTCCCAGCCGCCGACGGTCATGGACTCGACCTCGGGGAAGGCGTTGCAGACCGCGCGGTAGACCGTGACAGCGTCGGAGACGAGACCGCTCTCGACCGAGGGGTCACCGCACGCGGCGGTGCTGACGCCGGCTGCGACACCGGTCTCCTCGGGCTTCTCGTCGACGAGGTGACCGGCGGTCACCCAGGCGACCTCGCCGTCGACGAGGATCTCGTCGCGGCCGGACTCGGTGCGGCCGGTCGCGTAGACCAGCTCGCCGGCCTCGATCTCACCGTTCTGAGCGGCGTGCTTGCCATAGGCGGACCAGAGGTTGAGCGTCTCGTCGGTCCAGCGCTTGACTGCCTTCGCGGTGCCGGTCTCGACCTGCTCGGGACCCTTGGTCAGCGTCTCGACCGAGGAGACCGACTCACGGTCGCCTCCGTCACGGCTGACAACGGTCTCACGACGGTCCCCGGCGACGCGCGCGTCGTCACGGGTGCTCGGCACGTTGGCCTTGGTCGAGGAGAGGGAAGCGCCTGCGTTCTTGGCGACCAGGGAGGAGGTTGGCTCCGCGAACGCGGCTCCGGCGCCGACTGCGGCACCTGTCGCGAGAACCGCGACCCCTGCGCTGACAACTATGGATTTGGTCTTACGGACGGCCCGAGTGTCGCCTCTGTGGCTGCCGGCCACACGCAATTCCTTTGCTCGACTACATGGTCTGCGCCAGAGCTGTTCCCATGGTTTCAACGGATGAAAACCGTCGAGGGTTGTGCTGGTGGGGGCTCGGCACGGCAATGAGTACAACACACACGAGAGGGGGTATTCCAATTCCCTTACCGAGTTTTTGCGTAGTTTTGTACCTGTCGAGCGACTGATTCCGAAGGCTCGAAACGCCCCGCGAGGCCCGTCCGAACGGGCCTGGAAGCTCAGCCGCCGGAGGTCTCCGACACGTTCTCGGCGAACCCGCAGCCGCGCCCATCGGCGTCGTCGAGCCACCCCTCCGGAAGGACCACCTTGTCCCGCGGCGCACCCTGCCGCCCACGCGGCGCACCCAGCTGTGACGAGGGGAAAGGCTCGTTCCGGTCGAGCTTGGCGAGCATCTCGTCGAGGTCCTGGAGGCTGTTCACCAGGCCGAGTGTCCGACGCAGCTCACCACCGGCGCTGAAACCCTTGAGGTACCACGCGATGTGCTTGCGGATCTCCTTGCAGCCGCGCTCCTCCCCCATGTGCTCGCAGAGCAGCTCGGCATGGCGCCGCATGATGTCGGTCACTTCGCCGAGATTCGGCAGAACATTGACCGTCTCACCGGCGAATGCGGCCGCCAGGTCGCGGAAGAGCCACGGGCGTCCGAGGCAGCCCCGGCCGATGACGACACCGTCGATGCCGGTCTCCTCGACCATCCGGATCGCGTCGGCCGCCTCCCAGATGTCACCGTTGCCGAGCACCGGGATGTCGACCGAGGCGGCGAGCTCGGCGATGGCGTCCCAGTCGGCGGTGCCGGAGTAGGCCTGGGCGACCGTACGTCCGTGCAGCGCGATCGCGGCCGCGCCGCTCTCCTGGGCGATCCGGCCGGCGTCCATGTAGGTCAGGTGGGCGTCGTCGATGCCCTTACGGGTCTTCATCGTCACCGGTACGTCATAGGGCTCCGCCGCGCGTACGGCGTGCTCCAGGATCTCGCCGAGCAGACCGCGCTTGTAGGGCAGGGCTCCCCCGCCGCCCTTGCGGGTCACCTTCGGCACCGGGCAGCCGAAGTTGAGGTCGACGTGCGCCACCCCGTATTCGGCGCAGAGGATCTCGGTCGCCTTGCCGACGTAGACCGGGTCGGTGCCGTAGAGCTGCACGCTGCGTACGGTCTCGGCCTCGTCGAAGACGAGCATGTCCTTGGTGTGCTGGTCGCCCTCGACCAGGCCGCGGGAGGTGATCATCTCGCAGACGTAGAGGCCGGCACCCTGCTCGGCGCACAGGCGCCGGAAGGCGGCGTTGGTGACACCGGCCATCGGCGCGAGCACCACAGGGGTGTCGACGGTCAGGCTGCCGAGCTTCAGGGGGCCAGGGAGGGACATGCCCTCTATTGTCCGGCCAACCTTGGAGCGTACGAAATCTAAGGAGTCGCGGAGCCAGACGGGGAGGCGGAGCCGGAGGGCTTGGGCGCGACGTACGGCGTCGGCTCGCTCTCCCAGGTGATCGGGTCGAACTCCTCGTAGGGCCGGAAGCTCACGCCGACGAGCTTGCCCTGATCCGGGACGAGCATGACCAGGCAGGCGTTGACGCTGGCGCCGGGCGCGAACGGCTTGGGGAGCGCCTTGCCGTCACAGGGCTTGAACGGCTCCTTGAACGAGGCGGCCTCGACCAGGCTGCCCTGGTCATCGAGACCCCACAGCGGCACGTCGTAGCCACCGAGGTCGGTCTTGCTGTCGTTCTTGATGGTGGCGCGTACGAAGTAGGGAGCGCGCGCCAGCGTCGCCTCGTCGAGCTTCCACCCGGAGAAGGTCTGCTTGTAGGAGGTCGACTCGAGCTTGGTGACGGTGATCGAGAGCTTGCCGTCGACACCTTCCTTGGGCGCCCACTCGACCGTTGCGGTCTCCCCGAGCTTGCGGTCGGCACCGGGCTCGGTGAGCGCCCCGGCGGAGGGCGATGCCGACGCCGAGGCCGATGCGGAGGGCGAGGCGGATGCGCTCTCGGACGGCTTGGGCGCGTTCGTCCTCGGCGCGGTGCCGCTGCACCCCATCACTGACATGACCATGACCGCACCCGTGACGGATGCGGCGAGTACGGACCCCGCTCGTTGCATGGGGACATCCTGCCGCACGAGTCTTGGAATCATGCGGCAGGACGCCCTTTGCGACGTTTACGACGCGGTAACGAGTGTTGCTCAGGCGCCGATCAGACGCTCGGCGAAGTAGCGGCTCACGCCCTCGAGCGGGATGCGCTCCTGCTTCATCGTGTCGCGCTCGCGGATGGTGACCGCGTTGTCCTCGAGGGTGTCGAAGTCGACGGTGACGCAGTACGGCGTACCGATCTCGTCCTGGCGGCGGTAGCGCTTGCCGATCGACTGGGAGTCGTCGAAGTCGACGGCCCAGTTGGCGCGCAGCTCGGCGGAGAGCGCCTTCGCCTTCGGCGAGAGCGCCTCGTTGCGGCTGAGCGGGAGCACGGCGATCTTGACCGGCGCGACCCGGTGGTCGAGACGCAGCACGACCCGCTTGTCGACACCGCCCTTGGCGTTGGGCGCCTCCTCCTCGGCGTACGCGTCGACGAGGAAGGTCATCAGCGCGCGGGTCAGACCGGCCGCGGGCTCGATGACGTAGGGCAGGTAGCGCTCGTTGTTGGCCTGGTCGAAGTACTGCAGGTCCTGCCCGGAGTGCTTCATGTGGGTGCCGAGGTCGAAGTCGGTGCGGTTGGCGACGCCCTCGAGCTCGCCCCACTCGCTACCGGTGAAGCCGAAGCGGTACTCGATGTCGACGGTGCGCTTGGAGTAGTGGCTGAGCTTCTCCTGGGCGTGCTCGTAGAGGCGCAGGTTGTCGGGGTTGATGCCGAGGCCGGTGTACCACCGCATGCGCTCGTCGATCCAGTACTGGTGCCACTCCTCGTCCTCGCCCGGCTTGACGAAGAACTCCATCTCCATCTGCTCGAACTCGCGGGTGCGGAAGATGAAGTTGCCCGGCGTGATCTCGTTGCGGAAGCTCTTGCCGGTCTGGGCGATGCCGAACGGGGGCTTCTGGCGGGTGGAGGTGACCACGTTGGCGAAGTTGACGAAGATGCCCTGCGCGGTCTCCGGACGCAGGTAGTGGAGGCCCGACTCGTCCTCGAGGACACCGAGGTGGGTCTTGAGCATGCCGGAGAACTCGCGCGGCTCCGTCCAGGCGGCGCGGGTGCCGCAGTTGGGGCAGGCGACGCTCTCGTTGAGGTCGACCGTGTCCGGGTCGTCGATGCCCTTCTTCTCCGCGTACTCCTCCTGGAGGTGGTCGAAGCGGTAGCGCTTGTGGCACGACTGGCACTCGACCAGCGGGTCGTTGAAGGTCTCGACGTGGCCGGAGGCGACCCAGGTCTGGCGCGGCAGGATGATGCTCGAGTCGAGGCCGACGACGTCGTCGCGCTGCTGGACCATCGCCTTCCACCACTGGCGCTTGATGTTTTCCTTGAGCTCGACACCGAGGGGGCCGTAGTCCCAGGCACTCCGGGTGCCGCCGTAGATCTCGCCGCTGGGGAAGACGAATCCGCGCCGCTTGGCGAGGGAGACGACGAGGTCAAGGGTCGATGCTGGCGGCTTTGCCACGATGAATGCTCTCTGCTCGTTGCGAGCCCGGCCGGCTGCCGGGCCTCGGTGCTAGGGGATCTGCGGAAATCCTATCCGCGGTGTCATCTTGTTATGTACGCCGCCCGCTGGGCCAATTCGCTCGGCCGCTCGGGCATCTGCCGATAGCGTCGCTCGGCATGGAGTCGAACGCGCGTCGTCTGTGGAAGCTGCTCGAGCCGATCCATGCGGTGGGTTACTTCTCACCCGAGCCGATCGCCCTGCTCAAGGAGGCCGGCTACCGCGGCTACTGGATGGGCTACTTCGCTGCTCGGTCCGCTCCGCTGGGGGCCGTCCCGGCCGAGGTGGTCCATGCCGTCTTCTACAACTTCGCCTTCTCGCACGTCTCCCGGGCGCTTCCTGACGCCTGGAGTTTCGCGCCACCCGAAGCCGCTCACGAGGCCCGCCGCACAGGTGCGATCGCCGCGCTCCGCCGTCACCTCGGTCCGCTCGCTGATGACGTCGACCGGGCTGCCTCGCTCGCCTCGCGAGCCGCTCTCGGCGCCCCGTCGGAGGGCCGGGCCCTGTACGCCGCGTTGCGCTCGCTCCCCGTCTCCGAGGACCCGCTGACCCTCCTGTGGGACGCGGCGACGCTGCTGCGGGAACACCGCGGCGACGGCCACGTCGCCACCCTCCTCTCCGCCGGGATCGGCGGCCGCGAATCGCACGTCTTCCATGCCCTCGCCAACGGCACCTCCCCGTCGGTCTACGCCACCTCCCGCAACATCCACGAGACCGAGTGGGACGCCCTCGTCTCCGGGCTGCGCTCCCGCGGGCTCGTCACCGACGACGGCCACTCCCTCACCGACGCCGGCAGAGAGACCAAGGCCGGGATCGAGTCGACGACCGATGCGCTTGCTGCCACCGCGTACGCGACCCTGGAGCCGGCCGAGGTCGACGAGCTCATCGCGCTGCTACGGCCACTGGCCAAGGCTGTGGTCGCCTCCGGCGAGATCCCCGGCCAGTCGCCGATGGGATTGAACCTCGACGATCTCGACCGCTGACCTGGCCGGGGTGAAACCCGGTTGAGCCCGCGCCTCGCTCGGATCAGACTCGACCCATGAGCACCTCCGACCTCGACCCGCGCCTCCGCCCCGTCCTCGGCCTGGCTGAGGAGGCTGCAGCGCGCCCGGGCACCGAGGCCGACCTGGAGACCCTCCAGGAGATCTTCTCCGAGGCGGCGATGCTGCTCGACCTCGGCAACGTCCTCGAAGGCCTCGACGAGCACGACGCCCGAGGCGTCGTCGACGGCCTCTGCCGCGACCTCCTGACCGAGGATCCCTCGCAGAGCATCCGCGCCCACGCCGAGTCCGTCCTCCAGGACGACTCGTCCCATGACCCTGAGGGCGTCGCCGTGGCGTACCGGATGGCGGCGTACGCGCTGCAGCTGTGACCATCGGCGGTCACGGAGATCAGCGGCTCGGGTCGTTGAGGGAGAGGATCTGGCGGCGCTCGGCGTCGGTCAGGTCGGCGGCAGCGAGGACCTTCTGCAGGACATCGGACTTGCGGGCGATGTAGGTGTCGATGTCCATGTCCGGTTCGGCTGCCAGCGCCAGCTTCACGGCCGCGTACTCGTCTCGAAGATCGTCGCGGCGGCGCAGGACGTCGCGGACGGCGAGGTGGTTGCGTACGTTGAGCGTCCCCGCGGCGCAGACGTAGACGTGGCGTCTCGGATCCTCATCAGGGGCGAAGAACGCCTCGCGGCCGGCGACGCCGAGGTCGCCGCGGTGGCGGTAGCCGATGCGTACGAGCGCAGCGACCGCAGCGGGTACGTCCTCCGGCGCGACGATCACGTCGATGTCGAGGATGGGCTTGGCCGCAAGTCCCGGGACCGAGGTCGAGCCGACGTGCTCGACGCTCGCCGCCGGGCCGTCGGCCAGCGCGCCGCTCAGCACCGCGGCAACCTTCTCGAACCGGTCCTGCCATGACGGGTCGTACGCCACTACCTCGATGCTCACAGGAACCAGAGTCTCTCAGGTCGACTCAGGCCTCGACGGCAGAAGGCCGAAGACGCAGGCCGGCGACGAACCCGGCGACGGCGTCGGAGAGCGCGAGGACGAGCGCCGCAGGGGTCGCGGCGACGACCAGGAGCGAGGCGGTGACCGCGGGGCTCCCGGACAGGTCGAAGAGGAGCCAGGCCAGCCAGGTGGCTCCGGCGGCGAGGAACACGAGGGTCGCGGAGCCGGCCAGGGCTCCCTTCAGGCCACCCACGACCCGCGCAGCGAGCGCCGCGGGCGCGGCGATGGCCACGCAGAGCGCTCCGACGGCAGCACCGAGAAGTACGAGTACCGGTCCCGCGAGCGGTCCGCCCATCCCCTGGCCGCCGGTCGCGGACGCGACCAGAAGACCGACATAGACCAACCCGGCGACCACCGGGTAGGCGAGCCCGACGAGCGCCATGGTGACGACGAAGGAGGCGGTGCGAACGGCGATCACGGGCAGACTCATGCGCTCATGATGCCCGGCACCGCCGCGGGCGCCCACAGATGTTGGCCCTTCGTTGACGAACCGAGCGTTGGTCAACCGGGTCCGTGGTCAACCAGCGTGGCCGGAGTGCGCCTCGACCTGCGCGAGGAGCGGGTCGCGAAGACCGACGGCGTCATGCGCCCAGAATGCATCGCAGTAGACGAAAGCGCCCGTCATCCAGGCCTCGTACGCCGAAAGCCTGGCCACCTGGAACGCCGGCAGCGGAATGCGGGACGAGGGGGCGGTGAAACCGAGCGGCGTCGCGGCCGAGAAGCCGCGGGAGCCGTAGTAGTCCCACCCTCCCTCGAGGAAGACCGCCGGAGCTCCGAGACGCTCCGCCTCGGCGAGCGCCGCAGCGATCAGCGCGGTGCCGATCCCGGCCCGCTGACTGTCCGGGCGCACCGAGAGCGGGCTCAGCACGAGCACGTCGACGAGTCGCTCGCGCGCGTCCACCCATGAGCATGACAACGCGACATGGCCCACGATCTCGCCCTCCGCGACCGCGACCAGGCTCACCCGCAGCGCACCGGAGTCGGCCAAGGCACGCAACAGCCGCACGATCCGCCCGTCGGTCTCCTCCTCGAAGGCGCCCGCGGCAACGGCCTCGATCTCAGACTGGTCGGCAGCGAGGGCAGCTCGGATCTCCATGGACGGACCGTTTCACAGCCGCATCACCGCCGCCAACGGGTTTCTCCAGCGCCGTCAGACGCGCCCGCGGACCATGCTGATGAGGCGGTCCAGGACCTCCTCGGGGGCGACCTGGACGCCGTTGTGAAGGTGGGCGTTGGTGATCCACGGACGCAGGGTCGGGACCAGCTCGGCGGTGGCGAGGGAGTGCTCGCGCAGGACGTACGGGTCGTCGTAGTAGACCGCCGCGGCACACGGGACGTCGACGGACGCCAGCACCGACGGGTCGTAGAGGCTCGGCCACTCGCGCTCGGCCAGCAGGTCCGCGGCCTCGGCGAAGGGAGCCAGCAGCGGGTCCTCGGTCAGGTGCCATGGGAAGAGGTGCTCGGCGGTGAAGAGAGTCGGATCCTCATACGCCGCGGGCTGGACGCGCGCGGAGGCCCAGCGCGTGGCCTGGGCATCGGCGTAGCAGGCCTCGTGGACGAGTACGTAGAGCGGCGAGTGTCCGCTGAAAGGCAGCAGCGACGCGACCTCGTGACCGAAGCCGAGCCCGGCCGGGTCGCGCTCGAGGAGGTAGTGGATCTGCTCGGAGCCGCCGGTCATCCCGAGCCGGTTGCCGATGCAGCGCGCCTGGCGGGCGGAGAGCAGGCCGCCGTGCGGGAGCCGGATCTCGCCGGCGTCGCAGCGCTCGACCAGCGCCCGCATCCGCTCACGGTCGCCGGGGAATCGGGCGTAGTGACGCTCTGTGAGCTCGATCGTGCGAGCGAAGGTCGCAGCGTAGATCTCGTCGACGGGCAGGCCGACCGGCGGCACTCCCCCGGTGAACATCACCTCGCGCAGCGACTCCGGATGGGTCGAGAGGTAGCGCAGCGAGCAGAAGCCGCCGAAGGACTGACCCAGGAGCGACCAGCGCGAGATGCCCAGGTGGGCGCGGAGCAGCTCCGCGTCCTCGACGATCGAGTCGGCGCGGAAGTGGGCCAGGTAGTCGGCCTGCTCCTGCGGGCTCATCCCGGTCATCGCGGTGAGCGGCGTCGACCGCCCGGTCCCGCGCTGGTCGAGGAGGATCAGCCGATAGTCCTCGAGTGCCCGCTCCAGCCATCCCGGCGCCATCGGGAGGTCGATCGGGCGCGGGCTCTCTCCGCCCGGGCCGCCCTGGAGGAAGAGCAGCGCCTCGCGGTCGTCGCGATCGCCCGGACGACGCACCTCGCGGGCGAACACGGTCAGCGTCTCCGGCCCGCCGCCGAGATGGTCCAGCGGCACCTCGATCTCGTGCTCGATCAGGACCAGGCCGGGGATCGTATCGATGCGCACGAGCCGATCCTAATGCCGCTCGGATGGACGGCGGCGTTGCGGTATGGGCCAACAGAACCTAACCTGAACACCGTTCAACTGAACGTTGTTCAGGTAGCCATCCCGAGGAGACTCCCGCATGACGACAGCCTTCGACCAGCTAGCCGACCGGATCCTGTCCGGCGGGGCCGCCACGACGGAGGACGCAGTGGCCGTGCTGCGTACGCCCGACTCGGAGCTGATGAGTGTCGTCGCCGCAGCAGGGCGACTGCGGCGCGAGCACTTCGGCAATACCGTGAAGGTGAACTACCTGGTCAACCTGAAGTCCGGCCTGTGCCCGGAGAACTGCAACTACTGCAGCCAGGCGCTCGGCTCGCAGGCACCGGTCCTGAAGTACTCCTGGCTCTCCAAGGACGAGACCCTCGAGCAGGCGGGCGCCGGGCTGCGCGGTGGCGCCACCCGCGTCTGCATGGTCTCCTCGGGCCGCGGACCCTCCGACCGCGACATCGACAAGGTCGTCGAGATGACCTCCGCGCTGAAGGATGCACACGAGGGCGTCGAGGTCTGCGCCTGCCTCGGGCTGCTCAAGGGCGGGCAGGCCGAGCGGCTCAAGGCGGCCGGGGTGGATGCGTACAACCACAACATCAACACCGCCGAGTCCAACCACGACAACATCGTCCAGACCCACACCTACGACGACCGCATCGACACGATCGGCAAGGCCAAGGAGGCCGGCCTCTCGCCGTGCTCCGGCCTGATCGCGGGGCTGGGCGAGACCGACGAGCAGCTCGTCGAGGCCCTCTTCGCACTCAAGGAGCTCGACGCCGACTCGATCCCGGTGAACTTCCTGATGCCGTTCGACGGGACGCCGTACGAGAACACCTGGGAGCTCTCCCCCGCCCGGTGCGTGAAGATCCTGGCGATGGCGCGCTTCGTCTGCCCCGACACGGAAATCCGGATCGCCGCCGGCCGCGAGATGCACCTGCGCTCGCTGCAGGCCACCGCGCTCCACGTCGCCAACTCGATCTTCCTCGGCGACTACCTGACCTCGGAGGGGCAGGACGCGCTGGCCGACCTGGAGATGCTGCGCGACAACGGCTTCATCATCCTCGGCATGGACAAGAGCGCCTTCGACGAGCTGATCGAGGAACATCGCGCCAAGGCCGCCGGTCGCGTCGCAGGTGGTTGTGGCAGCAGCTGCGGCGATGCCTGCGGCTCTGCCTCCGGCGGGGCCTGCGGCGGTCACGACGAGCAGGACGGCCCGGTGATCCGGCGCCGCGGAGCGGGGACCGATGTCGCTGCCAATGCTTGATAGGGGCGTTGATCGGGGCGCCGACCGGGCCCGCGATCTGCTCGCCTTCGACCGCGAGCACCTCTGGCACCCCTACACCTCGATGACGGACCCGGCGCCGGTACGCCTCGTCACCGGCGCCGAGGGTGTACGCCTTCATCTCGACGACGGCGGCGAGCGCCTCGAGGTCGTCGACGCGATGTCGTCGTGGTGGTCGGCGATCCACGGCTACCGGGCGCCGGAGCTGGACGCCGCACTCGCCGAGCAGGCCGGCCGGATGGCGCACGTGATGTTCGGCGGCCTGACCCATGCCCCGGCGATCGACCTCGCCGAGCGGCTCGTCTCGATCACCCCGGACCCGCTGCAGCACGTCTTCCTCGCCGACTCCGGGTCGGTCAGCGTCGAGGTGGCGATCAAGATGGCGCTGCAGAGCCAGCGCGGACGCGGGCGGCCGGAGCGTACGCGGCTGCTGACCGTGCGCGGCGGCTACCACGGCGACACCTTCGGGTGCATGAGCACGTGCGACCCGGTCGGCGGGATGCACTCGATGTTCAGCGAGATGCTCGCGCCGCAGGTCTTCGCCGAGCGCCCGCCGGCGCCGGGTGGGGACGTGGAGGCGTGGGCCGAGGGCGTACGCCGCCTGGCGGCCGAGCACGCCGACGAGCTGGCCGGGATCATCCTCGAGCCGCGGCTCCAGGGCGCTGGCGGGATGTGGGTCTACGACGACCGCTGCCTGGTCGTGCTCCGCGAGATCGCCGACGAGCACGGTCTGGTGCTGATCTTCGACGAGATCGCCACCGGCTTCGGCCGCACCGGCGACCTCTTCGTGTCCTCGCTGGTCACCCCCGACATCCTCTGTCTCGGCAAGGCGCTCACCGGCGGCTACATGACCCTGGCCGCCGTGCTGACCACCACCGAGGTCGCGCACGCGATCTCCCGGAGCGAGTCCGGCGTACTCATGCACGGACCGACCTTCATGGGCAACCCGCTCGCCTGCGCGGTCGCGCTGGCCTCGCTCGACCTGCTGACCGCCCGCGGCTGGGAGCAGGACGTGTCGCGGGTCTCCGCCGCCCTCTCGACGGGCCTCTCCCCGCTGGCCGCTGCTCCGGGTGTCAGCCAGGTCCGCGTCCTCGGCGCCGTCGGCGTGGTCCAGCTCGACCATCCGGTCGATGTCGCCAAAGCCACCGACGCCGCGCTGCGGGAGGGCGTCTGGATCCGGCCGTTCCGCGACCTGATCTACACGATGCCTCCCTACATCACCGGCGAGGACGACCTCGCCCGCATCTGCCGGGCCGTCGCCGCGGCCGCGGAGGTGGCCTGACATGGGGTGGCAGACCTGGCTCGAGGAGGCGGCCTCCGGACGTGAGGCGGCCGGGCTGACCCGGCGGCTGCGGCCGCGCGGACCCGATGACGGCGTCGTAGACCTGGCCGGCAACGACTACCTGGGCCTGTCCGGTCACCCGGACGTACGCCGCGCCGCGGCCGACGCGGCCATGCTCTGGGGCGGCGGCGCGGGTGCGTCCCGGCTGGTCACCGGCACCTTGACCCTCCACGGCGACCTGGAGGCCGAGCTCGCCGACTGGCTCGGGCAGCCGGGCGCACTGACCTTCTCCACCGGCTACCACGCCAACCTCTCGGTCGTCAGCGCGCTGGCCGACCGGACCGCCCACGTCGTCTCGGACGCGCACATCCATGCCTCGCTGATCGACGCCGTACGGCTCTCCCGGGCCCAGCTGACGGTCGTGCCCCACAACGACGTGGCGGCGGTCCGGGCCGCGCTCGCGGCACGTCCAGGCGTACGCAGCCTGGTGCTGGCCGAGTCCGTCTACTCCGTCCTCGGCGACGAGGCGCCGCTGACGCAACTGGCGGAGGTCTGCGCTGCGCACGGCGCGCTGCTCGTCGTCGACGAGGCCCACGGCGTCGGCGTGCACGGGCCGGGACTGGTCCACCGTCACGGTCTGGCCGGGCGGCCCGAGGTGCTGGTCACCGCGACGCTCTCCAAGAGCCTGGGCAGTCAGGGCGGAGCCGTACTGGGTCCGCGAACGGTTCTCGACCACCTGGTCAACACCGCCCGTCCGTTCATCTTCGACACCGGCCTGGCCCCCGCCTCCGCCGCCGCGGCCTTGGCCGCCGTGCGGATTTCGCGTGCTCGCCCGGACCTCGCCGACACCATCCGCGCTCGCGTCACTGAGCTGGCCCGAACCCTCGGGGTCCCGGCCCCCGCCGGCGCGGTTCTGTCGGTCCCGATGCCGTCCCCCGAGGCGGCAGTCTCCGCCCAGGCGGACCTGCTCAGCGAGGGCGTACGCGTCGGCTGCTTCCGCCCACCGTCGGTCCCCGACGGGGTCTCCCGGCTGCGGGTCACCGCCGGAGCGGGTGTCACCGACGAGGAATGGAACCGGGCCGCCAAGGCCATCGACACGATCGTGGGTGAAGTCAGGTGAGCGGGCTGCTGAATGTTCACCGAGGTAACTCGGTCAGCGCTCACATCCTTCGCGGAACTCCGCGAAGGAAGTGCCCCGACACCGAGGCACCTCGGTCAGCATCCCGGGGCGCGGCATGACCGGGAAGGTGCTGATCGTCACCGGCACCAACACAGGCGTCGGCAAGACCGTCGCGACGGCGACGCTGGCCGCCCGGGCGCGCACGGACGGCGAGAAGGTCGCGGTCGTGAAGCCGGTGCAGACCGGGACCGCCGACGGCGACTGCGACGCCGCCGAGATCCACCGGCTGACCGGGATCGAGGTCCACGAGCTCACCAGCCTGGAGGAGCCGCTCGCGCCAGACACCGCGGCCCGGCGTGCCGGGGTGGAGATCCCGGCGGTCGTGGCCTACGCTCCGACGATCTCGGCGCTGACCAGCGAGAACGACCTCGTCCTCGTCGAAGGTGCAGGTGGTCTGCTGGTGCGTCTGGACACCGACGGCGGCACGCTCCTGGACCTGGCCGACGCCCTCCTCGCCGAGGGCGTACCCACCTCGTTCGTCGTCGTCACCGCGGCCGGCCTGGGCACCCTCAACCACACCGAGCTGACCGTGGCCGCGCTGCGCGCACGCGGGCACGAGCCCGACGGACTGATCATCGGCTCCTGGCCGGGCGATCCAGGGTTGGCAGAGAGGTGCAACCGCCTCGACCTCCCCCGCGTGACCGGCGTACCCCTGCTGTTCGGCATCCCGGAAGGAATTGACAACCATTCTCAACTAGCCTGAGAATGGTTCTCATGACCCCCACTACCCGCTCCGTTGGCCTCCTTGCCGTCGGCGCACTCCTGCTCACCTCGGGCTGTGCCGCCCTCTCCGACGACTCCGGTTCCTCCGCCTCCGGATCCGACTCGGGGAAGGTGCAGATCGCAGCCGCGTTCTACCCGCTGGAGTTCGTCGCGGAGCGGGTAGCGGGCGACCTCGCCGAGGTCACTCCCCTCACCAAGCCGGGCGTCGAGCCGCACGACCTCGAGCTCAGCATCAACCAGACCGCCGCGCTGCAGAGCGCCGACCTGATCCTCACCGAGCACGGCTTCCAGCCCGCCGTCGACGACGCGGTCGAGCAGGACGTCAAGGGTGAGGTCGTCGATGTCGAGAAGGTCGTCGAGCTCCGCAAGGCCGAGGAGGGCCACGAGGATGAGCACGCCGAGGGCGAGGAGGACGAGCACGCCCACGGCGAGTCCGACCCTCACTTCTGGCACGACCCGCTGCTGATGGCGCAGTACGCCGAGGGCGTACGCGACGCTCTGGTGAAGGCCGACCCCGACAACGCCGAGACCTACGAGGCCAACGCCAAGTCGCTGACCGAGAACCTCACAGGAGTCGACGAGGAGTTCAAGACCGGCTTGGCGCAGTGCAAGATCAAAGACGTCGTCGTCTCCCACGACGCCTTCGGCTACCTGGACAAGTACGGCCTGGAGTTCGAGTCGATCGCCGGCCTGACCCCCGACGCCGAGCCCAACCCGGCTCAGCTCGCCGAGATCGGCGAGCACGCCAAGGAGCACGGCGTGACCACGATCTTCTCCGAGCGTCTGGTCAGCACCGCGCTCGCCGACACCCTCGCCGACGACCTCGGTCTCAAGACCGCCGTGCTCGACCCGATCGAGGGCCTCTCGGCAGACACCGAGGGAGAGGACTACCTTTCCCTCATGCGCCAGAACCTCGACGCCCTGAAGGCGGCCAACGGTTGTCAGTGAGCAAATCAGGGACCGGAAACAGCACGGTCCCCGCCGATGTCCCCGTGCAGCTCCTGCACGGGGATGTCGCCCTGTCCGGACGTCCCGTCCTGCGCGAGGTGGATCTGACCGTCAAGCGCGGTGAGTTCGTCGCGCTGATGGGTGCCAACGGCTCCGGAAAGTCGACGCTCGTACGCACCCTGGTCGGCCTCAACCCGCTCTCGGCCGGTCGCCTGGAGCTGTTCGGCCGTCCGCTGGCCGGCTTCCACGACTGGTCGCGGGTCGGCTACGTGCCGCAGCGAAGCACAGCCACCGGCGGCGTACCCGCTTCTGTCTGGGAGGTCGTCGCCTCCGGCCGGCTCACCCACCGCAAGCTGCTGCGGCCGCTGCGCAGCGCCGACCGGGCCGCGATCCGGGCGGCGCTCGAGGTGGTCGGGATGGATGCGTACGCCCATCGCGGGGTCGCCCAGCTCTCCGGCGGTCAGCACCAGCGGGTGCTGATCGCGCGAGCGCTCGCCGGCCGTCCCGAGCTGCTGCTGCTCGACGAGCCCACCGCCGGCGTCGACCTGCCCAACCAGCACGCGCTGGCCGGAGCCCTCGGCCGTCTCAAGGACGACGGCGCCACCATCGTGCTGGTCGCCCACGAGCTCGGGCCGCTGGCTCCGCTCGTCGACCGCGCAGTCGTCATGCGCGACGGGCGCAAGGCCTACGACGGACCGCCTCTCTCCGACGCCGACGTCCACGCCCAGGGCTTCGACGCCGGGCACGTCCACTGCGACGACGCCTCGACTCCCAAGCCCAACCCCGCCGTCCCGACCCCGCTGAAGGAGCTCTAAGTGACTCTCCTCGAGCTCTTCTCGGTGCCGTTCATGCAACGGGCCCTGATCGCGGCGTTCCTCGTCGGGATCGCGGCGCCTGCGGTCGGCACCTACATCGTGCAACGACGCCTGGCGCTGATGGGTGACGGCATCGGTCACGTCGCCGTCACCGGCGTCGCGATCGGCCTGTGGACCCAGACCTCGCCGACCTGGGCCGCGGTGGTCGTGGCCATCGCCGGGGCCGTGGTCATCGAGATCGTCCGCGAGCGCGGCCACGCCGAGGGCGACGTCGCGCTGGCGATGCTCTTCTACGGCGGGCTCGCCGGTGGCGTCTTCGTCACCGGGCTCGCCGGCACCGGCGCCTCCCGGCTCCAGGAGTTCCTCTTCGGCTCGATCCTGACGATCTCGGTCGACGACCTGCTCGTGACGATGGCCCTCGCGGTCGTGCTGATCGTGATCTGCGTCGGCCTCTCGCCTCAGCTGTTCGCGGTCTCCCAGGACGCCGACTACGCCAAGGTCGCCGGACTGCCTGTGCGGTTCTACTCGATCCTCGTCGCCGTGCTCGCCGCCCTGAGCGTGGTGATCGCGATGCGCACCGTCGGGCTGCTGCTCGTCTCCGCTCTCATGGTCGTACCGGTCGCGATCGTGCAGCAGCTGACCCGGTCGTTCCGGATGACGCTGCTCGGCGCGATGGGCGCCGGCCTGGTCGCCTCGGTCGGCGGCCTCGGGCTGGCGGCCGCGCTCTCCCGCACCGGCGCCAACGTCCAGCCTGGCCCCAGCATCGTGCTGGTCGCACTGGCCGGGTTCTTCCTGGTCTGGCCGATCGGCGCCTGGCTGCGGCGCCGGCGAGCCCTCGTGGCACCGTTCCCGGAGACCGCACCCGTGGAGAAGCCTGTCGGCGAGGCGCACCCGCACCACCACGGCGAGAAGTGCGGCCACGTCGCGGTCGAGCACGGCGACCACGTCGACTACATCCACGACGGCCACCGGCACGCGGCGCACGTCGGCGCGGAGGGAGAGCACTATGACGAGCACTGATCCTCTGGCGGCCGAAACTTCCGGAGCCCTGCGCCCCACCAAGCAGCGGCTGGCCGTGGCCGAGGCGCTACGGACGTACGACGGCTTCCACTCCGCCCAGGAGATCCACTCCCGCCTCGACGGTGCCGTAGGCCTGGCCACGGTCTACCGCACGCTGACCGCGCTGGCCGAGGCCGGCGCGGTCGACGCGATGCGCTCCGAGGACGGCGAGACGATCTACCGACGCTGCTCCGACACCCACCACCATCACCTGGTCTGCCGTCAGTGCGGCCGGACCGTCGAGGTCGAGGGCCCCGCCGTCGAGCGCTGGACCAAGACCATGGCCGAGGAGAACGGCTTCACCGACGTCTCCCACACCCTGGAGATCTTCGGCACCTGCACCGACTGCCGCTAGAGCTGAACCGGGTTCGGCAGCGCGCCGCCGTAGCGGCGGTCCCGGGAGGCGTACGTCTCGATGGCGTGCCACAGGTGGCGGCGGTCGACGTCGGGCCACAGCACGTCGGTGAAGACGAACTCGGAGTAGGCGGCCTGCCAGAGCATGTAGTTGGACAGCCGCTGCTCACCGGAGGTGCGCCAGATGAGGTCGGCGTCGGGGAGGTCAGGGACGTAGAGGTAGCGCTCGAAGGTCTTCTCGGTGATCTTCTCCGGACGCAGCTTGCCGGCGCGTACGTCCTCCCCCATCCGCCGCACGGCGTCGGTGAGCTCGGCGCGGCCGCCGTAGTTGACGCACATCGTCAGCGTGCAGACGGTGTTGTCCTTCGTCATCTCCTCGGCGATCTTGAGCTCGTTGATGACGGACTTCCACAGCCGCGGCGCTCGGCCGGCCCAGCGCACCCGGACCCCGAGCTCGTTCATCTCGTCGCGGCGGCGGCGGATGACGTCGCGGTTGAAGCCCATCAGGAACTTCACCTCGTCCGGCGAGCGCGACCAGTTCTCGGTGGAGAACGCGTAGGCCGAGATGGCCTTCACGCCGATCTCGATGGCTCCTTCGACGACGTCGAAGAGCGAGGACTCACCCTCTTCGTGGCCCTTGGTCCGGGGGAGGCCACGCTCCTTGGCCCATCGGCCGTTGCCGTCCATGATGATCGCCACGTGGTGCGGGACGAGGTCCTTGGGGACCGGGGGCGGGGTAGCCCCGGACGGGTGGGGTGTTGGGGTACGGACCGGCTTGCTCACGAGGTGCAACCCTAGTCGGGCGATAGCCAGGAGGCGGCTGCGGCCCGGGAGGCTGCGGCCGGGGCGGGACCATCGGGCGCCGGGGTGCGTCGTACTCCATCTCCTCCGGTCCCCTGGCCGGGCCGGGGAGGGTCAGCGCGCCGATGATCGTGGTGATCGGCATCGCCAGGACGACCCCGATGCCCGCGGCCATCGTGGCGACGATCTCGCCGGCCATCTGCTCGGTCGTGAGCAGCGAGAAGAAGGTGCGGTCGTAGAGCTGGATCACCAGCAGCAGGGTCAGCGCGCTGCCGACGTAGGCGAACACGATCGTGTAGATCGTCGAGGCGACGTGGTCACGACCGATCCGCATCGCGCCCCGGAAGATGTCCCAGCGCGAGGTGGAAGGTCCGGCGGCACGCAGCTCCCACACCGCGGAGGCCTGGGTGATGGTGACGTCGTTGAGCGCGCCGAGGCCGGCGATGATCACCGCGGCGACCAGCAGGCTCTGCAGGTCGAGTGCGGCGTCGAGCGAGGAGAGCGTCTGACCGCTTTCCGAGCCCAGGCCGCTGAGCCGGCTCGCACCGATCGCGAAGGTGCCGATCAGCGCGGTGACCGCGACCCCGGCCAGGGTGCCAGCGAGCGCCACCGACGTACGCACCGAGAACCCGTGGGTCGTGTAGAGCACCACGTAGAGGATCAGCACCGAGGAGATAAGCGCGACCCACGCCGCGGGCTCGCCGGAGAGCAGCGCGGGCAGCAGGAACAGCCACACCACCGCCCCCGCGAACCCCAGGCCGAGCACCGCCATCAGCCCACGCATACGCGCGACAGCCACGACACAGACCACGAAGAGGCCGACCAGCAGGAGCAGCGGCGGTCCGCGCTTGACGTCGAAGAAGGCGTACGTCGCCTCCCCCTCCTTCTCGGTGCGGGACAGCTCCACCTCGTCGCCGGTCTCCAGCCCGGAGCGGGCCATCGGGGTCGAGATCTCCACCGCGACCTCGGTGCCGGTGTCGGGTCCGCTGGTCAGCGTCGCGGCGGCGGTGTTGCAGCCCTTGGGCGTGCCCTCGGCGCTGCACGGCTCGGCGACCGAGGTGACCTCGGCCGTCTCGAAGACGACGCCGTCGGCGACGAACTCCTGCGACCCCTGGAGCTTCTCGACCGCGGCGCGGTCGGGCCACCACAGGGCCACGCCGACGACGGTGATGACGGCGACGAGCACCAACGAGACGGTCAGCACCATCCGCGGCAGAGCCTCGACCTCCACCTCGGCGTCATGCCCACCGTGGGAGTGGCCGTGGGAGTGGGCCATCTTTTCTCAGCTCTCGACGTATTCGAGCGAGCGCAGGTTGCGATCCAGATGCCAGGAGAGGTACGCAGCGACCAACCCGCTCGCCTGCCTGCTGGTCCGGTCCTCGGCGGCGCCGACGGTATCCCAGTCACCTGAGAGCAGCGCACCGAGGTGGGCGAGCGTCTCGGGCGAGGGCGTCGCCGAGCCCGGCACTCGGCAGGTCGTGCACAGCGCGCCGCCCATGGACACGTTGAACCACCGGTGCGGACCCTCCAGCCCGCAGCGCGCGCAGGCCTCGAAGCTCGGCGCGTAGCCAGCGACAGCCAGCGAGCGGAGCAGGTAGGAGTCGAGGACGTGACGGGGAAGCCGGTCGCCCTGGGCGAGCACCCGCAGCCCGCCGACGAGCAGCAGATACTGCTGCGGCGCCGGCTCGCCCTCCTCGTGGACCAGCCGGTCGGCGGTCTCGAGCATCGCGGTGCCAGCGGTGTAGCGGTCGTAGTCCAGCCCGATCCCGGCGTGGAACAGGGTGAGCGTCTCGGCCTGGGTGATCGTGTCGAGGTTGCGCCCCTCGGCGAACTGCAGGTCGACGTGGGTGAAGGGCTCCAGCCGCGACCCCCATCGCGAGGTCGTACGCCGCACGCCCTTCGCCACCGCACGCACCCGTCCGTGGTGGCGGGTGAGCATGGTGATGATGCGATCGGCCTCACCCAGCTTGTGGGTGCGAAGCACGATGGCCTCGTCGCGATAGAGGGGCACGGTCCCCATTCTGCAGCACGCGCCTGGCCATCGGGTGCCGCCCGGTCCGCGTCGGCGAGAAACCAGATATTCCGGCGAGAAACCAGATGTAATCCCGCCATGACCAGGGACAGCCCTCGGTCCACCTTCGCCGTGGCCGACGTACGGATTCGAAGGCTGACCTTTGACCAGCTCAGCCTGTTCACCATGCTCTGGGCAGGACAGGGTCTGATCCAGCTCCTCACCTATGAGTACTTTCCCCGCGACGCCCTGTTCGGTCTGCTTCTGGTGGCAACGCTCGCGGCGATCGTCCTTCCCAACCGCACCCTGGCGCTCGCGACGATGGTCGTGCTCAACCTGGCCTATTCCTGGGCACACATGCCCTATCAGGTCAATCATCATCTGCTCGAGGACTGCATCAATCTGATCCTGCTCGGCGCGTTGGTCATCGCGTGGATGCGACGCAGACGCGGTCGAGCCGACATCGGCATCCGCTCGGCGACGTACGAAGCCTTCGCGGGTCCGGCCCGCGGTGCCGTGGTCGTCATGTACGTGTGGTCGGGGATCGCGAAGGCCAACACCGACTTCTTCGACCCGATGGTGGGTTGCGCAACCACGCTGCTCGGCACTGCCCTCCATGCCGAGCAGAACAGCGCGATCGTGGCGTGGCTCGCGACTCCGGTCACGGCCGGCACCTTGGTCACCGAGATCGGCTTGGGGCTGCTGCTCGCCTTCCGCAGAACGCGGTTCCTCGCCATTCCGATCGGGCTGTTGTTCCACCTCTCGCTTGCGGTGGTCCCGATCGCGGCGATCCAGGCGTTCAGCTACGCCGCCGTCGCAACGTACGTCCTGTTCCTCAGCCCCGAGGTTGCCACCGCAGCCAGCGACCTGGTCGGCAACAGCCTTCGTCGGCTACGACGCCACGTGGTCGCAACCGTCGCGAGCGGTGCGGTGGCGGTCAGTGTCCTGGTGGTCGCCGTGACGCTCGCATCCAGGACCATCGGGAACGACGATGCCTTCACCTATGCCCGGGTGAGCTTGTGGTTCCTCGGCCTCGTGGTTCTCATCGTCGTCTACTTCCGGTCCATGCTCACGGTCGTACGCCGCGACGGGCCGCGTGCCATAGCCGTCTCTGATCCGCTGTTCACCGGATCGCCCGTGCTGTGGGTCGTGACCTTGCTCGTCCTGGTGAACGGCAGCCTCCCCTACCTCGGTTTCAAGACGCAGACATCGTTCACGATGTTCAGCAACCTCTGGACCGAGGACGGCCGGACGAACCATTGGTTCATCAGCCCGGCCATCCAGATCGGCGACTATCAGGGCGACCTGGTCAAGATCATCGAGACCGATGACCCCGAGCTCGCCGAGGTCGCTGACGCCGAGCACTCGTTGACCCGGTTCGAGTTCGAGCGGATTTTGAGCGAGAAGGGCGACATATCCGTGGAGTGCAGCTGTTATGGGCAGATCCGTCGCATCGAGAAGGTCGATGGAGAGTTCATCGGATATGAACCCCACTTCTCCTACACCCCGTTCTTGGGCAAGGTGATGTCGTTTCGCTCGGTCCCGGACGGCAAGGTCGCCTGCACCCAGTGACCACGCTGCCGACCTCACGTCGCAGCCACACGATGGCAACGACGCGTGTGGGTGACCGTGATCGGTCGGCTCGTCTCCTATCGTGCGGGTCATGAGCTCAACAGGCACGGATCGGGGCGTCGACCGCCGCCATGACGACCGCCAGCCGGGTGCCGTGCGGACGCCGCCGGTCACGGTGGTCGACTGGCTGATGCTGGTGCTCGCGATCATCTCGGTCGTTCTGCTGGTCTGGATCACCTTCTGGGACGTGCCCTCGGTCTGGGAACGCCGGGTGATCGTCGCCGACTACGTGATCTGCGGGATCTTCTTCGTCGAGTTCTGCTTCCGGTGGCGCAGGTCCGGGCTGGGCTGGAAGTTCCTGGCGCTCTACTGGTACGAGATCCTCGGCATGATCCCGCTCTCGGACCCGGCCTTCCGTGCCTTCCGGCTGCTGCGGGTGGTCGTCATCTTCCTGCGGCTGATGCGCGCAGCCGACCGTGCCTTCGGAGACCGCGTCTCGGCGTACGTCGTGGGGAGGTTCTCCGGGTCGATCGTCGACGCGATCCGCAAGCCGATCACGGTCGCGGTGCTCGATGAGGTGATCGCGGTGATCCAGACCGGCAACTACACCCGGCACATCTCCAGCGCGATCGAGGAGAACCGCGCCGAGATCGACAACCTCATCATCGACCTCATCCGTCAGGACCAGGCGGCCGGGAAGCTGAGGTACCTCCCCTTCCACGACGACGTCGTCCGTCTCGTGGCTGACACCGTGCTGCGTCTGGTCGACGAGGGCCTGGCCGATCCTCGTGTCCACGAGATCATCTCCGACGCCATCCGCGAGTCCGCGAAGGAGCTGCGGGAGAACATCGGCTCGGACGAGCACGCCGCGGTCAAGCGGGATCAGGAGCGGTTCGGGAAGTAGGTCTCGATTTCTTTGCGAAACCCGTTGAAGTAGGTGTCACCGCAGTCCACCTGATCGGATTCAGGGCATGATTCGGCCATGAGCGCGACCTTCCCGACCAATCTCGGGCGGCTTCAACAGGTCCGCCACATCGGCGCAGGTGCGTTCGCCTCCGTGTGGCTCTACTACGACCCCGATCTCGACTCCCACGTCGCGGTCAAGGCGCTCTCCCCCGGCTGGGTGTCGAACCCGGAGATCCACAAGCGCTTCCTCCAGGAGGCGCGGCTGCTCCGCTCGGTCGACTCGCCCCATGTCGTCCGCGTCTACGACATCGGCCAGACGAGCACGGGCATCCCCTTCTTCGTGATGTCGTACGCCGACGGCGGCTCGGTCGCCGACCTGCTCAAGCGATCCCCGGGCGGCCTGGACGTGCACGAGGTCGCCGACATCGTCGCGCAGGCTGCCGACGGACTCATGGCGTTGAAGGCTCGCGGGGTGATCCACCGCGACATCAAGCCCGCCAACCTGCTGCTCACCTCCGAGACCTCCGGCGGCACGGCCGGCGCTCGCCGGGTGATGATCGCCGACCTCGGCGTCGCCCGCTCGCTCGACTCGCTCAACGAGGTCACCCGCGACATCGGCACCCCGTCCTACATGGCGCCCGAGCAGCTCGACCCGTCACTGCCGATCGACCACCGCGCCGACGTACGGGCCCTCGGCGCGGTCGCCTGGGCCCTGCTCGCCGGCCGCTCCCCCGCCCCCGCTCTCGGGCTCACCTCCCGAGTGCCCGAGGCCGGTTCCGTACGTCCCCTCCCGGCCCCGATCAGCCAGGCAATCTCCCGGGCGCTTGAGCCCCGGGCCGAGGACCGCTGGCCCGATGCGCGCTCGTTCGCCGACGGACTCCGCGGTGCGATCAAGGGCACTCGCGTCGCTCCCGGGCCGCAGCCCCACTCCGCGCCTCAGCCTCCGCCGCCCACCTCGCCGTGGCAGAAGTCGGCAGTCCCGCCGAGCGGACCGCCCAGCGGCCCGCCCAGCGGCCCGCCGACGGGCTCGCCCTTCGAGCAGCCCACGACGGTGCCGACCAGCATCGCGACGCAGCACCCGCCCAAGCGGAAACGCACCGGTCTCCTGGTCGGTGGCCTGGCCGCGGTCGTGGTCGCCGGGCTCATCGCCGGGCTGATCTTCTTCGTGACCAAGGGAGGAAGTCAGGTCCCCGAGGCCGGTGAGTGCCGCAATCTCGACTACGCCGCGGCCACCGAGTTCGTCGACGAGACGGAGCCTGTGGACTGCGCCGAGCCGCACACGCTCTACACCTTCCACGTCGCCACCGACGTGAAGACCTACAACGACAACGAGGCCGCCGGGGCGGCCTGCTTCACCCGGCTGGAGACCGGCCTCGGGCTGCATCCCGAGACGCTGGCCCGCACCGCCTACATCGTGAGCTGGTACTGGCCCTCCGAGGCCACCTGGAACGACGGCGACCGCTACGTCAGGTGCGACGTCGGGGTGACGGTCCAGAAGGCGCCGATGATCGACCTGCCCGAGGACCCGGTCCCGGACCCGTTCCCGACCGACCTGCGTGCCTGCATCGACAGCGAGATCGACAAGGTCGTCAGGTGCGGGACCACCCACGACTACATCGTCGTCGACACTTTTGAGATGACCGGCGACACCTACCCCGAGCAGAGCGAGACCAACGTCCAGGGGCTCGGCGGCTGTCCGTCGGAGGCGACGATGTTCAAGGCGCCGTTCCGGACCGCCTGGATGGCCGGCAGCCGCCTGGGTCTCTGCGCGAAGTACGACGTCGAGTCCTAGCGATTCCTAGGAGATCAATGGCGCCAGCCGCCTGACCGCCTCCCGGAGGCGGTCGGGGGTCGTCGCCGCGTAGCCGATCACCAGGCCCGGCGGACCGTCGCCCTCGCGGTGCCGGCTCAACGGATGGACGGCGATGCCCGCCTCGAGCGCTGCCGTGGCGAGTGCCGCGTCGTCGACTCCGTCGGGAAGCGTCGCCAGCACGTGCAGGCCGGCCGCGACGCCGCGGACCCGAACAGCCGGCAGATGCTCGGCGAGCGCCTCGAGCAGGGCGTCGCGCCGAGCCTTGTGCCGTTGCCGGACCAGTCTCAGGTGCCGCTCGAAGGCGCCCGAGGTGAGCATCCGCGCCAGGGTGATCTGGGGTAGCGCCGGGCTGGCCAGGTCGAGCCAGTAGCGCGCCTCGACCAGCTCCTCCTGCATGCCGGACGGGGCGACCAGCCAGCCGATCCGCATCGCGGGTGCGAGCGTCTTGGAGACGCTGCCGAGGTGGACGACCTGGTCGGGGGCGAGCACCTTCACGGCCGCGACCGGCGGCCGGTCGTAACGGTGCTCGGCGTCGTAGTCGTCCTCGATCACCAGCCGGTACGGCACCGCCCGGACCCACTCGACCAGCTCCCGGCGCCGCTGCGGGGAGAGCACGACCCCGGTCGGGAACTGGTGGGCGGGCGTGACCACGACGGCATCGACACCGCTCGCGTCGAGCGCCGCCACGTCCAGGCCGTCACCGTCCACCGGCACCGGGACCGTCGTCATCCCCCACCGCTGCAGGTGCACGCGGGCGCCGTAGGACCCCGGCTCCTCGAAGCCGACCGTGGTCCTGCCGCGCTCCTCCAGCCAGCGCGCCAGGAGGACGAGACCCTGGGCGACGCCGTTGACCACGAGGATGTCGTCGGGCGTGACCGTGAGGCCGCGGGTGCGGCCCAGCCAGACCGCGAGCGCCTCCCGCAGCGCCGGTACGCCGCGCGGGTCGCCGTAGCCGAGGTCGACGCTGCCGATCTCGGCGATCACCTCCCGCGACGCCTTGGCCCACGCCGCCCGTGGAAAGGCCGAGAGGTCGGGCACTCCCGGGGAGAGGTCCAGATCGGGCGTCGGCAGCCGGGTGGCGGCTCCGAGGCGGCGTACGGCTCCGGGGACCG
The DNA here is from genome assembly GCF_040302165.1 of Nocardioides sp. NPDC127503. NCBI lineage: Bacteria > Bacillati > Actinomycetota > Actinomycetes > Propionibacteriales > Nocardioidaceae > Nocardioides > Nocardioides sp. NPDC127503. The sequence goes on along the minus strand of NZ_JBEORH010000011.1, from coordinate 124,247 downwards.
CGCTCACCCGCGTGCCGCCGCCGCTGCGCGCCGAGAGCAGTCCCTCGTCGGTGAGCCGTTGGTACGCCTCGACCACCACCCCGCGCGAGACGCCGAGCTGGGTGGCGAGGGTGCGCGACGCCGGCACCCGGGCACCGACCGCGAGCCGGCCATCGGCGACCGCGTCGCGCAGCGCACCGGTGAGCCAGGCCGCCAGGCCGCCAGCCGGAACGCCGGCCGGGTCCAGCTGGAGGAAGTCCGCTCCGGTCACTTGGTCCACTTTGCCACGTCTTGTTTGGATCTGTTCGCCAGACCAAGTTCGGGCGAACCTCGTAGACATGACCACCGAAGCCCTCCCCCACCCCGACACCGCCGGCGGAGCCGCACCGCACCGCGGCACCCTGCTCGGCATCGTCTTCGCCGCCGCCGGGATGATCTGCGTCGGCAGCAGCGTCGCCGTCTCCGCAGCGATCACCGACGCCCCGCTCTTCACCCTGCAGAGCGTCCGGTACGCCCTCGCCGCCCTCCTCCTGCTCGCCGTCGCGCGGGTCACCGGCTGGCGGGTGCCGCGGCCGCGCGGTCGCGAGTGGCTCTGGCTGGCCGGAGTGGCGACCGCGGGCCTGGTGCTCTTCAACGTCGGCGTGGTCCGCGGCGTCGCCCACGCCGAGCCGGCGGTGATCGGCGTAGCCGTCGCCGCCGTCCCGATGCTGCTGGCGATCGTCCCGGCGATCGCGACCCGCACCCTCCCGGCTCGCACCGTGATCATCGGGGCGATGGTCGTGACCGCGGGGGCGGTCGTGGTCGAAGGCTTCGGGAGGACCGATGCGGCCGGGATCGGCTATGCGCTCCTGGTGCTGGTCTGCGAGGCGGGCTTCACGCTCTTGGCGGTGCCCGTCCTCCCCCGCCTGGGAGCCTTCGGCGTCTCGTTCCACTCGGTGTGGATGGCCACCGCCGGCATGGCCGTCATCGGTGTCGCGACCGAGGGACCGGCCGCCGTCACCACCCTCGACACCGTCGACCTGCTCGCGGCGCTCCACCTGGCCGCGGTCGTCACCACGCTCGCGTTCCTGCTCTGGTTCACCGCGGTCAGGCGCCTCGGCTCCGGGCGCGCCGGCCTGCTGACCGGCGTCGTGCCCGTGTCCGCGGCCGCCCTCGGCGTACCCCTCAACGGCATCGTGCCCGGCCCGATGGTGTGGGTGGGCACCGCGGTGGTCGCTCTGGGCCTGGTGATCGGGCTGCGCGGGTCGCCGCTGCGGGGTCGCCCCCGCAGCGGCGCCGACGTCAGCCGCGCGGGATCGTGACCGCCTGGGCGCGGTTGGCCGCGCAGACGACGGCCCGCAGGGAAGCGGTGACGATGTTCTCGTGGATGCCGATGCCCCAGACGATCTCGCCGGCGATCTCACACTCGACGTACGCAGCCGCGGCCGCGTCGCCGCCGGCGGAGAGTGCGTGCTCGGCGTAGTCGAGGACCCGGATCTCGGCGCCGGCCTCCTTCAGCGCGTCGACGAAGGCGGCCACGGGGCCGTTGCCGACGCCCTTGTAGGTGCGCTCCTCGCCACGGACCCGCAGGTCGACGATCTGCTCGTCGCCACCCTCGGCGTCGGTCACCGAGGACCAGCTCTCCAAGGCGTACGGCTCCTCGCGGGCGAGGTACTCGGCGGAGAAGATCGACCAGATCTCCTCGGGGCTGACCTCGCCACCCTCGGAGTCGGTGTGCTGCTGGACCACGCGGCTGAACTCGATCTGCGCACGACGCGGCAGGTCCAGGGAGTGCTCGGTCTTGAGCAGGTAGGCCACGCCGCCCTTGCCGGACTGGCTGTTGACCCGGATGACGGCCTCGTAGGTGCGACCGACGTCCTTGGGGTCGATGGGCAGGTAGGGCGCCTCCCACGGGATCTCGCTGGTCGGCTTGCCGGCCTCGGCGGCGATCCGGTCGAGGTCCTCCAGGCCCTTCTTGATGGCGTCCTGGTGGGAGCCGGAGAAGGCGGTGTAGACCAGGTCGCCCGCGTAGGGGTGGCGCGGGTGGACGTTGATGTTGGTGACGTACTCGACCGTACGGCGGATCTCGTCGATGCCGCCGCCGACCGTGAAGTCGATCTGCGGGTCGATGCCCTGGGAGAAGAGGTTCATGCCCAGGGTGACCAGGTCGACGTTGCCGGTGCGCTCACCGTGACCGAACAGGCAGCCCTCCACGCGGTCGGCGCCGGCCATCAGGCCGAGCTCGGTGGCCGCGACCGCGGTGCCGCGGTCGTTGTGCGGGTGGAGGCTGATGGCGGAGTGCTCGCGGCGGGTCAGGCCCCGGCCGAAGTACTCGATCTGGTCGGCGTAGGTGTTCGGAGTGGACATCTCCACGGTGGCGGGCAGGTTGAGGATGATCTCCCGGCCGGCCTCCGGCTGCCACACGTCCGAGACCCGCTCACAGACCTCGAGCGCGTAGTCGGTGTCGGTCTGGGTGAAGATCTCCGGGCTGTACTGGTAGCCGAAGTCCTCGGTGCCGATCAGCTCGGGGACGTGCTCCTCGGCGTACTTCATCACCATCTCGGTGCCGCGCACCGCGATCCCGATGCACTCCGCCGGGGTCACGTTGAACACGACCCGGCGGAACAGCTCCGCGGTGGCGTTGTAGAGGTGGATCGTGGCGCGCGGAGCGCCGGCGATCGACTCGGCGGTGCGCGAGATCAGGTCCTCGCGAGCCTGGGTCAGGACCGAGATCTGTACGTCATCGGGGATCCGGTCGTCCTCGATCAGCTTGCGCACGAAGTCGAAGTCGGTCTGCGAGGCAGACGGGAAGCCGACCTCGATCTCCTTGTAGCCCATCGCGACCAGCAGCTCGAACATCCGCAGCTTGCGGGCCGGCGTCATCGGGTCGATCAGGGCCTGGTTGCCGTCACGCAGATCGGTGGAGAGCCAGCGCGGAGCGTTGGTGATCTTCTTCGCCGGCCAGGTGCGGTCGGGTACGTCGACGGGCACGAACGCGCGATAGCGCTGGTGCGGCATCCCCGACGGCTTCTGCTGGTTGCGGGAGTTGCTCAGGTTGGTCATGCGGATTCCTCATCAGATGGAAGCGAGTGCCGGCGCACGTCAAACCTCCGCAGCGAGGGAGTCCGGCTTCTCAGACCCCGCTGCGGCAGCTAAGGAGGAGGCTGCGCATCATGACTCGGTAACAATAACAGAACAGAACTGGCAGACTGGCCGGGCAGGCGATTGAGCCTCAACACTGAGACGCAGAAGTGACGACGAAGGGGAGGAATGGGCGTGGCCCAACTGGAAGAGCTCACGGTCGAGGAGTCCTGGCGGCTCGCGACGGACACCCAGGTCTCCCGGATCGGCTGGACTGGCCCGCGCGGCCCGGTGGTGCTACCGGTCAACCACGTCGTGCACGAGGAAGCGCTCTGGATCCGCACCTCGGCCCACTCCTCGATGGCCGAGCAGATCGACGAGAGCGCCGTCGCGCTGCTGGTCGACGATCTCGCCCCCGACACCCACGTGGGATTGTCGGCGCTGTTCAAGGGACGCGCGGAGATCCTCTACCGCGACGACCAGATCCCCGACCTGGTCAGGGACCTTCACCCCTGGCCGGCCGGCGCTCGTCCGTTGTGGGTGCGGCTGCGCCCCAAGGAGGTCACCGGCCGTCGTCTGGTCGCTGACGGCTGATGCCTCGCCTGCTCGTCGTCCACCACTCCCCCACCCGGTCGCTGCAGCGCCTGACAGATGCAGTCGTCTCCGGCGCCAACGACCCGGAGATCGAGGGCGTCGAGGTCGTCGTACGTCCCGCGCTGGAGGCGACGGCCGAGGATGTCCTGGCCGCCGACGGCTACGTACTCGGCACGACTGCCAACTTCGGCTACATGTCGGGCGCGCTGAAGCACTTCTTCGACTCGATCTTCCTGGACGTGGGCGGCGCGCTCGACCCCTCCGGCGGAGCCGGACCAGGAGACGGGACAGCGGCCGGTGCCACCGCCAAACGTCCCTATGGCTTCTATGTCCACGGCCGCTACGACACCACCGGCGCGATCCGCTCGGTGCAGTCGATCGTCGGCGCCCTCGGGTGGGCCCAGTCCTACGACATCCTCGACGTCCTGGGAGACGTCGAGGACGCGCATGTCGAGGCGGCGTACGAGCTGGGAGCCACGCTGGCCGCCGTCCTCGACTGATTGTGCTTTCGGTCTGCTCATGGATTCGCAAGTAGAGTCGATCCCCGTGATCGGCCATACCCCCAGACGTACGACATCTTTGTCGCTCCTGATCGTGGTGCTCGCCGTCCTCGCGCTCAGCGGGTGCGGCGGTGATCGGGCGGCTGCCAAGGGCGAGGACCCGAAGCAGGTGGACTCGACCGCGGTTCCCGAGGTCGGCAAGTGCCGCAACCTCACCCACGAGGATGTCTCCGAGGCCTACAACTTCGACAAGTACGTCCCCTGCGACGAGCCGCACAACGCCGAGACCTTCGGTGCCGGACCGCTCCCGGACGAGTTCAAGGACGCCGAGTACGGCGACGAGAAGGTCAACGAGTGGGCCTTCAGCCAGTGCCGCAAGCTGCTGGAGAAGTACGTCGGCTCCGACCAGAGCCTCTTGATGCGATCCATGCTCTCCCACGTCTACTTCGGACCCTCGGAGAAGGCCTGGGAGGAGGGCGCGCGCTGGATCCGTTGCGACGTGGTCGGCGGTGGCCAGCAGGGCGCCGAGTACGTCGACCTGCCGACCACCACCCGCGACCTGCTCAAGGTCAAGAAGGTCGAGGACGTCGAGGACCGCTGGATGGTGTGCGCCGAGGGCAAGAGCGTCGCCTCTCCGAAGGTGCCCTGCTCGGAGCCGCACCAGATGCGCGCGGTGACGACCATCAAGCTGGGCGAGGCCAAGACGAAGTTCCTCGGTGTCGCGGAGTCCAAGAAGAAGGCCTCGCAGTACTGCAAGGGCTCGGTCCAGGCCTGGTTGGGTTACCCGGAAAGCTTCGACTACGGGTACACATGGTTTGGAGAGAAGGAGTGGAACGCCGGCAATCGCTGGGCGGTCTGCTGGGCGGTGACCGAGGAGTGAGCATGCGAGACACGCTGAAGCGGAGCCCGAAGCGATCGGCGCCGTTGTGGGGAGCTCTCGTCGTCGTGGGGGCCCTGGCTCTCGCGGGTTGTGGTGGCGGCGAGCCGAAGTCGGCTCCGTCGCCCTCGTCGGCGCCTCCGTCCGCCTCCGCCTCTGCGGCACCGTCCCCGAAGGAGGGGGCCTGCTACAACCTCACCTACGACGAGGCGCTCGCCCCGACCGCCGGCGGCACCGCGGTCACCTGCAAGGGCAAGCACACCACCCAGACGTACGCCGTGGGCCGGCTGAGGAACGTCGTCGACGGCCACCTCGTCGCTGTCGACTCTGAGCAGGTCGCGGCCCAGGTCGCCGAGGCGTGCCCCAACAAGGTCACCAAGTACCTCGGTGGCGACGCCGACGACCTGCGCCTCTCGATGCTGCGCCCGGTCTGGTTCACCCCGACGATCAAGGAGTCCGAGGCCGGCGCCAACTGGTTCCGCTGCGACGTCATCGGCATCGCCGGCCCCAAGGCCCTGATGACCCTCAAGGGCAACATGAAGGGCGTCCTGGGCGACTCCAAGACCGCCGAGCCTTTCCGGATGTGCGGCACGGCCTCGCCGAAGTCCGAATCCTTCAAGCGCGTCCCGTGCTCCATCAAGCACAGCTGGCGCGCCCTGTCGGTCATCGACCTCGGCTCCGGGAAGTACCCCGGCGAGGCGAAGGTCAACAGCGCCGGCGCCGAAGACTGCAAGGCCGCTGCCGCCGAGGTCGCCGACGACCCGCTCAAGTACGAGTGGTCCTGGGAGTTCCCCAGCGCCGAGCAGTGGCAGGGCGGTCAGTCGTACGGGATCTGCTGGGCGCCGAGCTAGGGCGGTTGGAATACCCGGTTAACCGGGTATCCCTGCACTTCTCAGGCATTGCAACACCCGAGAAGTGCAGGAAACACCGGAGCGCTGTGACCGGTGAGACGCCCGGGACTAGAACCCGAGCTTGCGGAGCTGCCGCGGGTCGCGCTGCCAGTCCTTGGCGATCTTGACGTGCAGGTCGAGGTAGACCGGCATGCCGAGCAGCTCCTTGATCTGCAGGCGCGCGCGCTGACCGACGTCCTTGAGCCGTGAGCCCTTGTGGCCGATCACGATGCCCTTCTGGGAGTCGCGCTCGACGTAGAGGAAGGCGTGGATGTCCATCAGCGGCTTGTCCTCCGCGCGGTCCTCACGCAGCCGCATCTCCTCGACGACGACGGCGATGGAGTGCGGGAGCTCGTCGCGTACGCCTTCCAGGGCCGCCTCGCGGATGAGCTCGGCGATGATGATCTCCTCGGGGGAGTCGGTGAGCTCGCCGTCGGGGTAGAGCGGCGGTCCCTCGGGGAGGAGCTTGATCATCAGGTCGGCGAGCAGGTCGATCTGGTCGCCGCCGACGCTGGAGACCGGGACGATCTCGGCCCACTCGATGCCGAGCTCGACCCCGAGGGTCTGGATCGACATCAGGTGCTCGCCGATCTGCTCGGGGGTGGCGAGGTCGGTCTTGGTGGCGATCGCGACCCGCTTGATGCCCTTCTTGAGCTTGTTGGCGTTCTCCGCGATCCGGCGGTCACCGGGGCCGATCTTCTCGTTGCACGGGAAGCAGATCGCGACCACGTCTACCTCGGTCCAGGTGGCCTCGACCAGGTCGTTGAGCCGCTCGCCGAGCAGCGTACGCGGCCGGTGGATGCCCGGAGTGTCGACCAGGATCAGCTGGCCGTCGGGCCGGTGAACGATGCCCTTGACGACGGTGCGGGTCGTCTGCGGCTTGTCGGAGGTGATCGCCACCTTGGTGCCGACCAGCGCGTTGGTCAGGGTCGACTTGCCCGCGTTGGGGCGTCCGACGAACGACACGAAGCCGCTCCGGAAAGCTGGCTCGGTCACTGTTGCTGCTCCTGTTGCTCGTCGTATCGCTGCCAGATCTGCTCATCGGTGAGCCCCTGGGCCTTGCCCTCACGCCACACCGGTCCGGGATCGACCGAGCGCGGTTGCCGTTTCTGGCCGCCACCGCGCCAGTAGCCCATCACGTCGTAGGCATGGGAGTCGAGCTTCCGCTCGCGCATCAGATGCTTGCGGATCGCCCGCATCTGGCTCGATTCGCCGGCCATCCAGAAGTAGCCGTCGCCCGCGGGCCACTCGATCTTCTCCACGGCCGCCGCCAGGTCGGAGGAGGTCTCCGACGGCGGGACGGACCAGGTGACCTCGGCGGTGTCGGGCAGATAGCCGGGAAGGTCGTCGGGCACCTCGGCCCAGATCCGCGTCGGCAGCGTGGTGGTCTCGGCGATCCGCGCCATGGCCGGCATCGCGGTCAGGTCGCCGACCAGCAGCAGCCACTGCGCGCCGTCGGGCGCGGCGTAGGAGCCCTTGGGCTCGGTGATCGTGACCGTCTGCCCCACGGGGTCGGTACGCGTGGCCCACTCGGTCACCAGACCGACGTCGTGGACGACGACGTCGAGGGTCAGCTCGCCACCCTGCCACGACCGGACGGTGTAGTAGCGCGACTGGAACTGCCCCGGGACGATCAGCCCGACCCACTCGTCCGGGATCCCGGTGGACTCGAACCCGGCCAGGCCGGGACCGCCGAGCACCAGGCGTACGAGGTGGGGCGTGATCTGCTCGCGCCGCAGCACCTCCGCGGCGTACTGCTGGGCCTTGACACTCATCGCCTCAAGGTTATCCGCGCAGACGCGGCCCACCCGCATCAGCGGCGCACTCACTCGTGGCTGATGGCGAGCAGAGCCTCCCGGGTCGCGTCATCGGCCGGGAACATCGCCTCCACCGCGATCTCGTCGACCGTCACGTCGCGAGGCGCGCCGATCACGGAGAGGACGTAGAGGAAGGAGAGGTCGCCGAGGCTCGTACGCAGCAACAACGGCAGCACCGGCAGGGCACCGTCACTCGCCGTGACCGCCGGCACCTCCACGTCGGCCCCGACCGGCGCCGGATAGCCCGCCACCTCCTCGAGGAGCTCGACCAAGCCCTCGGCCGCGGTGCGGTCGAGCTGCCGGCGGATACGGCCTACGACGTGGGCTCGCCACTGGGAGTAGTTGCGCACCTGCGACGCCAGACCGTCGGGATGCAGAGTCGCGCGCAGCATGTTGAGCCGCGGCTGCCGCAGCGCGTCCGACAGCGGAGCCAGGAAGAGCTCCATGGGCCGGTTGGTCGCCACCATGTCCCAGCGGACGTCGACCGCACAGGCCGGATAGGGCTCGTGGGCGGTGAGCACCGCCTCGACCGCCGACCTGGCGACCCCGAGATCGTCGAGCGGCCGCTCCTGGTAGACGGGCGCGAACCCCGCCGCGAGATAGAGCCTGTTGCGCTCGCGCAGCGGCACCTCGAGCTCCTCGCAGAGCCGCTCGATCATCGTCCGGCTCGGACCCGACCGGCCCGTCTCGATGAAGCTGAGATGGCGGGCCGACACGTCGGCCGCGATCGCCACCTCGAGCTGCGAGCGACGGCGCCGCTCGCGCCAGTCACGAAGCAGGTCTCCGACGCTCAGCTGGGCCGTTGTCATGCACCCAGGCTGCCGGGCGCAGCGCCGCCCGGCAACTACCCGAGAGGTAATCGACAGGGCTCGCCCAGAGGGGCGATCGTCATGGCCATGACCACTGAAACGACACCTATCTCACCTGCTGCCACGGCCGAGGCGTACGTCTCGTTCTGGAACCTCTCCGCCGACGACCAGCGCATCCTCGGCGAAGCCCTGTTCACCACGGACGTCGCCCGCTCCACCCCGATCGGCGAGTCCACCGGCCTGGAGCCGCTGATCGCCTTCACCCGCCAGTTCACCGAGGGCGTCGGCGACTACACGTTCCTGGCCCGCACCGAGCCCGATGCGCACCACGGGCACGTCCGGGTGCGCTGGGAGATCCGCAAAGAGGAGGGCTCGTTCGCCGAGGGTACGGACGTCCTCGATCTGGACGAGTCCGGACGGATCGCGGCGATCACCGCGTTCATCGATCGCGCCCCCGACGGGTTCGATCCCGAGGCACACCACGAGGAGGCCTGACGTGTTCCTGATCGAGATCGCCGCTCCCGCCGACGCACTCACCGATGGCGACCGCGCGACGCTGACGAGGGCGGTGACGGGACTCCTCAACGAGAGCGCCAGCGCGCCCGAGGAGACGATGACTCGAGGCAGGGCGATCACCCATATCGCCTTCCGGGAGCTGGCCGGGTGGACGACCGGGGACGGGGCTTGGAGCCCGCCGCCCCCGCCGCCCCTGGTCATCACGGCCACCGTTCCCGAGGCATGGCGCGAGGAGATGTCTCGCCCCTTGTCCGGCGCCATCCGTGCCGGCGTACGCAAGGTCGACCGCGACCACGGCTGGACCAGGCCGGCCGGGCACCTCTGGATCAACCTGGTCGGCATCGCGGACGGCAGCATCGGGCTCAACGGCCGACCGGTGACGGCGGACGAGCTGACGAGCTGGATGACCGAGGAGTTCCGCGCGAAGCAGAGCGCGGGCGAGGTCGACCTCCCTGAGGGCGTCGTCATCGATCCGATGTGCGGCATGCACGTCACCCTCGGCCCCGGAGCGATCACGTTGGAGCACGGCGGAGAGACCCTGGGCTTCTGCGCGGCGTCCTGCCGACGCGCCTACGCCAAGGAGCACGGTCTCCCGGTCCCAGCCTGATCAGGCGGGGCCACCACCCAGCCCGACCTCGTTGCCGTCAGGGTCGCGGAAGATGGTCTTGCGGACCCCGTTGTCGTACGTCTCCTGCGACTCCGGCCGCAGGCCGCGGTCGGCGATCGCGGCGAGACGGGCGTCCAGGTCGTCGACGAAGAGGGTGACGAACCCGCTCCCGGCGAGAGCGGGTTTCACCTCGATGTAGACGTACCCGTGCTCGACCACCTCGAAGACGGCCTCGACGTCGTTGGGGTAGAAGGCCGGCGGGCCGCCGAGCAGCGCCTCGTACCAGCGGGCCGCTCGCGCCAGGTCCGCGACCGGAAGTCCGGCGAACAGGTCGGTCATTAGAACCTCCAGCGGGTCGCACCGTAGGGCTCGACGGTCGCGACCGCGTGGGCGGAGGTGGCATCGATCCGATGCACATGCCAGGGTGCCGGTCCCGCGCTCTGCGCGTTGAACGGCGCGGTGACGGCCTCGCCCGACTCGTCGACCTCGGCCGGCCAGCCCTCGTCGTCGTGGTAGTGCTTGGCCACGCGCTCGAGCTCGTCGCCGAGGACCCGCGTCACGCGGCCCTCCACGACCAGGTCGAACTCACGCACCGAGAGCGACAGCGCGCAGCGGGGATCGCGGGCGAGGTTGCGGCCGCGCCGGGTCCCCGGGCCGGTGACCAGGTAGAAGCTGCCGTCGAGCCAGACCGCGCCGACGGCGTTCACGTGCGGACCGTCGTCGGCGTTGATCGTGCTCACCCAGGTCGTGTAGCGCCCGGGCTCGCCCTCCTGCGACCCCGGGCCCTGGTTGAAGCCCTGGTCGAGGCGAGCGGTGACCTCCTCCCAGGACATGGGCGGAGCGTCGTACATCTCGGCGAGGTTGTGAGTCTCCATGGCGGTGTCTCCTTCGACTGGTTCAGGACTCTTCACCTGTTCCACGAAGGAGTCACCGCCATTTCGACAGTTGCCGCGATCTCGATCTAGAAGGTGTGCCGCAGCGGGTAGCCGGAGAGCCCGTCCACCGTCTTGGTGGCGAGCACGTGGTGGAGCTGGATGTTGTTGCGCTCGAAGCCGATCCGGGAACCGGCCATGTAGATGCCCCAGACCTTCGCGGTGCCGAGGCCGACCTCGTTGACGCAGGCGTCCCAGTTGTCGCGGAGGTTGTCGTTCCACGCCGTGAGGGTCTTGGCGTAGTGGACCCGGATGTTCTCGTGGTGCTGTACCTCGAGGCCGGTGTTCTCGATCGCGGACACGATGGTGCCCGAGCCGATCAGCTCGCCGTCGGGGAAGACGTAGCGGTCGATGAAGGCCCCCGCGTTCGCCTTCGAGATGTTGTCGGGACGGGTGATGCAGTGGTTGAGCAGCCGGCCCCCATCGCGCAGCTTGCTCTTGATGAAGCCGAAGTAGGCCGGGTAGTTGGCCACGCCGATGTGCTCGGTGAGCCCGATGGAGCTGACCGCGTCGAAGTCCCCCTCGACCACGTCGCGGTAGTCGGAGAAGCGCACCTCGGCGACGTCGTCGAGACGATCGGCCTTGATCGCCTTCTGGGCCCAGTTGGCCTGCTCGCGCGAGAGGGTGACACCGAGCGCCTTGACGCCGTAGTGCTGGGCCGCGTGGCGCACCATCCCGCCCCAGCCGCAGCCGATGTCGAGCAGCCGCATCCCGGGCTCGAGCCCGAGCTTGCGGCAGATCAGGTCGTACTTGGCCGCCTGCGCCTCCTCGAGCGTGGCGTCATCGGTCGGGTAGAGCGCGCAGGTGTAGGTCATGGACGGGCCGAGGACGTACTCATAGAAGGTGTTGGAGACGTCGTAGTGGTGGTGGATCGCGTCGGCATCCCGCTCGGGCGAGTGCCGCGTCCACGGCAGCGCGCTGATCGCGCGACCGGAGAGGTGGCGTACGTTCTCGGCTCGCTGCCGCCACGCGGGCAGGTGCTCCTGCGGCGGTGGCTTGGGCGGGACGAAGTTCTTCGCCCCGAGCGCGCGCACCATGTCGACCGTCTCCCGAGGACTGGGCCGTTTGAAGTCGGTCTTGTCCAGGATCAGGTCCAGGAGCGGGTAGGGGTCGCCCGGATGGATGCCGTGCAGGGCCATGTCGCCGCTGACGTAGGCACGTGCCAGACCCAGATCGCCCGGCGCGGTCAGCAGGAACGCGAGCCCGCGCGGGTTGAGGATCTCCATCCCGAAGGGAGAGTCCGTGTCGCCGGCGACACTGCCGTCGTACGCGGTGAGCTTGATCGGCAGCCCACCGTCGAAGAGTTCGTTGATGGTCTCTGCAATATGGTTCACAGTCTCTTCACCGCCTTGCTGTACAGATCGGTCAACCGGTTGCCGGGGTCATACCTCGCCTTCACGGCAGCGAGGTTGTCCCCGTCATAGAGAGCGTCGAAGACATCCTTGTCATAGAACGCCTCGGAGTAGAGCGATTTATGCCCGCCGAGCTCGTGGACCTGTGTCTCGATCGCACGGTTCTTGGGAGCGTTGACGGCTCCGGGGCCGACATGGACCGTGCCCCAGAAGCCGACGTTGACGTACGTCCGGCCCGCCTCGAGCGGGTAGGTCGGCCATTTCCCTCCTGTGTTCGTCCCCTGGGAGACCAGCGGACACAGCCACACCGGCCGCATCCCGATCTCGGCGTCGAACCACTCCAGAAAGGCCGGAAGGTTCTCGACCGGGACCTCGATGTCCTGGATCACCCGTTCCCGCAGAAGCCGTCCGGCACGCGCGTCGAGCTTGTCGGCGATACCGAACCTCCGGTCCAGGCCGACCAGCTTCATGTAGACGTCCGAGCGCCGCAGCCGGCGCGGCCAGACCCTGCGGAGGTACTTGTTCTGCGCGCCGAAGGCGCCCGAGCACCAGAACCAGTCGGTGTCCCAGCGCCACAGGTAGTCGTAGGTCGTCAGCACATCGGTCTCACGCTCTTGGATCGAGCGGTAGTAGATCTGCTGGCCGCCGTAGTCGCTGGGGGTCTGCGTGGCCTTGTCGGTCCAGGTCGCGAGGGTCAGGTAGTACTCCCCCGGCTCGAACGCGACACCGTCGAGCCCGTCGACCCGCTCCCCCTCGTACGTCCTGGTCTCGGTGATCTGCGTGATCGTCTTCGTGAGCAGGCCGAGGTCGTCGAAGCGTACGTGCCGCAGCGCGACGTAGCCCGGCACCTTCTCCAGCTTGATCTTGAGCCTGGTGGCGTAGCCGAGCGAGCCGTAGGAGTTGGGGAAGGTGTCGAAGAGGTCGTCCCCGGGGCGCGTCGTGACGATCTCGCCCGCCCCGGTCAGGATGTCCATCTCCAGCACCGACTCGTGCGGCATCCCGTTGCGGAACGAGGTGGCCTCGATGCCCATCCCGGTCACCGCGCCACCGAGCGTGATCGTGCGCAGCTGCGGGACGACGTACGGGATCATCCCGTACGCCAAGGTGGCGTCGACGAGATCCTCGTAGGTGCACATCCCCTGTACGTCGGCAGTGCCCGCCGCGGCATCGACCTCGATCACGCCACTCAGGCCGGAGACGTCGAGTCCGGGGGCGTCGGTCGCCGCCCGGGCCCGGAAGAGGTTTGTGGTGCGTTTGGCCAGCCTGACGGGAGCGCCGTCAGGAATCTCCTGGTAGGAGGTCGTCAGCCGCTCGACGGCCTCGGTGTGTCGTTGCCAACCAGTCTCACCCGTCACTCCACGCACTTTACTCGCGCCCTGGGATCTCGGGTTTCGATTTTCACGTTCGTTCGCTTACAGTCACAAGCGCCGACTGCTCCCGTCGAGCGCCCCCAATCTCGTGCACCCTGGAGGGTCCCCATGTCCAGTGCTGCCCATCGTGACGCTGTGTCAACGCTCGCCGAGAAGGCAACCCCCTACTTCACCGAGAACCAGGTCAAGTGGCGCAACAAGTCCGTTTCCCAGGCCCGGCTCGCGCTGGCGATCGACCAGATCGTCGTGCACATGCGTGAGAAGGGCGTCGACATGGCGACCATGAACGGCCTCACCGCCTACCGGGACGAGGACGGGATCCACGTCACGATCGAGCTGGGCACCCTTCCGCTCCTCGCCGAGTCCGGCGGGGCAGGCGGCGGCACCGGCGGCCACCGAGCCGCTCGCTGAGCAGCCCGAAGGCGCTCAGCGGAGGTTGCCGCGCGGATCGCCGACGAGGACCGGGACGTCCTCGCCCGCGAACTCCTTGACGATCGAGAGGTCGTTGGCAGAGGCCTCCTCGGCCTCGCCGAGCACGACCACGGCCTCGAGGCCCTTGGAGCCGGAGGCCACCGCCATCGCCACACAGACGCCGATCGCGGAGACCTGGAGCGAGGGCAGGTCCACGGTGGCGGCGGCGTAGGTGCGGCCGTCGAGGTCGCGTACGGCTGCTCCTTCGGCCGCCCCGGTGCGGGCACGCGTCGCGCGCGCCAGGGTCACCAGCTTGCGGTCCTCCGCGGAGGGCTCACTCTGCTCGGGCATGGGCCTCTTTCTTCCTGTCCGACTTCTCGCGCTGCTCGTCCTCGTCGTCGGCTTCGGTCTCGGCCGGGACGACGACGCTGATGCGTACGGTACCGATCTTGTTACGCCGGCCGGCAGCCTCCTCGGCCACGAAGCAGAGCCCGTGGGCCTCGACCTCGGTCCCGGGGATCGGCACGAGGCCGAGATGCTTGGCCATCAGACCGCGTACGGAGTCGACGTCGTCCTCCTCCACGGGGAGGCCGATGAGCTCCTCGAGGTCGCTGACCAGGAAGCGCGAGGGCACCCGCCAGGAGCCGTCGCCGAGGTGGAGCGGCTCGCGGTCCTCGATGTCGTACTCGTCGGTGATCTCGCCGACGATCTCCTCGAGGATGTCCTCGATGGTGATCAGGCCGGCGGTGCCGCCGTACTCGTCGACGACGACCGCGATGTGCTGGCGGTGCTGCTGCATCTCGGCCAGCAGCTCGTCGACCGGCTTGGAGTCGGGGACCCAGGTCGGCTTGCGCATCAGTGACTCGACCCGCTGGGTGGTCTCGACCTCCGGCGCCTCGAAGTCCCGCGCGACGACGTCCTTGAGGTAGACCATCCCGATGATGTCGTCGAGGCTGTCGTCGATCACCGGCATCCGGGAGTAGCCCGAGCGCAGGAACAGCGACAGCGCCTGGCGCAGGGTCTTGCGGCGCTCCAGGAAGACGATGTCGCCGCGGGGCACCATCACCTCGCGGGCACGGGTGTCGCCAAGCTCGAAGACCGAGTGGATCATCCGGCGCTCGTCGGCCTCGATCAGGTCGGAGGCCTCGGCGATGTCGACCAGCTCGCGCAGCTCGGTCTCCGTCGAGAACGGGCCCTTGCGGAAGCCCTTGCCGGGGGTGAGCGCGTTACCGAGCATGATCAGCAGGCTCGGGATCGGGCCGAGGATGGCGGTGATGGCGCCGATCGGGCCGGCGACCGCGAGGGCGATGACCTCGTGGTGCTGACGCCCCAGGGTGCGAGGCCCGACGCCGATGACGACGAAGGAGACCACGGTCATCGTCCCGGTCGTGGTGAGCACGGTCGGCCACCAGCGCCCCTGATAGAGGTCGTACGCCCACAGCGCGACCAGCACCGTCGCGCCGATCTCGCACAGCATCCTGAGCAGCAGCACCGTGTTGCCGTAGCGGGCGGGGTCGCCGACCACCGCCACCAGGCGCTTGGCCCCGGCGCGACCCTCGGAGACCAGCTCCGCGGCCCGGGCGCGGGAGAAGGCGCTGAGCGCCGCGTCGGCGGCCGAGAAGATGCCGGCGATCAGGACCAGAACTGCGGCTGCGATCAGCAGCCTCGCATCGTCCATGGTTGGTGGTGGTGCTCCTACTCGGGTGCGGTGGCCGAGGAGCCCCAGGCGTTGAGCAGCTTGGCCTGCAGCCCGAACATCTCGGCGTGCTCGTCGGGGTCCACGTGGTCGTAGCCGAGCAGGTGGAGGATGCCGTGGGTGGTCAGCAGCTCGATCTCCGCGACCGTGCCGTGACCGGCTGCCTCACCCTGCTTGGCCGCGATCGTCGGGGCGATGATGATATCGCCCAGGTCGCCCTCCTCCGGCTCCTCGTCGAGGCGGCCGGGGAGCAGCTCGTCACCGGGGAAGGACAGCACGTCGGTCGGGCCCTCGGTGTCGAAGTAGCGCTCGTTGAGCTCGGTGATCGTGGCCTCGTCGCCGAACTTGATCCGGAGATCGGCCTGCGGGTGCACGCGAAGCTGCTCGAGCAGGAAACGAGCGAGCTTGGCGACGTGCTCGACGTCGATCTCCTGCTCGGACTCGTTGATGATCTCCGTGCTCATGCCGCCGCCTCCGTAGCGCAAGCGCAATCATACGGACGCGGCGGCCTGAGGCTTATGGCCGCTCGCTGGCGCTCGCTCATGCCCTGCTCTCTCCGGAGGCCCGTCCCTGGCTCTGCACGTCGTGCTCCTCATAGGCGGCGACGATCTTGGCGACCAGTCGGTGGCGTACGACGTCGTGGCTGGTCAGGTTGTTGAAGCTGATGTCCTTGACGTCGTCGAGGATGCCTTCCACGACCCGGAGCCCGGACTTCTGGCCGTTGGGCAGGTCGGTCTGGGTCACGTCACCTGTGACCACGATCTTCGAGCCGAAGCCGAGGCGGGTCAGGAACATCTTCATCTGCTCGGGCGTGGTGTTCTGCGCCTCGTCGAGGATGATGAAGGAGTCGTTCAGGCTTCGCCCACGGAGGAACGCGAGCGGGGCCACCTCGATGGTGCCCGAGGCCATCAGCTTGGGGATCAGCTCCGGGTCCATCATGTCGTGCAGCGCGTCGTAGAGCGGGCGCAGGTAGGGGTCGATCTTCTCGGTCAGGGTGCCGGGCAGGAAGCCGAGCTTCTCGCCGGCCTCGACCGCGGGACGGCTCAGGATGATCCGGGTGACCTGCTTGGTCTGCAGCGCCTGGACCGCCTTGGCGACCGCCAGGTAGGTCTTGCCGGTGCCGGCCGGGCCGATGCCGAAGGTGATCGTGTGCTTGTCGATCGCGTCGACATAGCGCTTCTGGTTGAGCGTCTTGGGACGGATGCTCCGACCGCGGTTGGAGAGGATGTTGAGGCTCAGCACGTCGGCCGGCTTCTCGGTGGTGTCGGCCTGGAGCATGCCGATCACGCGCTCAACGGTCTCGCCGCTGACGCCCTGGCCGGTGCGGATGATCTGGACCAGCTCCTCCAGGACCCGCTCGATCATCGCGATCTCGCTGGGGGCGCCGTGAAGGGTGATCCGGTTGCCGCGCACGTGCACGTCGGCGTCGAAGTGGGCCTCGATGATCCCGAGATACTCATCGGCCGGACCGAGGACGGTCACCATGTCGACGCTGTTCGGAACGACCACGGTGTGCTTGGTGGTCGCGGTTACCCCCGGGTCGGAGGTGTCGGTCGGAAGCGGACTTGGGTGTCGATCGGTCATGGATGCCCGGAGCGGGCCCTTTCTCGTCACGAGGCTGATGCGTCCATGGTACGCGGGCGCTAGGCCCCGCTCCTACTGGATAGTTCCGGCGTCAGCTCGCGAGCAGCGACTCGACGCGTACGGTCTCCTCGGCGAGCTCATCGCGCTCGTCCGGGGTGAGGTCGCGGAGCAGCTTGACCACCTCGACCTTGCCGTCGACGGGCTTCCAGAGACCGATGAGGTGGCCGCCGGCGATGATGACCGCGCCGCCACCGCCGATGCCCCACTCCTTCCGGGTCCCCTTGGCGGTGATCCGCTCGCGGTTGGCGTGCGAGAGCCACACGTTGTCGAACCTGCCCAGCAGCCGCACCGGGGCGTGCTCGTCGCCGGTGGCCAGCGGAGCGTCCGGGACGTCGTAGAGGGTCTTGCCGGCCTCGTCGCGGTAGGTCACCAGCCCCTCGATCCGCTTGATCACCGGGCCCAGGCGGGTCAGGGACGACCAGGTGGTGATGTCCGCGGCGGTCGCCGGCCCAAAGGCGAGCAGGTAGCGGCGTACGATCTCCGGCGCCAGCGTCGGGACGACATCGTCCACTTCCACCGGCGGCACGCCCGT
The DNA here is from genome assembly GCF_040302165.1 of Nocardioides sp. NPDC127503. Classification (NCBI taxonomy): domain Bacteria; kingdom Bacillati; phylum Actinomycetota; class Actinomycetes; order Propionibacteriales; family Nocardioidaceae; genus Nocardioides; species Nocardioides sp. NPDC127503. The sequence continues at coordinate 106,661 of NZ_JBEORH010000011.1, read as the reverse complement.
CCAGCGCGGGAGCAGGTCGTAGACGAGCCCGCCCGAGCCCTTCCACAGGCCCCGCGGCGGCAGCTGGACCAGCGGCAGCTCGTTGCGCGCCCGCAGGCCGAGCGCCTTCGCCGGGACATCGGGGAAGTGCTCGACCAGACCGGCCTCGAGGGCCGCGTTGGGCAGGGCACCGAGAGCGAGTACGTCCTCGACCGCCTCCACGAAGCCCTCCAGCTGCGCCGCCGGGCGGACGATCTCGACCCGCTGCGTGTAGAAGTCGTGGACCGGCTGGGTCCAGGCCCTGATCAGCGCGGCATCGGCGGCGGTGTGCATGTGGATCGTCGACCGCAGCGAGGAGAGCCGGACCAGCGCGCTCGACTCGAGCTGGGCGCTGAGAGCGTAGGGGTCGAACGACTCCAGCCGGGCGGCCAGCGCGAAGAACGGCGGCGACGACTCCTGCGCCTGCAGGCCGACCAGATGCTCGATCATCTCGGCCGGGGTGAGCGAGGCCCGCGACAGCAGATGCTGGCGGAGCAGGAGGGTCCGGTTGAGCTGCCGTTCGGTGAGGATCACGGTAGCGATGATCTCCTACTCGACGGTGATCCGGGCGCCGACCTCCTCAGAAGGCTTCCCCTCGCCGTCGGAGGTGTCGTCGGTGCGGGCGATGAAGAGGTACGTCCCGGGCTCGAGCTCGGAGACGTCGACCGTGGTCTTCCACGGGTAGAGCTTGTCCACCCAGCCCTCCGCGGTCGCGTGACCTTCGAGCACGGTCTCACCGGAGCCGTTGCGGATCTCCCAGGGCACGTTGGCCTCGGGAGAGTTGGCCTTGCCCGAGGCCTCGAAGCTGTCCGAGACCGTCGCGCCCTCGGCCGGCTCCGCCAGCGTGATCAGGCCGGAGGTGCGTGGCAGCGTCGACGGCTCCTCGGACGGCTCTGCCGACACCTCTGGATCCTCGGCGACGGCGTTGTCGCTACCGCACCCACCAGCCAGTACGCCGCAGAGTGCAAGAGCGATGATGGCGCCAGCCGGACGCGTACGTGTGCTCCTCATGCGTCCATACTCACCCGGCACCTCCGAAGGAGGAACCCACCACGCCGAGCAGTCGGCGGTCAGTCCCAGCGGCGGGTGCGAGCCAGCAGGGCGGCGGAGGCGGCGACGCCGGCGGTGGAGGTGCGCAGGACCTCGCCACCGAGACGGATGGTGGTGGCGCCGGCCTTCTCGAACAGGGAGATCTCCTCGTCCGTCAGGCCGCCCTCGGGGCCGACCACGACGAGGATGGTGCCCTCGTCGATGACGGGGACCGCGCCGAGCGGGAGGGTGCCCTCCTCGTGGAGAACGACGGCGACGTCGGCCGCCTCGATCATGGCCACGACGGCGTCGGTGGTGGCCAGCGGCTCGACCTCGGGGTGCCACAGCCGGCGCGACTGCTTGGCGGCCTCCCGGGCGGTGGCCCGCCAGCGGGCCAGGGACTTGACCGCGCGCTCGCCCTTCCAGACGGCGACCGAACGGGTCGCCGCCCACGGGACGATGCTGGCGGCGCCGATCTCGGTGAGCATCTCGACGGCGAGCTCGCCACGATCGCCCTTGGGCAGCGCCTGGACGACCGTCAGCGCGGGCTCGGGCGGCGCGTCGCCGAGGAAGATCTCATCGACGCGTACGGTCATCGACTTCTTGGTGGTCTGGGTGATCGTGCCGGTGACGCCCTCGCCGGCGCCGTCGGTGAGCACGACCTCCTCGCCGACCCGGAGGCGGCGTACGACGACCGCGTGATGGCCCTCATCACCGCTCACCTCGATGTCGTCGCCGACACGGGTGCCGACGAGCGACTCGACGAGGTGAACGGGAAGGGTCATGTCAGCTCCGCGCTTGCTCAGTGGCCGTTGAGGGTGTCCTTGAACCAGGAGAAGACGCCGCCCTTGTGGGCCGCCTTGAGCTGGCCCTGCACGGACTCCTCACCGCGCATCTCGGCGAGCTGGCGCAGCAGCGCCTCCTGCTCGAGGTCGAGCTTGGTGGGGGTCTCCACGTTGATGGTCACGATCAGGTCGCCGCGACCGCCACGCAGGCCAGGCACACCGCGGCCACGCAGGACGTGGTCGGTGCCGGACTGGGTGCCGGCCTTGAGGTCGATCTGGATCGAGGCGTCCTCGGGGTCGATCTGGTCCGCGCCATCGCCGACGAGGTCGGCCTCCAGCGTCGGCAGGTTGAGCGTGGTGCCGAGCGCGGCCGCGGTCATCGGCACCTTCGCGGTGCAGTGCAGGTCGTTGCCCCTGCGGGTGAAGGTGGCGTGCTTGGCGACATGGATCTCGACGTAGAGGTCACCGGCGGGGCCGCCGCCGGGGCCGATCTCGCCCTGCTCGGCGAGCTGCACCCGGGTGCCGTCGTCGACGCCCGGCGGGATCTTGACGGTCAGAGTGCGGTGGGAGCGCACCCGGCCCTCGCCGCTGCAGTCTCGGCACGGGTCGGGGATGACGGTGCCGAAGCCGTTGCAGGCCGAGCACGGGCGCAGCGTACGGATCTCGCCCAGGAAGGAGCGCTGCACGACCGCGACCTCACCCTGGCCGTGGCAGGTCTCGCACGGGACCGGGTGGGAGCCTTCCGCGGCCCCCTCGCCACCACAGGTGTCGCAGACGACCGCGGTGTCGACCTTGAGGTCGCGGGTGACGCCGAAGGCGGCCTCGGCCAGGTCGATGTCGAGACGGATGAGGGCGTCCTGCCCGCGGCGTACGCGCGGACGGGGGCCACGCCCCGCGCCTCCGGTGCCGGCACCGGCGCCGCCGAAGAAGGCGTCCATGATGTCGGTGAACGAGAAGCCCGCGCCCTGCGCGCCGAAGCCGCCCGCGAACGGGTCGCCACCGCGGTCGAACGCCGCCCGCTTCTGCGGGTCGCTCAGCACCTCGTACGCGTGGGAGATCTCTTTGAACTTCTCCTGCGACTCGGCGTCGGGGTTGACGTCAGGGTGGTACTGGCGCGCCAGCTTCCGGTACGCCTTCTTGATCGTTGCGTCGTCGGCGTCCTTGTCGACACCGAGGAGTTCATAGGGGTCCAACGTCGGTCTTCCTGCCATCGAAGTTCGCTGATCTTCCTTGAATCGAGTCTGCTGCTCAAGCCTCGTCGAGGATCCGGGAGAGGTAACGCGCCACCGCGCGCACCGCCGCCATGGATCCGGGGTAGTCCATCCGGGTGGGGCCGACCACGCCGAGCGTGGCCAGCGCCTCGTCGCCAGGTCCGTAGCCGGTCGCCACCACGCTGGTCTGCGACAGCTCCTGGTAGGGGCCCTCGGCACCGATCCGCACCGTGACCAGTCCGCCCGCGGTCGCCTCGCCCATCAGCTTGAGCAGGACGACGTGCTCCTCGAGGGCCTCGAGGAGCGGGCGTACGGCGGTGTCGAAGCTGTCACCGAAGCGGGCCAGGTTGCTGGTGCCGCCGATGGAGATCCGCTCGTCGGAGCGGTGGTCGTTCATCGCCTCGATCAGGGCCTCCGCCACCGCGGCCGCGAGCCCATCCTTCAATGTATCCGTCTGCGGGGCGTCGGCGGGCGCATCGGCCGGCCGGGCGATGGTGCGCAGCGCCTCGCCGGCCTCGGCGATGACCGCACCGGCGACCGCGGTGTTGATCTTGGCGCGGAGCGTGGCCAGGGTCTCCTCGGAGACCTCCTCGGTCACCTCGAGCAGTCGCTGCTCGACGCGGCCGGTGCTGAGGATGAGCACGAGGAGGAGCCTGGTCGGGGCCAGCGCGACCAGCTCGACGTGGCGCACGGTCGAGCGGCTCAGCGTCGGGTATTGCACCACCGCGACCTGGCGGGTCAGCTGGGAGAGCAGCCGGGTCGAGCGGGTGACGACGTCGTCGAGGTCGACCGCGCCCTCGAGGAAGCCGGCGATCGCCCGCTTCTCGGCCGCGGTCATCGGCTTGACCGTGGTCAGCCGGTCGACGAAGAGCCGATAGCCCTTGTCGGTGGGCACCCGGCCGGCACTGGTGTGAGGGGCGGTGATGTAGCCCTCCTCCTCCAGCGCGGCCATGTCGTTGCGCACCGTCGCCGGGGAGACGCCGAGACCATGACGCTCCACGAGCGCCTTGGAGCCGACCGGCTCCTCGGTCTTCACATAGTCCTCGACGATCGCCCTGAGGACGGAGAGCCTGCGTTCGTTCTGCATCTGCCCTCCTATCGTCCTGGCTGCCTGGCACTCATTCCGTGCGAGTGCCAATCCTACCGGTTCGCGTCACAGGCACCAGTTCCCGGTGGCCGCTCCGCTCTGTGGAACGGAACACTTCTGTCGCCATCGAGATAGCCTTAGGTTAGGCTGACCTTAGAGTCATTCTGCACTGCTTCCGCCCCACTGGAGAGTCCTATGATCGCCGACGATCTGCTGGCCCGCATCACGGTCCACGCCAACGACGAGCACCAGGCGGACCTGTGCCGCTCGCTCTCGGCACGGCTCGGGCTGCGGCCGCGTCACATCGTGGGCGTACGTCTCTCCAACCTCACCGCCGAGAGCGTCGATGTCTCCTGGATCACCCTCGACGGCGGCCATCACGTGACCTTCCGGTTCCCGGAGACCGCGGCCACCCCGGACGAGGTTCTCGAGCAGCTCGGGCGAGTGCTCACCGGTTCTCGCTGCTGACTCCACTACCGTTCTCCGGATGAGCGATCGCTACGGCTCCGACGTACTGGCCGGCGACTGGCGCAAGCCCAAGAACGGGCGTGCCGTCGAGACTCCCGCAGAGCTGGGCGCAGTGGTCGAGGAGGTCGAGACCGATTTCGTCGGCGAGATCGTGCGGATCGACCGTGACCTGCACACGCTGACCCTGGAGGACCGGAAGGGCAAGCGGCGTACGTTCCCGCTCGGGCCCGGCTTCTGGCTCGAGGGCAAGCCGGTCATCCTCACTCCCCCGGTGACCCGCACGGCACCGGCGAAGCCGACCCGCACCGCGTCGGGCTCGGTGGCCGTGGACAACGTCAAGGCCCGGGTCGCGCGCGAGTCGCGGATCTTCGTCGAGGGGCGTCACGACGCCGAGCTGGTCGAGAAGATCTGGGGTGACGACCTGCGGATCGAGGGCGTCGTCGTCGAGTATCTGGGCGGTGTCGACGACCTCGCCGACCACCTGGTCTCGTTCAAGCCCGGACCGGAGCGGCGGGTCGGGGTCCTGGTGGACCATCTGGTCAAGGGCTCGAAGGAGGCCCGGATCGCGGAGTCGATCAGGCGCTCCGCGGTCGGCCAGCACGTGCTGATCGTCGGTCACCCGTTCATCGACGTGTGGCAGGCGGTCAAGCCGGGCCGGCTCGGGCTCGAGGCCTGGCCGAGCGTGCCGCGGTCGATCGAGTGGAAGAAGGGCATCTGCCAGCACATGGGCTGGCCCCACCGCGATCAGGCCGACATCGCCCGGGCCTGGAAGCACATCCTGGGACGGGTGAACTCGTTCGGCGACCTGGAGCCCGCCCTGCTCGGGCGGGTCGAGGAGCTGATCGACTTCGTGACCGAGCCCGTCTGAGCCTCGGTCAGTAGGCCGACTTCTTCGGCATGATGATCCACAGCACGATGTAGACGATGAACTGCGGCCCGGGGAGCAGGCAGGAGATGACGAAGGCCAGCCGGATCAGGTTCGAGTTGATGCCGAAACGGTTGCCGAGACCGCCGCACACGCCGGCGATCCATTTGTCGTTGCTGGGACGGGAAAGAGTTGTGGTTGCCATAGCTCCACTCTCCCCTGTCGGGCCCTCTTTACCAATCAGGATCACCCCTGATCCTTCGATCAGGACCAAGGTCCCGAACTCAGGGATGCTCAGGGGAGCAGGTCTCGGACCACCGCGTCGGCGAGGAGTCTGCCGGTCTCGGTGAGGAAGATCGTGTCGTCGGCGACGGTGACCAGGCCGCGGCGTACCTGCTCCGGAACAGCGGCACGGCCGTCGTCGTCGAGGGCTTCTGTTGGGAGGCCGTCGGCGAGCCTCAGCTCGAGAAGGACGCGCTCGACCCGCCGGTCCTCCTCGGCGAGGATCTCGCGGGCGTGGGCGGGGCTCTGCTTGGCGCCGATGCGGTCGGCGTACGCCTTGGGGTGCTTGACGTTCCACCACCGGGTGCCGCCGACGTGGCTGTGGGCGCCGGGGCCGACACCCCACCAGTCACCGCCCTGCCAGTAGAGCATGTTGTGGCGGCAGCGCTGGCTCTCGTCGGTGGCCCAGTTGGAGACCTCGTACCAGGTCAGGCCGTGCTTTCGCAGCGTGGCGTCGGCCAGCTCGTACTTGTCGGCGAGGTCGTCCTCGTCGGGCATCTCGATCTCGCCTCTTCTGACCCTTCGGGCCAGGGCGGTGCCGTCCTCGACGATGAGCGAGTAGGCCGAGATGTGGTCGGGGTTGCTGGCCAGCGCGGTGTCGAGGCTGGTGCGCCAGTCGTCGATCGACTCCCCCGGAGTGCCGTAGATGAGGTCGAGGGAGACCTGCTCGAAGCCGGCCTCGCGGGCCCACTCCACGACCTGCGGGACCCGCTCGGGGTCGTGGGTGCGGTCGAGGGTCTCGAGTACGTGGGGGACGGCCGACTGCATGCCGAAGCTGAGCCGGGTGAAGCCGCCCTCGCGCAGGGCGCGCAGGTAGTCCAGGTCGACGGAGTCGGGGTTGGCCTCGGTCGTCACCTCGACGTCGTCGGCGAGGCCGAACTCGTCCTTGATCGCGGTGAGCATGCTGACCAGGTCGCTCGCCGGCAGGAGCGTCGGGGTGCCGCCGCCGAAGAAGACGGTATTCACCTGCTTGCCGCTCTCACCCAGCACCCGGCGCGCCAGCCGGACCTCCTCGATGGCCTGGTCGGCGTACGTCTGCCGGCTCACGCCGGGGCCCAGCTCGATCGCGGTGTAGGTGTTGAAGTCGCAGTAGCCGCACCTGACCGTGCAGAACGGGACGTGGACGTAGAAGCCCAGCCCCTTCTCGCCCAGCGTGCTCAGCGACTCGGCCGGCAGTGACCCGTCGGTAGGGGCGGGGTCACCGGGAGGCAGAGCGGAAGGCACCCCTCCATTCTCAACCCCAGCACCGAGTAGTCAGAAATGGCGGTCGGGTGGGCAGTTCTGGCGGCGAGGCGGTGCTGGGCCCCTAGGATCGCCGGGTGTCCGTCCCGGGGTTCCGCACCTACTGGACCGCGGCAACGATCGGCGCGTTCGGCTCGTCGGTGACCGTGATCGCGATTCAAGTGCTGGTCGTCTCGGTCCTCGGCGCGAGCGCTACCGAAGTCGGGTTGATCAGGGCGGTGCAACTGCTGCCGTACCTGCTGCTGGGGTTGGTCGTCGGCGCACTGGTCGACCGGATGCGTCGCAAGCCGGTACTGGTGTGGTCGAACGTCCTTCTGGCCGCAACACTGCTGGTCATTCCCGCCCTGTGGGTGCTGGACAGGCTCTCGCTGTCAGCCGTTGCTGTTGTGCTGTTCCTGTTCGGAACACTCAACGTCATCGAGTTCGCGGCGGTCCAGTCGTTCCTGCCCCGGCTGGTGCCGAGGTCCGAACTCCTGGCCGCCAATGCACGACTCGACCAGAGCGAGACGGTGGCGCAGACGACCGGCCCGGTGGTCGGCGGCGGACTGGTATCGCTGCTCGGTGCGCCGTGGGCGGTTCTCGTGGACGCGGTCAGCTATCTGGTCAGCGCGGTGCTGATCTCGAGGGTTCCTATCGATGAACCGCCTCCGCGACCGACCACCACCCGCCTGCGCCAGGAGATCTCCGAAGGGATCCGTTGGATCTACCGACACCCGACTCTCGCACCGCTGGCCTGGTCGACGCATGTCTGGTTCCTCGGGAACAGCATGGCCGCCACGGTGCTCGTGCCGTTCGCGCTCCGACCGCTGGGACTGAGCCCGCTGACGTACGGCATCGCCCTCGCCGTCGCCGGAGTCGGTGGCCTGATCGGAGCACTGCTGGCCACGCGACTCGGACATGCGTTCGGGGCCGGACTGGTCGTTCTTGTAGGACGTGTCCTCACCATGGTCGCGTGGGCTGTCGTGGCGCTCGCACCTTCCGCATCATCGGGAACAGTGCTCCCGCTCATCGTCGTCGCGACCGGGCAACTGGTCCTCGGACTGGGGATGGGCCTGGAGAACGCCAATGAGATGGGCTACTGGCAGGCGAACACACCGGACGAAGTGCAGGGGCGGGTGAACTCGACCAGGCGCTCGGCCAACCGGACCATTGCCGTCGCAGGTGCGGTGGCCGGTGGTCTGCTGGCCGATCTGCTGGGCTTCCGGCCCACGTTGTGGCTGGCTGTCGCGGTGTTCGCGGTCGCGTCGGCGATCCTCGCACTGTCGCCGTTCCGGTCGGCACGACACTGACGTCCACGCGCCAGCATGGTCGAGGCCGATCCACCTGTCGAAAAGGGTTAACCGTCACGGGAGGGGTGGTGGGAAAATTCCGGCGTGTCCGTCTCGCAGCCTGATCTTCTTCTCGACGATGTTCTCGACAACCCGGTCTGGCACTCGCTGACCGGTGCGCACGCCTCGCTCGCCGAGGGCTCGGGACTCGGTCGGCGCTACCGTCCTGACGTCTCGCCCTTCGCCGCGGTCTCGGACCCGCGTGACCCGCAGGCGTGGCGGGACCTGGCCGCAGCCGTCGGGCCCGGCGGCACCGCGCTGATCACCGGCGCGGCCGGTGTCTGCGGGGAAGGGTGGTCGGTCGTCGGCGGTGGCGAAGGGTTTCAGCTCGTCGAGACGTCACGGGTCGCTGCCGCGCCCGATCCCGCGGCGGTCGTGCTCGGGGACGCCGACGTCCCCGAGATGCTCGACCTCGTCGCCCGCACCGAGCCGGGACCGTTCGAGAAGGCGACCCACACGATGGGTACGTATCTGGGGCTGCGCCACGAGGGCCGCCTCGTCGCGATGGCAGGCCAGCGGATGCACCCGGGCGGGTGGATCGAGATCAGCGCCGTCTGCACCGCGCCCGAGGCACGCGGCCGCGGCCTCGCCAGCCGCCTCGTCCTCGCCGTCACCGCCGACATCCGCGCCCGCGGCTCCCGCGCGCTGATGCACGCGTCGGTCGCCAACACCGGCGCCATCTCGGTCTACCTCGGCCTCGGGTTCGAGGAGCGGCGGCGTACGACCTTCGAGCTCTTCCGCGCGCCCGCCTAGCGCCGAAGCGTCACCCCCGTCGGCCGAAGCGTCACCCGCGTCGGCCGAGACGTCACGTACGTCGCGCGAGAGGTCACCGGCTGCCATCTCGGCCGACCTAGCTGACGCCTCGGCCGACCTAGCTGACGCCTCGGCCGACGTAGCCGACGCCTCGGCCGACGTAGCCGACGCCTCGGCCGACGTAGCCGACGTCTCGGCTGTCAGTGGAAGTCGCGGGAGCGGTGGCGGGAGGCGATGGCCTTGGCTGCCTCGGGGTGGATCTCCTCGAGCGGGGCGAGGCGGTCGGCGACCAGGTTGGTGACCCCGTCGTTGCGCTCGAGGATGCCGCGGATGAGCATGACGGAGGTGGAGACGGCGATCTTGCGGTGCTTCCTCCACAGGCCGGCGGAGCAGACGACGTTGAGCATGCCGGTCTCGTCCTCGAGGTTGATGAAGGTGACGCCGCCCGCGGTCCCGGGACGCTGGCGGTGGGTGACCAAGCCGGCGACGGTGATGCGTCGGCCGGGCTCCGAGGTGGGGAGGTCGCTGATCTTCGGGAGTCCCGCCGCGGTCAGGCCGGCCCGGAGATGGGCGAAGGGATGGCTACCGGGGGTCACGCCGGTCGCCCAGAGGTCGGCGAGGGTCTCCTCGACCGGGTCGAGGCCGGGCAGCGCGGGGGTCTCGGCGGTGAACCGCACCCCTTCGAGCTGGTCCTCGGTCTCGGTCCAGCCCGCCTGCCACAGCGCCTGGCGACGGCTCGATGTGAACACCTCCAAACATCCGGCGGTCGCCAGCGCCTCGAGCTGGGCCCGCTCAAGTCCGGCGCGACGGGAGAGGTCGAGGGAGTCCTTGAACGGTGCCTCCTCGCGGGCCTTCACGATCCGCTTGGCGACGTCCTTGCCGATGCCGCGTACGGAGTCCAGGCCCAGCCGCACCGCGAAGTTGCCGTCACGCCGGTGTTCCGGGGTCGGGTCGGGGGTGCCGGGGACCCACGGGGTCTTCTCCCCGTCCAGCCGGCACTCCTCCTTCCCGGTCGGCGACACGACGTCGACATCGAGCGGCTCCAGGCCGGCGGCGGCCTGGCTGAGGACGAGGTCGGGGCGGCGTACCTCCACTCCATGGCGGCGGGCGTCCTGGGTCAGCGACTGCGGTGAGTAGAAGCCCATCGGCTGGGCGCGGAGCAGGCCGGCCAGGAACGCGGCCGGGTAGTGGAGCTTGAACCACGACGAGGCGTAGACGAGCTTGGCGAAGCTCAGCGCGTGGGACTCGGCGAAGCCGAAGTTCGCGAAGGAGAGGATCTGGGTGTAGACCGCCTCGGCGGTCTCCTCGGTCATGCCCTTGGCTCGCATGCCCTCATAGAGCTGCTCCTTGAGCGAGTCGATCCGCTCGAGACCACGCTTCGAGCCCATCGCCCGGCGCAGCAGATCGGCGTCGTCGTGGTTGAAGTCGCCGAGCACGCGGCCCATCTCCATGAGCTGCTCCTGGAACAGCGGCACCCCGAGGGTCCGCTCCAGCACCGGCTCCAGCAGCTCGTGGGCGAAGCTGACCTCCTCGCGCCCGGTGGCCCGGCGTACGTAGGGATGGACCGCACCACCCTGCACCGGTCCGGGCCGGATGAGCGCGATCTCGATGGCCAGGTCGTAGAAGCAGCGCGGCTGCAGGCGCGGCAGGGTGCCGATCTGCGCGCGCGACTCGACCTGGAAGACCCCGATCGAGTCGGCCCGGCAGAGCATGTCGTAGACCGCCGGCTCCTCCTTGGGGATGGTCGCCAGGGTCCACTCCTCCCCCAGGTGCTCCGCAGCCAGGTGCATCATGTGGTCGAGCGCCGCCAGCATCCCGAGCCCGAGCAGGTCGAACTTCACCAGTCCCATGTATTCGGCGGCGTCCTTGTCCCACTGGATCACGGTGCGTTTCTCCATGCGGGCACGCTCGATGGGTACGACCTCGCCGATCGGCTCCTCGGTCAGCACCATGCCGCCGGAGTGGATGCCGAGATGGCGCGGGGTTCCGTGGATCTCCTCGGCCAGCGCCAGGACCGGAGCGGGGATGCCGACGTCGTCCGGTGCCTCGACGCGGGAGTAGCCGAGGTGCTTGGACCAGGCGTCCTGCTGGCCGGGGCTGTGGCCGAGCGCCTTGGCCGCGTCCCTGACCGCCATCTTCGGCCGGTAGCCGACGATGTTCGCGACCTGCGCGGCGTTGCGGCGGCCGTAGGTGTCGTAGACCCACTGGATCACCGTCTCGCGCTTGTCGGAGTCGAAGTCGACGTCGATGTCCGGCTCCTCCTCACGGTGCTCAGAGATGAACCGCTCGAACGGCAGCTTGTAGAAGACCGGGTCGATCGCGGTGATCCCCAGGGCGTAGCAGACCGCGCTCGCCGCCGCGCTCCCTCGCCCCTGGCAGAGGATCTTCTCGCTCCGCGCGAACTCGACGATGTCGTGCACGATCACGAAGTAGCCCGGGAAGTCCTTGCGCTCGATGACGTCGAGCTCGTGCTCCACACGCTTGCGGGCCTTTTCGACGAACTTCGGGTCGCTGGCGTACGCCTCCGCATAGCGCTCCGCGAAACCCTCCTCGGTCAGCTTGCGCAGCCGGCTCGCGGCGGTCTCGCCCTCGGGGATCCCGCGCTTGGGCAGCTTCGGGGTGGCCTTGCGCAGGTCGAAGGCGCACTCATCGGCGATCTCGACGCTGCGTGCCACCGCGCCCGGGTAGCGCCGGAAGAGCTGGTCCATCTCCTCCCCCGTCCTGACGTACGCCACCGGCCCGGCCGGGAGCCAGCCGGCGATGTCGCTCAGGGTGCGCCGCGCGCGGACCGCCGCGAGCGCGTCGGCCACCCGGTGCCGGTCCGGGGTGGCGTAGTGGACGTTGTTGGTGGCGACGGTGGGCAGGCCGGCCTCGCGGGCGATGCCGGCGAGCAGGTCGTTGTCGTAGGAGTCGGTCGGATGGCCGCGGTCGGTCAGCTCGACGACGACGTTGTCGTGGCCGAACCTGTCGGTGAGCTCGCGCAGCGCCCGGGCCGCGGCGATCGGTCCGGTGCTGGTGAGGGCCTGGCGTACGGTGCCCTTGCGGCACCCGGTCAGGATCAGCCAGTTGCCGGCGCAGGCCCGGTCGGCGAGCTCGTCGAGGTCGTAGGCCGGCCGGCCCTTCTCGTCGCCGCGCAGCTGCGCCTCGGTGATCGCGCCGGCCAGCTGCCGGTAGCCCTCGACGCCCCGGGCGAGAACTAGGAGATGGCTGCCCTCGGGGTCGGCGACCCCGTTCTGCGGCTTGGTCAGGCCCAGGGACAGCTCGGCGCCGTAGATCGTCAGCAGCCGTCGCCCCGGCTCCGTCAGCTTCTGCGCCGCCTCGGCGAAGGCGGGAGCCCCGTAGAAGCCGTCGTGGTCGGTGATCGCGATCCCGTGCAGCCCCTGCCGGATCGCCTCGCTGACCAGCGCCGACGGCGAGCTCGCTCCGTCGAGGAAGGAGAAGTCGGAGTGGGCGTGGAGCTCGGCGTACGGCACCACCGGGCCTTCCGGCCAGCGCACCGACTCGTCGGTCAGCCGCTTCTTGCGCCGCGAGATCGGCGCGTCGCCGTAGGGGTCCTTCGGCGGGCGGCCGGACAGCCGTCGCTCCAGTTCCTTCCACGGGATCTCGGGGTTGTTCCAGCCCATCAGCCACCGCCCCGTCAGTCATAGCTGGCTTCGGTGAGCCAGTGGTCGGTGTCGAAGGTGGCCAGCCAGGCGCGGCCGTCGACCCCGACGAGCTGGAAGCGGGCGACTCGTCGCCCGCCGCCGGGCTCCCACCACGCCTCGGTGACCGGCCACGGACCTGCCCAGGAGGCGACCCGCTGCCAGGGTTGGCCGGCCGAGGGCCGGTAGCGGGCGGGGTCGGCGGAGACACCGCCGCGCGGGAGCACCAGCACCTGCCGCCCGGCCTGGTCGCAGACCTCCGCAGGCCAGGGTTCGGCCAGGACCCGGGCGGGCGCCGGCGGCGGGATGCTCCCCGGCCACGGCAGCGTGCGGTCGCGGAGAGTGGTGGGGCGGTCGCCCCAGGGGACGTACGCCTGCCGGTCGCGTGGCGTCCGGCCGCCCTGGAGCACCGGGGCGACGACTGCCTCATGGCCGAGCAGGCCCTGCACCCGGGCGATGCCGCGATCGACGCGCTCGTTCGTGCCGCCCCAGAGACCATCGGCGTGGACCGCCTCGGAGACGGCGACCTCGGGGACGAAGCGGACCTCGGTCACCGCTCCTCCGCGCTTACCCGACACCGCCCCGGCCAGCTGCCAGTGCAGCCGGTCGATGAGATCGACGGAGGAGAACCATCGCGGGTGCGCCCAGGTGCGTACCGAGTCCGTGACGTCCTCCATCGCGACCTCGATCCGCACCTCGGTGCAGACCTCCTGTCGCGTCGCCAGGCCCTTCACGAACCCCTCCGCCGCCTGCCGGGCCGAGAAGCAGACCGCCTCGGCGGAGTCGAGCGGCGGCTCGAAGGCCACCTCGGTGGTGAGCTCGGGCGGTGGCGTACGCCCGGTCACCGGCCGCGCTCCCTCACCATGGATCACCTGGCGGACCCAGGCGGCCTGCGCGCCGAAGCGCGCCTTGACGTCGGCGCCGGGCAGGTCGGCGAGGCCACCGAGGGTGGTCAGGCCGAGTCGCTGCAGCAGGCTGACCGCGTTCGCGTCCTCGAGGACATGGACCGGCAGGGCGCGCAGGAACGCGGTGGAGCCTCCGTCTGCCGGGACGGCGTACGTCTCCTGCAGCCCGGCGCTCCGCGCGGCCTGCTCGGCGGTGAAGAGCTCATCGGCGATGCCGATCCGTACGTCCCAGATCCCGAGCCCGACCACGCACTCGGCGATCGCCGCGCCGGCCTCGGCCTCGCCACCGTAGAAGCGTGCCGGCGAGCGCAGCGCGACCAGCCCGGGGCGCAGCGGCATGACGCCGGGGCGCAGCTCCTCCAGGCGCACCAGCACCTCCTCGAACACCCGCGCGTCACGGGCTTCGTCGGCGGCGAGCACCTGGATCTCCGGGCAGCGCGACTGCGCGTCGCGGCGGCGCATCCCGCGCTTGATCCCGAACTCCCGCGCAGCCTGGTTGTAGGCCTGGACCCGGTTCTGCGCGAAGACCGCGGCCGGAAGGTGCCGCGGCAGGCCGGCCTCGCCCAGCGCTGCGGCGACCGGCCAGTCGGCGCACCAGACCACCAGCGTCCGACTCATGCCGACTCCTGTTTCCGCAGGTCAGCAAGGCCAGAGACGGGCTCGAGGACGCGCCGCAGACCGCCGTCCTCGGCCGGGAACCAGAGCGCCGTACGCCGCGGCGGAGCCGTCCCGCGCACCGCCTCGACCACCATCCTTCTCGCCCGGAGATGGCCGTCGCCGTTGCCCAGCCCAACCCAGCGCGGCTCGGTCGCCCGCAGACGTACGTCTGCTCTCGGCCACTCCCCCAGCGCGACCAGCGCGGCACCGCGGGTGCGCAGCCGGGCACCGATCTTCTCGGCGACGCTCGGGGTCACCCGACCGGTCGGCCGGACCAGCACCAGCGTGACCACGTCCACCAGCGCCGCGGTCGCCTCCAGCCAGGAGTCCTTGGGGCGCGGCACCAGGATGGTCCGCTCCAGGTCGACACCGGCCTCGGCCGCCGCCTCGACGCCGAAGTCCTCCACCCCGACGACGGCGGTCCACTCCCCCGCCGCCGACGGTCCTGCCAGCAGCAGCACCGCCAACGACAGCGAGTCGGCCGCGTACGTCCCGCCGGCCCGAAGCTGCACCACTCCACCGAGCGCCTCGTGCGTAGCCAGCTCCGCACCGATGCCCGGCTTCTGCTCCAGCCGTCGCACCTTCGACCGAAGCTGCTCGATCTGAGCCAGCTTCTGGTGTCGCTCAATCCCCGCTACCACTCCCACTCAATGAGTATCGAACATTTGTTCGAACGGAGCAACCCCGCCGAGGCGTCGCTCCCGCCGGCCGAGACGTCACTCACGTCGGTCGAGTTGGCAGCGGAATGCCATCTCGACCGACGTAGCTGACGCCTCGGCAGGGGTCAGCCGCGGAGCGCGGAGGCGAGGTAGGTGAGGCGGGGGTAGTCGGAGGTGGGGAGGGCGGTGACGGTGGTCGTCTTGGCCACCGCGATCTTCCAGTACGTCGCGCCGGCGACGACCAGGAAGTCGGCCTTCGACGAACCGTCACCGGACAGGGGCGTCGTGATCAGCTCGGGCTGACCGAAGGCCCGGAGGGCGGCGATGACCGGGGAGCTCTCCTCGAGGGCGGCGCGGGCGGCGGCGATGAGGCCACCATGGGCGTCGGGGACGGCGTTGACGCGCAGGGTCTGGATGCGCGGCTCGGCCTCCGGCGAGAGCATGACCTCGATGTCGTAGCGACCCTTCTCGGCCGGCACCACGGCGAGCGCGACGCCCATCCCGCGGGAGAAGTAGCCGTAGGGCGCGCCGCCCAGCGGCAGCCCGACCTTCGCGCGCGCCTGGGTGATCTGGACGCGGCGGCCGGCGTCGGGCGCGTCGAGCTCGACGTTGTCGGCGAAGAGCGACGGCAGCGCGAAGACCTCAGCGCCCGAAGGATCGAACGTACGCAGCCGCTCGACCGCGGCCTCCAGCGCTGCGTCGAGCCGCGGCCGCAGGCCCTTGACCACCGTCGAGAACCGCTGCGGACCGTTGCCGGCGAGCTCGTCCGACACCAGCGAGCGCAGCGCGGTCATCGCGGTCGGGTAGCCCCCGGCGTACGTGCTGTTGGACAGCGTGATCACACCCAGGCCGGTCGCGGGGTGCCAGACCATCCGCGAGCCGTAGCCGGGGTAGCCACCGGAGTGGTGGACGAACTGCCCGAGCCGGCTGTCGTGGTCGACCATCAGGCCGTAGCCGTAGCCGGCGGCGACCGCCCCGACACCCGCCTCAGGACCCTCGAACCCCAGCGAGGCCGACACCGAGCCGAACCGGTGCAGCTGCTGCATCTCCCGCCGCGACGCCTTCGACAGCGGATGCCCATCGGCGGCGGAGGAGAAGGCGCCCAGGAAGCCGCCGACCCAGCGCGCCAAGTCGGCGACCGAGGAGTGCAGGCCGCCCATCGCAGCGAACGAACCGGACGGCACCGGCGCCGTCGGGGCCCACGTCGGCGGGCCCTCGAGCCGGTCGCCGGCCCAGGCCGGGTGCAGCGGCGGTACGTGACCGGGGACCCGGTTGGGCACCGCATCGGGCGAGTAGGCCGAGGAGGTCATCCCCAGCGGCGCCAGCAGCTCGTGCTCGACGAAGTCCCGGTTCGCCCCCTCGGGAGACGAACCACCGACGACGTTCTCGATCGCGCGACCGAGCAGCGCATAGCCGAGGTTGGAGTACTCGAACCCGACCCCCGGCTCCTGCCCGGTCGTGAAGCCTCCGTCGAGGAACGTCCCGAAGTCGTCGTAGGACAGCGACTCCTGCCGGTCGCCCCACGGGTCGTCGGTCGGCAGTCCGGCAGACATCGAGAGCAGCAGCCGCAGCGTCACCGCCGGGGAATCGGCGGAGTAGGGAGCCTGGTCGACGAGCTCGGGCACGTACTGCGCGATCGCCTCATCCAGGTCGACCAGCCCGCGGTCACGCAGCAGCAGCACCGCGGCCGCCGTGAACGACTTCGACATCGACGCGATCCGGAAGACGCTCTCGGCCGTCGGCGCCGGACCACCCTCGGTCGTCGCCCCGAACGCGCCGGAGTGGAGCAGCTCGGAGCCGCGTACGACCCCATAGGCCAGCCCCGGAGTCAGCTTCTCCTCGAAGCGCTGTTGGAAGAGCTCGTCGACGACAGAGGTGTTCAGGCTCATACAGGCGTTCCTTCGGTGGCAGAAGTTGCTCGACGCCTTGCAGCCTAGAGGCCACAGTTGCACCGTCAGCGCAACACCCACGCCGTGCCGCCGCATCGAAGAGGCAGAGGTCCCGGACAGAAGCGGGCCCAGACGGAGGACAGCATGGACACAGACTTCGACGAGTACGTGGTGACGCGCAGCGGCGCGCTGCTGCGGCTCGCCTACCTGCTGACCGGTGACGGTCACCGCGCCGAGGACCTCGTCCAGGACACCCTGGAGCGCTTGTGCCGGCGCTGGTCGAGGATGACCCACGTCGTCGACCCGCATGCGTACGCCCGCAAGATCCTGCTCAACCAACACCTGAGCTGGCGCCGCAAACGCGCCTCGAGCGAGCTCGTCGTCGCCGATCTGCCGGAACGAGCCGGCGAGGACGAGACAGAAGCAGTCGGCGTACGTCACCTGCTCTGGCAGCGCATCGGCGCACTGCCTCCGCGGCAGCGCGCCGTCGTGGTCCTCCGCTACTACGAGGACCTTGCCGATGCCGATATCGCCGAGGCGCTCGGCATCTCCGCAGGCACCGTACGCAGCAACGCCATGCGCGCTCTCACCAAGCTGCGCAGCCACCCCGACCTCATGTCCACCACCCTTGCCGAGGAGTCACGATGAGCACCGACCTCGATGACCTGATCCGCGCCACTCTCGCCGAGCGCGCCGAGGACGCCCCTGCCGCCGGGCGAGTGATCGCCCGGGCGCCACGCCCGGGCGCCGCCCGCCGCACCATCGTCCGCCGCCGTTGGACCCGCGGTCTCGCCGTGGCCGGTCTCGCTGGCGCCCTCGCCGTGACCGGCGCCGTCCTCGCGCCCCGGCTACTTCCGGGCGAGACGCCGTTCGAGCCGGCGATGAGCTTCGCCTACGACGGGGTACCGCGTTCAGCCGAGGCCTACCGGCTCGTCCTCGACGCACCCGGGTGGATCGTGCCCGGGTCCGACGGCTCGGTGACCGACGCGTCCCACATCGGCGGCGTCGACTACGAACCGTCAGGCAGCGGCCGCCGAGCCCCTCGCCTGGACATCGGCTGGGGCGACAGCTCTACCTACCAGGAGGCGCTCAGGTTCGCAGGCTCGTTCAACACCGGCGGCGACGGCGTCACAGAGCTGTCGATCGAGGTCCTCGGCCAGGAGGCGACCTACTGGAGCTACCTCGGAGGTAAGGACGTCGGCGACCGCGATGTCGAGACCGACGAGGTCGCGCTGACCGAGGACGCCTTCCGTGTCGTGCTGCCGGTCAAGGACGGCCACTACCAGGTGATCACCGGCACCGGCATGTCGAAGGCGGAGTTCGAGGAGCTCCTCACCCAGCTGCGCTGGGTGGACCAGGCTGAGTTCGACGCCGCCCTGCCCGACCGCTATCTCACCGCCCAGGAGCGATCGGCAACGATCGAGCAGCTGCTCACCGGCGTACCTCTTCCGGAGAGCTACGACGAGGACCAGCTGACCAGCCTCCAGCCGAACCGCTACCACCTGGCGATCGACGTGGCGAAGGGGGCGGTCTGTGCCTGGTACGACGAGTGGAAGGCTGCCGCCGAGGCCGATGACGACAACCGGATCGAGCGGGCGGAGACGGCACTGGCCGAGGCCCGCTCCTGGCAGCTCAGGCAGGAGTTCGCCGGCAGCGATGCCGCCCACCTGCTGCCCGACGCACCCACGGTCACGGAGGAGCCGCGCGGAAACCCCGACGCCCCGAGCGGTCCCGAGGCGTACGGCTGCGTCTGACCCTCACGAGGTCGCGGACATCTCGTCCTGGCCCGCCCGCTCGAGCCGTCGCACCGACGGCACGGCGAGCGCGGCCAGGCAGACCGCGGCGTAGAGCACGCCGCTGACGAAGAAGACCGGCCGCTCCCCGAACCATGCCGCCAGCGGCCCGAAGAGGAGCTGTCCGACCGGCATCGCGAGGAACGAGCCGAGCGCGTCGTAGGAGTAGGCGCGCGAGAGCATCTCGCCCGGGACGTTCTCCTGCATCGCCAGGCTCCAGCCGAGGCTGAAGATCTCGATCCCGGCGCCGGCGAAGGCCATCGCCACGATGAGCGGCACCGTCTCCGGCCACAGCGCGAGCGCGAAGAAGGGCAGCGAGAACGCCATGATCCCGAACATCCCCGCTCGCAACGGGCGCCGGATCGTGGCCCGCATCAGCACGATCGTCATGACGAGCATCCCGGCCGCGAGCGCGGAGTTGGCCAGGCCCCAGCCCTCGACGCCGAGCGAGGAGGACTTGGCGTACGCAGGACCCAGCACGTGCAGCCCGCCGGACTGGATCGCGTTGAGGATCATGAAGGCGACCACCACGACCCACAGCCAGGTGGTGCCCCGGAAGTACGTCCACCCGGCCCGCAGGTCCTGGATCGCCGAGGTCTTCTCCGCGTCTGCCGGGCGCGGCGGGATCCGCACCGGGAGCAGGAAGATCGCCGCGAGCAGCCAGGTCAGGGCGTCGACCGCCAGGGCCCAGCCGGCACCGACGCCGACCACGAGAGCGGCCGCGACCGACGGGCCCAGGATCGTCAAGGTGCTGCGCGACATCGAGAGCAGCAGGTTGGCCGGCTGCAGGTCCTTCTTCGCCACCAGCTGCGGCACCATCCC
This sequence comes from Nocardioides sp. NPDC127503, assembly GCF_040302165.1. Classification (NCBI taxonomy): domain Bacteria; kingdom Bacillati; phylum Actinomycetota; class Actinomycetes; order Propionibacteriales; family Nocardioidaceae; genus Nocardioides; species Nocardioides sp. NPDC127503. Next base: position 87,227 of record NZ_JBEORH010000011.1, on the reverse strand, counting down.
CTGCATCGCCGGGAACGCCATCGCCATCGTGGTGCCGTTCATCGCCTGCAGGACGACCAGGTGCCAGATCTCGGCGTGCCCGGTGATGACCAGTGCCGCCGCGGCCGCCTGGGTCACGGCCGAGGCCACGTTGCTCAGCTGCAGCACCAGCCGCCGCGAGAACCGGTCGGCGATCACCCCGCCGATCAGCAGGAACACGACCATCGGGATGGTGTGCGCGGCGACCACGTAGCCCAGCGCGGAGGCCGAGTCGGTCACCTCGAGCACCGCGAACGCGAGCGCCACGTGCGACATCGACGAGCCGGCGAGGTTGACGAACCGCGAGGCGAAGAACCACCCGAAGTCGCGTTCCTTGAGGACGAAGAGGCTCCCCCGGACGCTCACTGGTCCTCACCCATCACGAACGCGGAGGCGGTCAGGTTCACGTGGATCGTGCCTTCCGTACGCGACGGACGAGCGTTGTCGTGGAGCAGACCGCTGGCCTCCCGGACGAGGTCGTGGACCCGCTGCCAGACATCGGGGTCGACCCACATCTCCGCGTCCGAGACGATGGCCGGTCCGTCGGCGCGCGAGCGGCGGCGGCGTACGAGCTCTTCAGCGATCGCGCGGGTGTGGACCTCGTCGTCCTCCTTGGACGGCGGCCCTTGGGCGGCGTCGCGGCGCCAGACGTACCGGTATCGCTTCGCGACCCCACCTCGGATCCGCTCCTCGCCCGCGACCTCGAGCAGCCCGGCGCTCTCGAGCAACCGGAGATGATAGGAGGCGTTGGCATGCGTCAGATCGAGCTCGCGCGCCACTTCCGCCGCCGACAGCTCCGCACCCGTCAGCAGTGACAGCATCCGGAGCCGCAGCGGGTGCCCGGCCGCCCGCAGCCGCGAGATCTCCTCGTCCACCCGAACCTCCCAAGAGTTGTTTGGGAGTGAGTCTGGTGAGGCCGGTCAGAACCGTCAATGAGTTATTCGGGTCGCGCCTAAACCGATAATGGCTGCTGTGCGTCATCCAGGCGTGAGCCGAGAAGAATTCACCGACTTCTACGTCGGCGCCAAGGACCGCTGTCTGCGTGCGGCGATCGCGACCGGCATGGATCCCGGCCGGGCCGAGGAGGCGACCGCTGAAGCCTTCGCGCGCGCCTGGTCGCGCTGGCAGACGGTCAGACTGGCCAACTCCCCGGCGGCATGGGTGGTTCGCACCGCGGTCAACGTCGACATCTCCTGGTGGCGCAAGCGCCGCCGCGAGCTGACCGTTCCCGAGACCCCCGAACAGCTCCCCCGCAACGACTCTGACGACGACACCGACCACGACCTGTTGGAGGCCGTACGCCGGCTGCCACCGCGTCAACGCGAGGTGGTCGCGCTGCGCTACTTCCTCGACCTCGATGCCGAGACGACCGCCCACGAGCTCGGTATCGCTCGCGGCACCGTCTCCGCCACGCTCCACCACGCGCTCAAGACTCTGCGGCTGCAGCTGACCAACCCCGAAGGGATGCTGTCATGAACGACATCGAGACCTTGCTGCGCAACAGCAGTCACCGGACCCTGGACGTCCCTTCCACCGAGATCCTGCGCCGGGGCGACCGAATGCGTCGCCTCCGTCGCGGCTCGAAGGCGGTCGCCGCGGTCGCCGCCTTCTCACTCGCCGGGGTCATGGCGTACGTCGCGATCCCCGATCGGCTGATCGACTCGAACATCGCCACCCCGGAACCGTCGACGTCGGACGCACCTCAGCAGAAGACTCCGGTCGACTGGTCGGGCAAGCCGACCAATCTGACTCCCGAGGAGCTCAACACCTTCACCGATCGGTGCCTGATGACGGCCTGGGCCGATGTGGAGCTCTTGTACGGCTCAGCCCCCGAAGCGGACAATGCCATCGATCCCGATGAGGTCCAAGAGATCCCGGCGGGCACCTGGCCGTTCCTCGCCGAGAAGCGTGGATCGACGGCGATGGCGATCTTCGACGGCCCCGACTATGACGTGACCTGCTCGACGGGGCAGAACGCCGAACGGGACGCCGACAGCGAGCCCGATCTTGCGGGGGCATTCGGCCAACCCCAGGTCTGGGGCGCCTTTGCGGAGACCGGGCCATGGGAGGACTTCACCGCTGGAGGCACCGGCGACGGCACAGAGTTCCTGCTCCCCCTCCCCGAGAAGATGAACGTCGCCGACGTGGTCTTCACCTCGAGCGGTGAAGACTTCCCGGCGACCATCGTCAACGGCTTGGCGGTCGCGTGGACCGACCACCGGGTCGACGTCGAGTCGGCAAGCTTCCGCGCCTACGACGCCGCCGGAGATCTGGTCTATCCCGAGCCCGATGAGGCGAGGCGGCAACCCCCGATCATCGAGTGGACCGAGACCGCAGAAGGGATCCGAGTGACGCGATCACTCGGCAACGAGACGATCGAGTCCGCCTGGTTCTGGGTCGGCGAGCAGCGGTTCGACGCGACCATCACCGAAGACAATGTGGCCGTCGCGCTGATCCCGACCGGCGAGCTCACCACGGACGAGCTGAACAAGCTCGAGATCCAGGGCATCTCCCCCGAGGGTCTCTACTTGATGGGCTGCACCGGAGGGCCCTGCGGTCCTTAACGCTGGGCCGCGACGTACTTCTCCGCCGCCGCCCGCGGCTTGTCCCCGAGCCCGTCGATGCCGATGAGGCTCGGGAGCAGGCTGCGATCGGTGATGAGCGCCTTGAAGAGCGTCGAGACGGTGATGCCGTGGTCGGGGCGGTGGACGACGACGATCTCGTCGCCGGCCTGCAGCTGCCCCTCCTCGAGGACGCGGAGGTAGGGCCCCGGGCGCGCCTCGGCGGCGAACTTCTTGACCCACTGGGCGTTGTCGTAGCCCGAGACGCCCATCCAGTTCTTGAAGTCGTTGCACGGCGTACGCACGCTGCAGATCTGCAGCAGCACCGTCCCGATCCGCCACTGCTCCCCCACCAGAGCGGCGTTGATGTCGATCCCCTCGGTGGTGAGGTTCTCGGCGAACTGCCCGTCACGAAGCGTCACACCCAACCGCGAGCCCCATACGTCGAGGTCCTCGCGGGCGAAGGCGTAGACCGCCTGCTCCTCGCCGCCGTGGTGGCGACGGTCGGTCTGCGTGTCGGTCACGATGCCCTCCCTGCCGACCGTCACCGGCTCGGGCGTGGCGAGCTTCTCCATCGAGGTGGCGCCCACCTCCGCCCACTCGGCGGGCTTGGACTGACCGATGTTGACGCTTCGCACGATGGGCATGGCCGCGATTCTCCCGTGGCTCGCGAATACGGTCGAACGGGTTTCCGCCGAGAATTGTCGATGGCCGCCTAAAGGGATCCGAGGGCTGATGCGTCAACAGGCTGTGAACTTCGACGAGTTCGGTGCGTTCTACGCCACCCACAAGGACCGCTGCCTGCGAGCCACCGTCGCGAGCGGGGTCGACCCGGCGCGCGCCGAGGACGCGGTGGCCGAAGCCTTCGCGCGTGCCTGGGCGCGGTGGCGGACGGTACGCAACGCCCGATCGCCTGCTGCCTGGGTCGTACGCACCGCGGTCAACGCTGACATCTCCTCGTGGCGGAAGCGCCGCCGCGAGGTCGGCCCACCCCAGGACGTACGCAGCGACCAACCCGACCTCGACGGGCGCCGCGACCTCATCGCCGCCGTGCGCCGCCTGCCCGAGCGGCAGCGCGAGGTGGTGGCGCTGCGCTACATCCTCGACCTCGACACGGCGACCACGTCGGCCGTGCTCGAAATCTCGCAAGGCACCGTCTCGGCCCACCTGCACCAGGCGCTCGCCACGTTGCGCGCCGACCTCGCCACCGAAGGAGCTCGCTCATGAGCATCGACCTCGAAGACGAGCTGCGCACCAGCAGCGACCTCACCCTCGACCGTCCGCTCGCCGACATCCGGGTCCGCGGGGACCGGCTCCGCCGGCGGCGTACGTCACTGCTGACCGCCGCTGCTGCCGGTATGTGTCTCGTCGTGACCGGGGTCGTCCTCGCCGGTCTCGGACGTAGCCCGCTGGCGATCGATCTCGCGCCCGCGGACCAGAGCACCTCGCCGTCCCGTCCCGAGCAGGTGCTCACCTGGAGCGGTGAACCCACGAACGTCTCCGACAAGGAGCTGGCGACGCTCGAACGCAGCTGCCTGCGCAGTGCCAATCAAGACGCCTACGACGAGGCCAACGGGTGGCGCATGATCCCAGGCGGCCGCCCCGAAAGTCCGCCGTTGCCGGACACAATCGATCCCGCACGCCTCTACCCGATCTTCGCCGAGCGGCGCACCGATGTCGGGCCCGAGCATCACAACGTCCTGCGCGCGATGTTCCTGACCGACGACTACCTGGTGCACTGCGAGGCCTTCACGACCGACTCCAGCCAGCCAAGGGCCGAGGACGCCGCGGGCTCAGCAAGCCGCATCAGACCCTTCCCCAACACGGACCATCGGGAACAGTTCACCAGCGGCTGGGACACCAACACGATCAACTTCATGCTGCCCGTGCCGGCCGAGGTCACGTCGGTGAAGTTCTTCATCGGCGACGGATACGTCGACGGCACCCTCAACGGCGGGATCGCCGTCGCCTCGTTGAGCACGGAAGGCTTACCGAAGCTGGACGACGACACCACCACCGGCTTCGCGGCCTACGACGCCGCCGGGAAGCGGGTCGGTGGCAGCAAGCCGGTGCCGCCAAAGGCCTGGCCGGTCGACTGAGGGCCCTCAGTCCTGGACCGCCTTCGCGACCGAGATCATCGCGGTGATCCACTCTTTATCAGGTCCAGCCTTGTCGGGCGCCTGGTTGTCCTCGACCTCGTCCTTGACGTTGACGACCAGCCGCAGCACCGCCCAGGCCCGGGCGCGGTCCTCATCGAGCTCGGCGGCGTCGACGAGGGCGAAGAACCGCATCCGTACGCCGTCGCGGATCCGCCCCGCGTACTCCTCGAAGCGGTTCCAGAGCATCGGCGCGAGCTCGTAGTGCGGGTCGCCGGAGAGGGGCTTCGGGTCGATCACCAGCCACTCCTCGCGGTCGGCTCGCAGGACGTTGTCGAAGTGCAGATCCGTGTGGATCAGCCGACCGTCGGTCGCCTCGTCGGCGGCGAAGTCGCGGGCGATCGCCCGGGCCTGCTCGACCATCCGCGGCGGCACCGGAAGCCGTCGCTCCTTGTCCCCCAGCTCGCTCGCCCAGCGCGCGGCCTGCGCGGACAACGTACGCAGCTGCGGCGGAGCCGGGACGTGCAGCCGCCGGCAGAACCCGCCCACGATCTCGCACGCCTGCACGTCCCACAGCTCCGAGAGGTCCTCGGCGTGGAGCCGCTCCAGCAGCAGCGCGAAGCGCTTCGGGTCGGCCCGGAGAAGGCGTACGGCACCCCGACCGCCCCAGGTCTGCAGCGCCAGCGCCTCGTGCTCGGCCTCCCAGTGCGGCCAGCCGACCTTCAGCACCGCGGCCTCGCCCTCGGTGGTCCGCACGGGAAGCACGACCGCGGTGTTCCCGTGCGTCGCCTCGCCGTCCGGTCTCAGCGACCACTCCTCGAGCAGGTCGCGCACCAGCCCGGGCAGCCGGTCGAGCCACGCCGCCCATTCGGGACCGTTCGCCGCGAGGGCCAGCAGGGGGTCCGGCAGCCGCGTCACGCCAGCCACCTTAATCCGCTTCCCAACCCCGCACGGATCGGGCAGGTTGTGCTCATGTCACTTCCAGAGTCGATGGGGACCAAAGGTGTTCCCTACCCGCCCGAGCGCTACGACGGCGAGGCCGGTGAGGTCTCGGCGTTCTACCGTCCCGACAAGACCGCGCCCGATCTCACCTATCCCAACGGCGTGAAGGTCGACTATCTCGCCACCGGAGCGACGACCGCAGGTGACTACGGGCTCTACCGCTGGCACTTCGGTCCCAACGAGACCGGCCCTGGGCCCCACTTCCACCGTGCCGTGGCCGAGTCGTTCTACGTGCTGACCGGGACCGTGCGGATCTACAACGGCGAGGAGTGGATCCCGGCCGGCGCCGGCGACTTCGTGCACGTGCCGGTCGGCGGCCTGCACGGCTTCCGCAACGCCACCGACGAGCCCGCCTCGATGCTGCTCCACTTCACCCCGGGCGCGCCGCGGGAGGGCTACTTCGAGGGGCTGCGCGAGCTGGCCGAGGGCACCGAGCTCGGTCCGGACGAGATGGCCGAGTTCTACAAGCTCCACGACAACTACTGGGTCGACTGAGCGACCTTCAGGGCCGCGATCCCCATCCTGACGATGGGGCTCGTGGAGTCGGCTTCGATCGCGGGGTCGTCCAGGCCGATCCACGCGGCGTAGTCGGTGGTTCCACCGACCTCCAGCGTGCCCAGCTCACCCCCGACGATCCGGGCCTCGAAGACCACCCGAGTCGACTGGTAGGGCCGTCGCCCCGGGTCGAACGGCACGACGAACACGTCGGTCGTCAGCGGAGCTCCGACCTCGACGTCGTAGCCGGTCTCCTCCTTCACCTCGCGCACGACTGCGGCGGGCATCTGCTCGCCGTAGTCGACGCCGCCACCCGGCAGCGTCCAGCCCGGGTCGTTGCGGTGGTTGCCGTTGAACCAGCTCAGCAGGATCCGCCCCGCGTCGTCGACGATGACGGCGTACGCCGCCACCCGAGTGTCGTAGTCGGTGAAGTGCATCCCTGCGAGACTAGCGCGGACCAGCCGGAAGTCAGTCGAAGACGAAGGCGGTCGCGTCCTTCGGGAACGAGGTCCAGGCCCGGATCCGCCGTGGATGCACCGCCGTCGTCCCTTCGACGTAGTGCTTCGCCTCGAAGACGTTCTCGCCGTACTCGGGATACTTCGCGTTCAGCAGCCCCGCGATCTCCTCGGCGGTCGCGGCGTCGAAGGTTGTCGTCCGCACCTCGCCCTCGATGACGACCAGCTTCCACGGGTCCGGCAAGTTCACCGTCACCTTCGGATGCTCGGCCGCGAGCCGCCGGTGCAACGTCTCCGGGCTGCCGCCGTAGACAAGCTTGTCCTCGAACCAGATCCCGTCCAGCGGTGTCACGTGCGGGCTCCGCCCCGGCCTCTCGAACGCGAACCAGAACTGCTTCGCCTCGACCAGCCGCTGACGTACGTCCTCCCACGCCATCAGCTCGCTCGGCGTGCCATATCCCTCCGGAAACCGAACCTGTTCTGTACGCATCGTCACTCCTTCGACTCGTCGGCACACACGAGTAGATCACCGAACGCCGACTGCGCGCTTAGCCGATCTTGCGCGACTCTCAGCCGTACGCAGCCGCCAACTCGGTCCCGATGCGAGCCAGCTCGTGACGTACGTCCTCGGGCCCGACGACCTCGATCATCGATCCCCATCCCGCCAGCTGCTCGGCGAGAGACCGGGCGGTGTGGGCGGCGACGCTCACCTCGATCCGCTCCTCGTCACCGACCGCAGGCGCGTCGCCGACCACGTCGAGGTAGGTGCCGAAGTGGTCGCGCAGAACCCACAGATGGCGGCGCCGCACAAGCACCGCGGCGCGGACCCGGGCCCGCCGCTCCTCCACGACGCCACCACCCGCTGCCACTCCCTGGCCAGGTCGAAGTCCTTTGGCCGACTCGCCGGCTGCGCGGTCACCTCGACCGAGGCGACCCGGTCCATGCGATAGGTGCGTACGTCCGGGGCGCCGTCGCGGGTCGCTAGGAGATACCACAGGTCGTCCTTGGCCACCAGACCCAGCGGATCGAGCAGGACCGTGCTGACGTGACCGGTTCTGCTGGTGTAGTCCAGGCGGATCTGGTGCCGGTCGATCACCGCCTGCTGCACGACGTCTACGACCTCGGGTCGCGAGCGACGCTGCTCGCCCCAGGCGCCGGCATCGAGCCGCACCGCCTCCGCCGCAGCGGCCGCGTCGGCCCGGAATGGGCTCGGCAGCGCCCGGAGCAGCTTGCGCACCGCCTGCTGTGCCTCGGGCGACGTGCCCGCACCCGGTCCGACCAGCGTGAACAGAGCCTGTGACTCGGGACCGGTCAACCCGCTCAGGTCGGTGCGCGCGCCCCCGACGAGGGACCAACCTCCGCCCCTCCCCGGCTGTGGGTAGACCGGCACGCCGGCCGACGACAGCGCCTCGAGATCGCGACGGGCGGTGGCGACCGAGACCTCCAGCTCGACGGCGAGCTCGGCCGCCGTCACCCGGCCGCGCGCCTGCAACAGCAGGAGCGTGGCGATCATCCGCTCGGCTCGCACAGATCTGAGGCTGCCACACAAAGTGCTCATTCCGTGAGCACTTTGAGCGGAATCATGGGAGTCACCACCACGAAAGGAAGAGCACATGTTCCACGGATTCACCACGATCAACTACCTCGTCGACGACGTGAAGGCTGCTGCCGCCTGGTACCAGGAATTCCTCGGCGTCGCCCCCTACTTCGCACGCCCCAGCGCCGAGCAGCCGGCGTACGTCGAGTTCCGCATCGGCGACAGCCAGGATGAGCTCGGCCTCCTCGACCGCCGCTACGCACCGGAGGGCTACGAGTTCGCCAGCCCTGCCGGCGCGATCATGCACTGGCACGTCGATGACGTGCAGAAGGCGTACGACCACCTGCTCGCCCTCGGCGCGAACGGGCTGGCGGCCCCACGACCGCTCGGCGAACCCGGTTGGGAGATCGCCACCGTCGCCGACCCGTTCGGCAACGTGATCGGGCTCATGCACAGCCCCCACTACCTGGCGATGCGCGGATAGCGCATAACCGGTCGCATCCCGGCGATCGCGGCGGGAAGGATGGTGTTCCGCGGCCGCCCGCCGCGTCCTGTGATGGACTAGCCGGCATGCATTTTCGGGCTGCACCCATGATCGTCCTGATCGCTGCCACGTCGGCCTGCGGGGCCGGCTCGGGGCCGGTGACGACGGACGCACCGACGCCGTTCTCGGCGTCCTCGACCTCGACGCCGGAGGGGTTCACCGCCGCCGAGTGTGCGGGGGCGATCGGCGGGAAGCGGGTGATCTTGAGGCTGGACGTGCCGAAGGAGTTCGAGCCGGAGTCCACCGGCCCGAGCGACCAGACCCCCGGCGGCCAGTGCACGTGGCGTACGTCCGAGGACCGCTTCTTCAGCGTCCGGGTCGGCGAGAAGGAGTCGCTCGCGGACATGAACGACGAGCTGAAGGAGTTCGAGGACAGCGGCGGTGACGACGACGTCAAGGACGTCACCTACGACGCCCCGACCGACACCTTCGGCGACCTGGAGGGCGAGCGGCTCAGCTGGTGGTCCTACTCCGACGGCACGCCCTTCGACTGCGTCCAGGTGCAGGCCAACGGCATCCGCGTGTTCTGGCAGAACCCCGACGACATCGACCAACGCCTCGACGACCTCGACGCCGTCCTCGACAGCATCGAGCTCATCCGCTCCTGACCCGCGGCGGCGCCATAGCTCGGCTGCCGCTCACGAAGATCAACGCCACGAGCATCACGGGCACGATCAACGTCCACATGGTCGGGAGCACCCCCGCGAGACATCCGACCGTCGTGAGTATGAACCCCGTCCTAGGCCTGCGGGGCAGCAGCAGCGTGCCGACCAGGACGAGCACGCCGCCACCGACGAGCGTGCCGAACCAGAAGACAAGCCCACCGTCCCCGCTGCTCACCGCGCGAACCGTCTCGGCCACCCCTGCCACGACGAGCAGGCAACCGAGGAACAGCCCGTACCACCACACCCAGCCACGGGCACCCGAGCGCTCCTCATCGGATCGCATTCGCGTCCCCTCCCGTCTCATCGCCCCCGGGAAAGGCTGTCTTCCATCGAGCGTAAGGCGTAGCGGCTCAGGCCGCGAGCGTGTGAGTGAGAAGTACATCGCGCAGCCTGCGCTCTGCCGACGACAAGGATGGTGGATCCGGTGACCAGGTGTCTGGCGGCGGGCTGACATAGGTGTGCCCGGTGGGTGCGGTGGTGATGATGCTGCCGTCCGGTTCTGGTCTGGCGCGCCACCCGAGGGCTTCCTTGGCTTGATTGCACCTTTCGCACAGACCCTGCAGATTCTCGGCTCTCGTTTCGCCGCCGTCTGCATGACGTTCGATGTGGTCGATGTTGCGGATCGGAGCATCGCAGCCGTTGGTCCTGCAGATCCCTCCGTCGCGGGTCGCGACGAACTCCGCCAACCCGTCGGGTGCCTTCCGTGAGCGGGATTCCATCGCGACCAACTGCCCGGCGGGATCCGTGAACAGGCGGCGGACGAAGACCTCGGCATCGTTGAGCGCTTTGCGGGCCCAGGCTGCGGGGACGGGTCCGTAGCCCTCGACCATCGCGGGTTGATCGGCGTCGTTGGCGAGCGAGTCGGCGGTCATGACGATCTTGACCTCGATCCGAGGCTTGGCTCCCTCAGCGCGGCCAGTCACTCGGTCGACCAGGGTGTCGGCCATGACCTGGCCGCGTGTTCGCTCGTCCCCGGCGGCCGCAGCGGTCTTGGCGGCCTGGTCCAAGGCCGCGAAGACGGCGACGCCGTCCTTGACCGGGAGGAGGGCGCCGAGCCAGGTCATGGTGTCCGGTGCCGGGCGGAGGCTGACGCGTCGGTCGTTCTCGGCGTTGGCGGCGCGGGCGACGACGGATGCTTGGTCGAGGGTGATGGCGAGTTTCTTGGCGGCGTTCTCGAGTTGCCGTAACCCCATCGACACGGCTCGAGCGGGTTCATCGTCTGGACCGGTGGCACAGAGCTCATGGTCGATGACCCGACGGTCCTCCATCGACAAGCAGGCGGTTTCTCGGGCGAGGATGGTGGCCTGCCACTGGGAGAACAGGCCTGCCTTCATCAGCGCGTAGGTGTGGGGCATCTCGGCGATCAGGATCTTCGCGAGCCCGAGCAGCTTGGCACCTTTCTCGGGCGAGACCCGCCGCGCCAACGCGACCTGCGATGCAACGCCTTCGCCCAGTTTGCGGGCCGGAACCCCGGCCTCGACCTGGCGGGCGCGAGCGGCTTCCTCGAGACGTACCGCCGCTTCGGCTTGGACTGCCTCAGCGGTGCACTTGACCTCTTCGAGGCGCGAGATCCAGTCGACCAACTCACCCTCGGACGCACCCGCAGGCGGCCCAGCAAGAAAGCGATCGATGGTCTCGTACATAAGCCTAATTATATGCGACAGGGCACCATGAAGCGACCCATTTAAGCAGGTCAGAACCAAGTTACGCGGTCAGCGAACAAGACACCTGAGCACCGCGCCACTCTCTCGCCGCCGCCCCGATATAGGCGAAATCTTTCTCGATCGGGTGCCGGGTCAAGGATGGCCGAAGGCCACCGCGAAGCGGCGGGCGAAGCCCGTCCTTGACGCGGCGCACGATCGAGAGACACTCAAATCAAGGGTCGGCGGCGAACCCTGAAACGAAGAACAGTCACCAAGCGAGCTCTCCCGCGGAAGAGAACCGTGTTGGTCTCGACACGCCTCCGCCTAGCGGCTCCGGCGGCTCGACCAGCGGGGCAGAGCGGCTCCGGCAACTCGACCAGCGGAGCAAAGCGGCTCGACCAGCGGGGCCTACTTCTTCCCGGCGGTCTTGTCGGTAGAGGGCTGGGTGGTGGAGAGAGCGGCGACGAAGGCCTCCTGGGGGACCTCGACGCGGCCGACCATCTTCATCCGCTTCTTGCCCTCCTTCTGCTTCTCGAGCAGCTTGCGCTTACGCGAGATGTCGCCGCCGTAGCACTTGGCGAGGACGTCCTTGCGGATGGCGCGGATGGTCTCGCGGGCGATGACGCGAGCACCGATGGCGGCCTGGATCGGGACCTCGAACTGCTGCCTGGGGATCAGCTCGCGCAGCTTGCCGACCATCATGACCCCGTAGGAGTACGCGGCTTCGCGGTGGACGATCGCGGAGAACGCGTCGACGGGCTCGCCCTGCAGCAGGATGTCGACCTTGACGAGGTCAGCGGCCTGGTCGCCGCTGAACTCGTAGTTCAGCGAGGCGTACCCCTTGGTCGAGGACTTGAGCTGGTCGAAGAAGTCGAAGGCGATCTCGCCCATGGGGAGGACGTAGCGCATCTCGACGCGGTCCTCGGAGAGGTAGTCCATGCCGCCGAGGGTGCCGCGCTTCTTCTGGCACAGCTCCATGATCGTGCCGATGTAGTCGGACGGCGAGAGGATGGTGGCCTTGACGACCGGCTCGCGCACCTCGCGGATCTTGCCCTCGGGGAACTCCGACGGGTTGGTGACGATGTGCTCGGAGCCGTCCTCCATGATCACGTCGTAGACCACGTTGGGGGCCGTCGAGATGAGGTCGAGGTTGAACTCGCGCTCGAGACGGTCGCGGGTGATCTCCATGTGCAGCAGGCCGAGGAATCCGACGCGGAAGCCGAAGCCGAGCGCGCCCGAGGTCTCCGGCTCGTACGTCAGGGCAGCGTCGTTGAGCTGCAGCTTGTCGAGGGCCTCGCGCAGCACCGGGTACTGGTCGCCGTCGATCGGGTAGAGCCCCGCGAAGACCATCGGATTGGGGTGGGAGTAGCCGCTGAGCATCTCCTTGGCCGGGCGGTTGTTGCCGGTGACGGTGTCACCCACGCGCGACTGGCGTACGTCCTTCACGCCGGTGATCAGGTAGCCGGTCTCGCCGACGCCGATGTGGTCGGCCTTGACCGGCTCCGGGCTGATCACGCCGAGCTCGAGCATCTCGTGGACCGCACCGGTCGACATCATCTTGATCTTGTCGCGGTGGGTCAGCTTGCCGTCGAAGACCCGGACGTAGGTGACCACGCCGCGGTAGGTGTCGTAGACGGAGTCGAAGATCAGCGCCCGCGCGGGGGCGTCCGGGTCACCGACGGGAGCCGGGGTCTGGGCCACGATCTCGTTGAGCAGTCCCTCGACACCCATGCCGGTCTTCGCCGAGACCTGGAGTACGTCCTCGGGCTCGCAGCCGACGAGGTTGGCCAGCTCCAGGGCGTACTTCTCCGGGTTGGCGGAGGGCAGGTCGATCTTGTTGAGCACCGGGATGATGTGCAGGTCGGCACCCATCGCCAGGTAGAGGTTGGCCAGGGTCTGCGCCTCGATGCCCTGGGCCGCGTCGACGAGCAGGATCGCCGCCTCGCAAGCCTCCAGCGACCGGGAGACCTCGTAGGTGAAGTCGACGTGGCCGGGGGTGTCGATCATGTTGAGGACGAACGTCTTGTCGGTGTCGTCGCCCTCGGTGACCGTCCACGGCATCCGCACGGCCTGGGACTTGATCGTGATCCCGCGCTCGCGCTCGATGTCCATCCGGTCGAGGTACTGCGCCCGCGCGGCACGCTCGTCGACCACACCGGTCAGCTGCAGCATCCGGTCGGCCAGCGTCGACTTGCCGTGGTCGATGTGGGCGATGATGCAGAAGTTGCGGATGATCGCCGGATCAGTGGAGCCGGGCTGTGGCGCGGAGTGAGTCACAGGCTGCTTTCGTAGATGCTCAAGAACGGGGGCGGGTACGTCACCGCCTATTGTCCCACGCTCAGTACTGATGGAACCAAAGCGGCAGCTGAACCGACTCGCCCGGGCAGGTCACGTTGCGGTCGCGGCCGTTCTCGAGCCACTGCACCATCACCGCGGCACCGCCCTGGAACATCCAGTCGCCACCACACCGCTCCAGGGCCGCCGCCCGCGACGCCTCGCCCGCCGGACGCCACTCGGGCAGCTGCAGCTGCAGGTCGCCGACGATCGGCGTCCACAGGCCCTCGATCGAGTAGACCCCGACCCGCTTCCCGGCGTCCTGATAGCCGGCCAGGGCGCCCTTGACCACCGCCTGGTTGGCCTCGATGTCGCCGGACCACTCCCAGACCGCGACCGGCTCGACGTCGAGCCAGACCGAGGGCGACTCCAGGCCGGCGCGCTTCATCTCCTCGAGATTCCACACCGCCTGCTGGTAGCCGACGTTGGTCAGCCGGCCGATCTTCGTGTCCGGGTCGCCCGGCCCCTCGCCGCCGTACTCACGGATCGTGGCGGCACGGGGGTAGGAGGTGACCGCGTAGGCCGAGGTCATCACCTTGTTCTTCTTGGCCCACTCGACCTGCGAGGCCAGGCACGGGTTGGGGGTGAACGCCGGGCCGTTGGTGAGGCCGATGATCACGTACTCCGCCGAGTCGAGCGGCATCGGCAGTCCCAGCGTCCGACGCTCCTTGATGCCCATCCCCTCGGGACACTGCGGCCAGCTCAGGTCACCGCCCTCGACGATCCCGCGGTCGTCAGCAGGCGGGACGGACGGGATGTCGAGCGACTCCGGCGCGCGTGGTGGCGCGCTCGCCGACGTCTCGGGCGCCGTGATCGCGGGCATCGACGGCGAGCCGGACTCCGCCTCGGCCGGAGGCTCCGCGGCGCAGCCGAACAGCACCGGCGCCGCCAGGAGCAGCAGCACGGCGGCGTACAGGTTCTTTCTCGCCCACATCACCGCAGATACTGCCACCCGCATCCCAGCGGGTCACACCTGCGCGAAGTCGTCCCCCATCACCGGCCGGATCTCGATCGGCTCCCCGAGGACCGCGACGATCCGCGACACGATGTCGATGGCGCGCTCCTGGCTGGCGACGTCGATGACCGCGAAGCTGGCCAGCACCTCCTTCAGCTCGGCGAACGGGCCGTCGGTCGCGACCGGACCGTTCTCACCCGGCCGGACCGTGACCGAGACGGCCGGGTGTCCCAGACCTTCGGTGCTGACCAGCTCGCCGTTGGCGACCAGCTCCTCCTCGAACTTCTGGTACTCCGCGAACGCCGCGAGAGCCTCCTCGGAGGCCGTGTCGGAGGCGTCCCAGGCGTCGGCGGGTGTGTATCCCAGCAGCAGGTATTTCATGCCCCGAAACTAGCCCCCGAAACTAGGCTCTGACGGCATGACCGGACCAGCGGCCCTCGAGGACCTGCTGCGGACCGAGGCGCCGTACGTCCTCAGCGCCCTGGTCCGCCGCTTCGGCCGGTTCGAGGCCGCCGAGGACGCGGTCCAAGAGGCGCTGCTGGACGCCAGCGTCCAGTGGGCGCGCGACGGCGTTCCGGAGAACCCGCGCTCCTGGCTGACCAGGATCGGCTACCGGCGGATGGTGGACCTGCTCCGCTCCGAGCAGGCGGCCCACCGTCGCGAGCTCCAGGTCGGGATCGCCGAGGTGGTCACTCCGGCCGGCCCGGCGGCGGAGACCGACGACAGCCTGACGCTGTTGCTGCTGTGCTGTCATCCGGCGCTGTCGCGGACCGGGCAGGTGGCGCTCACGCTGCGCGCCGTGGCCGGGCTGACGACGACCGAGATCGCCCATGCGTACGGCGTCCCGGAGAACACCATGGGCACGCGGATCAGCCGGGCGAAGCAGACGCTGCGCAAGGCCGGCGCCCGGTTCACGCCGCCCGGGGAGAGCGAGCGCGCCGAGCGGATCGGCGCCGTGCTCGACGTGCTCTACCTCGTCTTCAACGAGGGCTACACCGCCAGTGCCGGCGCCGAGCTGGGCCGGGTCGACCTGGCGCACGAGGCGATCCGGCTGACCCGGATGCTCGTCCGGATCGCTCCCGGCGAGCCCGAGGTCGCCGGTCTGCTGGCGCTGATGCTGCTCACCGAGGCGCGGCGGCCGGCACGTACCGACCCCGACCTCGGCCTGGTGCCGCTGGCCGAGCAGGACCGCTCCCGCTGGGATCACGCGCTGATCGAAGAGGGGCTGGCCCTGCTGGAGGAGGTGTGGGGGCGAAGTGACCCGGGGCCCTTCCTGCTCCAGGCGGCGATCGCCGGCGTCCACGCCCACGCGGAGTCCGCGGCGGACACCGACTGGCGCGAGATCCTCGGCCTCTACCTGCTGCTGGAACGTACGCTGCCCACCGCACCGGTCCGCCTGGGCCGAGTGGTCGCGGCGGCTCACGCGTTCGGCCCGGTGGTCGGCCTGCAGCTGCTGGACGAGCTCGACGCGGAGCACGGCCTCGCCGGCGATCCGCTGACCGCGCAGCGGGTCCTGGCGGTGCGGGCGCACCTGTTGGACCAGCGGCGCGACCCGTCCGCAGCCGCCCAGTTCCGGGCGGCTGCGGAGCTGACCGCCAACGAGGCCGAACGCGACTACCTGCTGCGGCGTGCGGATCAGGCCCGGGTCATCGTCGACTCGTAGCCGCCCTGGCCGGCATAGTCCCACTCGCCGGTCATCACGTCGCCGGTCTCGTCGAAGGTGCCGACGAACTTCACCGGCGAGCCCTTCTCCCCACCCCAGATGGTGAGGGTGTCGCCGTCGAGCTCGTAGACGTAGTCGAGGGTGGCGCCGGTGTTGTCGTAGTAGCGCGAGTGCACGTCGGCGCTCGGCTCCTCGCCGAAGGGGCGCAGGTTGCCGATCACCTCGATCCCGGTCGTGACCTGGCCGAACTGCTCCAGGCGTACGTCCTGCAGCAGGAAGTAGCCACCTTCCATCCAGCGGTAGGTGACCTCGCCCTCCGCGCCGCCGGTGACCTTCCAGGTGCCGATGAGCCGGTCCAGGGCGCGGATGCCGGGGCTCGGTGCGGGCAGTGCGGGCATGGCGTACTCGTCGTTCATGATGTCGCTCCTCTTGTGCGGCCGGCGTCTCCGGCCTTCACCCCTCTCTCGGAGCCCGCCCGGCGATCTCGACATCCGGGTGAAAGAAACTTTTCTTCCACCCGGGGACGGCACCCTAGGCGTACGTGTTCACCGACACGACCCGCGGAACTCACCGGTCGTTCCGCCGGAATCGGCAGGTTTGGTCCATGACCCCACTCAACCGCCGCTCCGTCCTCGGCCTCGGTGCCGCCGCCGGTGCCGGACTCGTCATCCCCGCATCCGCAGCAGCCGCCGCCCCCGCCTTCGGCCCTGCCAATTTCGTACGCAGCAACCGCCCCTCCCTCACCCACGGCGTCCAGTCCGGCGACGTCGGCGCCCGGGGCGGCGTCCTGTGGAGCCGCGCGGACAAGACCTCGCGCCTGGTCGCGGAGATCTCGGCCGACGAGTCCTTCCACCGGGCCCGGCCCGTCAGCGGTCCGGTGGTGACCGCGAAGAGCGACTTCACCGGAGAGCTGAAGGTCGACGGCCTCGAGGCGGGGCGCGACTACTTCTACCGGGTGCGCGCCGTCGACCCCGACGACCCGCGACGCGGAAGCGCCTGGGAGCTGGGCCGGCTGCGTACCGCCCCGGCAGGCCGCCAGGACATCCGGTTCCTGTGGTCCGGCGACATCGCCGGGCAGGGCTGGGGCGCCAACCCCGACTTCGGTGGGTTCCGGATCGCGCCCGCGATGGCGGCGCGCGAGGCCGACTTCTTCCTGAGCTCCGGCGACAACGTCTACGCCGACGGCCCGCTCACCTCGACCGTGACACTCCCCGACGGGCGGGTCTGGAACAACATCGTCACCGAGGAGAAGGACAAGGTCGCCGAGACGCTGGCCGAGTTCCGCGGGCAGTACGCCTACAACCTGCTCGCCGACAACTGGCGCGCCTTCCTCGCCCAGACGCCGATCGTGGCGCAGTGGGACGACCACGAGGTCACCAACAACTGGTACCCGGGCGAGATCCTCCCCGACGACGGCCGCTACACCGAGCGCCGTGTCGATGTCCTCGCGGCCCGCGCGAAGCAGGCCTTCCACGAGTACATCCCGGTCGGCGACGCCTCCCCCGACCCCGACGGCCGGATCTACCGCAAGCTCTCCTACGGCCCGCTGATGGATCTCTTCGTCCTCGACATGCGCACCCACAAGGACACCAACACGACCAACGCCGAGACGAGCGCCGACGGTGGCGTGCTCGGTGAGCGTCAGACGAAGTGGCTCCTGCGCGAGCTGGCCGCCTCCCGCGCCACCTGGAAGGTCATCGCCGCCGACCTGCCGATCGGCCTGGTCGTCCCCGACGGCACCCTGCAGGAGGGCATCTCCCAGGGAGACCTCGGTGCCCCGCTCGGCCGCGAGCTCGACATCGCCAAGGTCCTGACCGGGCTCAAGCGCCTCGGCATCCGCAACCACGTCTGGTTGACCGCCGACGTCCACTACACGGCGGCGCACTCCTACGACCCCGGCCGCGCCGCCTACCAGGACTTCGACCCGTTCTGGGAGTTCGTCTCCGGCCCGCTCAACGCCGGCGCCTTCGGCCCCAACAAGCTGGACCCCACCTTCGGTCCGGCCGCCGAGTTCGTGGCCGCTCCCCCGGCCGCCAACGCCTCACCCGCCGACGGCTTCCAGTTCTTCGGCGAGGTCGAGATCGACGGACGTACGCAGCAGCTCACTGTCACCCTCCGTGACGTCGACGGCGGTGCGCTATTTACGAAGACGCTGGACCCGAGTTTCCGTTAGGGTCTCCCGGCTAGGGCGTGTCTCTGTGAAGACACGCCCTAGCCGTCTCCCGTTCGGGCCCAGGAGGACCAGCAGACCATGAGCGAAATTCATGTCGTCCCCAAGGACATGAAGACATCCATCGGCATCGCCACGGACGCCGAGAGCGCCGTACGCAAGGCCGATTCCGCCGGCTATCTGAGCAAGGCGGGCGCTGCGGTCCCAGGGGCGGAGTCGGTCACCTACATGTCCGATCTCGGCACCCGCTGGACCGATGAGACGAAGGCCGCGGCCGACAGCTCCCAGAAGCTCGCCGCGGAGATGCAGAAGGCTCTCGACGAGTTCGAGGCCGCCGACAAGGCCGCCGGCGAAAAGGCCGGCAAGGTCATGGGCCCCAACTGATGGCGATCACGTTCGGCCAGGTCAAGACCTGGAAGGCGGCACCATTGGGTGACGCCGGCGACGGGCTCAAGGCCGACCTCCGCAACCTGGAGACCAGCCGCGACGAGCTCGAGGCCAACGGCGTGGCCAAGTCCTGGACCGGCGTCGCCGCCGACGCCGCCCGCGGCCACCGCGACACCCTCGTGGCCCGGCTGAGCAGCCACATCACCGGCAAGCAGCAGATGCAGAAGGCGCTCTACGCCGCCGAGCCTCAGGTCGAGGCCATCGAGCGCCTGGTCCAAGGCATCCTGGACCGGGCCAAGACGAACGAGTTCAACGTCAGCGACGACGGCACGGTGACCAGCACCGCCACCCCACCGACCTTCAAGAACCGCTACGAGGCCGAGGAATGGGGCAACAGCCGCAACACCATCGCCCAGGAGCTCGCCGACGACGTCTCCGACGCCCTCGCCAAGGCAGTCGGCGTCGACCAGATCCTCACCGACGGCATCCCCGCCGGCACCGACGCGGACCTCGACCAGACCCGCGATCAGCGCGGGATGGCGTCCCCCGAGACCACCGAGCGGTGGGCCCAGCTCACCGATGCCGAGCGCAAGGCGATCATCGACCAGAAGATCGAGGAGCTCGCCAAGGAGTACGGCGTCGACGTCGAGGACATCGTCTGGGACGCGAAGGGCAGCACCAACGGCTACTGGAGCGAGGACGACCACACGGTGCACCTCAATCCGGGCAACGTCGACGATCCGGACATCCTGCACACCGTGGCTCACGAGATGCGCCATGCCCGTCAGTACGAGGCGATCGACGACAACAACGACTTCCAGTTCTGGTGGGAGGACGACCCCTTCGACGCGCACGAGGAGGACGGCATCAGCGAGGAGCAGGCCGAGGAGTGGGAGGAGAACTTCGACGACTACAAGAGCACCGACAACGGCGACACCTACGACGAGTACTACAACCAGCCCGTCGAGGCCGATGCCCGCAAGTCCGGTCGCGACTATCTCGACAACCTGACGCCCGCTGAGCTCGACCGCCTCCTGAAGGAGTCGAAATGACGACGTACGCCGACCTGGTCACCGCCTACCTCGACGACCCCGGCCCCGAGACGCTGGCGCCGCTGCGCCGCGCGGTCCGCAACTCCGCCAACTTCACCATCGACCTCGACCTCAGCGGCATCGACAAGCTGCTCGCCGACGGCAACTACGCCGAGGCCGCGAACGCGCTGCGGGCACTCATGCCCGGAGCGATCTTCAGCCCGTCCGCGCACCTACGCCTCGCGACCGCCCTCGAGCGCTCCGGTGAGGAGCGCTCCGCCGCCCGCGAGCGCCAGGTCGCCAGCGCCGCCCTGCGGAGCATCCGGGCGAGCGGCGACGGCACCGAGGAGCATCCCTGGACCGTGCTGCGGATCAACGACGAGTACGACCTGCTCCGCGCGCTCAAGAAGGTCCCCGGCCGCCAGGATCTCCTGGAGGCCGACGGGCGGCGTATCGACCGCCACACCTGCACCGATGGGACCCTCGCTCACTTCGACGCGTCCGCGCTCGTCTGATGGCGATCACGTTCGGCCAGGTCAAGACCTGGAAGGCCGCACCGCTGGGTGATGCCGGCGACGGGCTCAAGGCCGATCTTCGCAAGCTGGAGAGCAGCCGCGACGAGCTCGAGGCCAACGGCGTGGCCAAGTCCTGGACCGGGATGGCGGCGGACGCCGCCCGCGGGCATCGCAACGGTCTGGTCAAGAACCTCAGCAGCCACATCACCGCCAAGCAGGAGATGCAGAAGGCGCTTTACACGGCCGAGCCCGAGGTCGAGGCGATCGAGCGTCTCGTCCAGGGCATCCTCGATCGGGCCAAGACCCAGGAGTTCACGGTCAGTGACGACGGCACGGTGACCAGCACGGCCACCCCGCCGACGTTCAAGAGCCGTTTCGAGGCCGAGGAGTGGGGCAACAGTCGTCAGAACATCGCCCAGGAGCTCGCTGACGAGATCGAGAAGGCACTGGCGAAGGCGGTCGGCGTCGACGCGGTCCTCGCCCGCGGCCTGCCGACCGGCATCAACGAGCAGGGCGACGAGTACGGCAACATCGACCCGGCCATCGCGGAGAAGTGGGAGACGCTCACCATCGAGGAGCGCAAGGCCGTGCTGGAGGCGATGGTCAAGAAGATCGCCGCTGACAGCGGCGTCGACATGCCCACCATCGACTGGGACGCCCTGGCGAACGACAAGTGGGACAGCAACGGCGTCACGTTCGGCTACTGGAGCGACGAAGAGCCCACGATGGCGCTCAACCCCAATGTGCTCGACAACCCCGGCATGCTGATCAACACCGTTGCCCATGAGGTCCGGCACGGTCGCCAGCACGAGGCGATCGAGGACAACAACGACTTCCAGTTCTGGTGGGAGGACGATCCCTTCGACGAGCACGAGCAGGACGGCATCACCGAGGGTCAGGCCGAGGAGTGGGAAGAGAACTTCGACGACTACAAGAGCACCGACAACGGCGACTCCTTCGACGAGTACTACAACCAGCCCGTCGAGACCGACGCCCGCAACTCCGGCCGTGACTACCTGAACAACCTCACCGACGAGGAGTTCAACCGGCTCCTGGAGGAGTCGCGATGACCACGTACGCCGACCTGGTCACCGCCTACCTCGACGACCCCGGCCCCGAGACCCTCGGGCCGCTTCGCCGCGCGGTCCGCGGCTCGGTCAACTTCACCCCCGACCTCGACCTCGACTCGGTCAACAGGCTGCTCGCCGAGGGGTCGTACGCAGCGGCAGTCGCCGAGCTGCGGCGGGCCATGCCGGGGGCGATCTTCAGCCCCTCGGCCCACCTGCGGATGGCCACCGCGCTGGAGCAGTCCGGCGACGGACGAGCCGCCGCGCGCGAGCGGCAGGTCGCCGGGGCCGCGCTGCGCAGCATCCGCTCCACCGGCGATGGCAGCGAGCAACATCCGTGGTCGGTGCTGCGTATCAACGACGAGTACGACATGCTCCGAGCCCTCGACAAGGTCCGGGACCGCCAGGACCTCGTCGAGACCGGAGGCCGTCGTCTCGACCGCCTCACCTGCACCGACGGCACCGTCGCCTACTTCGACGTGTCCTCGTTCGCCTGACAGATCTCGAGAAGGACCGATGAAACCCCGAACGTACGTCCTCAGCGTCCCGCTCAGCGGCGTGCTCGCCGCCGCGCTCCTGGCCGGCTGCGCCGGCGACCCCGACCAGGACGGCTGCGACATCTCCGCGCTCGGGACATCAGGTGACTCGATCAGCCTGGCCGCCGCGGTCATGCCCTCGCGGCTCGACCCTGGCTCGCTGGTCGCCGGCGCCGACGGGAAGTACGTCGTGGCCAGCTGCACCGACGGCACCTGCCGCTGGAACGCCGCCGGTGGTGCGTACGAGACTCTCTCCGAGACCGGCTACGGAGCCATCAGCCAGGACCTGACGCTCGTGGCGAGGAGGGTCGGCTGCTCGGACATCGCGCTGGTCGAGGTGGACGGCGACAAGCAGGTCCAGCGGCTCGAGGGCCTGCCGAACCCGCAGGTCACCGACGCCAGCCCGGTCGGCGAGATCGCGTTCAGTCCCGACGGTCGGCTCGTGGCCGGCGCCGGGCTCGAGGGCGACCTGATCATCTGGTCGGTCGAGGACGGCGACGAGGTGGCGAGCACCGATCTCAGCAGCGGCGTCGGATCCATCTCGTTCAGCCCCGATGGCAAGCAGGTGGCGGTTGCCTCCGGCGACAGCGTCTCGATCCTCGAGGCCGAATCGGGCGACGAGGTCGGCACCGTCGCGGCCGCGAACGTCGCGGATCCGGTCTGGAGCCCGGACGGCCGCTGGATCGCCGGCGTCACCACCGAGGGCTACCCGACGATCTGGGACGCCAAGACGCTCGAGGCCGCGGAGACGCTACCCGGTCATCCGGTCGCCGCTGTCGCCTTCTCCCCCGACTCTCGCTCGCTGGCTGCCACGAGCGACTCCGACGATGCCGGGCTGATCCTGTGGGCACCCAAGGCGCTGGGCGGTACCGGCGAGTCCCGTGACCTCGTCCGGACCGCGTTGTCGGGCTCGAAGGTGATCTTCAGCCCCAACGGGAAGACCCTCTACACCGCGTCGGCCGAGGACGGTGTCGCGGCCTGGGACGTCGCCACTGGCAAGCCCGCCGCACAGCTCGATCAGCCGCCGATGTCCTAGCTGCTCGTGCCGTGGTGCGCTGGCGCATCACGGCCGGCGTACACAAGGATGTGGTCGTGAGCGCGATCCCGACGAACATCCCGCACGGGCAGACCGCCCGCCGCCTGGAGTGGCCCCACCTGCCGCCTTTTCTGCGGTCCTCGATCGAGAAGCGGCTCGGCGGTGGGCCGGTGGTCTCGGCGGAGTCGCACGGGGCCGGGTTTACGCCGGGGTTCGCCTCGGTGCTGACCTGTCAGGACGGCTCCCAGCACTTCGTGAAGGCGGCCTCGGCCAAGGCGCAACGCGACTCCGCGGCGCTCTACCGGGAGGAGGCGGCGAAGCTGAAGAAGCTCGCCGGCTGGGTGCCCGCCCCGAAGCTGAAGTGGTTCGACGACGGCGAGTGGGTGGTTCTGGCCTTCGAGTACGTCGAGTCGCGGCTGCCGTCGCGGCCGTGGACGTCCGCGGACCTCGAGGTCGTCTCGGAGGCGCTGGTCGAGACCGCCGCCGCGCTCACCCCGGCCCCGGGAATCGGCTGGCCGACCTTCGCCGAGGAGCACGCCTCCTACCCCGCCCTGTGGGACCGGGTGGACGGCTACCCGCATGCCGACCTGGCGGCGGAGCTCGCCGCCGGGTTCGCGGAGCACACGGCCGGCGAGACGCTGGTCCACCTGGACGCACGCGACGACACGATCCTCATCCGCCCCGACGGTGGTGTCCTGCTGGTCGACTGGACCTGGCCGGTCCTCGGTGCCGACTGGATCGACTCGCTCCTGCTGCTGGTCGGGCCGCGCGGCGACGGCCTCGACGCTGAGTCGTTCCTGGCTACCCATCCGCTGCTGTCGCAGGCCGCACCTGAGGCCATCGACTCCGTCCTGGCCCTCTTCGCCGGCTACTTCCTAGCCGCCGCCGACCAGCCGGTCAAGACGACCTCGCCCCACCTCCGCAGGATGCAGCGGTGGCAGGGCGAGGTGTGTCTGGACTGGCTGGCGGAGCGCCGAGCCTGGGATCAGGACCCGGCGTAGAGGATCAGGATCCGGCGTAGAACGCGTCGATCCGCGCCTGCTCCTTGGCCTCGACGACGTTGCGCTTCACCTTCAGCGACGGGGTGAGCTCACCGCTCTCGACGGTCAGGTCGTGCTCGAGGATCTCCCACTTCTTGATGGTCTCCCAGCGGTTGAGGCTCGCGTTGAGCTCGTCGACGTAGCCGCCGATCAGCTCACGCACCTGCGGCGAGGTGACGATCTCCTCGTACGACTTCCCCTCCAGGCCGTGGGAGGCGCCCCAGGCGGTGATCGACTCGGGGTCGAGGGCGATCAGGGCGCTGACGAAGTTGCGGTTGGCACCGAAGACGAGGAACTGGCTGGTGTAGGGGCACAGCGCGGCGAACTTCGACTCGATCGCCGGCGGCGCGACGTACTTCCCGCCCGAGGTCTTGAAGAGCTCCTTGATCCGGCCGGTGATGGTGATGTAGCCCTCCTCGTCGATCGAGGCCTTGTCACCGGTGTGGTACCAGCCCTCGGCGTCGAGCGCCTTGGCGGTCTCCTCGGGCAGGTTGTGGTAGCCCGGCATCACGTGCGGGCCGCGGATCAGCAGCTCGTCGTTCTCGCCGATCTTCACCTCGCTGCCCGGGAACGCCTTGCCGACCGTGCCGAGCTTGTGCTCCTGCAGGGTGCCGACGGACGCGCCCGCGGCGTTCTCGGTCGAGCCGTAGCCCTCCATGATGAGGATCCCCGCGGCCCGGAACCACTCGGCGATGTCGCGGTTGAGCGGGGCGGAGCCGGAGATGAAGAAACGTACGCGGCCACCGAAGCGGTCACGGACCTTGCTGAGCACCAGCTTGTCGAGCACGGCGTGCTTGAGCGCGATCGAGGTCGGCACGGACTTGCCCTCGCGCAGCAGCCGGTCGCGGGCGATCCCGTTGGCGAAGGCGGCGTCGAAGAGCTTCTTCTTCACACCACCGTCGTTCTCGACCATCATCGTGATCTTGGCGTGCACCTTCTCGAAGATGCGCGGGGCGGCGCCCATGAAGGTGGGCTTCACGATCGCCAGGTTGTCGACGATCTTGTCCATCCGGCCGTCGATCGCGGTCGGGAAGCCGCAGGCGATCTGGATCGAGAGCAGCACCTTACCGAAGACGTGCGACATCGGCAGCCACAGGAACTGCAGGTCGTCGGGGCCGAGCACATCGCCCTGGACCCGGACGGCCTCGCCCTCGTAGACCCAGGCACGGTGGAGCAGGCGCACACCCTTCGGCCGGCCGGTGGTGCCCGAGGTGTAGACCAGCGTCGCCAGGTGGTCCGGGGTGATCTTGGCGGCGGTCTCCTCGATCAGGTCCGGGTGATCGGCGAGGTACTTGTCGCCGATGGCCGCCAGGTCGTCCAGGCCGATGACCCGCTCGCCGTCGGTCGCCCCGTCGAAGGTGATCACCTTGACGATCTCGGGCAGGTCGGCGGCCTTCTCGGCGATCTTGGCGAGCTGACCGTCGTCCTCGGCGAAGACGAAGCGGCACTCGGCGTCACCGAGGATGTAGGCGGTGTCGTCGACGTTGGTCGTCGGGTAGACCGTCGTGGTGGCGCCACCGGCGAGCATCACCGCGAGGTCGGCGATGATCCACTCGTAGCGCGTGGTCGAGGCGATGCCGACCCGCTGCTCGGGCTCGAGGCCGAGGGAGACGAGGCCCGCCGCGAGCCGGCTGGCCATGTCGCTGGCCTCCTTCCAGGTCAGCGACTTCCACTCCTCTCCGCCTGCCTCGGTCGTCGAGCCGACCACGGGATAACGGAACGCCTCCGCATTCGGGGTCGCCTTGACCCGGTTGAGGAAGTGAAGGGCGAAGTTCGCCGGCATCTCGTCGAGGAATGCGAGATCGATCGCGGACTGGGTCGGCATGATTCTCCTGGCCTGCAGTGTGTGCGTGGGGGGTGAACGGTGGGCGGTTGCACGAGAGGGACCGCGCGGGGGACCCTAGACGCTGGAGCCGAGCCGCAACAGGGGGTTCCGCCGGAAATCTCGTGACCGAGATCACCACAGCCTACCCCGGAGTAGCTATGGGAGGTACGGCGATTTGAGGCCAAACGACGCGAGTCTGTAATCTTGACCGCAAGCGTGTTCGCGTAGGCCTCTCCCCTCTCATTTCCCCGAGGGGCCGGATTGAGAGCTCGCACCACCACACGTCGAAGCACTGGAGATCATTCACCCATGGCGAACATCAAGTCGCAGATCAAGCGCAACAAGCAGAACGAGAAGGCGCACGAGCGCAACAAGGCCGTCAAGAGCGAGCTCAAGACCGTCATCCGCAAGTTCCACGCCGCCGCCGCGGCTGGCGAGAAGGACGCTGCGGTCGAGACCGCCAAGGTCGTCACCAAGAAGCTCGACAAGGCCGCCTCCAAGGGCGTCATCCACAAGAACCAGGCCGCCAACCGCAAGTCGGCGATCGCCAAGAAGGCTTCCTCCCTCTGAGGTAAGTCCCACCGAAGCCCCCGTCCTCCGCGACGGGGGCTTTCGCATTTCCGAGACCCCCTCCCGCCGAGACGTCAGTTGCGTCGGCCGAGTGGGCACTTGCGTCGGCCGAGTGGGCAGTTGTGGCGGCCGAGTGGGCACCGCGCTGCCTTCTCGGCCGACGTACCTGACGCCTCGGCCGTCCTAGGTGACGCCTCGGCCGACCGGGGTGACGCCTCGGCGGGGTCAGCGCTGGCGGAGGGAGGCGAGGGTGAGAACGAGACGCTCGAGCGTGTACGCGGGGTCGCTGGCGGCGCCCTTGAGGTCGGCGTCGGCTCGGGCGACCGAGCGGAGGGCCTCGCCGATGCCTTCGCGGGACCAGCCGCGGGCGAGGCCGGCGATGGACTTCTGCTTCCAGGGCGGGGTGCCGCTGTCACGGATGCCGGCGACGTGGTTGGCGACGGTACGCAGCTGGCCGGCCACGGCGGAGAGGACGTAGACCGGGGAGGAGCCGGTGTCGAGGGCCCAGCGGATCTCCTCGAGGGCCTTGACCCGGTCGCCGGAGATGATCGCGTCGGCGATCACGTAGTTCTTCACCTCGGCCCGGCCGCCGAAGTATTGCTTCACGTGCTCCAGGCCGAGTCGCTTCGCCTCGTTGTCGCCGGCGAGCTGGCTCGCCGCGGCCGCGAGGGCGCGGAGATCCTGGCCGACCGCCTGGATCAGGAAGTCGGCGCCCTCCTCATCGATGCTCGCTCCGTGGAGCCGCATCTCGGACTTTACGAAGCTGCCGAACTCACGCGCCTTCAGCTCGACGGACTTGTGCTCGGTCACCTTCGGGAGCTTGCGGAGCTTGGCGAGCGTGCCGCTGCCCTTCTGCCCGCCGCCGTGGACGAGGACGAGCCCGACCTCCTCCGACGGCATTCCGGCGTACTCCATCAGGCCCGCGACCGACTCGTCCGGCAGGTTCTCCAGGTTGCGCACCACAACGCAGCGGATGCTCGAGAAGAGCGAAGGCGCGCTCATCTCGCCGAGCGTGGCCAGCGTCAGGTCGGCGGCCGTCGCCTCGGAGACCTCCGCCTCGGGGTCGTAGGCCTTCACCGCGGCCTTCGCAGCCGCGACCGTACGCTCCCCCAGGAACTCCTCCTTGCCGGTCACCAGCATCACCCGGCCCAGGACGTCGGAGGCCGAGAGGTTGCCGGTGGGGCTCGGTGCGGAGGCGGTGCGTGCCATGCTCAAACCCTCCCACACGGCACCGACAACTATGGCGTCACCACGGCGGCCTCACCTCCTGACTCGACCACCGCGACCGAGCCGTCGCGGTCGGTGCGGTAGACCTTGGTGCCGCTCTCCTCGAGCCCCTGGACCGTGGCGGTGGCCGGGTGACCGTAGTCGTTGCCGGCACCGACCGGGACGAGCGCGACCTGCGCCCGGAGCGTACGCAGCCAGTCGAGGTCCTGGTAGCGGGAGCCGTGGTGGGGCACCTTGAGCACGTCGATGTCGAGCTCGGCCAGATCGTCGGCGAGCTGGTCCTGTCCCTCCGGCTCGATGTCGCCGGTCAGCAGCAGACGCAGGCCGCGGGACTCGACGAGGAGGACCACGCTCGCGTCGTTGGCCGTGGAGCCGTCCCCGGGTCCGCGGGTGTCGGAGTCGCCCGTCGGCCAGAGCACCTGGATCCGCGCCTCACCGATGGTGGTCGTGGCTGCGTAGGGAGCCGGAACCGGCACCACCCCGGCCGCCCCGGCGGTCTCCCCGAGGATCCGTACGCCCTCGGGCGGGTCCTGGAGACGCGAGGTCCACAGCTCACCGACCCGGCGTCCGGCGAAGACGCCCTCGACGCCGTTGACGTGGTCGGCGTGGAAGTGGGTGATCACCGCGAGCGGAACGTCCTCGATCTCGAGACGGTCGAGACAGTTGTCGACGAGGTCAGGATCGGGACCGGCGTCAACCACGACGGCGCTCCCCGGCCCGGTGCGCACCACCAGGGCATCTCCTTGTCCCACGTCGCACATCACGAGCACCCACCCCGCCGGAGGCCAGCCTGGGCTCGGCAGCCGCACAAGCGCGACCGCGAGCAGCACCAGGCAGCCAGCCACCCCCGTGACCGGATGCCGCAGGATCCGGGGACCCAGGAAGGCGATCGCGGCACAGACGACCACCAGCACCGCCAGGGCCAGCGGACCGGTCGCCCAGCCGACCTCCGCGGTCGGCAGCCCGGCACCGAAGCGGGCCACCGCGATGATCCAGGCGACGCACCAGGTCGCGACCGTGCCCGCGACCATGCCGAGCGGATCCCACACCAGCCCGAGCAGACCTCCCAGGAGACCCAGCACCGTCGCAGGCGCGACGGCGGGTTCGACAAGCAGGTTGGCGAGCACTGCGACCAGGCTGACCTGACCGGAGATGGCGGCGACCACCGGAGTGCAGGCCAGCTGTGCCGCTGCCGGGACCGCGATCGCCTCCGCGCACCACTGCGGCATCCAACGCCTCAGCGCGTCGCGCCACGGTGGCCCGAAGAGCAGGATGCCGGCCGTGGCCAGAACCGAGAGGGTGAACCCGACCGAGGTCGCCAACCCGGGGTCGATCAGCAGGAGCCCGATCACCGCCGCACCGAGCCCACGCAGCGCTCGCTGGCGTCCGTTGTGGGTCATCGCCAGCAGCCCGACTGCACCCATCGCAGCGGCCCGCACCACGCTCGGCTCGGTGCGGGCGAGGACGATGAACCCGAGGATGCCGAGCACCCCGACGGCGTACAGCCCTCTCCCCCGCACCCCGGCCCAGCGGGCGACGATGAGCAGGAACCCCACCACCAGGGTCAGGTTGGTGCCCGAGACCGCGAGGAGGTGGGTGAGCCCGGTCGTACGGAAGTCGTCCGCGAGGTCGTCGGAGAGGCCGGCGTCGTCACCGTCGACCAGCGCCGGGACCAGCGCCGCCTGGTCGGGCGGCCGATGTGCCACCGCCTCCCGGATCGAGGCCCGCAGCGTCTCGGAGGCTCGCCACCAGATCCCCGGGCTCGCGACGACCCTCGGCGTCCCGGCGATCAGCAGCGCTGACTCCTCGTGCGAGTCGCTCTTCCCCAGCCGACCGGTCGTCGACACCGTCGCCCCCAGCGGGATGTCCTCCCACGCTTCGTCGCCGAGCACGACCACCGGCGTACGCAGCCGGTAGACCACCCCACGGCCCCTGATCTCCCGGACGCTGGCGCGCCGGAGCTGATACGTCGCATGCTCGCCCCTCACCTCCTTCGGGTCGGTAGTGACGGTGGCGACCACCCGTACCTGCGCCTTGCGCGCGGCCAGGTCCGCCACCGGGTTGTCGCTGACCCGGGCGGCGTGCAGACCGGCGACGACTGCGGTCCCGGCGATCATCAGGACCAACGCCAGCACTGTCGGGCGGCGCGTCCTGACGGCCCATCCACCGCCGATGCCGAGGACCGCGGCAAGGAGAACGAGCAGAACCACCCCGGACCGCCCACCGGCGACCACGACCGGCCCGGCCAACGCCCCCGCCCACGCGCCGGCCCCGAGGAGCGGCAGTCGCAGGTCGTTCACAACGTGACCAGCGGTGCCAGCGAGTCATAGGTCTTCGGCCCGATCCCATCGACCTCGAGCAGCTCGTCGACGGAGGTGAACGCGCCGTTGGTGGTGCGCCAGTCGATGATCGCCTGCGCCGTCACCGGCCCAACCCCGGGCAACGTCTCCAGCTCCTCGATGGAGGCGGCGTTGAGGCTCACTCCCGCTCCCGGTGCCCCAGCGGCCGGACCACCGGAGCCAGCTGCAGCAGCGCCCACTCCCCCGTTGGGCGCACCCACCACGATCTGCTGACCGTCGCTGAGCAGAGCGGCGAGGTTGAGTCCGGCGAGGTGCTTGAGGGGCGCCCCGCCGGCGGCCTCGACGGCATCCACCACCCGTGATCCGACCGGCAGCACGACGATGCCGGGTTTGGGCACCTTGCCCTCCACGTCGACGGTCACCGTCCCCGCCGACGCAGCGCCAGACGGCACCGCGGCCGTGCTTCCGGGCGAAGCCGAGCCGGTCGGCAACGCGACCAACGGGGACGCCGAGGGCGAGGCCCGGGCGGCCGGCGCCACCTTCGGGTCGGCGCGGATCATCCACCAGCAGGCCACCGCCAACCCGGCGACCAGCACCAGCGAGACGACGACGAGATGCCACGGACCGAGGCTCACCCGCCCGCGCAGCGGCTCCGGCAGCACCGCGTCGGGCGAGATCACGACCTGACGCCGAGACGCGTGACGCCCCGGCACAGGCACCAACGGATCCAGCTCCGCGGTGTCAGTCGCGCAGGGCCCGTCCCACCACGGCG
The DNA here is from genome assembly GCF_040302165.1 of Nocardioides sp. NPDC127503. Classification (NCBI taxonomy): domain Bacteria; kingdom Bacillati; phylum Actinomycetota; class Actinomycetes; order Propionibacteriales; family Nocardioidaceae; genus Nocardioides; species Nocardioides sp. NPDC127503. The sequence continues at coordinate 56,783 of NZ_JBEORH010000011.1, read as the reverse complement.
GTTGCCAGTCCTCCTCGCCGTCGTCCTCCTCCCCAGGCGGGTCGAGCTCGGCGCGCAGCTGCTCCAGCCGCCGGGCGACGGCATCGGCGTGATCAGAGGTCGGTCGGGTCCGCATGACGCCGAAGCTATGCGCCCGCGCCGACACTTCCGAGCGCGTTTTCAGCGCCTGTGGAGAACCCGATCCTCAACAATCCCTGTGGACGGTAACCGGCCCAGAATCAGGCCAAGAACAGACCAAGAATCAGAGCTTCGGCCCCACGACGACCGCTACACACCCCGGCCCGACATGCGCGCCGAGCACCGCACCCAGCACCCCGACGCGTACCTCGCCGTTGATCTTGCCGTCCAGCTCCGCGGAGAGCCCCTCGGCCATCGCGGCCGCGCGGTCCGGGCTGCCCAGATGAGCGACGACGATCTCGACGGCGTCGGCATCCTCGCCCACCTCGACCCCGAGCGCCTGCAGCCGCGCGATCGCCCGCTCAGCCGTACGCACCCGCTCGTGCGGCACGACCCGCCCATCCTCGATCGTGAGCAGCGGCTTGACCGCCAGCGCCGTCCCGAGCAGAGCAGCAGCTGCCCCGATCCGTCCACCGCGGCGGAGATACTCGAGCGTGTCGACGTAGAAGTAGGAACGCGTCGCGGCAACCCGCGACAACGCGGCCTCGCGCGCCTCGACAGCAGTTCCGCCGCGCCCGGCCACCTCCGCGGCGGCCAGAACGGCGAACCCGACCCCGGGCCCGACCAGCCGTGTGTCCACGGTGGTCACCGGCACCGGAGCCTCCCGCGCCGCGAGCATCGAGGACTCGCAGGTCGCGCTCAGCTCCGCGGAGAGGTGGATGGAGACGATCTCCTCGAAGCCCTGAGCCGCGAGCTTGTCGTAGACCTCCGCCAGGAGCGCCGGCGAAGGCCGCGAGGTCGTCACCGTCTTGTGCGCCGCCAACGCCGTCAGCAACGCTTCGGGCGACGTCTCCTCCACCCCGTCGTCGTACGACGTCCCATCCACGATCACCTGCAACGGCACCGATGTGATCAGCTCCGTGGCATCCCCGAGATCGGATGGAAGCATCGCGGTCGAGTCGGTCACGATCGCTACCCGGGCCATGTCAGAAGCCTACAGATCGACCCATCGCGTCGACAGCGCGAGCCGATCCGATCAGACGACGATGTTGACGAGCTTCGGCGCGCGGACGATGACCTTGCGTACGGTCTGCCCTTCGATCGCGGCCGCGATCGTCGGGTCGGCCAGCGCAGCGGCCTCCAGGTCGGCCTCGGAGATCGAGGGCGAGACCTCCAGGCGCGCACGCACCTTGCCCTTGATCTGGACGACAGCCGTCACCGAGTCCTCCACGAGCAGGTGGGGCTCGACCGTCGGCCACGCAACCCGCGCAACCGTCGGCTCGTGCCCCAGACGCTCCCACATCTCCTCAGCGGTGTAGGGCGCGACCAGCGAGAGCAGAATCGCGACCGTCTCCGCGGCCTCACGTACGGCGGGGTCGGCGGGACCGACACCGGAGTCGATCGCCTTCCGGGTCGCGTTGACCAGCTCCATCACGCGAGCCACGACCACGTTGAACCGGTAGGACTCGATCAGCTGCTCGGCCTCGGCGATGGTCTTGTGAGTCGTACGCCGCAGCGCGATGTCCCCACCGGAGACGTCGACCTCCGGGGAGGACGTCACGTCCCCGGCCAGGCGCCAGGCCCGCTGCAGGAACTTCACCGAGCCGGCCGGCGAGACGTCGGCCCAGTCGATGTTGTCCTCCGGCGGGGAGGCGAAGACCAGGGTCAGCCGGGTCGCGTCGACGCCGAACTCCTCCAGCACGTCCGACAGGTTCACGCCGTTGCCCAGCGACTTCGACATCTTCTTGCCGCCGTTGATGACCTTGCCCTGGGACAGGTAGGACGTGAACGGCTCGTCCCAGTCGATCAGGCCGATGTCGCGCAGCGCCTTGGTGAAGAAGCGCGAGTACAGCAGGTGCAGCACCGCGTGCTCGTCGCCGCCCAGATAGAAGTCGACCGGACCCCACTCGCGGGCCAGCTCGGAGGAGAAGGCCTGGGTCTCGTCGGTCGGCGACAGGTAGCGCAGGAAGTACCACGACGAGTCCACGAAGGTGTCCATCGTGTCCGAGTCGCGCGTGGCCGGACCGCCGCACTTCGGGCAGGAGACGTTGACCCACTCCGAGGCCGCGGCCAGCGGCGAGACGCCCTTCGGCTTCAGGTCGGCGCCCTTCAGCTCCGGCAGCTGCACCGGCAGCTCGGCCTTGGGCACCGGCACCTCGCCGTCGACCGGGCAGTGCACGATCGGGATCGGCGCGCCCCAGTAGCGCTGCCGCGACAGCAGCCAGTCGCGCAGCCGGTAGTTGATCGTGCCCTTGCCGTGGCCCTCGGCCTCCAGCTTCTCGATGATCTTGTGGATGCCGCCCGCCTTGTCGGCGACGCCCTCCAGCTCCGGCGAGTTCACGTACGCACCGTCACCCGCGGTCGCGACGTACGTCTCCTCGGGGTTCTCCGCGCCCGGCACGTCCACGACGCGGCGCACCGGCAGCGAGAACGCCTTGGCGAAGTCCAGGTCGCGCTGGTCGTGGGCCGGAACGGCCATCACCGCGCCGGTACCGTAGTCGGCCAGCACGTAGTCGGCCGCCCACACCGGGATCTGCTCGCCGTTGACGGGGTTGGTCGCGGTGACGCCCAGGTCGACACCGGTCTTGGGACGGTCGGTCGCCAGCCGGTCGATGTCGGAGGCCTTGCGTACGTCCTGCAGGTAGCTCTCCAGCGCAGCAGCCCGGTCCGGCGCCACGATCTCGGCAGCCAGGTCCGCGTCGGCGGCGACGACCATGAAGGTCGCCCCGTACAGCGTGTCCGGACGCGTCGTGAAGACGGTGACCTTCTTGGTCTCACCGGTGGTCAGCGAGATCTCGAAGTCGACGTGCGCGCCCTCGGACCGGCCGATCCAGTTGCGCTGCATGTTGACGACCTTGCCGATCCAGGTGTCCTGCAGCTGGTCCAGGCCGTTGTAGAGCTCCTCGGCGTAGGCCGTGGTCTTGAAGTACCACTGCGTCAGGTCACGCTTGGTGACCACCGCGCCGCAGCGCTCGCACTCGCCGTTGACGACCTGCTCGTTGGCCAGAACGGTCTGGTCGTTGGGGCACCAGTTGACCGGCGACTTCTTGCGGTAGGCCAGGCCGGCCTCGTACAGCTTCAGGAAGATCCACTGCGTCCACTTGTAGTACTCCGGGTCGGAGGTGTGCAGCCGGCGCGACCAGTCGAAGGAGATGCCGTAGCGCTTGAACGACTCCGCCTGGGTCTCGATGTTGGCGTAGGTCCAGCCGGCGGGGTTCTCGTTGCGCTTGATCGCGGCGTTCTCGGCAGGCAGGCCGAAGGAGTCCCAGCCGATCGGGTTCAGGACGTCGAAGCCCTTCAGCCACCAGTAGCGGGCGATCACGTCGTGCAGCGCGGTCACCTCGGCGTGACCCATGTGCAGGTCCCCGGACGGGTAGGGGAACATCGTGAGCGCGTAGCGCTTCTCAGCCCCCTCGCGCTGGCCCGCCTTGAACGGCTCCAGCTTCTCCCAGATGGGGCGCCACTTGTCCTGCAGCTCCACGACGTCGTACGTCGCCTGCTCGGCCTGCTCCTGCGTCATTGGTCTTTCGTCCTTGTCGAGTGTCGTACGTCAAGACTGCTTCTGAAAGAAGAAAACCCCTCACATGGAGGGGTAGCCGCGTGACCGGGGTGTGTCCCTCAGGGTCAGCGCGGCTGCCTAAGAAGCAGGACAGACATCTGCATGTGTCAAGGGTAGCCGACCACCGCGGCCGTCGTCATTCGCGACCCCGTCCGCGGCATGGCCCGTCTGGGTCAGAGGGCCCGGAAAGTACGGTCCAAATCCTCTGGTCTAGTACTTTCCATAGTCCATGAGTTCCGCCCTGCAGATCGACCGACAGAAAATAGGCTCGGAGGGGCCTTCACCTATTGCGACGGCCCGTCTGAGCGTGCCAGACTGGCGGCGCTCCGCTGCTCGTGATGTCGGTCGTGAATGAGGACCCCCCCATCTCATCCAAGGAACGCTCCGAGCAGCGGAGTCCAACTTCAAGAGCCCCTGCGACCGGGTCGTAGGGGCTCTTCCATTCCCGGGCGCGGCCGCAGCAGACCCCCCGGATTCTCGTCTATATGGGTCATGCGGCATACCCGTCCCGGTAGCTAGCGTCGTCCTCGTGCACAGCGCCCCGGACCCGCACGAGGCCACGCTCGTCGGCCGAGACCCAGAGCAGGTACGTCTGGCCGCATTGCTGAGCCGTGCGCGGAACGGCAAGGGCGGATCGATCGCAGTGCTCGGTGAGCCGGGCGTGGGTAAGTCCGCGCTGCTGACCTCGGCCACCGCGGACACGAGCCTTCGGGTCCTTCGGGTCGATGGCTACGAGTCCGAGTCGGACATGGCGTTCGCCGCGGTCCAGCGACTGGCGACGGCGCTGCGGCGCGAGTGCGAGATGCTCCCGGAGCAGCAACGCCGGGCCCTGCTCGTCGCCTCGGGCGAGGCAGACGGACCGCCGCCCGACCGCTATCTGGTCGGATTGGGAGTCCTGGGGCTCCTGGCTGCCGCGAGCGACGGGCAGGGCATCGTCTGCACGATCGACGACGCTCATCTGGTCGACCCGGAGAGTCTGGACGCGCTGGCGTTCGTGGCCCGCAGGATCGCGGTGGAGCGCGTCGCGGTGGTGTTCGCCGGGCGTGACGAGGCCGGCCTGACCGAGCATCTCGGTGGGGTGCCCCAGCTCGCGCTGACCGGCCTGGACACCGATGCCGCCGTCCGCCTCCTGAACCGCGCGGCGGCGGAACCGCTCCCGCCGTCGGTGGCCCTGGCGATCGCCCAGGCCACCGGCGGCAACCCGCTCGCCCTGATCGACCTCGCCGGTGAGTCGCTGGTACACGAGCTGCCGGATCTGGGCATGGCCGGCGAGCCCGTCCCCGTCGGGCGCCACCTCGAGGCCCACTACGTACGCAGGGTTCGCCAGGCCGACCAGCCGGTCCAGACCTGGGTGCTGCTGGCCGCCGCGGACTCGACCGGCAACATCGACCTGCTCGCCGACGCGGGCGCGGAACTCGATCTCACCCTCGACGACGCCGACCGAGCCGAGGTCGCGGGGCTCGTCCAGCTCACCCCGACCGTACGGTTCCGCCATCCCCTGGTGCGCTCGGCGGTCTACAACGCGGCCTCGGGCGTCGAGCGACGCCGGGTCCACCGTGCCCTCGCCCGGGCCGCCGACCGGTCGAACCTGGTCGAGGCGGAGGCATGGCATGCCGCCAGGGCCGTCGTAGGGACGGACGAGGCCGTTGCCCAGCGGCTCGACCGGACCGCGATCCTGGCCGCCCGGCGTGGTGGCCTCGCCTCCAGCGCCCGCTTGCTCGCGCGCGGCGCCGATCTCAGCCCGCCGGGCGAGGGGCGCACCTCACGCCAGGTCGGGGCGGCCGAGGCGGCCCTGGCGGTCGGCGCAGCCCATCTCGCGCAGCAGCTCATCGAAGCGATCGACGAGGAGTCTGCCGGCCAGGTCACCAGAGGTCGTGCGCTGGTGACTCGGAGCGCCTTGTCGGTGCTGCGGGCCGAGCGGGAGGGCGTGATGCGCGGCGCGTCCGATCAGCTACTGGCCGCCGACCTCTTCCACGGCTTCGACGACGTCCGCGAGCAGGATGCGCTGCTCCGGGCATTCGACCGGTGTTCGAGTGCCGACCGGCTCATGACGGGCGTGACGCAAAGCGAGCTCGGTGAGCGGATGCGGGTCGGCGCGGACCGGAACGGCCGTTGGTCCGTGGTCCTGCGAGGGTTGGCCGCACTGATCCTGGAGCCCTATGACACGGCCTACCCACAGGTCCGCGCCGCGTACGACGCTGTCCTCGCCCTGCCCGATGACGAGCTCATGAACTTCGGCTCCGTGCTCGCCGGTGTCGGCGGTTACCTCTGGGACGACGAGGGCCGAGCCGCCGGTCTCAGCCGGGCCGCACGGGCCGCACGTGACCGGGGCGCGCTGCTGGTGCTCGACTCGCTGCTGTGGATCATGGCCCTGTCCGAGGTCTACGGCGGCTCGCTGCACCGAGCGCACCGCTTCGTGGAGTCGAATCGGGAGGTGCGTGTCGCGATGGGCCACGAGGATGCGAACGTGCCCAACGTCGCCGTGATGGCGTGGTCCGGCGAGCCGCGCGAGCTGGTGGAGGCCGTGGCCGACGGCTCCGGCGCTGTCGGTTTCGGCGGGGTGCAGTTCTCGGGGATCGAGGGCCTGGTCGCGCGTGACCTGGCGGACCGGCGCTACGAGGATGCCTACCGACGCCACAAGCCGCTGATCGAGGAGCCGTTCCTCCAGGTCACCCCGATGTGGTACGCCGACTTCGTCGAGTCCGCCGTACGCTCCGGCCACCTGGACGAGGCACAGCGCGTCGCGGAGGATCTGGCAAGCCGGGCAGCGGTCAACGGGATGCCGTGGTGCGAGGGAGTCGCCGAGCGCGCGCTCGCGCTGGTGAGCCCGGACGACGCGGCCGAGGCCCACTACCTCGCCTCGATCGCGGCCCTGCACAAGACGCTGGCCGAGACCGAGCTCGGCCGGTCGTACCTGCTCCATGGCGAGTGGCTCCGGCGCGTCCGACGCCGTCGCGAGGCGGCCGAGCAGCTCCGCCTCGCGCTTCGGCACCTGCGCCACAGCGGCGCCGAGATCTTCGTCCCGCGCGTCCTGGCCGAGCTCGAGATCCTCGGCGTCCGCCCCGACGATGCCGCAGGCGGCGAGGCAGCTCCCCGGCTCGATCTCACCACGCAGGAGCACACGATCGCGCGTCTGGCCGCGTCCGGGCGTACGAACACCGAGATCGCCGCCAACCTGTTCATCAGCCCGAACACCGTCGACTACCACCTGCGGAAGGTCTTCCAGAAGCTCGGCATCTCCTCCCGCCGGCAGCTGGCCGACCGTCTGAACGCCTAGGTCTATACCGGCAGACGGAGCGGCACCCCCGGCGTCGGCCAGCGGAAGCGGTCCCCGATCCCGGGCGGAGCATCGGCCAGGTCGGCGAGGATCCGGTCCCGTCCCTGACGAAAGTGCGACCAGCCCTCATAGTGCACCGGCACCACCGTGGCCGGGTCCAGAAGCTCGCACAGGGTGACCGCGTCCCGCCCTCCCATCGTGTACGCGAGCGGCCCGGTCACCGGGAACCCGACGCGGCCGAGGTGCAGGACCGCGGTCCCGACGTCGACCCGGGCCGCGACCTCGTCGAGACCGCTGTAGAGCACCGTGTCGCCCGAGTACCAGACCGCTCCGTGCTCCTGCCCCTCCCACGTCAGCGAGAAGCCGATGACGTCGCCGACGATCGGCCTGCTGCCTCGGATTCCATGACGTGCGGGGGTCGCGGTCACCGTGACCGTCGGACGGCCCGGAGCCTGCAGCACCGTGGTCTGCCACGGCCGCAGACCTCGGACCGCCCGGCCCAGGCCCGACCTGGTGAGCCTGACCGCGCCCGAGGCGGTGGTGACCACCACGCCGACGCCCGGCAACAGCGCCCGGCCGGCGTCGTCGAGGTTGTCGGCGTGATGGTCGTGGGTGAGGAGGACGGCATCGATGGGGCCAATCTCGGCGGCGGGGATCGCAGGCCCTGCGGTCTTCCGCGAGGACGTGCCCCAGCCGAACCGGTACGTCCGGCCGGGGGCGTCGAAGGTCGGGTCGGTCAGGATCCGCCACCCGGCCACCTCCAGGACGGTCGTCGGCCCGCCCACATGGGTGAGGGCGAGATCCATCGCGTGCCCTCAGGACGCGGTGGGCTCGGTGGCCCCCCGCTGCACCGCGTGAGCGAGCGCCCACTCGAGCGCGTGGTCGGCGATCTCCTCCCATCCCGGGCCCGCCACCATCAGGTGCGGCCGGCCCTCGTACGTCTCGTGCTCGGTCACCGTTCCGGCGCCCTTGTAGTGCTTGACGTTCGATGCCTGCACCGACGGGGGCATGATGTGGTCCTCGGACCCGGACAGGAAGAGCAGCGGCGCGCGGTCGGCGTTCTTGAAGTCGACCCAGGCGCCCTGGTGGCCGGGCTGGAAGTTCGCCAGCACGGAGTCGAACAGGACGCGGCCCGACGCGGGGATGTGGTAGCGCTCGTAGAACGCCGCCGACTCCTCCTCGGTGTAGGTGTTCGTGAAGGCGTACCTCCACTGCTCGGCGTCGAACCCGACGGCGCGGTGATGGTTCGCCGGGTTCTTGAGCACCGGGAAGACCGAGCGCAGCTGGCTCCACGGCGTGGCCCGGACGCCCTCGGTCGGGGCGGAGTTGAGTACGACGCCCGCGGCCCCGTAGCCGCGGTCCATCACGACCTGCGCGAACGCGCCGCCGGCGGAGTGGCCCATGATGATCGGCGCGGTGTCGAGCGTGTCGAGGAAGGCCTCCAGGTGGGAGACGATCGCCTCCAGGGTGAGGTCCGCGATCGGGGTCGGGTCGGCGCGGAGGGCCTCGACCTCCACCTCGAAGCCCGGGTAGGCGGGGGTGTGCACGGTGAAGCCGTTGGCCTCGTACCGGGCCTTCCAGTGTTCCCACGATCGGGGTGTGACCCAGAAGCCGTGGATCAGGACGATGGTGTCCGGGGTGCTCATGTCAGGTTCCCTTTCTGGTGCTCGGTCAGGCACGTCAGCGCACAGTGGTGCGCGCCGCGTTGTGGACGACGTCGGCGACGAGTCCGGGGTGGCTGATCATCACGGCGTGGGATGAGTCGACGGAGACGGTCTTCGAGCCGGCTCTGGCTGCCATGGCGCGCTCCGCCTCGGGCGGGATGATCCGGTCCTGCTTCGCGACGACGTACCAGCTGGGCAGGTCCTCCCACGCCGGCTCTCCCGACGGTGTGACGAGTGCCGCGAGTGCGCCGGGCCGCTGCGAGGCAGCCAGGAACCGTGCCTCGGCACGCGGCAGATCCTGCGCGAACCCCTGCGGGAACCACGCCGGATCGATGTAGGCGTCCATGTCGCCGGGCTGGGCACCGGGGAACGGCCTGGTGACGAGATGGTCGGTCACCTCGGTGTGGCCACCGCCCAGGGCGTTCATCGCCAAGATGTTCTCTCCCGCTGCCGGCGCGTACGCGGCGACGTAGACCAGTGCCGTGACGTCGGGGTCGCCGGTGGCGGCGTTGGTGATGACCGCGCCACCGTAGGAGTGGCCGACGAGCACGACCGGGCCGTCGATCGTGTCCAGGAACAGCCGCAGGTACTCGGCATCGGACAACGGGCCGCGCAGCGGGTTGGAGAAGGCGAGCACCGGGTAGCCGCGGCCGGTCAGCTTGCCGGCGACGTCGGCCCAACCCGAGGAGTCGGCGAAGGCACCGTGCACGAGCACGATGGTCGGCTTCGGGGCCGGGGCGACCCCGCGCGTGGTGAGGGCGTCGGCCGCCGGAGCGAGCGCGAGCACCGCTGCCACGAGAACGGCGAGCAATCCGCCCGCTCGATGTTTGAAGGACATGATCTGGCTCCTGTGCTGGGGGCTGAGACGCTCCGATCGTCCATCCGGTTGCGATGCCTCCGGACCACGTACGACACGTAGTCCCGGGACTACGTGGTCCACGTGGTCCGTGGAGGCGGTGGCCGCGCGAGGCTCGTCGGGACAGAACCCAACCGACCGTGGGAGGAAGCCGATGCCTTACATCACCGCCGACGACGGCGCCCAGATCTTCTACAAGGACTGGGGCGACACCGGAAGCCCCGTGCTGCTCAGCCACGGCTGGCCGCTCAACGCCGACGCCTGGGAGGCCACCGCCCTCTTCCTCGCCGAGCACGGGCACCGAGCCATCGCCCACGACCGCCGGGGCCACGGCCGCTCCAGCCAGACCTGGGCGGGCAACGAGATGGACACCTACGCCGACGACCTCGCCGGCCTGATCGACGCGCTCGACCTGCACGACCTCACCCTCGTCGGGCACTCGACCGGCGGCGGTGAGATCGTCCGGTACGTCGGGCGGCACGGCACGGCCCGCGTCGCCAGGCTGGTCCTGGTCTCGGCGGTGCCGCCGCTCATGCTGCGGACCGAGGACAACCCCGATGGGCTACCCCTCGAGGTCTTCGACGACATCCGCGCCGGGGAGCTGGCCAACCGGGCCCAGCTCTACCGAGACCTGGCCGACGGGCCGTTCTTCGGGAACAACCGGAACGGCGATGTTCCGCAGGGCTTCCGCGACGCCTTCTGGCTCCAGGGCATGGCGTCGGGGCACCGTGGCGCCTACGAGTGCATCGCGGCCTTCTCCGCCACCGACTTCCGACCCGACCTGGCCAAGATCGACGTGCCGACGCTGGTCGTGCACGGCGACGACGACCAGATCGTGCCGATCGAGGTCGGTGGCCGCCGCTCAGCCGAGCTGATCGACGGCGCGGAGCTGAAGGTCTACGAGGGCTCCAGCCATGCCCTCCCGGACACCGATCGCGACCGCCTGCACACCGACCTCCTGGCGTTCGTCGACCGCTGACCGGCCTACGGCACTCGCGCGCGCCAGGTTGGGGTGCCGTGCTTGCTCTCGACCAGCGCCGCGGCCTCGTCGATCGTGGCCTGGTCGAGGCCGACGTACGCCGCTCCGAAGCTCTGCTCGAACTCTGCCAGCAGGGCGGCGATGACCTTCTCGCGGCTCAGCCCGGTCTGGGAACGGATCGGGTCGACCCGCTTGGCCGCACTCCTGGTGCCCTTGTCGGACATCTTCTCGCGACCGATCCGGAGCACCTCGAGCATCTTGTCGGCGTCGATGTCGTAGGCCATCGTGACGTGGTGCAGGACGCCGCCGGGGATCCGCTTCTGCGCGGCGCCGGCGATCTTGCCGACCGGCGAGGCGATGTCGTTCAGGCCGGCGTAGGCGGCCTCGATGCCGACGCTGCGCAGGCCGCGCAGCACCCACTCGTCGAGGAAGGCGTACGACTCCTGGAAGGACATGCCGGCCACGAGCGTGTCGGGGACTGCGAGGCTGTAGGTGATCGTGTTGCCCGGCTCGATGAACATGGCGCCGCCGCCTGAGATGCGGCGTACGACCTCGATGCCGTGACGCTCGGCGGCAGCCTCGTCGACCTCGTTGGAGAGCGACTGGTAGCTGCCGATCACGACCGCGCTGCTGGCCCAGTCCCAGAACCTCAGGTTGGGGGCGCGGCGGCCCTCGGCGACCTGGCGGACGATGACCTCGTCGAGCGCCATCTGCATCCGCGGCGACAGCGGCCCGGTCTCGACGATCTCGAGCTCGAGGTCGTCCCAGGTCGTGGCCCGGCCCAGCGCCCGCATCACCGTCAAGGCGACGTCGCGGGTGCCGAAGCCGACCAGCTCGGCGTCACGGACGGCGGTGTCGAGCACCGCGGTCAGCTGGTCGAGGGAGACGTCGACCGGCTGCCCCTCCAGCGCCTCGGTCAGCCAGCCCAGCGCCTCGTCGGGTTCCAGGAAGAAGTCGCCCGAGAGGACGACGTCGATGATCGTGTCAGCGGAGACTGTCGCGTCGACGACGACCAGCTTGCCGCCGCGTACCTTCCGCTCGCCATGCACTCTTTCACTCACGATTTCTCAACACCGTGAGCGCCCCGAATCATCCCTGCTAGACGGCTGCTCCGCACGACCCGGCGGTGTCGGCCAGACGGGTCAGACCGACCGGTCCGACGAGCGGGCGCGGGTCCTCGGCGAGCGTCCAGGCGCCGTCGACGAGGACGTAGTCGCCGCGGACGTCACCCTCGAGAAGAGAACGTACGCCGGCCACCAGCCGGTCCACGTCGGCGACCGAGGTGCCGATGCCGATGCTCGCGCGGACCGCGCCGCCGGTGAGCCCGATGCGCTTGAGGAGCGGCTGGGCGCAGAAGCGGCCGTCGCGTACGCCCAGGCCGTGCTCGGCGGAGAGGTACGCCGCGACTCGGCCGGGCTCGATGCCGTCGACCGTGAACGTGACGACCCCGACGGGCTCCTCGGAGTCGGGCCAGAGCCGCAGAACGTCGACACCCTCCAGCGCGGACAGGCCGGTCACGAGGCGCCCCCTCAGTGACGCCTCGTGGCGGTCCAGCTCGGCGGGCTCGAGGCCGCCGAGAGTCGTACAGGCAGCGGCCAGTGCCGCGGCGCCGATGACGTTGGGCGAGCCGCCCTCGTGGCGCGCGGGAGCGGGCTGCCAGGTGGTCTCGACAAGCTCGACCTCCGATGCGTGAGTGACGTCATCGACGGCCCCTCCCCCGGCGAGATAGGGCGTGCCGACGTCGAGCCAGTCGCGGCGCCCGACCAGGGCGCCTGCTCCGTAGGGGGCGTAGAGCTTGTGGCCGGAGAAGACGACGTAGTCGGCGCCGGTCGCGGCCAGCGAGAAGTGGCGGTGGGCGAGCAGCTGGGCGCCGTCGACGAGGACCCGGGCGCCGTGGGCGTGGGCCAGGGTCACGATCTCACCGACCGGCAGCGCCTCGCCGGTGACGTTGGAGGCGCCGGTGATCGCGACCAGGGCGAAGCTGTCCCGGGCCAGCTCGCCGGCGAGGGCGTCGATGGTGCCGGCGAGGGTGTCCCGGCCGGCGACCACGGTGACGCCGGCCTCGACACGGCGCCATGGGAGCAGGTTGGCGTGGTGCTCGATGTCGAGGACGAGCACGCGGCCCGGTACGCAGCCGGCCAGCAGGTTCACCGAGTCGGTGGTGTTGCGGGTGATGACGGTGACGTCGTCCTCGCGGGCGCCGACATAGGCGCCGATGGTCGCCCGCGACTCCTCGTAGAGGGCGGTCGAGACCTGGGACAGGTAGCCGGCGCCGCGATGCACCGAGGCGTACCAGGGCAGGACCTCGGCCACCCGGTCGGCGACGCTCTGCAGCGCCGGCGCCGACGCGGCCACGTCGAGGTTGGCGTACGTCGTGGTCGTTCCGTCCAGCAGCGGGACCTGCGTGTTCGAGCCGACGAGCGGAAGCAGGGACATGGGGCACCCTTCGGGTCATGGCTCCCCAGGACTGCCCGGCGAAGCACGCGCTTGCCCGCGCCACCTCGGCGAGGGCCTGGTCGTCACCCGGAGCACCCCACCGCGTGGGAGGGTTGCCCGCCAGCAAGCCGGGGCTTCGCGCTGGCAGTCGTGACCTTCGCCGATGATGGTGCCGGAGACGGAGGGTGCCCCGCAAGGCGTACGTCTCGAACTATGGACGCTTGTCCTACATATTGGACGCCGCTTAGGCGGTCGAAACGGCGCGAACCGGCAGGATCAGCGCCGACGGATGCTCGGGATCGTGGTGGACCGTCTGGTCGGCAGCCCGGAGCGTCGTGGCGGTGGCGAGCGGCTCCCCGGTCCCAGGATTACGGGCGAAGCGCGGGAAGGCACCGCTGGAGACCTGCACGCGGATCCGATGGCCGCGCTTGATCCGGTGCGCCGTAGGCCAGAGCCGCACGGTCGCGCAGGTGAGCTCGTCGGCGCCCGTCAGACTGGTGAGTCCGTCGCAGACGTTGTGGGAGCGGCCCTCCTCGTCGACATCGCAGAGCCGCACGAAGACGTCGGCGTACGCCAGGCTCGACCGGAACCAGATCTCGGCACTCACCTCGCCGACGACCTCGACGTCCTCGTCGAGCACGGTTGTGGTGTAGGTGAGCACGTCGGACCGGGCCTCCACGGCCCCGTTGTCGACGCGGCCGCCGCTGCTGATGCTGATGCCCCCGGCCGCCGGGGTCGGATCGGCCGGGTCGTAGTGATAGCGGTCGGGATCCGAATCGTCCGGGGTGCTGACCGACAGCCCGCCGTCGCTCTGGAGGTGGAAGCGCTGCGGCTCGCAGCCCTTCGGCGGCCAGGACTCGAAGTCGCGCCAGGCGTCCTCACCCATCACGAACAGTCGCACCGGTGCCCGTTCGGCCGGCTCCTCGCCGCGTGCGTACGCCAGGCCGAAGTCGACGGCTTCGGCCGCTCCAGGAATCGTCAGGTCCACATGGGTCCAGGGCCCGACAGTGAGCCGGGCCGGCTTGCCGGCGTCCTGAAGAATCGCGAAGTCCCGCAGTTGACCCGGCAGGAAGACGTCGTACCAGCCGCCGATGGAACTGACCGGGACACGCGTGCCGGCGACCCGATGGCGGTGGTCGATGCCGTCCCAGTGCGGATCGTCGGCATCATGGGCGAGAACGTCCTGGATGTACTGCGAACGCCGGCCCGTGGCGGCGACGTCCATGTCCTGCAGGGGCAGCACGCGCAGGGCGGCGGCAGTCTTCTTGGTCTGGGCGTTCCTGCGGAACATCGCGAAGGGGCGCTCCTGGGTGGCGACCAGCGCGCCCCACTCGAGCGGCAGCTCCAACGAACGACCGTCGGCGCGCATGAACTCGCTCGTCAGCGCCGATTCGGTGACCACCGGGATCATGGCCTTGACCTGCGGCGGCAGACTGTCGGCAACCGCCCACTGCACATACCCCAGGTAGCTGATGCCGACCAGCACCATGGAGTCGCCGAACCACGGCTGCTCGATCACCCAGTCCAACGTGTCCAGGCCGTCCTCGCGCTCCTGGAGCATGGGGTCCATGACGCCACCGGAGCCGAAGCCGCCGCGGACGCTCTGGATCAGCACCTGGTAGCCGCGCTCGGCGAGCGGGCGAGCCATGATCGCGCCGAAGAAGCCAGCACGGCCGTACGGGCACCGGACGAGCGCGGTCGGCAGGCCTTCCGCAGCCCCCTTCGGCGCCCAGCGATCGGCCAGCAGCTCCACGCCGTCCCGCATCGGCACCCGCAGGTCGCGTTCGACGACGACCCGCCGCGTCAGCGGCTCAGAAAGATTCATCTGGCGCTGGATGATGTGGCTGACCAGGCTCATCGGTCGGTCTCCTTCTCGGAAGCAGTGGTCCGGCGCAACGCACCGGTGATGACGCCGAGCAGTCCGATGAGTCGGTCGGCGAGGTCCTCGGGGTCGAGCGGGTCGGCCGCGTCGGTCACCCAGGCGTTGACGACGGTGGCCCCGCCGCCGGTGACGAAGACCGCCAGGTCATCGAGCTGCTGCGGGTCGTACTCCTCGGCGAACTGCGCATCGATGGCACGTCGGTTGACCGGGATGATCAGGCCGCTGAGTGCCTTGGTCAGCGCGTAGGCGCTGGAGCTGTTGAGCATCGCCCGGTAGAAGACGCGATGCTCGGCGAAGTGCCGAGTCAGGGCCAGCGCTCGCTCGCGCCCTTCCGGCGCCACGTCCGCGAAACGCGGCAGCAGCTCGGTCCTGGCCAGGTCGAGCGCGGCCTCGAGCAGCAGGGCGTCGCGATCGCCGAAGTGCTGGTACACCAGCTGCCGACTCACGTCCGCCGCCGCCGCGATGTCGGAGATGGGAATCGCGGCCGTGCCCCGTTCGGTGACCAGCGCGATCGCGGCCTGGATCAGCGCCGCCCGCGAACGTCGGACGCGGCGATCCTTGGCAGGGGTGGCCGCGGCCAGCTCGAACTCCATGGCCATGACCATAGACACTTGTTCATTAATGTACAAGTGTTGCGAATCTCCGCCGAGGGGTGACGGCCTAGCTCACGGACGGCCTTCCCAGGGGTTGCCGCCGCCTCCCCAGCCGTCCTCGCCGTCACCCTCGCCGTCGCAGGTGCCGAAGAACTCCGAGACCGGGTCGCACTCCTCGCCGTCGTCCTCTTCCTCTGGCGGCGCGGGCGGAGCGATCAGCTCCTCCTCGTGACCGGTCTCGGGGTCCTGGCCGTCGACGTAGACGGGCTCGGGGAAGTTCTCGACCTCCTTGCCCTCCATGGCCTTCGCCATGATGGCCGCCCAGGTCTCGGTGGGATAGTCGGCGCCGAAGTAGGACGGCATCCAGCCGCCGTCGAGCTTCCCCTCGCCGTTGCCGCGCGAGTAGCGCACGGCGGTGGCGATCTGCGGGGTGAACCCGACGAACCACGAGGAGCAGACGTACTGCTCGTTGGTGCAGGTGCCGGTGCCGGTCTTGCCGGCCACCGGCCGGCCGATGCTCTGGGCTTTCTGGCCCGAGCCGCTCTGCACCACGCCCTGCATCGCGTACGTCACGTCAGCGGCGATGTCCTCGGAGATCGCGTGCCGGGCGTTCTTCCGGCCGTTCCAGCTGTAGAGGACGTTGCCGGCGCGGTCACGGACCTTCTTCACCACGTGTACGTCGTGGCGGTAGCCGCCGTTGGCGATCGTGGCGTAGGCGTTGGCCATGTTGATCGGGCTGACGTTGGCGCGGCCGAGGGCGATCCGGTCGTCGGTCTTGTGGTCGAAGTCGGTGGTGGTGCTGGGGATCCCGGGAAACTTCGGGTCCGCCTTCGCCGGGGCGACTCCCGCGGCGACCGCGGTGTCGTAGATCGCCTTGCGGCCCGCCTCGGGGCCACCCATCGACTCGGTCATGTCGATGTAGGCCGTGTTCACCGACTGCTCCATCGCCTTGAGCATGGTGATGTATTGGCCGTAGTCCATCCCGTCGGCGATCCCCGCCTGCTCGCCCTCGTTGACCACCTCGGAGCCGGCATAGGTCGTGAACGGCGAGTCCCCCGCCCACGTCGAGTTCAGCGAGTAGCCCTTCGCGATCGCCGCCGCGGTCGCGAAGGCCTTCATCGTCGAACCGGCGTGACCACCGGTCGCGGCCCAGTTGTGCTGGCTGTCGAGATAGTCCTGGCCACCGTAGAAGCCGAGCAGGGCACCCGACCCGACGTCGACCGAGGCGGTCGCCACGTGCAGGGCGTTCTTCTGCTCCGGGTCGCCCTTGACGTACGCCTTCCGGTTCTTCGGCTTCACGGTCTTCGCCGCGGTCGCCGAGGCCTTCATGACTTTCGGTGAGAGCGTCGCGGTGATCCGAAGACCGCCGCTGTCGATCTTCTCCTCGGTGAACAGCGGCTTGCCGTCGGCGCCCTGGAGGCCGAGCAGCTCGGCCTTGATCATGGTGAGCGCGTGGCCGCGCTGGCCGCCGAGCCGGCTCGGCACCGTCTTCGCGGGGAACTTCGGCAGCGCGTCCTTCACCTTGTCTGCGTCGGCCTGCTTCAGATAGCCGAGGTCGACCATGCCGGAGAGGACGTACTGGTAGCGGCCGAGCAGCTTCTCCTCACCACGGAAGGTGCTGCTGGCGGGGTCGAAGCCGGCCGGGTTGTTGAGGATGGCCGCGAGCGCCGCCGTCTCCTGCAGCGAGAGGTCCTTGGTGGACTTCGCGAAGTAGGCCTTCGCGGCCGCCTCGATGCCGTAGGCGCCGCGGTTGAAGTAGATCGTGTTGAGGTAGTCGGTGAGGATCTGGTCCTTGCTCTTCTGCCTGGTCAGCTTCAGGGCGATGACCGCTTCCTTCAGCTTGCGCGAGTAGGAGCGCTCGGCGCTGAGGTAGTAGTTCTTGACGTACTGCTGGGTGATCGTCGAGGCACCGCCCGAGGTGCCCTCGGTGGTGTTGGAGAACGCGGCCCGCACGATGCCCTTCACGTCGACGCCGCTGTTCTCGTAGAACGTACGGTCCTCGGCGGCCACCACGGCGTGCTTGACGGTCTCCGGGATCTCGTCGGCGTCGAGCTTGATCCGGTTCTGGTCACCGTCCTGGTAACGGCCGAGCTCGGTCTTGCCGTTGCCGTAGTAGACGAAGGAGGTCTCGACCTCGAACGCGGCGTTGGGGTCCGGCACCTTGATCCGGTTGTAGGCCACGATCGCCGTCACCGACCCGATCAGGGCGATGGCCAGGAACCCGACCAGCGCCACCTTCGCGGCGGCTTTCCCCCAGCGTCGCCAGCTCGTCGGCGGCCGAGGTGTCGAACCCGTGGACGTCGAACTCCTGGCCGCCGCCCACTTCTCGGCCGCCCAGATCTTGGCGGGTTCTGCCTTCGCGAGCCAGGCGCCGGCCGAGGACGGCTTGGGTGCCGCGCGACGCGCACCCGGCCTGCTGGGTGTGACCCGAGGTGGCTCGGCCGCGATCCGAGGGGCGGGCCGAGGGGCGGGCGGTGGAGGCGGCCGCCAGGACGGCGGCGGACCGGTCGGACCCTTCGGAGGCTCGGCGCTCCGGTGTTCCATTGCTCCACCTGACCTAGGCGACTGACTGCGGCGGCCGTTGATCCTACCCGGGTGGGTATGACAACGGAGGCCGACCCCGCAAGGGGCCGGCCTCCGTGTCAGTCGTACGCCGTGGCGTACGGCCTCAGATCACTTCTTCAGGTCGAAGCGGTCGTTCTCCATGACCTTGACCCACGCCTTGACGAAGTCGTTGACGAACTTCTCCTTGGCGTCGTCGGCACCGTAGACCTCCGCCAGGGCGCGGAGCTCGGAGTTGGCACCGAAGACCAGGTCGACGCGGGAACCGGTCCAGCCGTTGGAGCTGGTGTAGGTCGCCTCGTCGGCGGACGGGGTCCACTGCTGGTCGTAGTCGAGCAGGTTGACGAAGAAGTCGTTCGTCAGCACGCCCGGGGTCTTGGTGAAGACACCGAGGTCGGAGCCGTCCCAGTTGTTGCCGAGCACGCGCAGGCCGCCGACCAGAACCGTGGCCTCGGGGGCCGAGAGGCCGAGGAGGCTCGCCCGGTCGAGGAACAGGAACTCGGTGGGGAGGTTGAGGAACCCGGAGTCGTAGTTGCGGAAGCCGTCGGCGACCGGCTCGAGCCAGGCGAAGTTCTCGGCATCGGTCTGCTCCTGGGTCGCGTCGACGCGGCCGGCGGAGAACGGGACCGTGACGTCCTGGCCCGCGGCCTTGGCGGCCAGCTCGATGCCCACGCCACCGGCGAGGACGAGCACGTCGGCGAAGGAGACACCGGTCGCGGCCGCGATCTCCTCGTACTTCGCGATGACCGGCTTGAGCTCCTCGGGCTGGTTGACCTTCCACGAGACCTGCGGCTCGAGACGGATGCGACCGCCGTTGGCACCACCGCGGTGGTCGGACGTACGGTGCGTGGCCGCCGCCTTCCACGCGGTGGAGATCAGCTGCTGCACGCTCAGACCGGACGCGGCGATCGCGGCCTTGGCAGCGGAGATCGCGGCCTCGTCGGTCGCACCACCCTCAGCGGGGAGCGGGTCCTGCCAGAGCAGGTCCTCGGCCGGGACCTCGGAGCCGACGTAGCGGCTCTTCGGACCCATGTCGCGGTGGGTCAGCTTGAACCAGGCACGGGCGTACGCGTCGGAGAAGGCCTCCTGGTCGTCCCTGAACCGGCGGGAGATCTCGTCGAACTCCGGGTCCATGCGCAGCGCCAGGTCGGAGGTGAGCATGCGCGGCTCGCGCTTGCCCTCACCGTGCGCCTCGGGGACCATGTCGGAGCCCGCGCCGTTCTTCGGACGCCACTGCTTGGCGCCAGCCGGCGACTCGAACAGCTCCCACTCGTAGGCGTAGAGGATGTGGAAGAACTCGTTGTCCCAGCGGGTCGGGTGGTAGGTCCAGGTGACCTCGAGGCCCGAGGTGAGTGCGTCCGCGCCGACACCCGTGCCGTGGCCGTTCTTCCAGCCGATGCCCTGGTTCTCCAGCGGCGCGGCCTCCGGGTCGGGGCCGACCAGATCGTCGGGGTGGGCACCGTGGGTCTTGCCGAAGGTGTGGCCACCGGCGATGAGGGCGACGGTCTCCTCGGAGTTCATCCCCATGCGGCGGAAGGTCTCCTTGATGTCCACCGCGGACTTCATCGGGTCGGGCTCGCCGTTGGGGCCCTCCGGGTTGACGTAGATCAGACCCATCTGGACAGCGGCCAGCGGCGCCTGCAGGTCGCGGTCGCCGGTGTAGCGCTCGTCGTCGAGCCAGACCTTCTCCGGACCCCAGTAGATGTCATCGTCGGACTCCCAGACGTCCGCGCGACCGCCCGAGAAGCCGAAGGTCTTGAAGCCGCCCTCCTCCATCGCCACGTTGCCCGCCAAGACCATCAGATCGGCCCAGGAAAGGTTCTTGCCGTACTTCTTCTTGACCGGCCACAGCAGACGACGGGCCTTGTCGAGGGAGACGTTGTCCGGCCAGGAGTTGAGCGGCGCGAAACGCTGCTGGCCACGGCCGGCGCCACCGCGACCGTCGTGGCTGCGGTAGGTGCCGGCGGCGTGCCACGCCATCCGGACGAAGAGCCCGGCGTAGCTACCGAAGTCAGCCGGCCACCAGTCCTTGGAGTCGGTCATGACCGCGGCGATGTCCGCCTTGACGGCAGGCAGGTCCAGGGACTCGAAAGCCTTCGCATAGTCGAAGTCCTCGCCCATCGGGTCGCTCACAGGGGCGTCCTTGGCGAGAATCTTCAGGTTGAGCTTGTTGGGCCACCACTCCTGGTTGGCACTGCCGGCGGTGGGGTGAACGCGGCCTGCGTTCATCACCGGGCACTTGCTCACGGCCTCTTCAGACATGAGATTCCTATCCGTTTCTGATCGGACTGGCTGCTGCCAGACGCTGTGATTCACATGTGTTGCGCCGGCCGATGACAAGCTCGGCCGGCGCGGGCTCTACCCCTGGGACAGGTTGCAGTCCGCGCAGGTGCCCCAGTAGATGACCTCGGCCTCATCGACCGTGAAGCCGTTGTCATCAGATGCCGTCAGGCAGGGCGCATGGCCGACAGCGCAGTCGACGTCGGCGATCGCCCCGCAGGAGCGGCAGACCACGTGGTGGTGGTTGTCCCCGACCCGGGTCTCATAACGAGCCACCGAGCCGGACGGCTGGATGCGGCGTACGATCCCGGCCGCCGAGAGGGCGGCGAGGGAGTCGTAGACGGCTTGATGGGAGACATCCGGAAGCCGCTCGCGCACCGCGCCGAGAATCGTCTCGGTGTCGGCGTGCGCGTTCTCGGTGACGGCCCCCAGAACGGCCACTCGCGGGCGAGTGACGCGCAGGGAGGCACCTCTCAGCAGCTGTTCGTAGTGTTCGTAGTCCGCGTTCCCCACAACCCAGACACTACGCCAATTCTTGAATGAGTCAAGAAACGGCAGGGAAATTTCTGGAGGGAATCAACCCAGTTTCACGGTCTCCGGAGACTCCGGTGCGGGGCGGGTCGCGAACCGGCCGGCCATCAGTGGGATCAGGACGGAGATGGCCAGCGGAATGAGGAACATCGAGCGCTCGCCGAAGACTTCGGCGACCCCGGCGATCAGGGAGGCGGCGGCGAGGTAGCCGGCGTAGTTGGCGAGGTTGACCCGCGCGATCGCATCCTCGGCGTTGTCCGGAGAGATGTGGGCAGCGGCGACGAAGGACTGCGGCGGGACCATCGCCAGGCTGCCGCCGAGGACGGCGAAGCCGACAGCCGCCACGCTCCAGTGCGGGGCGACGACGATCAGCACCAGGGCACCGACGCCGACGATGCCGCCGGTGCGGATCACCCGCTCGGCGCCGAAGTGGGCGACGAGGCGGTCGCCGGGGAGACGTACGGCCAGGAGCACCAGCTGGTAGGCGGCGTAGATCGCCGGCGCGACCGCCGCCGCGGCACCGAGGCCGTCGACGACATAGATCCCGCCCCAGGCGGACGCCGCGGAGTCGATGAACCACATCGCGAACGTCGGCACCGCGACCAGGAGGAGAGGCAGCCACGGCAGCGGGGGCTTCGGGCGCTGCGTACTGCTGGTCCGCTTCTCGGCCGCCTCGCCACCTTCCGGCTTCTGTGCCCTGCATGTTCATGGAGGCGTCGACGCCGCCGAGGAAGAAGCCGTAGACGCCGTTGAGGACCAGCAGGGTCACCATCGTCGGCGCGAAGGCCGGCATGACCGCGGCCAACGAGGCCCCGCCGAGCATCAGCGAGAGGGTCGCGGCGCTGCCGAGCCTGGTGGCGAGGTGACCCGCGACGACACTGCCGACCGCCCCGACCGCGGTGGTGACGCCCAGCACGACGAAGACGTCGCCGGCGCTGAGGTCGAGCTTCGTCGCGATCGACTCGAGCCGGGTGATCAGCGAGGCGAAGGTCAGTCCCTGGACCGCGAAGGCGACGAAGACCGCCATCCGGGCCAGCTGGAGTCGGGTCATGGACGCGAAGTCTGCACCCTCACGCCCCGTTGGTCGAGGGGTCAGTTGCCCTTCAGCAACCCGTCGAGGATCTTCTCGCCGTCCTTGCCGTCACCCTTGCTCAGGCTGTCGAACTCCTCGCGGAGCTGCTCCATCTCGCGCTTGGCGCTCTCGCCCTTCTCGACGAGGTCGCGGATCTGCTGGATCTGGTCCTCCCACTCCTGGGACTGACCCTCGTCGATGACGTTCCAGCCCTCCAGGTTCTCGCGCCAGCGGTCGAGGCGGTCGAGTCGGTTGAGGGTCTTGTTGTCCGACTTGTCGACGGGCTCGTCAGCGGAGTCGTCGGCATTGTCGCTGGTGTCGTTGTTGTCGGCGTTGTTGTCCGTGTTGTCGGAGCTCTGGGACGGCTGGGCCTCGGCGGGCGCGGGCTCGTAGGCGGCCAGCCAGGAGGCGGCGAAGACGCACGCGATCACGATCGCCACCGCGCCGAGGAGACGGCCGGTCGGGAACTTCCGCAACGACCCCGGGCGCGGCCCGCGGACCGGAGGCGGGTTGCCGGGACTGGGCAGGACGCCGGTGCGGGAGTTGACCAGCGCCATCGGCTCGTCGAGCGGGCGCGGCGCCATCGCCTGGGTCGGGCGCGGCGCCTGACCGCCGGAGAGCAGGTCGGTGGCGTCGGGGTCGGCGCCACTGAGTACGTAGCCGAGCTCGTGCCCGACCTGGTCCATCGAGGGCCGGGCGGCAGGATTCTTGTCGAGCATCCGGGTGACCAGACGCGCCAGCGGCGCGGGCAACGCCCGGAAGTCGGTGATCCGCGGCACCGGGTCGCTGAGGTGCATGTGCAGGACCTTGACCGGGTGGGGCGCGGAGTAGGGCACCTTGCCGGTGAGCATCTCGAAGAGCACGCAGCCCAGCGAGTAGACGTCCGCGGGCGGCCCGACAGGGTCGCCCGCGGCCTGCTCGGGCGAGAGGTAGGACGGGCTGCCGATCACATGGCCCGTCTGGGTCAGTCCGGAGTCGACCCCTGTCATGGCGTACGCGATGCCGAAGTCGAGCACGGTCAGCCGGCCGTCACCGTCGAACATGAGGTTGGCGGGCTTGATGTCGCGGTGCACCACGCCAGCCCGGTGGGCGGCACCGAGCGCGCCGGCGACCTGGCGGGTGTATTCGACTGCCATGTCGACCGGCATCGGGCCGCGCTGCTGCAGCGGCTCGGCCAGGGTCGGACCGGGCAGCAGCTCCATCACCAGGAAGACGTCGTTGTCGTCGCTGCCGGCGTCGAAGATCTTGACCACGTCGTCGTGGACGACCCGGGCGGTCGAGAGCGACTCACGGCGGAACCGCTCGGCCATCGTGGGGTCGTCGACATTCCGCATCAGCTTCACCGCGACGTCGCGGTCGAGGACGGTGTCACGCGCCCGCCAGACCTCGCCCATGCCGCCGGCTCCGAGGAGGGTGAGGAGCCGGTAGCGGCCGGCGATCGGGGGAAGCTCGTCCATGCCGGAAATTATGCCGGGGTCACCCAGGAGCTGAAGAGCGGGATGCCCTCCCAGGCTCCCCCGCGCGCGACCGCCACCACCGCGTGCGGCCGGTTGAAGCTCAGGTCGATCTGCCGCACCTTCGTCTCGCGCGGCGCCGCAGCTGCGGCGCGGACCATCATCCCGGTCACCGCCGCCGCCTTGAAGCCCTCGCGGTCGTAGGACGCGACCGCCTTCTGGATGCAGACGGCATCCGTCTCCTCGGCGACCGCGGCCATCACTCCGCGGGCGATCTCGGCGACCCCCGGCGCTGCCGACAGGTCGTGACGGTCCTCCGCGCTCCACTCCGGCAGGTGGCTGCGCCAGCGGTCGGACGGTGCGCCGCCGAAGACCGTGATCTCGCGGACCGTCCAGGCGTGCCCATCCCCCTCGCCGGCGGCATCGAAGGTGCGGTCGTGAACCTCGCCCGCGTCGATCCTCCGGACGACCTCGTCGGCGGCCCGCCACACGTCGTCGGCGGACACGCCCTCCTCGGCGATCACTGAGTAGACCGAGATGCCGTCCTCGCTCGGCGGGCTGGCGACCGCGACCGGGCCGGCGGCCTCGGTCTCCACCACCGCGTGGAAGCCGTCCTCGAGCCGCAGCAGCCCATCCTCGCCCTCGTCGAGAGACTCGCTCCAGCGCGGCGTGACCACCAGCGCGGAGGCGAGCACGAGCAGCGTCCGGGCGTCGATCTCGAGCGGGAACTCCTTGATCAGCCCGCGGGTGTGCTCATCGGCCCAGGTGTCGAGCCCGGCCTGGTCCGGGAGCGGGTCGAGCACGATCGGCAGACCCTTCGTCAGTTCGACACCCGGGCGCAGCCAGCCGGCGACCGCGGCCCCGATCGTGGGGTGCGGCGCCTCCAGCAGCGCCAGCGCGGCGGCCCGCGCGTCGGCGCGGTTCAGCCCCAGGATCTCGTCGGTCTCGGTCTCCGCCGCGGGCGCCAGCGAGGCGAGGAGCAGCCACAGACCGGCGTACGAGATCACCGGGGACTCGGCGGAGCCGAGAGCGGAGCGGGTGGTGGCTGCGTACGTTCGGACCGCCTGGGCGGCAGCGAGGGACAGGGGCGTCTGCGTTCCCGACTTCTCCATGCCGAAGACATTACGGCGAGAGCCACGACAGGTGACCTGAATCACGATACAGTTATGTATCGAGCGAGGAGGCAGGATGGCCAAGAAGTCGCGCACAGCAGGGCTTGACCCGGAGACCGAGTTCCAGGAGATGTCGAGGATCCTGGGCCTCTACGAGTTCCCGTGGGACACGACCCAGGCGCTCAGCTTCGCCCTGTTCCGGACCTATGCGGTGCCCTCGATCGGCCGGCTGCTGGCCGACACGCACCAGTTCACCGAGGACACCCAGAAGCGCTACGACGACACCGCGCTGCTACTGGAGGACGCGGTGATCGAGGACCTGGACAGCCCTCGCGGCCGGGCCGCGGTGCGGCGGATCAACCAGATGCACCGGATGTACGACATCTCCAACGACGACATGCGCTACGTCCTGTCGACCTTCGTGGTGATCCCGCGGCGCTGGAACCAGGAGTTCGGCTGGCGGCAGTCGACCCCCGACGAGCAGCTCGCCGCCCTGCGCTACTACCAGGCGCTCGGGAAGCGGATGGGGATCAAGGACATCCCGGCGACCTATGAGGAGTTCGAGCAGCTCCTCGACTCCTACGAGGCCGAGCACTTCGCGTACGACGAGGGCGGCCGTGCAGTCGCCGACTCGACCCTCGAGCTGCTGACCACCTTTTACCCGCGGCCCTTGGCTCCGGTGATCCGCATCTTCTCGCTGTCGCTGATGGAGCCGCACCTGCTCGAGGCGTTCGACTATCCCGAGCCCGGGCGGCTCGCCCGGACGCTGTCTCGCGGGGCGCTGAAGGCCCGGGCGCGCGTCGTCGCGCTGCTGCCGGCACGGAGGAAGCCCGCGTACGTCCGCGACATGCCGCGCGTGCGCAGCTATCCCCACGGGTTCAACACCGAGGACCTCGGCACCTTCGCGCCGGGCTGTCCGGTGCACCGACCGGTCTCTGAACCCGTCGCCGGCACCAACCCGTAGCCCACCCCTCCCCCACACTTCACGGGGCCTTCACCGGGCACCGCTTCGCTGATGTCGATAACCCCCATATCGACAGGAGCACGTCCATGCCTGCCCCCAGCAACACTCCTGATCTCCGCGACGCCCTGCGTGGCCTCGACCGCCGCCGCTTCCTGACCGTCTCGGCCGCCGCGACCGCGTTGGCCTTCACGACCGGCCTGCCGCGTACGGGCGCCTTCGCCGCTCCGGCAGCCTCTCCCTCCGCGATCACCTCGGACCCGTTCACCCTCGCCGTCGCCTCCGGAGACCCGCTGCCCGACTCGGTGCTGCTGTGGACCCGGCTCGCACCGCTCCCGCTGGAGCCCACCGGCGGGATGCCGCCGTCGCGTTTCGATGTCCGCTGGGAGGTGGCCCGCGACGCCGCCTTCACCCGGGTCGTACGCCGCGGCACCACTGCTGCGCACAGCGAGTTCAACCACTCCGTGCATGCCGAGGTCCGCGGCCTGGACGCGGCGACCGAGTACTTCTACCGCTTCCGGGTCGGGCAGTGGATCAGCCCGGTCGGCCGGACCCGGACCGCCCCGGCCGTGGGGGCAGCGGTGTCGTCGCTGACCTTCGCCCTCGCGTCCTGCCAGCGCTATGACCAGGGCTACTACACGGCGTACAAGCATCTTGCGAGCGAGGACGTGGACGCGGTCTTCCACCTGGGCGACTACCTCTACGAGTACGCCGTGAACGCCTCAGCCGGGACGCGCGCCTACACCGAGCCGCTGCCGGCGCACCTCAACCACGAGACCGTCACGCTGGACGACTACCGGGCGCGCTACGGGCTCTACAAGTCCGACCCGGACCAGATCGCCGCCCACCTGGCGCACCCGTTCATCGTGACCTGGGACGACCACGAGACCGAGAACAACTACGCGGGCGACACCCCGGAGAACTCGGTGCCGCCGGAGGAGTTCCTGGTGCGCCGCGCCGCCGCCTACCGCGCCTACTGGGAGAACCAGCCGCTGCGGCTCCCGCAGCAGCCGTCCGGTCCCGACCTGAAGCTCTACCGGCGGCTGCAGTGGGGCCGGTTGGCCCAGTTCGACATCCTCGACACCCGCCAGTACCGCACCAACCAGGCCAACGGCGACGGCTGGAAGGTGCCGTCGGCGGCGTCCGAGGCCGAGTCGATGACGCTCCCCGGGAACGAGCAGGAGCAGTGGCTGATCGACGGCTGGCGCCGCTCCTCGGCTCTCTGGAACATCGTCCCGCAGCAGGTCACCTTCTCCCGCCGCGACAACCCGTCCGGCGACGGCACCCGCTCGATGGACTCCTGGGACGGGTACCCCGCCTCCCGGCGCCGGATCCTCGACGGCTGGAAGGCGTCCGAGCAGTCGAACCTGATGGTGCTGACCGGCGACGTACACGTCCACTACGGGCTGAACATCCACGACGACTTCGACGACCCGTCGTCGCGGATCATGGGCACCGAGATCGTCACCAGCTCGATCACCTCCGGCGGCAACGGCGCCGAGCACCCGGCCAACTGGGCCGCCTACCTGGAGCGCAACCCGCACATGAAGTTCTACAACGGCCTCCGTGGCTACACCACGATCTCCCTCGACGCCGCCGGCGCCGAGATCACCTACAAGAACGTCGCCCAGGTCAGCACCCCTGGCGCGCCGCTCACAGTCGGTGGCCGCTTTGTCACCGAGTCGGGTAAGCCGGGTCTGGTCGAGGCGTAGGGCTTCTTCGGTACGCCGAGTTGTGACAACAGCCTGCGAGGTGACCTGCGAGGCCCCTACGCTCATTCGCGTGACCCGTCCGCGGTACTCCCCCGCTGTGGGGCTCGTGGTCGCCGCGCAGGCTGTGGTGCTGCTGGTGATGAGCCCGTTCTATGGGCCGCATCGAGACGAGCTCTACTTCGTCTCCGCAGGTCAGCGGCTGGCTTGGGGATATCCCGACCAACCGGTGCTGACGCCGTTCCTGGCGCGGGTCGCGACCGAGATCGCGCCGTACAACCTCGTCGTGCTGCGGTTGTGGAGTCTGCTGGCGATGGTCGGGCTGGTCCTGCTGGCGGCGGAGTTCGCGCGGCTGCTCGGCGGCGGACGTACGGCTCAGGTGCTGACTGCGGGACTCGTGGCCGTCGGAGTGGTCACGATGACGTTCGGGCACTGGCACTCGACCGCAACGTTCGACGCGCTGGCCTGGACCGCGATCCTGGTGCTGGTGGCCCGGGCGCTGATTGCCGACAGCTCGCGGCACCGAGCGCTGTTCTGGCTGGCGGCCGGGGTCGTCGCCGGGGTCGGACTGGCGAACAAGCACTCGGTGGTCTTTCTCCTCGGCGCGGTCCTGCTCGGCATCGCGCTCGTTCCGGCGACCCGGCGCAACCTGGTCACGCCGTGGCCGTGGTTGGCCGGGCTCATCGCCCTGGCACTGTGGACCCCCAACCTCCTCTGGCAGCTCGAGCACGACTGGCCGGTGCTCGACCTCTCCGAGGACATCCGGGAGGAGTACGGCGGGCTGTCCGGACGGATCGGGTACGTCACCCAGGCGCTGATCCTGCTGAGCCCGGTGATCACGCCGATCTGGATCATCGGTCTGGTAGCGCTCTTCCGGCGACGCGAGTGGGCGCACTTTCGACCGGTTGCCGTCGCGTTCGTGCTCGTTGCGGGCTTCTTCCTCGTTGCCGGCGGCAAGGGCTACTACCTGACCGGCCTGTTCCCGCCGCTGGTCGCGGCTGGCTCCGTGGTGATCGCCGAGCGACTGCGACCGCGCACCGTCGGCCTCCTCGGCGCCGGCCTGGCGCTGCTGACCATCCCCGCCTGGCCGATCAACCTCCCGGTACTCCCAGCGAAGACATACGCCAGCTCCTTCTACACCGCCGCCGGCGAGGACCAGCTGGAGACGATCGGCTGGCCCCAGTACGCGGCCCAGGTCCGCGCCGTCGTCGACGACCTGACGCCGGCCCAGCGGCGCACGGCCGTGGTCTTCACCATCAACTATGGAGAAGCCGGGGCTCTGGAGTGGTACGGCGCGGGGGTTCCCGTCCACAGCGGGCACAACGGGTGGCGCTTCTGGGAGCAGCCGCCGAAGGGCGCAACGCCGATCGTCGTGGTCGGGTTCGACGACCCCGACCGCTTCTTCGACGGCTGCCGACAGGTCGCTTCACTTCACAACCGCGAAGGCGCCGACAACGAGGAGAACGGCGCCCCGATCCACCTCTGCGACACCGCGACGCAGCAGTGGTCACAGCTCTGGCACTACAGCGCCTGATCTGCGTCGGTCACCGGGGTCACCGCCCGCTGGGCAACGGCGAGACCTCCAGGTCTCCGGTCAAGTACGCCATCGTCGACTCGTTCGCGAGCACGACCTGCCGAGCCCTCTCGTCGCGCTGGCGGCGCATCGACGTCAAGGTCGCGAGCACTCGCTCCGGGTGGTCGAAGAGCCAGATCCCGACCCGGACCGCCTTCGGCCGCCACCGGTTGGGCAGGAGCCGGATCCGGTGGCGACGTGTGGTCGACCAGGACGGAGCACCACGCCTCGGGGTGATCTCGAGGAACCGGTTGGTCACCGTGATCCCCTCGGGCGTCGAGACCTGCTCGAAGATGTCGACGTGGATCTCCTTCCACGCCACCGAGACCACCTGGCCGCCGAGATCCACGGTCAACCTCTCCGGCGTGATCATCAGCGCCCGGCGCAGTCGCAGGTTCAGCACATGGTCGACGACGATCACCACGAAGAACATCGCGAGCAAGGTCAGCGCCGTCCCCAGCACCAACAGACCATCACGGAAGGCGAGCCCCGCGAACTGACAGAGCATCACGACGAAGCACACGAGCATCAGCTCGCCACATATCCCGGGCCCACGCTTGAGCCTGATCTCGATCGCAGCGCCCCCATCCATCCGCTGAATCCGGCTGTGAACGCGGCGGCCGCCTATACGCACGCCCTTCATCATCTGCACGCAGATGGCCAGAAGGACGAGCATCACCCCACAGGTGACTCCGATCAGATACAGCCCGTACTCCCCACCGTCCGCCGCGAGGAACCCGACGCACAGCCCGAGACCGAACAGCAGGTGGACGACGCTCAGCAGCGTCCATCCCACCCTGCGCGCCGTCGACATCCACGGCGACCCCAGATCCTCGTTCCCGACCACGCCGTAGACCTTAAGGGCCCTACGCCGCTGCGCGCCCGATCACGGCAGCCGTCGTCCTGGCGAACGAATTTTCGTTCGTCGGGTGCACGTAGCGCCTCCAACTCGGGATATACGTATGTCGTGATGCTGCTCGCGATCATCCTTGTTCTCGGGGCCGCGTGGTCCTTCTTCATCGCCGCACGGCCGGAGGTCGGCTTCTTCCTCGAGGAGGGCTGGAAGTTCCGCGACGCGGAGCCCTCCGACCTCTACCTCGGCGTGACCCGCTTCGGCGCAGCCGTCACCGGCGTCGCCCTCCTCGTCTTCGCCGCCTTCTTCGCTTTCAGCGGGCCCAGCGGCACCGTGTCCCCACCAACAGAACGTGCCGATCCCTCGGCTACCCGATCTGGTCCAGCCGTCACAGTGACAGCGAGGCCACCGGATCCGGAGCAGGAGGCAAAAAAGCGGGCCAAGGAGCAGTGCAACGATCTCCTACCCCTCATCGAGGATGAGTCGGAGTGGGACCAGCAAGGGACGCTTGCCAATCGGGACCACATCTCATCCGTTGTCGCTTACCAGCTAGGAACGATGACGGTCGTTTCGCGGCCCGACGGTGACCTCGTCACGATACGAAGCGACATACCCACAGTTGACAAGTGGGTCCGGCCTATCGTCACGATGACATCGTCAAGCGCCACGTGTATCGCTGACCAAGGTGACTAACGTCGACCGACCATGACACGACTTCGACCTAACCGGCCCACGTATCGCTGCCGTTCCGCGCCGGCTCGTTCGTGTCGCCGCTAATCGGCTTGGGCCAACAGCCCACGTGCCGCTTTCGATCACTTCTAAGAGCCTGCACGGGTTCGCCCGAGAAGTGCTCGCCTCGCGCTACGCCCAGAGCCCGACGTACTCGATGAACATCCGGAACCCGCCGTTGAACTCAGCGGCGTTCACGATCGCGTTGATGATGCGTACGCCCCAGAAGACCACCAGCGTGTAGCCGATCCCGAGCGCGATCCCTGCGGCCGCGGCGCTCGTTCCGGTTGCCTTCGCACGGCTCACGCCGAGATGACCGAGGACGACCGCGACGGCGATCGGGACGATCGAGGCGATGAGCAGGAGGCCCAGGATGAGCCAGACGACTGGGCGGTCCTCCATGTTGTAGAAGGAGTTGTAGTAGCTCTTGCTGACA
Organism: Nocardioides sp. NPDC127503; assembly: GCF_040302165.1. Lineage (NCBI taxonomy): Bacteria > Bacillati > Actinomycetota > Actinomycetes > Propionibacteriales > Nocardioidaceae > Nocardioides > Nocardioides sp. NPDC127503. The sequence continues at coordinate 26,148 of NZ_JBEORH010000011.1, read as the reverse complement.
TCTGGGATGCCAACGACCACGCGCACCAGGGCGACGATCCCCAGCATTCCCGCCCCGAGCCCCAGCCCGGCAAGCCCGAGCCCCACGCCGCTTCGCGGACCGCCAGCAGGTCCCGGAGCGCTCGTCGCGGACCAAACAGGTCCCGTACCTGCCGCCTCGTTCGGTTGTGACATCGCGCCCTTTTCCATCAAGTTGGATCGCGCCCGTCCTGCCGGTGCTGGGCGGCCTCGTATGGCCCGAGACGTTATCCCAAAGGTCGTGCCCTCACGGGCAGATCCGCGCGGGCGAGCGCGTCGAGATGCGGGAGCTGCTCGGTACAAGATTTCTCGACGATTTGTGTTTGAAACCCGGAATTTGGGGTAGGAGAGAGTTACCAATCGCTCCGAACGTCTTGGGGGACCCTCTCGTGAACGTCGAAATCGTGGCGCCGCAGGTGAAGACCGCGGCCCGTTCCATCGGGACGGCGGCCGAAGCCGTCGCCGGCCTCGATCTCGAAGGCCCCTTGGGCAAGGTGGCTTCAGCGCTGCCGGATAGCACCGTCGTGGGCGCCGCGAATGGCCTCAAGGCCGAGTGGAAGAGCGACAAGGACAAGTGGGTCAAGGACGCTCGCGACCACAAGCAGGCAACCATCGCGGCCGCCGACGCGATCGTGGAGGCCGACACCATTACGGCGCAGGCCGCGAAGAACCAGCGCGAGACCATGGGGTACTACTGATGACTGTCACCTACGACAAGCTGCAGAGCTGGAAGCCCGAGCAACTCGACGCCGCTGCCGACGACCTCAACACGGCGCGCAAGAAGCTGTTGGACCAGCAGGACGAGATGGACGCGGGCAAAGTCCCCGACACCTGGATCGGCCAGTCTGCCACCGCCGCGGAGAACCGCCACCGTCGCTTGATCGCCTCGCTCAACGACATGGCCGCTCCCCTGTCGCAGGTCATCAACGCTCTCGATGAGGCATCCGCCTCGATCAAGAAGGCCAAGGACAACGCCGCGGCGGCGTACAACACCGCGATCGGGAGGGGCTGGAAGGTCACCTTTTCCGGCGCGAGCGTGCAGATCTCCGACCCGACCCCGGACGAGGAGGACCCCAACAAAGATAAAGGGTTGAGGGACGACCTCGCCGATGACATCGCTCGCGCGCTGGGTGATGCCGAGGCCGCCGAGAGCAGCTTGGCTTCCGTCCTCAACTCTGCGAAGAAGGGCGACTACGACGGCGGCGATGGCTCCATCGAAGATGCCAGCTTGCCGCCCGAACTGCGCAACCTTTCCACCGACCAACTCGTCGAGAAGATGCTCGCCGACCCGGACAAGTACGACGGCTATGTCGACGCGCTCTCCACCTACCAGCAGCAGGAACTGGGGCGTGCGCTCGCCGATGCCACCTCAGCAATCACCGACCCAAACGACACCAGTCTCTACATCGACGGGGACTGGAAGTTCGACCCGGAGAAGGTCGCCAAGCTGAATGCGATGTTCGAGTCCTACGGCGAGCATCCAGTCGTATCGACCGCATTCCTCAACGATCTCGGCCCGGAGGGGCTTCTCAAGCTCAACGGGTACGTCGCCCAGATGCAGGACGACGACAACTTCCCCGACAGCAGCACCTACTATCACAACAGCATCAACGAAGATCTGACCAAGCAGATCGGGCTCCTCCAGAAGAACCTCGGAGAGACGCTCTCCGCCGGCACTGCCGGCCTCAAGGAGGACGGCCAAGCCGGCACCGACGCCCACGTCTCCTCGGAATGGGTTTCGCAACTCGTCGCCAAGGGTGACGACGTCATGTCCGTCGGCTACCAGGGCATCGACGGCGGCGCCCCGAACAAGGCCTACGGATTCCAGGTACTGGGTCCCCTTCTGCGTTCGGCTGAAAGTGGATACCTCCTCAACGAGGTGGGCACCGGGATGCTGGACTTCGAAGGAAGGTTCGCCCGCGAACACGGCGGCGCATCGCCGTGGAGCTTCCCGATCATGGACGAGGACGGTCGCGTCGTCGGGGGCAACACCATGGGCAGCCTGACCAACGGCCCGGATCTGAACCACCTCGAGGGCAATCGCCTCGACTGGACCGGCGGCTCCGGCGAAGAAGACCCCGCTGGCTGGGACCCGATGGGTGCGCTCCTCGACGGTTTCGCGAACAATCCCGACGCCGCGCGCGACTTCTTCGACGGCCCGAACGTCGACATGGGTTCTGGCGAGATACGTCGGACCGACTACCTGCTCACCGATCGGGCCTGGCCCTCGGATGAGATCGCCTGGCAGGGTCGCCCGCTGGACCACCCGATCGGCGAAGGGCCAACGGGGTCTTCGGCGCTCGGGGACGCACTGAAGGCCGCAACCATGGACGACACCATCGACGAAGGCGACCGCAAGCAGATCGGACACCTCCTCGACGACATCGTGACGTCAACTGCGCAAGACGACGCGCTCAGCCAAGACAACGAGGACAAGACCAAGAACCCAGCCGACGTGGATGCGATCCGCCCTGAACTGCGCGCTGATCTCGGACAAATCTTCGGCTTCCACTTGGAGACGCTTCACGAGTCGATGTCCAGCTCAACCATCACTGAGGGCGGCAAGTCCGGGCCATTCGGAACCACCTACTCCGAGGGTGACATGCGGCGGTTCCTGCTTGACCTCGGCAAGGATCCAGAGGCATACGAGACGGTCCGGCAGGCGGAGTATGCGGAAGCCCAGCGTCAGATGATCGAAGACCTCAAGGGCCACACGGACGATGCGGCAGTCATCGCGAGCCAACATGCTGGCGGCATGGGAGACATTCTCGGAGCGCTCGACTACGGCGCAAACAAGGCAGACATCCTGGATACGCTCACCAAGGACGGCGAACACAATGACGACGTGTCCCAAAAGGCTGGTGTCGCCCGCTTCATCGCAGGCCAATTGCCAACAGACGCTGCTTCGAAGGCCGTTCCTGGCCTCGGCTGGGCGCTTGACACCGGCATCAACAGCGCGATCGATTCGTGGGAGAAGGCCAATCTGCACGACCACGCCGGGCAAACCACGTACGACATGGGTGAGCTGATCGAGAAACGAAACGAGATGGCGAAGGCGCTCATCGCAGAGACCCTTCAGACCCAAGGGGTTCCTGCGCACGAGATCCCGGGCATCGCCGAACAGACCGAGGGCCAATACGCTGAGGGCTACGACCAAGCGCACAAACTGGCGAACCCATGATGAAGTTTCTGATACCAATCGCAGCCCTTGCCCTGACCCTTTCCGCATGCAGCGAGGCAGACCCGCAACCGACATCGCTGAGTAGCGACTTGAAGGATGAGCTCCGTCACGACGCATCCGCAGAGACGATCAGCGATCTCGCCAGCTACTTGGACAAGCACGAAGATGCGCAAGTCGATGACGCTGACCTTGCGCCCCTTGCCGAGTTACTGAACGCCAACATGCAACAGGTTCGGGCGACAATCTCTGACAACGGGGGAGCTCGTTCCCTCGACGTCGAGCCGGGGTCGATGCTCCGAGTCGTTTCAGAGCTACAGAGGGATGAGGCCCTACGGACCGAAGTTCTGGACACAGTCTCAGCCGCTACGGTCGATGAGGCAGCAGCAGCGACGAAGCGGTACGTCGCCGGAAGACGCAATGACTCGACTGAGGCCGCTTTGGACAGCTCCCTTCATGACACCGCGCTTGCCACTGGAGCGCTGGCAACCGCCCTTGGGGTGGATGGCTACGAAGCCGAAGCAACGGTCGAAGATGTCGCTGCGCGTGTAGCCAGCGGATCCGGCGAGGTTCAGGTAACTCCAGGCAGGGAACTGATCCTGCGGTCCATCATCGCCGCGACCTATCTGAATTCGCCGCCCGAACTGCTTTCGCCCGGGTTGAAGAAACGACCTCCGCTTGAAGAGCCGGACACTATCGAGCAGGTCTATGAGTGGCTCGACACAGACTCTCCCCCGATTGGGAGTGCATACCTCCGAGCGATCTCCGAGGACTTGGAGGGTCCATGGTTTGACGGTGGAGAGCTGGTTCCACGCAACCCTTGACGCCCAACCCTCACTAGGGGCTCCCACGCTACCGACAGAGGGATGAAGGGCAGGCACCACGCGACCAGCGGCGCTGGTGCGACGGCCACAACCGTCGCACCAGCGCCGCTGGCATTTCTGCTTGCGATTAGGACTTGACCCAGCGCCACTACTCAGCGCTACTATGTACTGGTAGTCAGCAACACTGAGTAGTGGAAGGAGGTGCCCGATGGGCAAGCAGATGACCGAGATGCTCAAGGGGACGCTGGAGGGGATCGTGTTGGCGTTCCTGACCGGCAACCCGGCGTACGGATACGAGATCACGACCTGGCTGCGGAGCCAGGGGTTCACCGAGATCGCCGAGGGCACGGTCTACGCGCTGCTGGTCCGGATCGAGAAGAACGGACTGGTGGACGTCGAAAAGCGGCCGTCCGAGAAGGGGCCGCCGCGGAAGGTCTACTCGCTCAACACAGACGGCGAGAAGTACCTCGAAGAGTTCTGGACCACCTGGGGGTTCCTGGCCGAACGGCTGGAGAACCTCCGTACGGAAGGGAAGTAAGGCATGTCGATCCGATCAATGTTCGAGGCCGTCGTCGGCGAGCTCGAGCTGAAGAAGCGCTGGCGGCAGCTCAAGGCCCGCAAGCAGCAGCTGCCCGAGAACCACCGCAAGGCGCACGACGCGGTCGAGCGCTACCTGATGTACTCCGCCGGCATCGCCGACGGCGCGATCGTGACGGCGATGGCCGAGGACCTCCTCGAGCTCTTCGAGCAGGCCGCCGCCGACGGCACTCCGGTCAGCGCGATCGTCGGCGACAACCCGGTGGAGTTCGCCGAGGAGTTCGCCAGGAACTACTCCGAGGGCGCCTGGATCAAGAAGGAGCGCGCCCGGCTCAACGAGGCCATCGAGACCATCACAAATGAGCAGAGCCACGAGGAGGACGAGTCATGAGCGCGACAGCTGCCATCTCCGTACGAGGGTTGGAGAAGTCCTACAAGGACAACCAGGTTCTGCGGGGCGTCGACTTCGAGGTGGCGCGGGGCACGATCTTCGCGCTGCTCGGGTCCAACGGGGCCGGAAAGACCACAGCCGTACGCATCCTCTCGACGCTCCTGAAACCTGATGCCGGCGCCGCGTTGGTCGAGGGCGCATCGGTCGTCGACGAGGCGCAGCGGGTGCGGGAGGCGATCTCGCTGACCGGCCAGTTCGCGGCGGTCGACGAGATCCTGTCCGGGCGGGAGAACCTGATCCTGGTCGCGAAGCTGCGGCATCTCCCCTCCCCCGGCGACGTCGCCGACGGGCTGCTGAAGCGCTTCGACCTGGTCGAGGCGGGCGCCCGGAAGGTCGCGACGTACTCCGGTGGCATGCGGCGGCGCCTGGACATCGCCATGTCGCTGATCGGCTCGCCGTCGGTGATCTTCCTCGACGAGCCGACCACCGGGCTGGACCCAGAGGCACGCCTGGAGGTGTGGCGGGTCGTTCGCGAGCTGACCGCGCAGGGCACGACCGTCCTGCTCACCACGCAGTACCTGGAAGAGGCCGAGCAGCTCGCCGACCGGATCGCGATCCTTCACGGCGGGACGATCATCGCGAACGGCACGCTCGCCGAGCTCAAGGCGATGCTGCCGCCGGCCAAGGTCGAGTACGTCGAGAAGCAGCCGTCACTCGAAGAGATCTTCCTTTCACTCACCGGCTCTACCAATCGAGGAGCACAGTCATGACCAAGCACGCTTTCGCCGATGCCGGCACCCTGTTGGGCCGCTCGCTGCGGCACATCACCCGAAGCCCGGACACGATCATCACCACCGCGCTCACCCCGATCGCGATGATGCTGCTCTTCGTCTACGTGCTGGGCGGGGCGATCCGGACCGGCACCGACAACTACGTCAACTATGTGCTCCCCGGGATCATGGTCATGGCGATCGCGTCGGGCATCGCGTACACCGCACTTCGGCTCTTCACCGACATGCAGAGCGGGATCTTCGAGAGGTTCCAGTCGATGCCGATCGCCCGCTCGGCGGTGCTGTGGGCGCATGTCGGGACCTCGATGGTGGCTAACATGCTGACCATGGTGATCATCCTGGGCGTCGCGTTCGTGATGGGGTTCCGCACCTCGGCGGACCTGGGCGCCTGGCTCGCGGTCGCCGGGATCCTGGCACTGCTCACCCTGGCGCTGACCTGGCTCGCGGTCATCCCCGGGCTGGCGGCACAGACCATGGAGGGGGCCACCGGGTTCTCCTACCCGCTGATCTTCCTGCCGTTCATCAGCTCGGCGTTCGCGCCGACGGAGACGATGCCCGGTCCGGTGCGCGCCTTCGCCGAGAACCAGCCGGTCACCTCGATCGTCAACACCATCCAGGCGCTCTTCGCGGGCCAGCCGGTCGGTGACGACATCTGGGTCGCGCTGGCCTGGTGCGTGGGCATCCTGGTCGTCTCGTACGTCGCCGCCATGGCTGTCTACCGGCGCAAGATCAGTTGAGCGCTTCAGTGACGGCGAAGAGCCGATCTACCCCTTTCGGTGGTAGGTCGGCTGCTCGTCGTTCCTGAGGTTGCCGCGGTAGAAACCCGTACGCAGCTCGTAGGTGTATTCGTCGAGCTCCGGCATCCCGACGTCAGCGGCGTACGCGAGCTCGGCCTCCGCGTCGTAGGGGACCCGGACCCACTGGATGCCGAACGGAGCCTCCTGGTCGCTGTCCATCACGCCCTCGAGGATGACGTAGACCGGGGTCGGGTCGCTCATGCAGTTGCCGACGCTGCCGGTGTTGAAGACCGTGCGCCGGTCCCGGTCGGTCTCGTAGTAGGGATCATGGGTGTCGGCGTAGCCGACCATGTCCGGCTCCGGTACGTCGAGGCCGGTCGCCTCGGTGTTCTGGAACAGGCCCAGGAACTCCTGCTCGTCATGGTCGAACCTGACCCGGCGGTGGACCGTCTCCTCGGAGGCATGGAAGAGCCTGATCCGCCGGCCGCTCATCGTGAAGTCGTGGGAGAACGGGAGCGTACGCAGCCACTCGGCCTGCTCCCACGCCTGCAGCCGCCACCACATCAGCCCGACCGACTCGCGGCCGAAGTCGGGCTCGGGGGTGAGCAGGAAGTCCTCCCAGTTGCCGAGGATGTTGACCTCGCACCGCTCTCGGCAGATCTCGGCGACCTCTCGACCTCTCGGGCCCTTGCCGACGTAGTCGCCGAGGTTGAAGATCCTGGTGATTCCTCGTGCTTCGATGTCTGCGAGAACGGCTTCCAGGGCGGTGAGGTTGCCGTGTACGTCCGAGATCAGCGCAATGCGCTCTGGGGTCATGGACGAAAGGCTAAGGGGTGTCGGTGGGACTGACGGGGCCGGTCGAGCTCATCCGTTGTCGATGATCTCGATCCCGGCAATGGTCATCCATGTCTTGGCTTCGCTGGGGAGGTTCTGAGTCACGAGCACATGGATTCGATCGGTCGGGCACGCAGTGAACGTCGCTGAGGTTCCGATCTTGTTTGTGGTCGAGACCGCGATGACGCGCTGGGCTGAGTCGATGATCGCCTTCTTGACATCGGCGTCGTGCGCGGAGGTTGCGGTCAGCCCGGCCTCCTCGTCCCAGGCGCAGACGCCGATCACGGCGTAGTCGGCTCGGAACTCGCGTATCTCGCGGATGGCCCTGTGCCCCGTCCAGGCGAGCTCGTCGAGGTCGAGCTCCCCTCCGGGGGTGACGATCCGTGCGCCGGGGCAACTCCCTAGCGCTGATGCGGCGGGCACCGAGAGCACGAGTGCTGTGATGTCACGCCCAGCGAGCGCCTGCGTGACGGCGGCACAGGTCGTGCCGGTGTCGATGATCACGCTCGCGCCATCGGGGATCAGCGAAGCAGCGCTTGTGGCGATGGCGTGCTTCTGCTCGACCTCGCTGTCGATCCGCATGCTGTAGGGCAGTCGCGTGCCCCGTGCGGGCAGAGTGATCGCGCCTCCGTGGGTGCGGCGCAGCATCCCTTGACGTTCGAGTTCGGACAGGTCTCGTCGGATCGTCATCGTCGACGCCCCCGTTGCACGCGCCAGTTCTCCGACACGGGCACCACCCGACACTCGCACGGCGTTGATGATCGTTTTAAGGCGAACCGAACGTTGCATGTGTTCGATTCAAGCGCGAGAGTGCCGGGCATGCAACAGTCACGGATCAATCGGCGAGCGCGCACGGCGACGATGGTTGCGTTCGCCACGAACGGGGCACTCCCTGCCACGTTGCTCGCCCGCTACGCCGAGGTCAAAGACACCCTGGGCGTCGATGCCGGCGTGTTCGGGCTCCTCGTCGCCGGGTTCATGATCGGCGCTGCCGGTGCTTTCCACATGCCAGGAGCGTTCCTCCGACGCTGGGGTAGCCAAAGGGTGACCTCCCTCGGCACCGTGTGGGTGGCTCTCGCACTGTTGCTCGCCGCCGTCGGTGTCGCGACCGGTGATCCTTGGTTATTCATTGCCGGGCTGGTCTTGGCCGGGTACGGAGACGCCGTGGTCGATGTGGCGCAGAACTCCCAGGGCCTGTGCGTCCAGGAGGCCTACGGCCGCTCCTTGTTGTCCTCGATGCACGCAGGGTGGAGTATCGGCGCCGCCGCCGGAGGGCTCGTCGGTACGTTCGCAGCCTCGGCGGGAGTGCCGCTATCGATCCACCTCGGTGCATGGGGAGTTCTGTGCGGGATCGCGATGGCCTGGGCTGCACGTTCGTTCCTTCCCGATCGTGATGCCGGCACGGAGGACGAGAACGCATCCGGCTCTCTCGAGCGGCGTGCGTTGTGGCTCCTCATCCCGCTCGCGCTCGTCGCCCTGGCAGGGGTCGCGGTTGAGGATGTCGGCAACAACTGGTCAGCGGTGTTTCTCGCTGCCGAACGCGGCATGCCCACGTCGATGGCGGGCATCGGGTTGAGCGTGCTCCTGGTAGCTCAGTTCGTCGGGCGCATCCTCGGCGATCGTTTCATCGATCGAGTCGGCAACAAGCCGGCAGTCGTCACCAGTCTGATCTTCATCGCGGGTGGACTCATCATGGTCGCGTGGAGCCCCTGGGTCGCGCTGACGCTGACAGGCTTCGCGCTGGCGGGTGTCGGCTGCGCGATCACAGTGCCGCTCGCCTTCGCCGGTGCCGACGCGCTGCCAGGCCTCAAGGCCCACGCGGGCGTGACGTGGGTCAACTGGATCATGCGCGTAGCAACCATCGCGCTCACGCCCGCAATCGGGGGCATCACGACGCTGGCCTCGCTCCCGATCGCGATCACAGCAGCATCTCTCATCGCGTTCGTCGCGCTTGCCACGCAAGTTCGATCAGCGTCGCGAACTCCAAAGCCTGAAGGCCGACCTACGCTTGCCCCGTGAAGGTTCTGGTGACAGGTGGCGTCCGGTCGGGGAAGTCGCGGCATGCTGAGTCGCTGCTCGCGGCGGCGCCTTCGGTGGCGTACGTCGCGCCGGGGCCGACGGTCGAGGAGGAGCCGGATCCTGACTGGGCTGCACGGCTGGCCTCGCATCGGGCTCGGCGGCCTGAGGGGTGGCGTACGGTCGAGTCGCGGGATCTCGCGAGGGCGCTGGCCGAGGGGTTGACCAACGACGACGCGGTGATTGTGGACTGCTTGGGCACCTGGCTCACGGCCCTCATGGATTCCCGCCAGCTGTGGGAGGCCACGTCGGAGGAGGCCACCGCGGCGGTCTCGGCGCTGGTCGAGGACGCGGCTGCCGTGCTGGAGCAGCACAACGGCGATGTCGTGCTGGTGACGAACGAGGTCGGCCTCGGAGTCGTGCCGGCCCATCGCTCGGGCCGCCTCTTCCGCGACCTGCTCGGGCTGGTCAACCAACGGCTGGCCGCGGCGTGCGACGAGGTGCATCTCGTCATCGCCGGACGGGTCCTGAAGCTCTAGCCACCCCGTCGGTCGAGCCGCGAGGCCGCCTGCGGCCGAGCGTGTCGAGACCAACACGGTCCCATCGAGCGCGGAGCGCACGTGTTGGTCTCGACACGGATTCGCTCGTCCCTCACGAATCCGGCTCGACCAGCGGGGCGCGTCAGGCCAAGGCGACGAGCAGCGCTGCCAAAGCCGCCTCGACGGCCGCCCCGAAGACGTCACCGGTCACTCCCCCGAACCGTTTGACCGCCCGCAGCACGATCGCGCCGACGACGACCGCGGCGACGGCGACCGCGAGCGCTCCTCGCCACCACGGCAGTCCGGCCCACGCGCCGACGCAGGCGAGCACGGTAGCGGCGACGGCCCAGACGAGAACGGTGACGAGGGGCGGAAGGGTCTGAGTGAACGTACGCCCCAGACCGTCCTCGCGGGCCGGCCTGATGCCACGGGTGCAGCACAGCGCCAGGGCTGCGCGCGAGGCGCAAACCGCGACCGCGGCGAGCACCGCAGAGCGTACGGTCCCGGCTCCCAGCACGGAGGCCAGCGCCGCCACCTGGAGACCGAGGACCAGGACGATCGCGGTGACACCGGCAGGGCCGGAGGTGCCGGACTTCATGACCGCCAGCGAGCGCTCGCGGTCGTCGGACGCCGCCATGCCGTCGACCGTGTCGGCGAGGCCGTCGAGATGGAGCGCCCGGTTGCCGGCGACCACGACGCCGATCGCCAGCAGGGCGGTGACCAGGTGCGGTAGGTCGATGAGCTGCCCCAGGAGTGCGATAGCGGCAGCCCCCAGTGCGAGCGGCAACGCAGCCAACGGCGCGACCACCATCGCCACTGCGGCTCGACGGCGATCGACGTGCTCGGGAGGAGGCACGGGCATCGCGGTCAGCGTGCCGACCGCGAGACGCCAGGCGTCCCGCACGAGCATCAGGCAGGGTCTCCTGGAGCGAGCTCGGAGAGCAGGGCGACGTCGCGCAGCAGCGCGACGGCGCTGCGTACGACCGGCACTGCGGCGACGGCGCCGGAGCCTTCGCCGAGCCGTAGGTCGAGGTCGAGCAGCGGTTCGAGGCCGAGCTTCTCCAGAGCCATCGACTGGGCGGGCTCGGTGGAGCGGTGGCCGGCGGCGTACCAGGTCGCGGCACCGGGCTCGATCCGGTCGGCGGTGAGGGCACAGGCGACGCTCATCAGGCCGTCGAGGAGGACCGGGGTGCCGCTGCGGGCCGCCTCGAGGAGGTAGCCGGTCGTCGCGGCGAGGTCGGCACTGCCGAGCGCGGCGAGGGTCTCGATCGGGTCGCCGGCACGCTCGCCGGCACGGCCGAGGGCCGCGGTGATGACGTCGGTCTTGGTCCGCAGCGCGTCGTCACCGATGCCGGTGCCGCGACCGGTGACCTCGCTCGCGGGCAGTCCTAGCCCAGCGGCCACCATCGCGGCCGCGGGCGTGGTGTTGCCGATGCCCATGTCGCCGCTGATCAGCAGCTGCGCACCGGCGGCGATCTCCTCGCGGGCCACCACGGCGCCAGCCTCCAGCGCGGCCCGGGTCTCCTCGGCGCTCAGCGCGTCCTCGAGGTGGATCGCACCGCTCGCGCGCCGGATCTTGTGCTGGGTCAGCGCCTCTCGGGTCGTCGCGTCGAGGTCCTCGAACTCCTCGTCGACGCCGAGGTCGAGCACCCGGACCTGGACACCGTGCGCCTTCGCGAGCGCGCTGACTCCGGCCCGGCCACCCAGGAACGTACGCACCATCGCGCCCGTGATCGCCGGCGGGAACGCCGAGACCCCGTGCTGGGCGACGCCGTGGTCACCGGCGAAGATCACCAAACGTACGTTCTCGATCGGTCGCGGCGGCACCTCGCCCTGGCACGCGGCCACCCAGACCGCCAGCTCGCCCAGGCGGCCCAGGGCTCCCGGCGGCGTCGCCAGTGCGCCCAGCCGCTCGGCTGCCTGGTTGCGTACGTTGTCGTCTGGGGTCCGGATCGTCACCTCGGCAAGGTACCCCACGGCGTAACCGCCCGGCTCCGCTGGTTGAGCCGCGAGCGCCAGCGAGCGTGTCGAAACCAACACGGTTCCGGTGGCGCCGAATCGACTGTGTTGGTCTCGACACGTCTCCGCCTAGCGGCTCCGACGGCTCGACCAGCGGGCGGCTATGGCAGGGCGCGGGAGACGCCCTGGGCCGCGACCTTGAGGGCGGAGACGAGGCGGAGGCGGTTGCGGCGGAGGTCGGAGACGACGATGCCGAGGGAGCCGACGACGCCGGCGCCGGTGGTGATCGGGACCGCGACCGAGCAGGCGCCGAGGGTCATCTCCTCGGCGGTGGTCGCATAGCCCTCGGTGATCACCCGGTCGAGCTGGCGCCGCAGCAGACCCGGGGTGGTGATGGTGTGGCGGGTGAACGGTTTGAGCGGGCCGGCCAGCACCCGGTTGCGTACGTCCTCGGGCGCATGGGCCAGGAGCACCTTGCCGACGCCGGTGGAGTACATCGGCAGGCGGGAGCCGACCGAGGAGACGATGGGTACGTTGCGGGTGCCGCGGAGGGTCTCGAGGTAGAGCACGTGATCGTCCTCGCGAACGGCCAGGTGGACCGTCTCCAGCGTCGCGCCGTAGAGGTCGTGGAGGAACGGGGCCGCGACCGAGCGCAGGTCGGTGGCGACCGGGGCGAGCAGGCCGGCGTCCCACAGCCGGCGGCCGACGGCGTACGTCCCTTCCTCGTCCCGTACCAACGCACCCCACTCGACCAGCTCGGCGACCAGCCGGTGGGCGGTCGGGAGGGAGAGGTCCGCGCGGGCGGCGAGCTCGCTCAGGGTGAGCCGGCGATGACCGGCGTCGAAGGCGCCGATGAGGCCGAGGACGCGGGAGGCGACCGTACGGCCTCCACTGCCTCCTGCCATCTGCCCACCTCTTTCGCTCAGCGGAAGTTCGTGCTTTCATCGTACGCCTCCGACACCTAGCGTTCGGGGCGTGACAGCGCCCACCAAGAAGCCAGTCGAGACCCAGGCGGACCTCTCGGCCGAGATCGCCCAGCTCGAGAAGCTCAGCATCGAGGCCGACTCCGCGGGTCAGAACGTACGTCAGCCGCTGCTGGACTACCCGCCCTACCGGTCCAGCATCCTGCGCCATCCCACCAAGGACCCGCGCCATGCTGACCCCGAGACCATCGAGCTGTGGGCCCCGTGCTTCGGGAACTCCGACGTGGACCCGTTCGAGGCGGACCTGACCATCGGCGGCAGCAACGAGCCGATCGGCGAGCGGATCACGGTCAGCGGCCGCGTGACCGACGGCGACGGGCGCCCCGTGCGCAACCAGCTCGTCGAGATCTGGCAGGCCAACTCGGCGGGCCGCTACATCCACAAGCGCGAGCAGCACCCGGCGCCGCTCGACCCCAACTTCACCGGCGTCGGCCGTTGCATCACCGACTCCGAGGGGCGCTACCGGTTCCAGACGATCAAGCCCGGCCCGTACCCGTGGGGCAACCACATCAACGCCTGGCGTCCGGCGCACATCCACTTCTCGCTCTTCGGCCGCGCGTTCACGCAGCGGCTGATCACGCAGATGTATTTCCCCAGCGACCCGCTCTTCGCGCTCGATCCGATCTACCAGTCGATCACGGACCAGAAGGCTCGTGACGCCCTGGTGGCGACGTACGACCACGACCTCTCCACCCCCGAATACTCGATGGGCTACAACTGGGACATCGTCCTGACCGGCCCGAGCCGCACCTGGACCGAGCCCGAGGAGGGCGACCTGTGACCATCCCGACGCCAGGCCAGACGATCGGCCCCTTCTTCGGCTACGCGCTCCCCTACGAAGGCGACGCCGACCTGGTCCCACCCGGCAGCCCCGGCTCGATCCGGCTGCACGGCTGGGTCTACGACGGCGCCGGCAACCCGATCCCCGACGCGCTCCTCGAGATCTGGCAGACCGACGCCGACGGCAACGTCCCGCAGTCCGAGGGCTCGCTGCACCGCGACGGCTGGACCTTCACCGGCTGGGGCCGCGCCGACACCGACCTGAACGGGTACTACACCTTCTCGACGGTGCTTCCCGGTCCGTCCGCGGAGGGCGCAGCGCCGTTCTTCGCACTCACCGTCTTCGCCCGCGGCCTGCTCGACAAGCTGCACACCCGGATCTATCTGCCCGAGCACCCGGCCAACGCCGGCGACGCCCTGCTGGTGTCGCTGTCCGAGGACGAGCGTGCGACGCTGGTGGCAACTGCGGACGCAACCGGCTTGCGATTCGACATCCACCTGCAGGGCGACCGCGAGACCACCTTTCTCACCTACGACTGAGGAGTCGAATGTCGCTGCTGTGGCCAGGCGAGGAGCGTGCCGGGGATCTCTTCTCCGAGGCCGCCTACCTCGCCGCGATGGTGCGGGTCGAGGAGTCCTGGCTGGCCGCGATCGCTTCCTCCGGGATCGCCCCGGAGGAAGCAGGTACGCCGCTGGCCGGCCTGATCTCCGCGGACGATGTCCCAGGGCTTGCCGAGGGTGCTGAGGCCGGGGGCAACCCGGTCATCGGACTGGTGAAGCTGCTGCGTACCCGGCTCGACGGTGAGGCCGCGCGGTGGCTCCACAAGGGTCTGACCAGCCAGGACGTGGTCGACACCGCGCTGGTGCTCTGTCTCGCCGACGTGCTCGACCGGGTCGAGGACGAGCTCGCCGCGCAGGCCGCTTCACTGGTCGGTCTCGCCCGGGACCACCGCGCCACGGTGATGTCCGGCCGCACCCTGACCCAGCACGCGGTGCCGATCACCTTCGGGCTCAAGGCCGCGACCTGGCTCTCCGGCCTGAGCGATGCCGCCGAGGCCCTCCGCCGGACGCGTACGTCACTGCCCTCCCAGATCGGTGGCGCGGCGGGCACCCTGGCAGCGGTCGTCGGCCTGGCCCGGCTCCGCGGTCTCGGCGATCCCGTCGCCGCCGCTCAAGAGGCGGCCGCGACCACGGCGTCCACGCTCGGTCTGCTCCCGCGAACTCCCTGGCACACCAACCGCGCCCCGCTGACCGCGGCCGCCGACGCGCTGGTCACCGCGGCCGACACCTGGGGCCGGATCGCCACCGACATCACTCTGCTGACCCGCCCGGAGATCGGCGAGCTCGCCGAGCCGGCCGGTGAGGGGCGCGGCGGTTCCTCGACCATGCCGCACAAGTCCAACCCGGTGCTCTCGGTCCTCGTCCGCCGCCACGCGCTCGCCGCTCCCCCGCTGGCCGCGACGCTTCACACCGCCGCGGCGACCTACCTCGACGAGCGTCCCGACGGCGCCTGGCACGTCGAGTGGGAGACCCTGCAGACCCTCGCCCGCCGCAGCGTCGTCGCCGCCTCGCAGACCACTGAGCTTCTCGCCGGCGTCCGCGTCGACGCGGCACGGATGCGCGCCACCGCCGAAGCCGCCGGAGCGGACCTGCTGGCCGAGCAGCGCTCGCTGACCGGGTTCGTCGGTGGCGAGATCCTTGCCGGGACCAAGGCCGCCGCAGGGCTTGACGACTATCTTGGCGCCGCCGACGCCCTCATCGACACGACCGTCGCCCGTGCCCACGAAATCTGGAAGGACCTTTCATGACGCCGAGGACCACCCCTGTCGAGCTGGCCGGCGACCCGAGCAAGCCGCTCCTGGTCGTGGGCCCGTCCCTCGGCACCTCGGTGACCGCGCTCTGGGCCGCCACCGCCGAACTGCTCGCGGAGAGCTTCCACGTCATCGGCTGGGAGCTCCCGGGCCACGGCCACGGCGCCCCCACCACCGAGGCGTTCTCCATGGCCGACCTCGCCGCGGGCGTGCTCGCCTGCGTCGACCGGATCCTCACCGACCGCGGCGAGCGCCACGGCACCTTCGCCTACGCCGGAGACTCGGTCGGCGGGGCCGTCGGCCTCCAGCTCCTGCTCGACGCACCCACCCGGGTGAGCGCCGCGGTGCTCACCAACACCGGCGCCAAGATCGGCGAGCCCGAGGGCTGGAACGACCGCGCGAAGACCGTACGCGCCGCCGGCACCGCCTCCCAGATCGCCGGCTCCACCCAGCGCTGGTTCGCGCCCGGCTTCCTCGAGCGCGAGCCCGCCCGGGGCGGTGCCCTGCTCCACTCGCTGCGCGACGCCGACGCGGAGAGCTATGCGCTGGTCTGCGAGGCGCTGGCGGCGTACGACGTCCGCGGCCGGCTCGCCGAGGTCGCCGCCCCGGTTCTGGCGATCGCTGGTGTCGACGACGCCCCGACCCCGCCCTCCTCGCTCGAGGAGATCGCCGTCGGGGTGCGCAACGGGCGCCTCGTCGCCCTCGACGCCGTCGCCCACCTCGCTCCCGCCGAGGCCCCGCACGCCGTCTCCACCCTGATCACCTCCCACGTGACCGCGTCGGACCCCGCCTACGCGGCCGGGATGAACGTACGCCGCCAGGTGCTCGGCGACGCCCACGTCGACCGAGCCACCGCCGCGATCACCGACGTCAACCGCGACTACCAGGACCTGATCACGCGCTACGCCTGGGGCACGATCTGGACCCGCCCCGGCCTCGCCCGCCGGGACCGCTCGATCGGCGTGCTCACCGCCCTGGTCGCCGGCCGCCATTTCGAGGAGCTCGAGTTCCATCTTCGCGCCGCGCTCACCAACGGGCTGACCCGCGAGGAGATCATCGAGGTGCTCCTGCAGACCTCGATCTACGTCGGCGTTCCAGCCGCCAACACCGCCTTCGCCGTCGCCAACCGGGTCTTGAACGACGGAGCCTGAACGAGTGACCGGCCCCGCTGGTTGGATTGGTCCCATGAAGCCGCATTCCGCGACCGTCGTAGGCGCCGGCCCCAACGGGCTGGCGGCTGCGATCGTGCTCGCTCAGCAGGGCGTGAAGGTGACGGTCCTCGAGGCCGCGGAGACCGTCGGCGGTGGCACGCGCACCGCCGAGCTGACCCTGCCCGGGCTGCGCCACGACATCTGCTCGGCCATCCATCCGCTCGGCCTGGCCTCACCGTTCCTCCGTGACCTCGAGCTGGATAAGTACGGCCTGACCTGGCGTTTTCCCGAGATCGAGCTCGCCCATCCGCTCGATGACGAAGCGGCCGCGCTCCTGCACCGCTCGATCGAGACGACAGCCGCGGGCCTGGGCGCCGACGGACAGCGCTGGCAGCAGATGTTCGGTCCGGTCGTACGCGGCTGGGACGCGATCTCGGACCATGTCCTCGGTCCGATCGTGCGGGTCCCCCGGCATCCGTTCCGCCTGGCCGGCTTCGGGATGCGCGCCGCGCCACCGGCCACCGTGCTCGCGCGGGCCTTCCGCGAGGAGGCGGCGAAGGGACTCTTCGCCGGGTGTGCGGCGCACGCGTTCCAGCCGCTGGACCGCCCGGGCACGGCCGCCGTGGGCACCATGCTGGTGGCCAGCGGACATCGCTACGGATGGCCGGTCGCCGAGGGTGGCTCCCACGCGATCACCCTCGCCATGGCGGAGCTGCTCGAGGAGCTGGGCGGCACCGTCGTCACCGGCACCACCGTCCGCAGCCTCGCCGACCTTCCTGACTCGGATGTCACCCTGTTCGACACCAGCCCCGGCGGCTTCGCCGACATCGTCGGCGAAGCCCTCCCCGAGCGGCCGCGCCGGGCGATGCGGAGGTGGCAGCACGGCCCCGCGGCGTACAAGCTCGACCTGGCGGTCCGCGGGCCGATCCCGTGGCGTGACCCGGAGGTCGGCCGCGCCGGCACCGTCCATCTCGGCGGGTCGATCGCGGACGTGGCGGCCAGCGAGCGGGAGATGGCAGCAGGCCGGATGCCTGAGCGTCCCTTCGTGCTGCTCGGGCAGCAGTACGTCGCGGACCCGTCCCGCTCGGCCGGAGACCTCAACCCGGTCTGGGCCTACGCACACGTCCCGCACGCCTACGAGGGCGACGCCACCGACGCGGTGCTGGCCCAGATCGAGCGCTTCGCCCCGGGCTTCCGCGACCAGATCGTGGCGACGCACGTCACCACACCGGCCGACTACGCGGCGTACAACCTCAACTACGTCGGGGGTGACATCTCCACCGGCGCCAACACGCTTCGCCAGCTCATCGTCCGCCCCACCCTCGCCGGCTACGACACCGGCATTCCCGGGATGTTCCTATGCTCCGCCGCCACCCCGCCCGGCGCCGGCGTCCACGGCATGTGCGGCTACCACGCCGCCCATCGAGCTCTCCGCCACCTGGCCGCGGAGGATCACTCCCCCGCCCGGTGATCGGCCCACCAGCCGGCCCACCTCGTGTCGAGCTGCGCGAAGTCGGCGTCCTCGAGGCCGTACGTGCTGAGGATGGCCATCGAGGTGCCCGCCGGGTCGGCGTCCGACGGCGCCGTGCCGGCGATCACCAGCAGGCCCTCGCCCCATGCGTCGACCGTCACGCCCAGCTGGTGCGCCGAGCGGAACCACACCTCGCCGGCCACGTCCTCGCCGGCGATCGTCGCTGTGTGGCGGCTGCCCCGGGGCTGGCCGGCGACAGCGTCGAGGCCGAGCCGCTCGATGACGGTGCCCGAGTAGGTGCCGCGATCGGCGAAGAACAACGTGCGGCGTGTCATGCCGGGCCGGCGCTCGAGCGCGAACCGAAGCTGATGCAGGAACGACGTCCAACCCTCGGTGACGTCGTCGTAGTAGGCGTCCCAGTCCGGGTTGCCGGACAACGGCGCACGGGTCAGCGTGATTCGGACGCCGTCGCCTTCCGGCTGGATGTCGAACCTGTCGCCGCCGTTGGCGACCAGGGTGCGCCGGTCGGCCTCCTCGACGACATCGGTGAAGTAGATCGAGTCGATCTCGGCCTCGATCTCATCCGCGTCCCAGCCGTGCCACTGTCGGATGGCGGCCGGGTCCCGCAGCGCCTGCCACGCGGCATCGGCCGAGGCCGCCGCGGTGACCTCGATCCGCGGCGTCTCGCCGCTCTGGATGTCATTCATCACTCTGCTCCTGTTCGGATGGGGCGGTCACCGCTGCCGGGGCGGGATGCCCACCGATGACCACGCGGTACTGCCGGCCGGTCGGGCTGTCGAAGCTCTCGGCCGTACGCCGCAGCGCTTCGGTCAGCTCCTCGGTGAATCTGTGCACGTCGGCGGCGTCAGCGAAGCGCACGGCGGCCTCGATCGTGAACGTGAGCAGGCGCTTGCCCTGCTCGTCCGCCTTGACCTGCATGCGGGCCACATCCCGCACGGTGGCTGCGGCGACCCCGACAAGGTGGTCGGCGGCGAACTGGTCCATGACCCGCCCCGCGCTCTCAGCGGACTCGGGTCCGCGGCCCATCACCGATGGGTCGACCACGAACGCACCCGGCTTCGCGCGGACGATCCGCTCGACGAAGCCGCGGCGCTTCCGCTCCTCGACCAGCTCCACCAACCCGGCCGACTCGAGCGCCCGCAGATGGTAGTTCACCCGCTGGCGAGGCAGCTCGAGCACGGCGGCGAGCTGGGTGGCCGACGTGGGCTCCTGCAGGTGACCGAGGAGCTGCCGACGAATAGGCGACAGCGCCGCGGCCACCCGGTCCGGCTCGTCGACGTAGATGATGCCGTTGCTCACAAGACCCAGGATGCAATTGACAAACAGATTTGTCAATTGAGTTGATCGCCCCAGAAACCAGGTGCTGGCGACGTACGTCCTGGCTAACGTCTGGCCCATGCCGCAAGCCCATCTGCGCACCGAGCGCCTCGACCTGGTTCCGCTGTCCGAAGTGCATCTGCCGTTCCTGATCGAGCTCAACTCGGATCCGGTGGTGCTGCGCCATCTGTTCACCCGCGCGCTCAGGCCGGAGGAGACCGAGGAGCGGATGCACAAGTGGATCCGGGTCGCGAAGGAGACGGATGCGCTGGGCAAGTGGATCGGGTTCTCGGCCGGTGAGGCCGTCGGGCTCTACATGTTCGAGCCGCCCGACAACCCGCCGCGTACCGATGCCGCCGAGCTCGGCTACCGGCTCCCGCAGCGGCACTGGCACAAGGGCTACGCGAAGGAGGGCTCGCTCGAGCTGCTCCGGCACGGGTTCGAGGAGCTCGGGATCGATCGGGTGATCGCGCAGACGATGTCGGTCAACGAGGCCTCCCGAGCAACGATGGTGTCGGTCGGGATGAGCTTCGTACGCTCCTTCCACCAGGAGTTCGAGGAACCGCTCGCAGGACATGCCGACGGAGAGGTCGAGTACGAGATCACCCGCGAGACCTGGCTCGAGCAGCGCGCGGGGTAGGCTGCGAGCACGCTCGTGGCGCAGGAACCCGGTGAGAGTCCGGGGCGGTTCCGCCACTGTGACGTCCGTACAGCTTCTGGGCACGGACACAGCCAGACACTGGCCGCGGGCTATCCGACCGATCGACGGGGCGAGAACCCCTAGGAGGAACTCGGCATGGCCGACTCTGCACGCGTACGCATCGCCCTTCTGTCCACCTCGGACACCGACCTGCTCTCGGCCCGTGCCAGCGGCGCCGACTACGCCTGGGCGAACCCGTCGCGAGCGACCGATCTGGAGCAGGTCGTGGCCGATGCCGACCTGGTCGTCTTCCGGCTCCTCGGCTCGCCCAACGATCTGTGGGACGGGCTGAGCGCCGTCAAGGAGCGCGGCACCCCGGTCGTGGTCCTCGGCGGCGAGCAGCAGCCGAGCGCCGAGCTGATGGAGCACTCCACCGTCCCGATGGGCGTCGCCGCCGAGGCCCACCGCTATCTCGCCGAGGGCGGGCCGACCAACCTCGCCCAACTGCACGCGTTCCTCTCCGACACGGTCCTGCTGACGGGTTTCGGGTTCGAGCCGCCTGCCACGGTGCCGGCGTGGGGGTTCGCGGAGCGGCCCGAGCCCGCCGACGCCACTCGTCCCCGCATCGGCGTGCTCTACTACCGCGCCCACGAGACCAGCGGGAACACCGCGTTCGCCCACGCGCTGGCCGACGCCATCGACGCGACCGGCGCGGCCACCGGGGTACCCGTCTTCGCGGGCTCGCTGCGCTCGGCACCCGACGACCTCTACGAGGCGCTCGGCACCCTCGACGCGCTGATCGTGACCGTGCTCGCGGCCGGTGGCTCGGTGCCCGCCTCGGCGAGCGCCGGCGGCGAGGACGAGGCCTGGGACGTGGAGCGGATGGCGGCGCTCGACATCCCGGTGCTCCAGGGCCTGTGCCTGACCAGCTCGCGCGCGGAGTGGGAGGCCTCCGACGACGGCGTCACGCCGCTCGACTCGGCCAACCAGATCGCGATCCCCGAGTTCGACGGGCGGATCATCACCGCCCCGTTCTCCTTCAAGGAGCTCGACGAGCAGGGTCTCCCCCACTACGTCGCCGATCCCGAGCGCACTGCGCGAGTCGCCCGGATCGCGGTCAACCACGCCCGCCTGCGGCACACGGCCAACCCGGACAAGCGCCTCGCGCTGGTCCTCTCCGCCTACCCCACCAAGCACTCCCGGATCGGCAACGCGGTCGGCCTGGACACCCCGGTCTCCGCGATCCGGATGCTGCGCCGGCTCCGCGAGGAGGGCTATGACCTCGGGCAGGACAACGAGGTCGTACGCATCCTCGACTCCGCCGACGTCGCTGCTGACGCCGCCGCCGACACGGCCGCCGGTGACGCGCTGATCCACGCGCTGATCGCGGCTGGCGGCCAGGACGAGGAGTGGCTGACCAACGCCCAGCTCACCGACGCCCACGTACGCATCTCCAAGGCCGACTACGACAAGTGGACCGCGGATCTCCCCGCTGACCTGCGCGAACAGATGGTCGAGACGTGGGGGCCGACGCCGGGCAAGCTCTTCGTCAACGACAACGACGAGCTCGTCCTTGCCACGCTCCAGGCCGGCAACATCGTGATCCTGATCCAGCCGCCGCGCGGGTTCGGGGAGAACCCGGTCGCGATCTACCACGACCCCGACCTGCCGCCGTCGCACCACTACCTCGGTGCCTACCGCTGGCTCGAGAACGGCTTCCGTGCCGATGCCGTCGTCCATCTCGGCAAGCACGGCTCGATGGAGTGGCTGCCCGGCAAGAACGCCGCGCTGTCGGCGTCCTGCGGCCCGGATGCGGCCATTGGCAACATGCCGCTGATCTACCCGTTCCTGGTCAACGACCCGGGCGAGGGTGCCCAGGCGAAGCGCCGCGCGCACGCCACGATCATCGACCACCTGGTGCCGCCGATGGCGCGTGCGGAGTCCTACGGCGACATCGCGCGGCTGGAAGGGCTGATGGAGGAGTACGACCGGATCTCCTCCATGGACCCGGCCAAGCTGCCCGCCATCCGCGGCGAGATCTGGCAGCTGATGAAGGCCGCCGAGCTCCACCGCGACCTCGGCATGGAGGAGCGGCCCGAGGACGACGACTTCGACGACTTCATGCTCCACATCGACGGCTGGCTCTGCGAGATCAAGGACGCCCAGATCCGCGACGGGCTGCACATCCTGGGCGCCGCTCCCGAGGGTGAGGCGCGGGTCAACCTGGTGCTCTCGATCCTGCGCGCCGCGCAGGTCTGGGGCGGCGTCGGCGGTGCCGTGCCCGGGCTGCGGGCGGCGCTCGGGCTCAAGGAGGGCGCCGACACCCGGGCGGTCGACGAGATCGAGGCCCAGGCGAAGGATCTGGTGCAGCGGATGGACGCGGCCGGCTGGGATCCGGCGGTCGCCGAGACGCTCCACGACGACCCGGCCGTGCGGCAGGTGCTCGTCTTCGCCGCCGAGCAGGTCGTGCCGCGGCTGAACGGGACGACCGACGAGCTGTCCGCCGTCCTGCACGCGCTGGACGGTGGCTTCGTCCCCGCGGGGCCGTCGGGCTCGCCGCTGCGAGGGCTCGTCAACGTACTTCCCACCGGGCGCAACTTCTACACCGTCGACCCGCGCGCGGTGCCTTCGCGGCTGGCGTGGCAGACCGGGCAGGCCATGGCCGACTCGCTGCTGCAGCGCTATCTGGACGAGACCGGCGACTACCCCACCTCGGTCGGGCTCTCCGTCTGGGGCACGTCCGCGATGCGTACGTCCGGCGACGATGTCGCCGAGGTGCTCGCGCTGCTCGGGGTGCGCCCCGAGTGGGACGAGGCCTCCCGCCGAATCACGCACCTCGACGTCATCCCGCTCGCCGAGCTGGGCAGGCCACGGATCGACGTGACCGTACGCATCTCCGGGTTCTTCCGCGACGCGTTCCCGCACGTCGTCTCGATGCTCGACGACGCGGTCCGGATGGTGGCCGACCTCGACGAGCCGGCCGAGGACAACTTCGTCCGCGCGCACACCCTCGAGGACCTCGCCGATCACGGCGACCAGCGCCGCGCGACGTCCCGGATCTTCGGCTCCAAGCCCGGTTCGTACGGCGCCGGGATCCTGCAGGTGATCGAGGCCGGCAACTGGCGCTCCGACCAGGACCTCGCCGACGTCTATGCGGCGTGGGGCGGCTTCGCGTACGGCCGCGACCTCGATGGCGCCCCGGCTGCCGACGACATGCGCGCCAACTACCGCCGGATCAAAGTCGCCGCCAAGAACGTCGACTCCGCCGAGCACGACATCGCCGACTCCGACGACTACTTCCAATACCACGGCGGCATGGTCGCGACCGTCCGCGCGCTGACCGGCAGCGAGCCGAAGGCGTACGTCGGCGACTCCACCTCCCCCGACGCCATCAAGACCCGCACGCTGCAGGAGGAGACCAACCGCGTCTTCCGGGCCCGGGTGGTCAACCCGCGCTGGATCTCGGCGATGCAGCGCCACGGCTACAAAGGCGCCTTCGAGCTGGCCGCGACCGTCGACTACCTCTTCGGCTTCGACGCGACCGCCGGCGTGGTGCAGGACTGGATGTACGAGAAGCTCGCCCGCGAGTACGTCCTGGACGAGACCAACCAGGAGTTCATGCGGACCTCGAACCCATGGGCGCTGCGTGGCATCGTGGAGAGACTGCACGAGGCGGCCGAGCGCGGGCTGTGGGAGTCGCCCGACCCCGAGGTCGTCGCGGCGATGCAGGAGATCTATCTCGACATCGAAGGTGACTTGGAGGAGGAATGAGCTCTTCTGACAAGCGTCGGATCAAGATCATCGGCGTCGGCCCCGGCGACCCTGACCAGGTCACCCTCGAGGCCGTGACCGCGATGCGGTCGGTCGACTTCTTCCTGGTCACCGACAAGTCGGGCACGGTCAAGCAGGGCATGCCCGACCCGCTGGTGCGGGCCCGCGAGGAGCTGCTCGACCGCCATCTGGACCAGCCTGCCCAGGTGGTCAAGGTCGCCGATGCACCTCGCGAGCGGCGCGAGGAGTTCACCGGGACCGACGCGGAGTACCGGGCCGCGGTCGCCGCTTGGCACCGTGCCCGGGTCGAGCGCTACCTGTCTGTGCTCGAAGAGCACACCGGCGACGTCGGCTTCCTGGTCTGGGGCGACCCGGCATTCTACGACTCCACGATCCGGGTCGTCGACCAGATCGCAGAGCAGCTCGACGTCGAGGTCGACGTCATCCCCGGGATCTCCTCGGTGCAGCTGCTCGCCGCCCGCCATCGGCTCGTGCTCCATGACGTCGGGCGTCCGCTCTACGTCACCACCGGCCGCGCGGTGCTCGAGGCCGTCGAGGCCGGGCACGACAACCTCGTGGTGATGCTCAACCGGGTCGTCGACCTCCCCGGGCTCGAGGACTGGCGGATCTGGTGGGGCGGCAACCTCGGCACCCGCGAGGAGGAGCTCGTCGCCGGCACGGTCGGCGAGGTCGTCCCCGCGATCGAGGAGGCTCGGACCCGGCTGCGTGAGAAGTCCGGCTGGGTGATGGACATCTACCTCCTGCGAGCACCCCGCCGATGAGCGGGCTGCTGGTCGCCGGCACCACCTCGGATGCCGGCAAGTCGGTCGTGACGACCGGGCTGTGCCGGGCGTTCGCCCGCCGCGGCGTCAAGGTGGCGCCCTACAAGGCCCAGAACATGTCCAACAACTCGATGGTGGTCTCGACAGGCTCGACCACCGGAGGAGGGGACGGGACGACTGCCGAGATCGGCCGGGCCCAGTGGGTGCAGGCGCTGGCGGCGCGGGTCACCCCGGAGCCGTCGATGAACCCGGTGCTGCTCAAGCCCGGCTCCGATCGCCGCAGCCATGTGGTCCTGATGGGGCATCCCGCGGGCGAGGTGTCCTCGCACGACTGGGAGGCGGGGCGCCGGCATCTGGCGATCGCGGCCCATGCTGCGTACGACGATCTCGCCTCTCGCTTCGAGGTCATCGTCGCCGAGGGAGCGGGGAGCCCGGCCGAGATCAACCTCCGAGCCGGGGACTACGTCAACATGGGGCTGGCCCGGCATGCCGGGCTGCCCACCGTGGTCGTCGGCGACATCGACCGGGGCGGGGTGTTCGCGGCGATGTACGGCACGCTTGCTCTCCTCGAGCCCGAGGACCAGGCTCTGATCAGCGGTTTCGTGGTCAACAAGTTCCGCGGCGATGCCGGGTTGCTCAAGCCCGGGCTCGACTCGCTGGAGTCGCTCACCCAGCGCCCGGTCTTCGGGGTGCTGCCCTGGGAGCCGTCGCTATGGCTCGACTCCGAGGACGCGCTCGACCTCGACGGGCGCCGTTCGGCAGCCGGCGCCACCCGCAAGGTCGCAGTCGTACGCCTCCCCCGAATCTCCAACTTCACCGACGTCGACGCGCTCGGGCTGGAGCCGGACCTCGACGTCGTCTTCGCCTCCTCGCCGGCCGACGTCGCCGACGCCGACCTCGTCGTCCTGCCCGGCACCCGGTCCACGATCAGCGACCTGGCCTGGCTCCGCTCGCGCGGCCTCGACGTGGCCCTGACCGAGCACGTACGCCGCGGCCGCCCGCTCCTCGGGATCTGCGGCGGCTTCCAGATGCTCGGTGGCGTGATCGCGG
This sequence comes from Nocardioides sp. NPDC127503, assembly GCF_040302165.1. Classification (NCBI taxonomy): domain Bacteria; kingdom Bacillati; phylum Actinomycetota; class Actinomycetes; order Propionibacteriales; family Nocardioidaceae; genus Nocardioides; species Nocardioides sp. NPDC127503. Next base: position 548 of record NZ_JBEORH010000011.1, on the reverse strand, counting down.
ATCCCGACGGTGTTGAGGGCTCGGTCGCCGAGGTCGAGGGGCTGGGCCTGCTCGACGTACGCACCGACTTCACCCCCGCCAAGAACCTCCGCCTGCCCACCGGGTCGGCGCTCGGGGTCGAGGCGAGCGGCTACGAGATCCACCACGGCCGGATCACCCGCGGCGACGGGGTTTCGGAGTTCCTCGGTGGCGCCCGTTCGGGGCAGGTCTTCGGCACGATGTGGCACGGCAGCTTGGAGGGCGACGCGCTGCGCGGCGCGTTCCTTGCCGCGACGCTCGGCCGCGAGCCGTCCACGGTCTCCTTCCCGGCCGCCCGTGAGCGCCGCCTGGATCTGATCGGCGACCTCGTCGAGGAGCACCTCGACGTCGACGCGCTGCTCGATCTCGCTCGCTCCTCCGCTGGTCGAGCCGACTCCCCCGCTGGTCGAGCCGACGTCGTGAGGGACGAGCGACGTCGTGTCGAGACCAACACGATCCCGTCGAGCGCGACAGCGGACCGTGTTGGTCTCGACACGCCTCCGCCTAGCGGCTCCGGCGGCTCGACCAGC